>CAMPKC010000033.1 GCA_946887045.1 uncultured Sphingobacteriaceae bacterium | reverse complement strand
AAGATGGTATATTTCCAGAACCGCTGGCTGCCAGACCAATACCCGGACTATTATTGGTCCAGTTATAAGTTGTACCTGTTCCCGTAAAAGTTACAGCAGTTGTTTGTTCGTTATTGCATGCGATCTGATCAGCAGGATCAGTAACCGTAGGCGATGGATTAACGGTAATGGTAAAAGTCTGAGCAGTCCCGGTACATCCGTTTGCTACCGGAGTAACCGTGATGGTAGCGACCATAGGGTTTGTTCCTGTATTTGTCGCAGTAAACGAATTGATATTGCCCGAACCGCTTGCAGTCAGGCCAATTGCAGTATTGTTGTTTGTCCAGTTGTAGGTGGTGCCGGAAAGAGCCCCGCTAAATGTAACAGCACTAGCAGAGGCCGTATTGCAAACGATCTGGTCAGCAGGATCAGTAACTGTCGGTGTAGGGTTAACGGTAATGGTGAAAGTCTGAGCTGTCCCGGTGCATTCGTTTGTTACTGGAGTAACGGTAATGGTAGCAACCAAAGGGTTTGTCCCTGTATTTGTTGCAGTAAAAGAATTGATATTTCCAGAACCACTTGCAGCCAGTCCGATGGCAGTATTGTTGTTTGTCCAGTTGTAGGTAGTACCAGAAACAGTTCCGCTGAAGGCAATAGCGCTAACAGAGGCCGTATTGCAAACGATCTGGTCAGCAGGGTCAGTAACCGTAGGTATAGGATTGACCGTAATGGTAAAAGTCTGAGCAGTCCCGGTGCATCCGTTTGCTACTGGAGTAACCGTGATGGTAGCGACCAGCGGGTTTGTTCCTGTATTTGTCGCAGTAAACGAATTGATATTGCCAGAACCACTTGCCGCAAGGCCAATTGCAGTATTGTTGTTTGTCCAGTTGTAAGTAGTGTTAAGTGTAGCTCCGCTAAAGCTTATTGCTGTGGTTGTAGCGGTATTGCAAAGTATCTGATCGGGCGGATCAGTAACCGTAGGTCTTGGATAAACGGTAATAGTGAAAGTCTGAGAAGGTCCTATACAATTATTTAATACCGGAGTTACCGTAATGGTAGCGACAACCGGACTGGTGCCGGTATTCACAGCATTAAAGGAAAGAATATTTCCTATCCCGTTAGCTGCTAGACCGATAGATGGCGCGTCATTTGTCCACATGTAAGAAGTTCCAGCAATCGCGCCTGAAAAGGTTATAGCAGTTGTCGCCCCATTGTGACAAGCAGTCTGATCGCCGGGGTCGTTTACGGTAGGAGTGGGGTTAACAGTGATGGTAAAACTTTGTGTAGCTCCGGGACATCCGTTAGCTACCGGAGTAATGGTAATGGTGGCGATAATAGGAGTTGTTCCGGTATTTACAGCGGTAAAAGATGGTATATTTCCAGAACCGCTGGCTGCCAGACCAATACCCGGACTATTATTCGTCCAGTTATAAGTTGTACCTGTTCCCGTAAAAGTTATAGCAGTTGTTCCACTGCTATTACAGACTATTTGATCAATTGGATCGTCCATAACGGGAGCCGGATTGACGGTCAAGGTAGCAGCATTAGAAGTGGCCGGACTGCCACACATACTGCTTATTATTACCTGATAGGAATAATTATTCATTGCAAGAGTAGCACCCATAATGGATAATGTCGGGCTTGTAGCCCCACTGTATGCTACTCCATCTGAAATGTTGTAGAAACCGCTTCCTGTATTTACTTGCCATTGATAATTCCAACCCGGAGTAGCGCTTCCTACGGTGAAACTCGTGTTGGCACCATTACAGACTGAAGTGTTTGCTGGTTGTGTGCTAATGGATGGTTCAGGAACTACTATTACGCAGAACGGAGCCGATTCACTCGTTCCTGTACCACAGACTTTTTGAACAGTTGTTTTAAAACAGGTTGTCGTAGTTAAATTTGAATAGGAATATTGATGATTGTCGTTGTTGTTTAAATCTACCCATGTATTATAAAGAGGGCTACTGGGGTCATTATTGAGATATTCCCATTTGAGAACTCTGCCGTTTTGCCCGTTCACTGTTAGGGTTCCATTTGCACCGCTGCAAACCTGGGGTGTGCCGCTAATCGCTCCAGGAGAATCAGTACTTGTACTTTCAGAAAAATATAGATAAACCAAATTAGATTCGCTACATCGAACAGAAGAACTGTATACAACTCTTCTGATTCTATAGGTTGCCGATTTGGGGCTCTGAAGTGAAATAAATGTGGTTATGTCGTCCTTCGGTAGAGTCTGGCTTGTCACAGGGCTTCCGGGATTTAATGTTACAAAAGGCTGACCATCATAAGAGACTTCCCAGCCATAGGTAATATTTGTTCCGGTGGCAACAGATCCTGCAACTTGTTGATATCCGCTATTTCCGCATGCGGCATTATGGATGGGGGTGCTACCAGCAAATGCTATGGTATTATTATCGCACTGCCCAAATCCATCCGAAACTGAATGAATAAATATCCATAAAAACAAAATAAATACATGTGTGAGGCGGGGTTTCGGCAATCGCATTCTTTCTATATTAATTGTTTCTCGTAATTTGCTGCAAACGAGCAAGTTTTAGGATTAAGCCCCTTTATACGCGAGAAAAGAATTAAGGTTATTAAAAAAAATATTCCCTAAATTAATAATTTTTATAAAACGATTAGGAGAGTTGAGAGGTGCAGGCATAATTTTCATAAATCTCAATCAATGGTTAAGAATGTTTCTAAAAGCTTATTGGATCTAAATGAAAAGGCGATTCAAAAACCTTTTGTATTCATACCTGTTCTTACTCAATACCTATAATTATAAAAAACATGGACAGATTAGAATTAAAAGGAAAATGGAACGAGCTTAAAGGGAAAATTAAACAATCCTATGGCGATTTGACCGACGATGACCTGACCTACGAAGAGGGTAAAGAAGATGAACTTTATGGTCGCCTGCAAAATAAAACCGGCAAAACCCGTGAAGGGGTGATTGACTGGTTAAGAAGTCTATAATCTTACGATTTCTAAGCTTTTTAATGATTAAGAACCTGGTTGTTAAGCCAGGTTTTTTTGGTTAAACGGTGATCAGGTCGAAAATTTCAAGTTTATTACTATTAATGCTTACCATGTATAACCCTATTCCTAATAATCAGTAAACCTGTATAGCCATTTTTAGGATGTGACATTCGGCCTATTTAGTTGTGACAGACTGGAGGATAAAGTATAGTTAAAGTATATATAAGGCATATATAAAGTATAGTTAAGTCATCCCTTTAAAGATATACCTTATCTATTCTATATTAATATATTTTTATACCCTTATAGATTTACAAAACCTAGATAGTGTACTGAGTAGACTTTACGAATTACTGTCTTATACAACTAGCTTTATAAAAAGTAGATTTAGAACTCTTTTACGTCGCTTTAAGGAACTTTCCCACCTTCAATACTGATCTATGTCTGAATTTAAGACAGGAGTTTAAAAAAACGCAGGTCTATGGTCTATCTCCGGCCATTTCTTTTTAGTAATTTCGCCAATCATCAATTAATTGAAATCTTTTGAGTAAACATGATAGGCCTACCATTTTGGTAGTGAATGATGATGGTATTGATGCCCCAGGTATTAAAGTGCTGATGGATGCAATGAGCACGCTCGGCAATATTGTCGTGGTTGCTCCCGATGGGCCGCAGTCGGGTACGGGGCATGCTATTACAATTGCTAAACCGCTTCGTTTAGATAAAGTACACATCTATCCGGAATATGAAATGTACAAATCTTCAGGTACTCCGGTAGATTGTGTAAAACTGGCTGTAAATAAAGTTTTTAAAGGCAAAAAACCTGATTTATGTGTTTCCGGGATTAACCACGGACTTAATCACTCGATCAATGTTTTGTATTCTGGCACCATGTCTGCGGCAATGGAAGGCGCCATTGAAGGAATTCCCTCGATAGGTTTTTCATACGACGACTTTACCTACGACGCTGATTTTTCAGGATGCGTTCCATTTATTAAAACAATAGCACAGCAGGTGTTGACACATGGGCTGCCGCCTGCTACATTGCTGAATGTCAATTTCCCTAATGCCGCTAAGTTGAAGGGAATCAAAATCTGCAGGCAGGCTAATGCTAAATACGCCGAAGAGTTTGATGAACGTCTGGACCCGCATAAGCGGAACTATTACTGGCTCACTGGAGTTTTTCAGTCGGGCGATAAAGGCGAAGATACCGATGTATGGGCGCTGGATAATGATTATGTTTCGGTTGTTCCTGTGCAGTTCGATCTGACGGCTCACCATGCAATCCCAATTTTAAATAGCTGGAAATTCGATGTTAAAGCGTGATAATGTTTGGTTAGGGTTAATTCTTGGTTTGATTCTTCCAGGAATAGCGTTCTTCTTCGTAGAGATCCTCAAAAAGAATATAAAGGTATTAGAAAAAGACAATTTACTCTATATAGGGTGCGTCGCATTAAATCTTTTATTGGTTAGATATCTGTTCAGGTCGTATAAGGAAAATACCGCAAAGGGTGTTATATCAGCAACATTTATTTGTGCGTTTATATTTTTTTATTACAAAGTGCGGCAATGACCTATTATCTTATTGCAGGAGAAGCTTCAGGCGATTTGCACGGAGCTAATTTAATGAAGGCCTTAAAAGCTGAGGATGAGAACGCACATTTTCGTTTTCTTGGCGGCGATCTGATGCGTGCCGAGGGTGGTGATTTGGTGAAGCATTATTCTGAAATGGCTTTTATGGGTTTTGTAGAGGTGCTTTTTAATATTCGCACCATTCTTAAAAACCTCAAGAATACAAAAGCAGATATTCTAAAACATAATCCCGACGTTCTAATCCTGATAGATTTTCCCGGATTCAATTTGAAGATCGCCGAATTTGCCAAAAAAAAGGGAATCAAAGTTTTCTATTATATCTCACCCAAGGTGTGGGCATGGAATCAGAAGCGTGTTCTGAAGATAAAAAAGGTGGTAGATAAAATGTTCTGTATTCTGCCTTTCGAGAAAGATTTTTACAAGTCGTGGGGAATGGAAGTTGACTACGTTGGAAATCCCTTACTGGATGCCATTGCAGCATTTAAAGCTGATGAGCGTTTCAGGCTAACTCATTCTTTAGGAGAGAAGGCAATTGTTGCTCTGCTGCCAGGTAGCAGGAAGCAGGAAATCAAAAGAATTTTACCTGCGATGTTGAGCGTGTTGCCTCATTTTCCGAATTACCAGTTTGTAATCGGTGGAGCCCCGGGATTTACCGAAGAGTATTACCAGGAATTTGTGGGAGATTATAAAGTACCAGTGGTATATAATCAGACTTATAATCTTTTAAAAAATGCCGATGCTGCAATTGTTGCTTCAGGAACAGCCACTCTGGAAACAGCTCTTCTAGACATTCCGCAGATTGTGGTTTATAAGGGAAATCCCATAAGCATCGGAATTGCCCGTATGCTGGTTAAAATAAAATATATTTCTTTGGTGAATCTGATAATGGATATGCCTGTAGTAAAGGAGTTAATACAGGAAGATTGCAATACTGAATCGTTAACGAAGGAGCTCAATGCTATTTTGCATGACCCCCTGTATCGCAGCCAGATGCTTATAAATTATCAGCAACTGGCTGAGAGGATGGGCGAACCCGGCGCTTCAGAAAAAGCGGCCAGACTTATTGTGCAGGCTCTTAAATAATTAGCCTCATTTTTTATTTAAAGCGTCTCTGCTGATTTCTTACAGGAACTGGAATTAATTCCGGTTCTCTCTTTTTTAAACCATTGATAAACTCAGAAACTAATTCTTTTAATCTTTCAAACATAATATATTCCCTCTTCTATCTAACCTTGAAATTGTTCTATAATCTTACGCTTAATTTTCGATATTATTGTTCTACTTCAGTCCAGTTAAATAAAGAATTTTCTGCCGGACTCTTTGCTTGTTTCATTAAGGCAAGCAATGCTTTTGTTTTTACAGGATTTTTACCGGAAAGGTTATGTTTTTCTGCTATATCGGTACTTAAATTATAAAGTTCCAAAATTTCCGCTTTCCCTTTTTCTTTATACCTGATCAGCTTCCAGTTATCCTGCAATACAGCTTCTTTAAATTCACCTTCATTAAACTGCCAGTAAAGATACTCATGCTTTTGCTTTTGGGCTTTTCCCGATAGTGCATTAACGAAAGAAAGTCCGTCGATGTTTTGCGGTGCTTTCGAACCGCCCAGTTCGTTTAAAGTCGGCATTATATCCCAAAAGGCCCAGATATCATCCCTGGTCTTTCCGGCAGGAACTTTTCCGGGTGCTCTTACAATCATCGGAACTCTTATGCCGCCTTCGTAGAGATCTCTTTTTACGCCTCTTAATCGTCCGCTCGAATTAAAAAATTCAGGATCTCCACCACCTTCCTGGTGAGGACCATTGTCGCTGGTGAAAAAGATGTACGTATTTTCATCCAATCCGAGATCTTTCACCAGCTGCAGCACTCTCCCCACATCATAGTCCATTTTATCTATCATGGCAGCGAAAGCTGCTCGCGGTTGTAATTGCGTATGGTACGATTGTCCCTTTTGGTAAAAAGGTTTTTCAGGGCCGAACTTACTGCTTCCATCGGCGTTGCGGTATTTTTTCATCAATGCTTCCGGAACTTTTAATTCGGCATGCGGAAGTGTTATTGGCAGATATAAAAAGAAAGGCTTTTCCTTATTTTCTTTGATAAACGTTAACGCTTTGTCTACAATCAAATCCTGAGTATACTGACTTGAATCTAATTTTACTTTTTTCAGCTGGCTGTTTTGTATCTCAAACAAATGGTCGGTGAAATAATAATGTGCATGCCGTTGAAGAAGGTATCCGTAAAAATTATCGAATCCTTTCAGATGCGGAGCTCCCGGCTCGTTCTCTAATCCTAATCCCCACTTTCCGAACATGCCTGTGGTGTAACCGCTTTTCTTCATTTGCTGCGCCAGGGTAGAATCCTGAGGGCGAAGGGAAACGTTACCGTTGCCGCGTACATACGCGTGACCCATGTGCTGGCCGCTCATTAAAGACGCCCTGGAAGGTGCGCAAACTGTGCTTCCTGCATAAAACCTTGTAAATTTGGTTCCTTCCTTTGCCATTTTATCAATAGCTGGAGTTGGTACAGGGCTTTTGGGATTATAGCTGGTCAAATTTCCGTAGCCTAAATCATCAGCCAGAATAAAAATGATATTTGGTTTCCTGGCCGTACTTTGGGCGGAAAGCTTAGCCGGCAGAAAAACTGCTGCAATAAAACAAGCGCAGACAATTTGAAAGATACATTTCATTGGGTTAATTTATAGAGAACATTTGATTTTACCAATGTTTTTACTCTTTTTGCACCCATATAACTAGAATATGACAAAGGCCTTTCTTTTTGATTTAAACGGGACGATGATTGATGATATGGACTTTCATACAGACGCCTGGCATGATGTGCTTAATAATGACCTGGGTGGAAATTTAAGTCGCCAGCAGGTGAAAATGGAGATGTATGGAAAAGGGGAGGAGATGCTTGTTCGGGTATTTGGTGAAGGACGCTTCGAAGAGAAGGAGATGAATGAGATCGTTTTTGAGAAAGAAAAGAAATATCAGGATGCTTTCAGACCGCATCTGCAGCTGATTAAAGGTCTTGGTAGCTTTTTGGAGAAATCGCATAAACAGGGAATTAAAATGGCCATCGGTTCTGCTGCCATTATGTTTAATATCGATTATGTGCTCGATGGTCTTAATATCCGGGAGTATTTCCCGGTAACGATAAGTGCCGATCATGTGGAAAAGAGCAAACCCGATGCAGAAACGTTTATGAAAGGCGCTGAGGGTTTAGGCGTGAAACCTGAAAACTGTATCGTGTTTGAAGATAATCCTAAAGGTGTACAATCTGCCTTAAATGCTGGCATGAAGGCTGTAGTTATAACCACGATGCACGAGGAACATGAGTTCGAAGGATTGCCGAATATCCTGAAGTTTATTAAAGATTATGACGATCCGTTTTTGGACGAGTTGTTGAAAGGCTAGGATGTTATAATAAGCTTTCCAAAAGTTTAGAACTTTTGGAAAGTTTAGAGTTCAAAAATGCAAACGGCCCGACAATTGCCGGGCCGTTTGCTTTGGATTTAATTTTGAAATTATGACTTATTCAATTGATAATAAGCTTCGCTCCAACGCAGCTCATTTTTGAATTGATACAATTCAGTATTCTTGCCAATTTTTACAAACTCAATTCCAGCCATTTCAGAAAAATCCTGCATATGTTCTGAAGTTAAGTTCTGGCTATAACCTGTATGGTGAGCGCCGCCGGCTAAAATCCATGCTGCACATCCTGTTTTCATGTCTGGATATGGTTTCCACAATACGCGTGCAACCGGCAGTTTAGGCAGATCATTTTGCGGAGCTACGGCTTCAACTTCGTTAACAATCATTCGGAAACGATTTCCCATGTCTACAATTGAAGCGTTAAGCGCCGGACCTGCAGCAACATTAAATACCAAACGAACCGGATCGGATTTACCACCAATACCTAATGGATGAATTTCGCACTTGGCTTTTCCATCAGCGATCGACTCACATATTTCCAGCATATGCGATCCAAGTACTAAAGGATTAGAAGGATCAAAATGGTAAGTATAATCTTCCATAAAGGCATTTCCGCCAGGAAGTCCGCTACCCATAACTTTCATCGCACGAACTAATGCTGCTGTTTTCCAGTCGCCTTCGCCCGCAAAGCCATAACCTTGTCCCATCAAACGCTGAGATGCAATACCCGGTAATTGAGCCATTCCGTGTAAGTCTTCGAATGTGTCAGAAAAACCTTTGTAATTTCCTGCTTCCAGGAAGGATTTCATACCCAGTTCAATTTTAGCGGCGTCTCTTAAAGATGAATATTGTGCTCCGCCTTTGCGTAAAGAGTCCATTACTGCATAGCGCTCTTCATATTCTGCGGTTAAACGATCTACTTCAGCATCACTGATCTGATTGATTACAGATACTAAATCTCCGATTCCATGTGTGTTTACTGAAAATCCGAATTTTAGTTCAGCTTCAACTTTGTCCCCATCGGTAACAGCAACATAACGCATATTGTCGCCAAAGCGAACAAATCTTGCACCTTGCCAATCGTTCCATCCTGCGGCTGCACGGCTCCAGGCGTTCAGCTGATCCAGTACTTCTGAGTCTTGCCAATGCCCCACAACTACCTTGCGGTTAATGCGCATTCTCGACATGATGAATCCGAACTCACGATCGCCGTGAGCACTTTGATTCAAGTTCATGAAGTCCATATCAATAGAACCCCATGGAATGTCGCGGTTGAATTGAGTGTGCAAATGTGCAACTGGCTTTTGTAATATCTTCAAGCCGTTGATCCACATTTTCGCAGGTGAAAACGTGTGCATCCAGGTGATGATTCCGATACAATTCGGAGCTACGTTTGCTTCCTGACAAATTGAATAAATTTCTTCAGTGCTTTTAACTGTTGGCTTAAAAACTACGCGGACAGGTATTTGCGCCGCATTGTTTAAAGAGCTGGCAATTTCTTGCGAATGTGCTGCAACTTGTTTTAAAGTTTCTTCGCCGTATAAGTCCTGGCTGCCGGTTACAAACCAAACTTCTAGTTTTTTTAAGTCGATCATTATTTTTATTTACGATTTACGAATTTTTATTTACGATTTTTATGTGCTTCTTCCCTTACTGTCCGTAATAAGAGTTAGGTCCGTGTTTTCTTTCGAAATGCTTTTTAATAAGCGAATCTTTCAAACGTGGTGCGCTTGGGTTAATCTGTTCGGTCAATAAAGCCATTTTGGCTACAGTTTCTAATACAGCACTGTTGTAAACAGCTTTGTCTGCAGTTTTTCCCCAGGTAAACGGAGCATGATTGCCTACCAGAATCATCTCAACTTCTTCATAGCTCAATCCTTTTTCCGTGAAGCAATCCATTATCTGGAAACCGGTTTGGTATTCATAGTCTCCCTCAATCATGCTGTCTTTCATCGGAGCAGCACATGGAATGTCAGCCGTCAGGTGATCTGCATGAGTAGTGCCATAGTTAGGAATATCTCTTTGACTTTGCGCCCAGGCCGTCCCGTAGGTAGAGTGTGTGTGTACAATACCGCCGATTTTCTCCCAGTGTTTGTATAAAACAGCATGAGTTAATGTGTCGGATGATGGACGAAGGTCGCCCTCGATTGTTTTACCTTCAAAGTCTACAATTACCATTTTTTCTGGTGAAAGATCCTCGTAGGGTACTCCGCTTGGTTTAATAGCAAAAACGCCTAGCTCACGGTCTGCTGCACTTACATTACCGAAAGTAAATAATACCAGGCCAAGCTTTGGCAGTTGCATGTTGGCTTTATAAGCCTCCTCTTTAATATGTTGATACTTACTCATTTATTAATTCAAAAATCAAAAGTCAAAGGTCAAAAAATTACATTAATGCTTTAATCTAGCTATTGATGGATTGTTCGGTTTCCGCCGCAATGAAGTTTTCGACTAAAGTTCCCGCTTCGCTATACTGTTCGTAACGTTTCGCATAGATCGCCACACGCTCTGGATTTGGATGGTATTCAGCATCAAAACCTTGTCCCATCGCATTCATTGCATCTTCAACTTTCGGATAAATTCCCGCCGCGGTGGCAGCAAACATTGCCGCGCCAATCGCACAGGTTTGATCCGACTTATGTATTTTGATTGGCATGTTTAACACATCGGCCATCATTTGCATGATGAATGGAGATTTCTTTGCAACGCCTCCCAATCCGATTAATCCTTTAACAGGAACACCCTGCTCGTTAAAACGGTCTACAATTTTCTTGGCACCAAAGCAGGTTGATTCAACTAAGGCACGGAATATTTTAACAGCATCGCTGCCTAAATCTAATCCTAAGAAAGCTCCTTTTAATAATTGATTTGCATCCGGAGTTCTTCTTCCGTTTAACCACTCAATTGCAATCTCACCACCTTCTTCAACAGGCAGTTCGTTTGCTCGTTTGCTTAATTCAGGTATAATTCTGGATTCAACCTCATCGATCAATTTTTGGGCAGTTTCTGCATCAACTAATTGGGTCTGTGCCAAAAGATTTTTTACCGGCCAGGCTAAAACATTCTTTAACCAGGCATAAGCGTCGCCAAAAGCAGATTGACCAGCTTCCATACCGATCATCCCGGGAATAATTGAGCCATTCACCTGTCCGCATATACCATTTACGAGGGTTCCCTGAACTTCTTCGATAGGAGCAACAAGCATATCGCATGTCGAAGTGCCCATTACCTTACTTAAGTAATAAGGCTCAATTTGTCCGCCCACTGCACCCATATGTGCGTCGAACGCGCCGATTCCAATTATAACGTCTTGTGGCAGACCAAGTTTTTCGGCCCATTCTGGGCTTATTGTTCCTGCTTGCTCGGAGGAAGTATAGGTTTTGGCGGGAATTTTCGAAGTGAATCCTGCTAAAAGAGGATCAAGACTTGCAAAGAAGTTATCCGGTGGTAAGCCGCCAAATTCTTCAGCCCATAGAGCTTTATGTCCGGCAGAGCAAACGCCGCGTTTAATTTCTGATACCTGGTTTCCCCCTGTCAACAGAAAGGGAACCCAGTCGCAATGCTCAACCCACGAGTGCATGGCATTCCGAACTTTTTCATCTTCCCTTAACACGTGAAGTAATTTTGCCCAAAACCATTCGGATGAATAAATGCCGCCAACCAGTTGAAGGTAATTTGTATCAAACTTTTCAGCATGAGCATTGATTTCAGCGGCTTCATCTACAGAAGTGTGATCTTTCCAAAGCACAAACATTGCATTTGGATTATTTTCGAACTCTGGTTTTAATGCAAGGGGAGTTCCTGTTTCGTCCACCGCCACAGGTGTTGATCCTGTAGTGTCAACAGAAATGGCCTTAATGTTTTTAGCAACATCAGCACCAGCGATCGATAAACATTCTTTAATAGTTTTTTCGAGCCCTTCAACATAGTCCAGAGGGTGTTGCCTGAACTGGTTTTCCGACGGATTACAAAACAAGCCTTGTTTCCATCTTGGATAATAATAAACAGCAGCTGCTATTTCCGCTCCATTTGAAGCGTCTACTATAACCGAGCGAACGGAATCTGTTCCGTAATCTACTCCGATAACATAAGGGTGAGTATTCATATTGTGGTATTCGTGTCTAATTAACACTTATTTTTTTGAATTTTAAAATTCTTAAGAGGATTTTCTAAAAAAAAAATAAATTCAGAGCGATTTGTTTGAGATAAAAAAAATCGTCACTGCTGCTTCTTTGATTAAGGCAGGTTGATGTTGGTTTTCAATTCCATCACAAGAATGCCGTTGGATTTGGAATAAAATTCAAAAACGTCTGGAATTTATCTTTATAAATAGCTGGATCAAGTTTATAATAATAGGCGCCTTTTTTAGAGCCTTCTTTATCTTTTTCATCCTGACGGATAAGCAATCCTGTCGATAAAAGCTTTCTGCTGAAATTACGTTTGTCGAGCTCTGTATCGTATACATTCTCGTAAAGAGTTTGTATTTGCGGAATAGTGAATTTTTCGGGAAGAAGCTCGAACAAAATGGGATGCAAAGCAGCTTTATATCGTAGCATTTGCTTGGCTTTTTCGACCATAAAATCATGATCAAAAATAAGTTTAGGAGCTTCTTTTAGAGGAAACCATTCTGCGTGATATTCGTCGCTTAATTGCTTCTCATATTTATGAATATCTATAAATGCATAGTAAGCTACACTTAAGGTGCGTTCAATCGGGTCGCGCTGGGGTTCTGCAAAAACCTGAAACTGTTCCATATACACACCCTCAAGGCCTGTTAATTGCTTCAGGATTCTTGCAGCTGCTTCATCTGTATTTTCTGTCGGTTCCACGAATCCACCCATCAAACTCCATTTATTCTTTTCGGGCTCGAAACCCCGCTGAATAAGTAATAGTTTAAGGATTTCTCCGTCAAAGCCAAAAACGATGCAATCAACTGCGACAAGAATGCGTGTCTGTTTGGAATATCTGGTCATTTCAATACAATGATAAAGTATATCTGTTTAACTGACAATTATTCGGCTGAAATTCTTGGGTTAAACCTTTTTTAAATGTCGAATTAATAGCGAATGCTAAAAGAAAACTCTTCTTTTTTTAATTGTAACATTGACATTTAAAGAAATCCTCTTACCTTAGTTCTTATAAACCTGTTTTAAAAGAAACAATCCAAAATATTTATTAATCAAATTATACTCATTTGAAGATGGAATTATTTAGACAAGCACGAACTTTAAGTGTTGCTGCAGGCGTTTTATTTGCTTCAACAATTGCTTCTATGGCACAAAACCAGATAGTAATTGATGCGAATCCGGCCGAAGCGAAACATGTTATAAGCAAACATATTTATGGGCATTTCGCCGAACATTTAGGGCGAAGCATTTACGGTGGCTTTTATGTTGGCGAAGATTCGAAGATTCCTAATACGAAGGGTATACGGAATGATGTAGTTGCGGCATTAAAAACCCTAAAGGTTCCGAATCTTCGTTGGCCGGGAGGATGTTTTGCGGATACCTATCACTGGAAAGATGGAATCGGACCGAAAGAAAATCGTCCGACGATTGTGAATACCTGGTGGGGTGGTGTTACCGAGAATAACAGTTTCGGTACCCACGATTTTCTAAATATGTGTGAGTTATTAGGAACTGAACCTTATTTGGCAGGAAATATGGCTACTGGTACTGTTCAGGAAATGGCAGACTGGGCCCAGTATGTGAATTTTAAAGGAGAAAGTCCGATGTCTAAACTGCGTCGTGAAAACGGGAGAGATGAACCATGGAAAGTGAAGTATTGGGGAATAGGAAATGAAGCATGGGGTTGTGGTGGTAATATGACTCCAGAATACTATGCTAATGAATTCCGGAAATTTTCAACCTTTATGAGTGATTGGAGCAATACCGGCGGTCTTTTTAGAATCGCATCGGGCGCTAACTCTTCCGACTACAACTGGACAGAGGTAATTATGAAAAACGTCCCGAAAGGTCTGATAGAAGGCATGGCTCTTCACCATTATTCGGTAATTGACTGGAACAAAAAAGGACCATCGACAGATTTTACCGAGCAACAATATTTCACTACCATGCAGAAAGCACTATTTATGGAGGAGCTGGTGAATAAACATAGCGCCATAATGGACAAATATGATGCGGGTAAAAAAGTTGCATTGGTGGTAGATGAGTGGGGCGGATGGTATGATGTGGAACCGGGCACCAATCCTGGATTTTTATATCAGCAAAATACCATCAGAGATGCAATGATTGCAGGGGTGACTTTAAACATATTCAACAATCACGCCGAGCGGGTTAAGATGGCTAACCTTGCACAAGCGATCAACGTGTTGCAGGCAGTTATTCTTACAAAAGATGACAAGATGATTTTAACTCCAACCTATCATGTGATGGAGATGTATAATGTTCATCAGGATGCAACCTTAATTCCTTTGAAAATAAGTTCGGCTAATGAGTATGTAATGGGTAATGACAAATTGCCGGCCGTATCCGCATCTGCATCAAAAGATAAAAACGGATTGACTCACATATCCCTTGTTAATATTGATCATAAAGGTTCGAGAAATATTGTTTTGGATTTAAAAGATTTGAAAGGGAGTTCTGTAAAAGGAAGAATTCTTAGTTCGAAAAAAGTTCAAGATTATAATTCTTTCGAAAAACCTGATTTTATTAAGCCTGTAGCTTTTAAAGATGCGAGCATAAGGGGAGGGAAACTGCAAGTGAAACTTCCGCCAGCTTCTGTTGTGGTACTTGAGCTGAAATAGAGCCTGAAAATATCCCTGAAAACCAGGGATATTTTTTTTGAATATTTTTTTAAATGTTCCTTCGACATTTGTAGATTTTTACTTATACTTGAATAACCAGTTATAGAGTCCGGGCGAGTTCTGGATTTAAAATAAATCAAAATCAATTAATAGATTTCTTCCATACTTTTTTAAGATGGCGACGAACTCAATTCAGGAGAAGTTCTGTAAATCAGAACACGGGGGAGATGAACACCTTATTTGGGATTCGTTTAAAAGCGGCGATAAATCTGCCTACGCTTATTTTTATAACGAATATTCATCCTTGTTATATAGATACGGTTGCAAAATTGTCAGCGACAGAGAATTGGTAAAAGATTGTATGCATGATTTGTTTACCGAAATCTGGAAGAATAAAGCTAATCTCAGTAACCCGGTATCTATAAAAAATTATCTCGTAAAATCTTTACGTAATAAACTTGTCAGGGCAATAAGTAAGCAATCGAGATTTGTTCAGGAAGGTTTGCTGACGGAAAAGGATCTCGGATATGTCGACTCAAATGAGTTGGATTTGGTTTCAAAAGAAACAAAGCACGAGAATGAAAGAAAGCTTATTAATGCATTAAGAACCCTAACCAACAAACAAAAGGAAATCATCTTTTTGTTATACTACAATAATCTTAGCCCTGTCGAAGTCGCGGCAATCATGTCAGTCTCAGTCAGGACTATTTATAATACTACGTTCAATGCCATCCAGTCGCTTAAAAGTGAAATGGCCATTGTTACAGTGCTTTTCCTGTTAGAAAATCATTCAAAATAATTCCTGTCCACACGGTCAATAGGACCGTTTTTACGGCTTTTTTATTTTTTTTAAAAAAAAGGTAAAAAATCTTTGGTAAAAAATCCCGGTCACTGTCTACTGTATATAAACCAATTAACCAGCGGTATTATATGCATTTCCAAAAGTTTACTATTGAAGATCTAATTCTTGATCCTGCCTTTATTAAATGGGTAAAAAGTCCCATCAAAGAAGATGGCAGCTTGTGGATAGAATGGGCTTCATTAAATGCTGAAAACAGAGAGATTATTCAGCAGGCAAAAGAAATAATTTTAGAACTTTCCAGGGATGAAGATGCTCCCGTTCAGCATGAATTAGCTGAATTGTGGTCACGCATTTCTGCATCTAACGACCTTTTTGACCAACGAGAACTTAAAAAGAGTAAAGGCAACACCATTATAGAATTTATTAAATCATGGCAGCGAGTGGCCGCAGTTTTAACTGCCTTATTATTTGTGAGCGTTTTGGCCTTGCTTGTCTTAAATCGCAAAGTCGAATACCAGACTGCGTACGGCGAGCATAAAAACATTGTATTGCCCGATGGTTCTGTGGTTGTATTGAACGCAAACTCGTCAATTTCTTATCCATCCAAATGGGATACTGAGACCGCCCGCGAAATCTGGTTAGAAGGCGAAGCTTTCTTCTCGGTCACCCATAAAAAAAACTCGCAGAAATTTATCGTTCACACCAACGATCTGGATGTACAGGTCTTAGGGACAAAATTTGATGTGAATACACGTCGGGAAAAAACCTGTGTTATCCTGAATTCTGGTAAAGTAAAGCTCTATTTAGTTAATCAGCAGAATAAAGAGGTGGATATGAAGCCCGGCGAAATGGTCGATTTTTCTCCTAAACAGCAGCGATTATCAAAGAGAACTGTTCGGGCCGAGAAATATAGTTCGTGGGTAGAAAGGAAGCTGGTGTTTGAAGAATCAAGTCTTAAGGAAATAGCTGCTTTACTGCAGGATAATTATGGATATACAGTTCGGTTTTCAACAGCTGACTTAGAACAGTTAACCTTTACCGGGACCATTGATTCAGACAACGTAGACTTATTGTTTAACATACTTCAAAAAACATTTAATATCTCAATTATAAAAAAGGAGGGCGGAAATATCGTTGTTAACAAACTGTAATTATATACCTGAAACCAATTAATATTTAACCAACACTAACCAAAAAATTGAATGATGAGAACTTTTATACTCGGAGTTTTTACGGTATTGCTGGTAGCCGAACAAAGCTATTCGCAAAATCAAACTTATGTATATGCCAGCAATGAAAAGGTAGATTCTACGATACCGCAGAAAGCAGAGCGTTTACAGCAACTTACAACTGTGCTGAAGTCCCTGGAAGGGCACTATAAAGTGCGGTTTAATTATGATTCAAAATTGCTTAGAGATAAAGTAACAAATGCGGGTTTAGTTGTGAGTGATGCCCCGATAGAAAATACTTTAGGCAAAATATTGGCTCCTTTTGAATTGAGCTATGAGAAAGTAAAGGACAATTATTATATCATTTTAAAAAACGCTAAAAACCTGGTTGACATTACGGTCAGGGGGACAGTGACTGACGCCGGAGGACAGGCGATTCCCGGAGTAAGTGTTAAACTCAAGGGATCCTCTCTTGGTGTTACCACCGATCTGAATGGGCAGTATTCCATTAATATCCCCGATGGAAGCGGGGTGTTGGTTTTCAGTTTCATTGGGTTCTCTACCACGGAGCTCGCAGTTAATAATCAAACTACCTTAAATGTAACTCTTTCAGAAGATTCGAAAACGCTGGACGAAGTAGTTGTGGTTGGATACGGATCGCAAAGAAAAGTTGATATAACAGGTTCTGTTGCGGTTGTAGATGTTGCCGATATGAAGCAAGTTTCGTCGAATGACGTAGGGCAGTTACTACAGGGCCGTGCCGCAGGCGTTACGGTAAACAGTGATGGCCAGCCGGGTGCGTTTCCCCAGGTGCGAATTAGAGGTATTGGTACGTTTGGAAATTCAGACCCTTTATATGTAATCGACGGAGTGCCGATTAACGGTGTTCCAAGAGATTTTAATCCAAATGATATTGAATCAATGCAGGTGTTGAAAGATGCCTCTTCAGGGGCTGTATACGGTTCGCGGGCAGCTAATGGGGTTATTATCATTACGACAAAACAGGGTAAGAAAAATTCTCCTCTTAAAGTCGAATACTCTGGTTATTATGGTGTAGATCAGGTTTGGCAAAGAATGCCAGTTACCTCGCGGGTGAATTATCAGAATTTAAACAATGAGGCACGTTTTAATGCCCAAAAGCCTCTGGCTCCTGCAAACGACCCTAACTCCAGCAAATTTATTACAGGTATTGATACCGATTGGCAGGAAGAAGGATTGAAGAATGGGAATCGTCAGAATCATTACCTTAATTTTTCTGGTGGCGGTAACAACGTTGTATATAACGTATCGTTCGACATGTTTGATAATAATGGAACATTCGTAGGAAACGGACCGACCTATAAGCGTTATACCGGCCGTGTAAATACTACTGCTGAAAAAGGGATTTTTAAAATTGGCCAGACCTTAAGTTACACCCGTTCAAAAGAAAATGGATTAACAAGCGGTGATGGAGTTCTTTTAGGCGCCCGCCCGCCACTTATTAATGATCTGGTGTTTGCAATACCTACAATGGCAGTTTACGATCCTACTGTAGATGGTGGTTTTGGCGGCACTTTACAAGAACGCGAAGATGCCATCTCACTTAATGGAATTGGGTATAATAGCCTGGTTAAAAATACGGTTGATGTAGACAGAATATTTGCAACTGTATACGGCGAACTCCAATTAATAAAGAGCAACGGACATAATTTAAAATATAAACTAAACTTAGGATACGATAGGGTGATGGCCCGTGATTACGGTTTTATTCCGACTTTCAATCTTGGATACTTCTTTCCTAATCCAACAGCTCGCGTTACTGATAATTCAAGAACCTACGGCTACGGGCTTGTGGAAAATACCCTGAATTATGAAAAGCAATTTGGAAAACATTCGCTGGCTGTCTTGGCCGGACAAATGTTTCAAAAAGATCTTGCGCTGCAAAAGTTTGGTTATGCCCAGGGTTATAGTTTTCCAGAATTTCCGGTTTTAGCTACCGGAGAAACTAATACTGCCGGTTCCCGGGATGATTATCATGCGCTTGCATCCTATCTGGGACGTATCAACTACAATTTCGACCAGAAATATCTG
The DNA here is from genome assembly GCA_946887045.1 of uncultured Sphingobacteriaceae bacterium. The sequence goes on along the minus strand of CAMPKC010000033.1, from coordinate 31,370 downwards.
TTAACAGCAACCCTTAGGCGTGATGCTTCTTCGCGGTTCGCACCTGTAAATAGGACAGGATATTTTCCTTCTGTCGCTTTAGGATGGCGAATAAGCAACGAGTCGTTCTTTAATAAGGTGGTACCCACTTCTGTAGTTTCCGATTTAAAGATCAGGGCCAGTTATGGAAAGCTGGGTAACGAGAATATTCCGAATTATGCCTACACAGCCTTAATAAACCCTAACGTGGTTTATACATTCAACGACATGCGCGTAATCGGCGGCATTCAAACCAATGTTGTTTCGGAGACCATTAAATGGGAAGACAGAAGTACATCTAATATCGGTTTTGATGCGGTTTTATTGAATGGAAAGTGGGATCTCTCCGCAGAATATTACAACAGCAAAAGCTCAGATATTTTGATAGGTATCCCTATTCCCGCATCAGTTGGGTCGATTAACAGCAATCCCATTGTCAACGCCGGAGCATTAAGAAATTCAGGAATTGAAATTTCGACAGGCTACCATAAAACAGCGGGAGAATTTAAATTTGATGTGTCGGCGAATTTCACCACAATTAGAAACCGTGTACTGTCATTAGGAAATGATGTTCAGTTCAGGGAAGGAGTTGGATCTAAATCCGAATTAGGTGGCGAAGTTGGAAGGCATTATGGATATGTCGCTGAGGGTATTTTTCAAACTCCTGAGGAAGTTACGGCTCACGCCTTTCAATTTCCAGGAACTACTGTTGGTGATATAAAATTTAAAGATCTGAACGGAGATAATATAGTCGATGATAAAGACAGAACCTATCTTGGCAGTGGATTACCAAAATATACCTATGGCTTAAATTTCAATACTTCCTATAAGAGCTTTGATTTTACCGTTTTTGCTTCAGGAAGTGCCAAATTTTTAATCAATAGTCGGTTATACAGAGACTTGATGCATACCGCAGGTGATGCAAACTATCATCAGGATATTATCAATCGCTGGACATCTGTTAACACCAATACTAATATTCCCCGCTTGGACTGGAATGATGTAAATCAAAATGGCAGGAATTCAAATCGCGAAGGATGGCTTCAGGACGGGACTTATCTACGGATAAACACTTTGTCCTTAGGATACACCTTACCTAAGAACTTAATAAAAGGAGTATCAAGTGCCCGTATCTATTCAACTGCCCAAAATCTATACACCTTCCAAAAGTATAAAGGATACAATCCTGATTTTACCGCCGGCGTATTTGAACCGGGTTTTGATAACGGATCTTATCCGAAACCAAGAACAATAATGCTGGGAGTGCAGGTAGGCTTTTAATTGATATTGTATAAACAAAAGGAAATTAAGATGAAAAATTTAAAACTCTATATACTGGCTCTCGGCTTATTTACTGCTGGTTTGACTTCTTGCGACAAGGAGCTGGATCTCGTAGACCCTAATAGTCCGACTACAGGAACCTATTGGAAAACTGAAACCCAGGCATTTGCCGGTGTAACCGGTATTTATAATGCTTTAATAACTGATGGAACCTATCAGCGTTCATTTCCCGGTCTTACCGATAGCCGTGGTGATGATTTTCGTGGTGATAGTCCCTGGGGCGATCTTGAACAAACCGGAAAGTTTATTATCCCGAACACTTCTGCACCGGTGCAATGGATTTGGAGAGATTTGTATATGATCGTGTTCAGATCGAATCAGGTTATTCAGAATGTCGGAAAACTGGATCCTGCTGTGATAAGAGCTGAAGCTAAAGACAGGATACTGGGACAGGCATATTTTTTAAGAGGCTTGGCATATTATAATCTGGTAACCACTTTTAAGGCTGTTCCCCTAATCACCGTTCCGCCTGCCGATCAGAATGATTATTTCCCTCCAACAGCATCGGAAGAAGCCTTATGGAATCAAATCTTTTCGGATTTTAAATCTGCTGAAGAAATGCTTCCGGTATCTTATGATAATGTTGTTGGTCCGGATAAAGGCCAAAAGGGGAGAGCAACAAAAGGTGCAGCCGCCGGAATGCTGGGTAAGGCATATTTATATAAAAAAGAATGGCAAAAGGCTGCCGATCAATTTGCTAAATTCTTTGTGGCGCCATTACAGGGTGTCTATTCATTAATGCCGGATTATCGGGATAACTTCAAAGCGACCAACGAAAATAATGCAGAATCTTTATTTGAAGTACAGTTCAGCGCTGAAGGTGGATCTGTTGCTAACTGGACCGGCGAGCCAAACGCAAACTGGCGTCAATTCGAAGCATTTTCGATAACCTATGGTATGGATGGAAAAGGCTTTTCTGATTATTTGCCGACCAAATGGATTTATGATGAGTATAAGGTTGAAAAAACAACAGACAATAAAAGTGATCCACGCTTGCTGGCTACTATTGCATCTTACGAACCTGCAGATAATTCTACCACAGCTTACGGCGTTCCCTGGCCACATCCTCAGGATAGGATTTATCCAAGGAAATATACCTATGATGGCTTAGGCGCTCCTTTTGAAACCTTTGAAGGAGGCGGAATAAACTATCGGGTATTGCGCTATGCAGATATCTTATTAATGTATGCCGAGGCCTTGAATGAGTTGAACAGAACTCCTGAAGCTTACCCGCTTATCCAGCAGGTTAGAGACAGAGCCAAATTGCCGATTTTGCTGGTTGTAAAACCAGGGATGAACCAAACTCAAATGCGTGAACAAATTTACCACGAACGTGCTTTAGAGTTTGCTATTGAAGGCCAACGCATCAACGATATTATCAGATGGGGATGGCTATATGATCCGGCTAAGCTGGCAATGTTAAAAGCACATGATGCAGATTTTAATACCTGGACAGCAGGTAATGAATATTTGCCTATTCCGCAGTCAGAACTGGCAACTAACAAGAATCTTTCACCAAACTCAGCTAACTAATTATTGCGGTTCAAAAACAGATAGATGTCAGGTTCGCCTGACATCTCATCATAAAACTAAAAAATTATGAATAAGTTATTTTCCAAAGTTTTTGCTCCGGTCGTAATAGGATTGGCTTTCATCACCAGCTGTAAAAAGGATGTTGAGCCTATAACTGAAGTTGATCCGGGGATTTTCGCAGAAAAACCCTTCGATATTAATAATATCAATGATACCTATCCCTCATTAACCTCTTCTTCCTTTTACCGGCAATGGGGCCCCTACAACACCCACGATCCATCCATAATTAAAGACGGCGAATGGTTCTATAGTTTTAGCACCGATGTACAATACGGTGGAGAGGCACGGGTCGGCATTATGGTGCGTAAATCGAAAGATTTAGTTGACTGGAAATACGTTGGATGGGCGGTAAACGCTTTGCCGGCAATGGCGGTAAACTATATAACTTCAAACGGCGGTACTCCGGTTAAAGGTCTTTGGGCTCCCTATATTATGAAGGTAGGATCCGAATTCAGGCTGTATTATTCGTTGGCGCCCACGGCGGGTCGCACCAGTGCCATAGGTTTGCTTACTTCGGCTTCTCTTGAAGGTCCCTGGGAGGAAAGAGGCCTGGCCGTAACTTCGAGCAATTCTGGCCCGGGAACCAATGCCATCGATCCATCGGTTGTTGTTACTCCTTCGGGGCAGCATTGGATGGTTTATGGGTCCTCATGGGATGGATTGTATGAATTGCAGCTGAATCCTGCAACAGGTCTTGCGCTTGCCTCTGGCGACAAAGGGACGCGGATTGTACGACGGGGAAATACTAATGGAATGATTAATGGAAATTTAGAAGGTCCGGAAATTATTTTCAACCCTACAACAAACATGTACTATTTATTTGTGGCGTACGATTGGCTTTCAACAAAATATAATGTCAGGGTTTTCCGTTCTGCCAATCCTAACGGTCCTTTTTTAGACTGGAACGGGATTAATGTTGACAATGCGTTCGACAACGGCCCAATGATTCTGGCTCCCTATAAATTTATGGATCACGGCGGTTGGGCAGGTGTGTCGCATTGCTCAGTTTTTAAAGATGGAAATCAATATTTTATGGCACATCAGGGCAGGCCGGGTGTAGACAGGGCATTTATGGTTATGCACGTTCGCAAAATGTTTTGGACGCCCGAGGGCTGGCCAATTGTTTCGCCCGAGCGTTATGCGAATGTACCAGACAACGCCGTTGCCGCAAGCGAAATCGCAGGTGATTATGAGCAAATTGTACAGGGTTATGCCGTGGTGCCGGGGTTCGATCAAGAGCAAACTGATCCCCAGTATAATGTAGCTTTTTCAACAACTTTAGGAGCAGATGGTAAGATTAACGGCGATGCTAACAATACATGGAGTTACACTTCGCCATGGCTTGAATTGCGTTGGGCAGGAGGTTTATTTATTGATAAACTTCATGTGTCCCGAGAACGTGATTGGGAAAAGAAAAAAACCTCAACTCTTGTAATGACGGGTTTAAATGGCGGTGGACTCTCTATCTGGCTGAAAAAGAAGTAATTTTAAATACTTAGCATGAAGCCTGCTGTATTTTGTACGGCAGGTTTCATGCTTTATGCTGTAAAATTTTTATTAATTGTTCTAATGACATTTATTATTTAATATCTTTAGACCACCAATTATTCTTAAAATTCAATTCTATCAAGATATAATGAAAAAAATATTCAATCTACTGTCTTTGATTCTGCTCGCTTCAGGGATCTTTTTTGACAGCGTTGCGCAGTCGCAAACCTTTACCATCAAGGCAAATCAGTCTAAAGCTGATGTATCTCCAACCATGTGGGGTGTATTTTTTGAAGATATCAACATGGGAGCCGACGGAGGGATTTATGCAGAACTTATAAAAAACCGCTCTTTCGAATTCTATAAACCTTTAATGGGCTGGACCGTTCAGGGCAAAAAGGATGAAGGTGATATTTTGGTACTAAACCGCCAGGAAGCTAACAGTGCAAATCCGCGTTTCCTTCGGGTGAATGTAAATAATAAAGCGAAAGGCGATATGGGATTGACCAACGAAGGTTTTCGCGGAATAGGAATAAAAGATGGCCTGCGTTATGATTTTTCGGTAATGTACAGGCAGGCTGCTCCGGGAATTAAAATGCATTTAGAGCTACTAAACGCTAAAAATGAAGTAATTGGAAAAGGAGAATTAGTGCCTGCAGGTTCTGGTACCGATTGGAAAAAACAGTCTGTAAGCTTTAACGCCACAGCTACCGAGCAAAAAGGAAAATTTAACATTTGGTTTGAAGGAAACGGAACTATCGATTTAGACATGATCTCGCTTTTTCCCTCTGATACCTGGAAGGGCAGGAAAGGCGGCATGCGTGCCGATATGGTTCAGTTGCTTGCTGACATGAAACCAGGCTTTTTACGTTTTCCGGGCGGATGCATTGTCGAAGGTCACGATCTTTCTGTTCGATATCAGTGGAAGAAAACTATCGGTCCCATTGAAAATCGTGAATTAATTGTTAACCGCTGGAATTCTGAGTTTGCTCATCGCCCCACGCCAGATTATTTTCAAACTTTTGGCTTAGGATTTTTTGAGTATTTCCAGATAGCTGAAGATATAGGTGCACAGGCTCTGCCAATTTTGAATTGCGGTATGGCCTGCCAGTTTAATACTGCAGAAGTTGTGCCTCTTGATCAACTGGAACCCTATGTTCAGGATGCGTTGGATCTGATCGAGTTTGCTAACGGAGATGCGACTTCTAAATGGGGTAAAGTGCGGGCAGAAATGGGACATCCGAAGCCTTTCAATTTGAAAATGTTAGGTGTCGGAAACGAAAATTGGGGCCCTCAGTATATTGAACGTTTAAAGATCTTCACCAAAGCGATAAAAGACAAATATCCAAACATTCAGCTCGTAAACAGTTCGGGTACAGATCCCAGTGGCGAGCGATTTGATTTTCTGAATACCGAATTGCGTAAAATGAATGCCGATATTATTGATGAGCATTTCTACCGCCGTCCGGAGTGGTTCCTTGAGAATGCTGCCCGGTACGATAATTATCCCAGAAATGGATCAAAAGTTTTTGCCGGCGAGTATGCGGCACAAAGCGATAAAACGGTTAGCGTGAATAATAAAAACAATTGGCAGACAGCTATCGCGGAAGCAGCGTTTTTAACAGGTTTAGAGCGTAATGCTGATGTGGTTGTTATGGCTTCTTACGCACCCTTGTTTGCCCATGTCGATGGCTGGCAATGGACTCCTGACATGATCTGGGTTGATAACTTACGTTCGTACGGAACTCCTAATTATCATGTTCAAAAACTGTATTCAACAAACAAAGGAACTAACGTTGTTCCGATCACATTGAATAATCAAAATGTAACCGGTCAGGATGGATATTATGCATCGGCAACAATTGACAAAGCCACAAAAGACCTTATTATTAAAATAGTAAATAACTCTGATAAGGCACGCAATGTTGATTTCGCAGTCGATGGAGTAAAGCTTCAATCGAAAGGAACTATCACGGCGGTATCGTCAAACGCCTTAGAAGCTGTAAACTCTTTAGACAAGCCAATGGAAATTAGTCCTAAGCAAAAACAAGTGTCTTTTAAAGATAAGAAAGTTAAGGCTGATCTGGCGCCTTATTCATTCAATGTCATCCGGGTTAAAATGAAATAACATGTTTAAACTAATATGTTTTCTGTTGCTTTTTAGCCTGGGTTTAAGTGCCCAGGATTTACAAACAAATATTTCCGTCCACGATCCGGTGATGGCAAAGCAGGGAGATACGTATTATCTGTTTTGTACAGGAATGGGTATCTCTGTGTGGTCGTCTAAGAATTTGAAAGAATGGAAAAAGGAGGAGCCTGTGTTTTCGGAAGCACCTGTATGGGCTGTTAAAGCAATTCCGACGTTCAAGGGACATATATGGGCGCCCGATATCAGTTATTATGACGGGAAATATTATCTCTATTACTCGGTATCCGCTTTCGGTAAAAATACTTCGGCCATTGGCCTCGCTACAAATACAACGCTAGATCCCTTAAGCCCGGAGTATAAATGGATAGATCATGGCGAAGTGATACAATCGTATCCCGGAAAAACTAATTGGAATGCTATTGATCCAAATATCGTTACTGATAAAAAAGGAACGCCATATATGTCTTTTGGTTCTTTCTGGGATGGATTGAAGCTTGTAAAGCTTAGTAAAGACCGAATGAGCATTGCAGAAAGTCCTGAAAACCTTCCTACAATTGCCAGTCGTAAAAAAAGCCCTTCGGCCGAAAATCCTCCCTCAGTAGATGATAATCCAAAAGATGCTGGTGGAAATGCCATAGAAGCTCCGTTTATCTTTAAAAAAGGAAAATATTACTATCTATTTGCATCAACGGATTATTGCTGTAAAGGTCCGAATAGTACGTATAAAATGATTGTCGGAAGGTCGAAAAAAGTGACTGGACCATATCTGGATAAAAATGGAGTGTCAATGGCGCAGGCGGGCGGTACCTTATTGCTCGAAGGAGATAAGAACTGGTATGGGGTAGGGCATAATTCTGTTTATACGTTTGATAATACAGACTATCTCGTCTTTCACGGATATGATGCCTCTGACAAAGGAAGGTCTAAATTGCGTATTGAAAAGCTATCCTGGGATAAAAAGAAATGGCCTTATTTGAAATAGAGAGGTTTTTAGGATCGTTATGCGGATAATCTTTAACCTGTAATCAGCGTCTTAATAATAAATGATGAAATGAAAAATTTCCTTTGTGTATTGATCTTATCAGTGTTGGTCTTTCAAGGATATGGGCAAAGCCATACCTTGAAAATCTTCCCATTGTCCGAAGTAAGGTTATTGGATGGCCCGTTTAAGCAGGCTCAACAAACCGACTTAAAATATATTCTCGCTTTGGATCCCGACAGGCTGCTTGCGCCTTATTTAAAAGAGGCGGGCATTGAAACCAAAGCCGTAAGCTATGGAAACTGGGAAAATACCGGTCTTGATGGCCACATCGGCGGTCATTATCTTTCTGCATTATCCTTAATGTTTGCTTCTACAGGAGACCGGGAGTTGCAAAGGCGCCTGAATTATATGATTGATCAAATCGAAACCTGTCAGCAGAAAAACGGAAACGGCTATGTTGGTGGTATCCCCGGTGGAAAGGCGATGTGGGAAGATGTTGCAAATGGAAAGATAGACGCAGGGGGATTCTCTTTGAATAAAAAATGGGTTCCGTGGTATAATATTCATAAGCTGTATGCAGGTTTAGTGGATGCCTATTTAATCGCAGGAAATCAGAAGGCAAAAACGGTTTTAATCAGACTTTCTGACTGGTGTCTTGATCTTACATCCAAACTTTCGGATCAGCAGATCCAAACTATGCTACGTAGCGAGCACGGAGGCATGAATGAAGTTTTTGCTGATGTAGCTTCCATTACCGGCGACAAAAAATATCTGGAGCTGGCAAGGAAGTTCTCTCACCAGACTATTCTTAATCCCCTTTTGGAGAAAAAAGATGCGTTAACCGGTTTACACGCAAATACCCAGATCCCGAAAGTGATCGGATTTATGCGTGTGGCAGAGGAATCGGGAGATAAAGATTGGGCAGGTGCCTCAAACTTCTTTTGGGAAACTGTAGTTCAGAACCGGACAACTTCTATAGGCGGAAACAGCGTGCGTGAGCATTTCAATCCAGCTAACGATTTTTCTACAATGATTGAATCGAAAGAAGGACCGGAAACCTGCAATTCGTACAACATGCTCAAGTTAAGCAAGCATTTGTTTTTGTCAGATCCGAAACTAAAATATATCGATTATTACGAGCGGGCTACTTACAATCATATACTTTCATCTCAACATCCCGAAAAGGGAGGCTTTGTGTATTTTACTCCTATAAGACCGCAACATTACCGGGTGTATTCAAAAGTCGACCAGAGTTTTTGGTGCTGTGTAGGTTCAGGATTAGAGAATCATGGAAAATACGGCGAGCTGATTTATGCTCATAACGAGAAAGATATTTATGTAAATCTTTTTATTGCATCCACTTTAAATTGGAAAGAAAAAGGAATTAATTTAGTTCAGAATACGAAATTTCCTTTTCAGGAAACCTCTGATATCAAACTTCAGCTTAAAAAATCAAAGAAGTTCGTACTTCATTTAAGGCATCCTTCTTGGGTGAAACAAGGTCAAATGAAAGTTCGGGTAAATAATGTTTCTGTTGATGCAGTTCCCAACTCCTCGTCCTATGTTTCTATATCACGGAAATGGAAAAATGGGGATATTGTTTCTGTTGAACTTCCTATGCATACTAAAGCAGAGCCTTTGCCCGACAATTCAAACTGGATCTCTTTTGTTCATGGCCCCATCGTTCTGGGGGCAGCAACTGGAACGAAGGATCTCGACGGACTAATCGCCGACGACAGCCGTATGGGACATATTGCAAACGGTCCCTTGTATTCTTTGGAAGATGCTCCCTTAATTATTTCATCAACGAATAGGTTCGAACCGGTTTTAGAGCCGGTAAAAACAAAGCCATTCACTTATAAGGCTTCAGATCTTATCTATCAGGAAAAGTATAAGAACCTGGAGTTTGTTCCCTTCTTCCAGTTACATGATACTCGTTATATGCTATACTGGCCTGTGAATACTGTTGAAAAGCTTGAAGCTTCGCAAAAGCTTTTACGTGAGATGGAGCGCCTTAAACTTTCACTTGAAGCGAGTACCATTGATCAGGTGGCTCCCGGAGAGCAGCAGCCGGAATCTGATCATAATTTTCAGGGCGACAGAACCGAAGCAGGGGTTTTTAAAGACAGGCACTGGCGCCATGCACAAGGCTGGTTCAGTTATGATCTCAAAAATCCCGATAAAAATGCAAAAGTGCTTCGTGTTACTTATTACGGTAGGGATAGCGGAAGAAATTTCGATATCTACTTGAATGATTTTTTGCTGGAAACTGTAAAGTTAGATGGAACCTCTGGTGACAAATTTATTGATGTTGATTATTCTATACCACTTGAGCTGATAAGAAAATTCTCGGGGAAGCCATTAAAAGTGAAGTTCGCCGCGCATCCAAATTCTACTGCGGGAGGAATTTACTACCTCAGATTGTTAAAATAGAGCAAGCGTTTATTAGTCGTGGTAAAGAATTTTTTTAAATAAATAATTGTTGTATTGACAATTTTAGAAATAATAAATTACTTTAGCCCATTAATCTTTTAACCTAAAATAAACTAGAATGAAAATTAACTTATTGCTAATTTTAGCCGCCGGTGTCGTGTCTTTTTCAGCGTGTGATTCGTCCAGGCAAGCATCTAATGATTCAGATTCAACCCATACAGATTCAATATCAAATATGATTCCCAGCAGAGCCAATTACCAGGATACCGTAGATGGTAAACAAACTGATCTTTTTGTGTTAAAGAACGCAAACAATATGCAAGTAGCAATTACCAACTTTGGTGGCAGGGTTGTCAGCATCATTGTTCCGGACAAGGACGGAAAAATGACCGATGTTGCACTGGGTTATGAAAAGCTATCAGGTTATCAAAAGGCGAATGAGCCATATTTTGGAGCCATAATAGGGCGTTACGGCAATCGCATCGGGAATGCTCAATTTAAATTGGATGGAGCAACGTATAAACTTGCGGCCAATAATGGTCCAGCGTCGTTACACGGTGGTCCAACAGGTTTTCATGTCCGTGTTTGGGACGCAACTATGCCGAACGATTACACTCTTGAGTTGTCGTATGTTTCTAAAGACGGAGAAGAAGGTTTCCCTGGAAATCTGACGACCAAAGTGGTTTATTCTTTAACCGATGATAATGCTCTTAAAATAGATTACACAGCGACTACGGATAAAGTGACTGTTGTAAACTTAACCAACCATACTTATTTTAACCTGAACGGTGATGGTACTGGTGATATAAACGACCACATTCTTAAAATTAATGCCGATAAATTTACCCCGGTTGATGCAGCTTTGATTCCTACAGGCGAGCTTAAAGATGTTGCGGGTACTCCATTTGATTTTACAAAGCCAACTCCGGTTGGACAGAGAGTTGAAGCTGACGATGCTCAGTTGAAGCTTGGTAAAGGCTACGATCACAACTTCGTTTTAACAAATGGCGATACTACCATGAAACAAGCTGCTACTATTACCGGCCCTAAAACCGGCATCAGTATGGAGGTGTTAACTACCGAGCCTGGAATTCAGTTCTATGGTGGAAACTTTATGGAAGGAAAAGAAAATGACGGAAAAGCTGGCAAAGCATATCCGTTCCGTAATGGCTTTTGCCTTGAAACACAACATTTTCCTGATTCTCCTAATAAGCCTTCGTTCCCTACTACAACTTTAAAGCCTGGCGAAACATATAAAACTTCAACGATTTATAAGTTTACAGCTCAGTAATAAGTTTCTAAAATCTACGAAAGCCTTTCTCAATATTGGGAAGGGCTTTTTTTATGGAGCTATGCCGAGCTGTTTTAAGTGTTATTTTGACATTAAATTTTAATAGTTCTGTTTTTTGTGATAAATTACAGGCGCTAATTCTTAGCCGAAACCATTATTAAGTCCTAACACCTGCAAGGTTTTATGAAAAAAGTTTTATTGTTAATGTTTATATCTGCTGGTAGTGTTACTGGCTTTGCACAAACCATACATACACTTCAGAGTCCTGACAAAAATATCTCTGTTCAGTTTTCTGTAGATAATAAAGGGCGTGCAATCTATTCCGTTCTTTCCCAAAAAGCAACTGTCCTTGAAAATTCCAGCTTAGGTTTGATCAGGGAAGATGAGAGCTTTAGTACGGCGCTTTCATTAATATCTGCATCGCCAGTGTATACTATTTCAGATAAGTATGAACTGCTCACTTCGAAAAAGAGAATTAATAATTATAAAGCTAATAAGCAGGTTTTTCGAGTAAAAAGTCGCAATGGCAAACTAATGGATATTATTTTCCAGGTTTCAAATGATGGGGTGGCATTTCGTTATTATTTCCCCGAATATTCAGCAGATACAAAGAAGCTGACCGAAGAAATTACCTCATTTAATTTCCCTGAAAGTACGAAGGCCTGGCTTCAGCCAATGTCGGTTGCCAAAACCGGCTGGGAGCAAACCAATCCATCTTACGAAGAGCTTTATCAAAAAGGCATTGCCGTGGGAACTCCCTCTCCAACAAACGCGGGTTGGGTATATCCGGCTCTTTTTAGCGCAGGTAATAATTGGTTATTGATTACTGAAGCTGGTTTAGAAAGAAATTATTGCGGCACTCGCTTACAGCAAAAATCACCGGATGGAGAATATAAAGTCGGTTTTGCTGACCCACGCGAGGTGTTTACTGGCGGAGTTGCGAATCCGCAATCAGCACTTCCGTGGTTTACGCCATGGAGAGTGATAACCGTTGGCTCATTAAATACCATAGTCGAGTCTACACTAGGAACGGATCTCGCCAAGCCAAGTATTGATACAGATAAATCTTATATCAAACCCGGAATCTCATCTTGGAGTTGGGTGTTATTAAAAGATGATTCTACCGTTTATAATGTCCAGAAGCGTTTTATTGACTATGCCTCTGATATGAACTGGAAGTATTGTCTGATTGATGCCGATTGGGATAGAAAGATTGGCTATGAGAAAATTCAGGAACTTGCCGACTACGGAAAGACTAAGAACGTAGATCTTATTTTATGGTATAATTCTGCCGGAGCCTGGAACACAGTAAAGTATACTCCTAAAGATAAATTAATAACGGCTGAAAAAAGAAAGGAAGAGTTTAGCCGGCTTCAAAAAATGGGTATCAAAGGAATGAAGATGGATTTCTTTGGCGGCGATGGTCAGTCTATGATTGCTTATTACCATGATATTATGCAGGATGCCGCAAAATATAAACTGCTTGTAAATTTCCACGGAGCCACACTTCCACGTGGTTGGCAAAGAACCTATCCAAACTTGATGACGATGGAATCAATTAAAGGAATGGAGTTTATCACATTTGAACAAGCGGGCGCAGATCAGGAGCCAACACATGCTGCAACAATTCCTTTTACCAGGAATGTTTTTGACCCGATGGATTTTACTCCGATGGCTTTGTATAAAATTCCGAATATCAAAAGAAGAACCACCAGTGCATTTGAATTAGCTACTTCAGTTATTTATTTGTCGGGAGTGCAGCACATGGCAGAAACGCCTGAAGGGATGAGTCACATGCCTGATTACGTTAAAGGATTTTTACGTAAATTACCAGTTAACTGGGATGATGTTAAATTTGTTGACGGATATCCGGGTAAACTGGCGGTAATTGCACGAAAATCGGGCAGCACCTGGTATGTAGCTGGTATTAACGGCGAAAATCAGTCTAAGGATTTAAATCTGGATTTATCTTTTATTAAAGGATCAGGGAGTATAATTACGGATGGCAACGAGGATCTGTCGTTTATTCGAAATAGCATATCTGCACAACAAAATACCAAAGTTACGGTTAAACCGAATGGTGGGTTCGTCATGGTATTTAATGACAAATAGCCTCGTTATAAATTGCTTTTAAACTGCTATCTGCCACTGGAGATTCAATATAATCGCAACACCTAAGCTATTAATATGAAGCGAATTCTGTTTTTGATGTTTCTGGCGCAATTTTCTATAGCAATTGCTCAGAAGAAACCCGATCTTAAGCTTGTTGATGTCGGCTTAGGGTGGGCAAGTAACTCGGTGAATGCGGTAATCTTCAGAAAAAATTCTTTAGTTACTTATCGTGATACCCAGTATATAGCTTATTATAATCAGGACAAATATGTAGTGCTTGGGAAACGAAAGTCAGGCTCATCATCCTGGATATTAAAGCAAACTCCTTTCCAGGGAAATACCAACGATGCACATAATACAATAAGTATAATGGTCGACGGAGATGGTTATCTGCATGTGTCCTGGGATCACCACGGACATCCGCTTCGTTACGCGAAAAGTGTAAGTTCAGGATCACTGGACCTTACATCGAAACTTTCTATGACAGGTGTCGACGAAGGAAACGTTACCTATCCGGAGTTTTATAAAATGCCTGGCGGCGATTTGCTGTTTTTTTACCGCAGTGGTGCTTCCGGGCAAGGCAATTTAGTATTGAACAGATACGATCTAAAAACAAAAACATGGCAAAGGCTTCATGATAATTTGATAAGTGGAGAACGGGAAAGAAATGCGTATTGGCAGGCTTTTGTTGATCATAAAGGCACCATTCATGTTTCATGGGTTTGGCGGGAGTCTGCAAATGTTGCCAGTAATCATGATTTAGGATACGCATGTTCCAGAGATGGGGGAATAACCTGGCAAAAATCTACCGGAGAGACCTATGCTATACCGATAACGCAAGCTTCTGCCGAGTATGCGTTTAAAATACCACAGAATAGCGAACTGATAAATCAAACTTCCATGTCTGCCGATAAAAAAGGAAATCCATTTATCGCCACTTATTGGAGGGAGAGCGACTCAAAAATACCTCAATACCATGTTGTTTATAACACCGGTAAAACCTGGAAATGCCTGAACCTGGACTTTCGTAAAAATCCGTTTTCTCTAAGCGGGGTGGGTACCAAACGCATACCAATTTCACGGCCTCAAATTATGGTCAATATCTCAAAATCTAAACCTTCAGGATTATTGATTTTCAGAGATGAAGAACGGGATAGCAAGGTATCTGTCGTGAAAATTAAGAGCTTTAAAAAGAAGAAATGGGAAGTTAGAGATCTTTTGGAAAGTTCCGTTGGCTCCTGGGAGCCGAGTTTCGACACCGAACTATGGCGTATGGCCGGAAACTTAAATCTTTTTATTCAAAATGTACAGCAGGTAGACGCTGAGGGCAAAGCTGATATACCTGCGCAAATGGTTCAGGTGCTAGAATGGAAACCTAATTATTAACAAAATATTGGAATGACCATCATAAGTTTGCACTCACTGATGCAATGAATAAAACTCATGATAGCTTCATATCTTTAAAAAACAATTAAATTCTAATGAATACAAAAAAGATCTTATTCGGAATAATTGCTGCGAGTTTTGCGCTTTTGTCTGCATGTACCGTTCAGCGAAACAATAAGTTGGCTGTAACAAGTTCTAAGACAGAGGTTCGTGAGATCATAGAAAAGGTAAACGGATACTGGCAGAAGAACAACTCAACGAAAAAAAGGGCTTTTTGGGATGAAGCGGCTTATCACACCGGAAATATGGAAGCATATTCTGTTACAAAAAGCGACGAATATAGAAAGTATTCTGAAGCCTGGGCGGAATACAATCAATGGATGGGTGCAAAATCTAACAATAAGGCAGAATGGAAATATACGTATGGCGAAAAGGATGATTATGTGCTTTTCGGGGATTGGCAAATATGCTTTCAGACGTATATCGATCTTTACAATTTGGATAAAGATGAGAAGAAAATAGCCCGCGCAAGAGAAGTGATGGAATACCAGATGAGCACTCCTAAAAATGATTATTGGTGGTGGGCGGACGGACTTTATATGGTGATGCCGGTAATGACAAAACTATATAAAGTAACAGGGAATAAACAATATCTCGATAAGCTTCACGAATATTTTACCTACGCAAACAGCATCATGTACGACAGTGAGGAAAAGCTGTACTTCCGCGATGCCAAATATGTCTACCCTAAGCATAAAAGTGCAAGCGGCAAGAAGGATTTTTGGGCCAGGGGTGATGGCTGGGTATTCGCTGGGCTGGCGAAAGTTTTGCAGGATCTGCCAGAAAATGATCCTCATCGGGCGGAGTACATAAATAAATTCAAGGGGATGGCTCAAGCGATAAAAAAGTCGCAGCAAGCAGAAGGATACTGGACACGAAGCATGCTTGATCCCCAACATGCACCGGGTCCTGAAACTAGCGGCACCTCATTCTTTACCTATGGAATGCTTTGGGGTATCAATAATGGCTATCTTAACAAAAAGGAATATTTACCCGTGGTAATTAAGAGCTGGAATTATTTAACAAAAACAGCTTTACAGCCGGACGGAAAGGTGGGCTATGTTCAGCCGATTGGCGAAAGAGCCATACCCGGCCAAGTCGTAAACCAGAATTCAACGGCCAATTTTGGTGTAGGTGCATACCTTCTTGCTGCATCAGAGATGTATCGTTATCTGGATAAATAGGTCTGCAGACTATTGATATGGCAAGCAAAACAGAATAAAGGGTTAAGGCAGACTACAGGGTCTTACCCATGCAGATGCTATTTGGAATTCCGATATACGGTGCAAAAGAAGGGATTGTAACAAAGCCATGCTTTTCATACAGCTTAATGGACTCGGGTTGTTTAACGCCTGTTTCAAGAACTGCTGATTCATAAAATAGCTCCCTGGCCCATCTGGTAAGTGCGTCTATCATCATCGAAGCCACTCCAAAACCTCTGAAATAGGGGTTTACGTACATCCGCTTTATCTCTACCGTTCGGGCGTTTATCTCTTTAAAACATCCGCATCCGACAGTGATATTAGTTATTTGCGCAATTACTGCTGTGTCAAGAGCATTTAATTGGATATTTGCATCAAATTTATAGTCTGCCTCCCTGTATCTGGTGGTTAAATCACTATCGAGTTCAAGAATTAAATTTTTAAATCGCTTATCATCGCTGCTTGTTCGAATTATCTCAATCATTTTGCCCTTATTTCAAATTATTTTATGGTTTGCGATGTTTTTGATTATAAAAATACATCATAATATCGAAAATATTTAATGAATTTGTTGTTTTGTTAAATAATAAACAAAGAAGTTGGTATTTTATTGCGACTTATTGATAATTGTTGCTGATAGGCTGTTTTGAATTGATCATTTTTCGAAATGAGCTTTGTTTTGAGATTATGCTCTGATAGATAAGGAGTGCAGGATCATGGCTGCCGATAAAAGTAGATCTCAATTCAACGAGAAATGAGTGGCAGGTATTCCGGGTATGTTAAAGATTTAAAATGCCGGAACTGTATTACTTGTTTGAGGCGAATTTTCAGGATCTGGATGAATCCCCAGTTTATTCGTCTTCCATGACCGCTTTTGCCACCTCTTTACTGATTCCATCCACCCACTGAGGATTGCCATGGCTGTTGAGTCTGCATGACAGGGCACCGTTTTCATCTTTAGTACAATGGATAATCACACCTTTCTCCTTTACAAAAACTTCGTAATCATCGTTTGAGATAAATTTTACTATGGCATTCAAAACCGTTCCGTCATAATCACGGTATGAAATTTTAAAATTTTTACCAATATGCAGAGCATGCTCATTTCTTGTCATCACCGGGTATAATTTATTCACAGGATTTTCAATTGGTTGTAATATGAATTTAGTAATTAGAATTGAATTCCGGTAATTTTTTTGTTAAGAACTAAAATGTTCCCCTGATGTGCAATGAAACAAAAAGCGAGTATATATGTTGCAAATTTAGGAATCATGCCACTTAAGAACCTAAATCTATGAATCCGTTTCAAAAGGAAAATTATAAAACCATGGATTTAACTCGATCGTATAAAATAGATCCCCATTGTCAGCAGAACTTTGAGGGACCGCATGCCTGGTCGGTGGCGAAGAGGATAATTGTGTTAATTGGAGTTTTACTTCTGTTAGAATATATATATTTTGTTCATACAGCAAGTTCTTCTTTCGAGGTAACCTTGATTTGCATTTTTATTTTTACACTTATCAGCAATATTCCGATTCTGTACACTTTATATAAAAATACAGAATAATTAAATCCAAGTAGGAGCGTCGGGAGATCATGCCGGCGTTCCGTTTTTCGTCTTCTTCAACCTCTCTGTTCCCGCCCCAAAACTTCGTTTTTTAAAAGGTTCTACTGTGCTTTTTTCTTCCTTGATATCGTATATTTTTCCATACACTATGTCGAAAAAATCGTAGAATAAACGCAGCCAAGCGTCTTTTTTTAAATTGGCATAAAATTCGATTATCATTCCTAAAAACAGGAACTATGAACAAATCGACTTCTACCACCGTCATCGAAAAACTGATTGATCTTGAATTGATTTTTAAACTCAAGGCAGATATTTCCCGGTATAAAAAAATGAAAGCCGGGGTGCATGGTAAGGCACCGAATCCCCGTGCTGCCTGAGGTTTAAGATACCATTCGGATGTCAGATGTGTTTTGAAACCCACTGAATCTTTGGCTCTAGCCTGTTCCGCTTAAATCTGGAAATTGATTGACAACCTTTTACAATGCCTCAGTCCGTCGGTCGGCATGTTCACTTAATATCTTTGATGTTATTATTAAGCAGCCACTGTCTAAATTGTTGTGGATCATCTGCCTCGTGATGAATGATTTCACGATTGGTTAATTGAATTGTAAAGATTTGTCCGGCTGCAATGAACTTTAATAGCTCATCCGCAGAATAGACGAATCCGGGATAACGACAATCATAATCTAGAATATCCATGATAGAAAATTGGGTTGTATTTTAGTATTTGCTGAAGAAATGGACTGGATGGAGTGTGGGTTAAGAATATCCTTCGGAATCAGCTTCATTAATTCCTCCGGCGAAGGGTCCTCTGCAATGCTTAGAAATTCCTTAACCAGTTTTTGTTTATCAAATTCCATGGTATGGGTATAAACCGGTCGGCCAAGACATCGTTCAAGTGCAGTGTGGTATTTGCCGAAGGGCACGCATAAACGATCTTGAAATAATTGCAAATGCAAAATTTGAACATCAGTCCATTCGGTCCATACTCTACTGGCGGATATCGCTTTTGCTTCTTCTTCTGAAAATTGTTTCACATTAATAGCTGTTGTTTTCCAGGTGATTTCTTGAATTCAGAACATCCGCTTTGGAAAAGTTCTAAAACTCATGGTAGCTGTGTTAAAGATACATTCAAGAACTTACTTTGAAACGTATATTACACGAAATGGCCAGTTGCCGTGATGAAATGGTCAGTTGCCGTGATGAAGTGCTTTTTTTATCACGCTCTAAGATTTGTGAGGCGGGTATAATCAGGTGTGATGAGGCAGTGTTTTTTATAATATCTATCTGAGGAAAAATCAAAATCTCTTCCGAAGGGATGATCGGATGATTTCGGAGTCTGAAGGATTATGATCTTATGAATAATAAGGCATGGGGATTTAGCGCGACCGCTTACAGATTAGTTTAGGGGATGATTCCTCCCTGGTATTAAACAAGCGACTCTAATCTTTTTGCAATCAATTTAACTAATTCAGCATTGGGAGCCAGATTTTTTTGAATAGCCTCTTCCTCCAGTCTTGCCAGATAATTCTGTTGATCGCCAGGCTCGAAGGTAACTTCGATTCCCTCTAAAGTAACATGAAATTTATGCCTGTGGCCGGTTGCGTAAAAAACCGCTTCATACTCATTAAGTTTACCCTGGTATTTAATTGGAAGAGTGAAGAATTCGATCATATATTAAAACTTGTACGCAACATTTGCCTCATAGTTTCGTGCAAAGAAAATTTTTATTAACGTTGATTCCAATACATAAGTGTTTTAAATGTGTCTGCTGATTTGTGGTGGATTGGCGATGCCTTGCCAAAACGCCCTCACATTCAACTGCACATTTTCTTACCTGTTTGTTTATCTATATACCACACTTGTAAACGAAAATTTGTAACGAGCCTTAATCTTTACTTTTACAAGCCAGAAACATTAGCCGCTTCACGGAAAGCCGCATTTATTCAAAGGGAACATGTAACCTTTTAAACTAAATCACGTACTTGAAGTGTTCTGGTTAACTTCGCATAGACGCACTAAAACTTAATTAATCCAATTGCACGCCCGCATTATTATCAAATGAACAATTCTGAACAAGTTCTCGAGCTACTATTTGAAGAAAGCCCGCAACCGATGTGGATCTACAGATTAGACGATCTAAGAATTCTAACCGTTAATAGAGCCGCTGTTGAAGTGTACGGATATACGAAGGACGAATTTGAAAACCTAACTCTCAGAAACTTAAGGCCTGATTCCGAAAGAGAAGTTCCCGCGCAAATATTGTCTCAAATCGATTTAGAAAAGAAGAACAATATCGATGTTCATCATAAAGACAAATATGGAAACGTATTTTGGGTTCAGATTGTCTCTATCCCGTATTCTTATAAAGGAATGCATTGCAGGCTTGTTACTACTCGTAATATTCAAGAGGTGCTTGATTATAAGGCTGAGATAGTTAAAAAGGCAAAAGATCTACAAAGGGTGCTCGACAATTCGTTAGATGTTATCTGTTCTTTTGATAAAGAAGGATGTTTTATTCAATGTAGTAAATCATCAACAGATGTTTGGGGTTATTCGCAGGAGGAGTTAATCGGTAAGCCGTTTATAGAATATGTTCTTGAGGAAGATCGTCAACTTACCCTTGATGTCGCTGCCATGATTATGAGTGGCACCGATTTTACAAACTTCCAAAACAGATATATAAGGCGTGATGGCTCTGTTGTACCCATCACCTGGTCTGCAAGATGGGATAATGAGCAGCAAGTTATGTTTTGTATTGCGAAAGATTCAACGGATAGGATCAAGGCAGAACAAATAGCCAAAGATCACGCGAATCGGATTGTGTCAATCCTTGAAAGTATCACCGATGGCTTCTTCACCGTTGATGGGGATTGGAACGTGACTTACTGGAACTCTGAAGCTGAGCGAATACTGAGACGTTCTCGCGGAAAGATGCTTGGAAAGAATCTTTGGCTGGAATATCAAGATGCAATACGACTGAAGTTTTATTCTGAATATCACCGTGCAGTTGAAGAACAGATCTCAGTGCATTTCGAAGAGTTCTTGCCAGCGTTGGATATTTGGTTGGAGGTTTCAGCATATCCAGCCCCAGAGGGATTATCGGTGTATTTTAAAGATATCACATTGAAGCGCTCAGCACTTCAGGACCTTGCTGTCAGTGAGGCCCGACATCGTGGTATTGTCAACTCTCAAACCAACTACTTGATCAGGACGGATCTTGTAGGTAATTACACTTACTATAATGGGAGTTTTTACAGAGATTTCGGATGGATGTATCCAGACGGGGAGCTTATCGGAAAAAATTCCATGTCATCTATTTTACCTTACCACCATCAAATCGTTATCGAAGCAGTAACTAAGTGCTTAAGCGTTCCTGGTGAAGTAATTCAGGTTGAGATAGACAAGCCTAAAAAAGATGGTGGAGCAAGAACGACCCTTTGGGACTTTATATGTGTAACCGATATTGAGGGTGCTCCAAAAGAAATTCAATGTTCTGGAATTGATATCTCAGACCGTATAACGGCAGAAGCAGCGTTAAAAGAAAGTATTGCCAGGTACGATTATGTGATGAAGGCCACTTCAGACGCGATTTGGGATTGGGATCTTCAATCGGAGTTGATATACTGGGGTGAAGGCATTACTTCTAGCTTCGGCCATCAGACCGTAAATAATTTAACTTCTATTGTCTTTTGGAACGAACAGATTCATCCGACAGATTATACCAGAGTTACTGAAAGCATTATTACGGCTATAGCAAGTACTCAGGTTCATTGGCAAGAAGAATATCGCTTTAAAAAATCGGATGGAGAATATGTCTATGTGAGTGACCGTGGGTTTTTGATACGGGATATAGATGGTAAGGCTATCCGCATGGTTGGCTCAATGGCCGATATAACCGAGCGAAAGCAAAATGAGGTTAAACTTAAAGCACTGAATAAACAGCTCAACTCGTTTATGTCTGAATTGATTTCCACAAATCAGGAACTTGAACAATTCTCTTATATTGTGTCCCATAACTTGAGGGCGCCTGTGGCCAATCTGATAAGCTTAGCCAGCTTGTTAAGAAATAACGACATTACTGAAGATGAGAAGGCTGTGCTTATAACCGGCATATTAACTTCAAGCGAGCGACTCGATGAAGTAATAACCGATTTAAACTTAATATTAAATATCAAGGGTAAAGTCGATGAGAATAAGGTAAGCGTGAACATATTGAATGTAATCTTCAACGTTAAGGAGGATTTAGCGGATAAGATCCGAACAAGTCACGCAAAAATTCTCGTTGATCTTAAGGGTCCTGCTGAAATTTTTGGCATAAAGAGTTACATCTTCAGCATCTTTTATAACCTTGTGAGTAATAGTATTAAATACGCTCAACCGGATTTAGCACCCATTATCAGGATCAGTTCAATTAGCACCGAGGATGGACTAATTTTAACCTTATCTGACAACGGGTTAGGTATTGACATTGCTAATCAGGGAAAGCATCTCTTCGGACTATATAAGCGGTTTCATTATCATTTAGACGGTAAGGGAATGGGTCTCTATATGGTGAAAACTCAAGTTCAGGCGTTGGGTGGTAAAATAAGTGTAGATAGCACAGTAGGAAAAGGAACCACTTTCACCATCCAACTTCCAGTTAGTAGCGACATCTTACTATATAGCTAACTGCTATCAGAGTTGCACATTTTCTTACCTGATTTGTTTACTTAGAGACCCTAAAAGAAAATGTGCGAATGAACAACAGCTAATTATTACGATGTATCTAAGCTATAAATGAAATATTGTCGACTCCATATCATGTAATGATTGGTTTCTCGTCGCTATAGACCTCGCGAAATCTTTGATGAACTGTGCTTTTGAAGACTGCTTGTTTGCTTATAATCATTGTACAAAAGCTTCAGAACCTTGAGATAATTTAAGGTTTGAGACTTAAGATGGGGTTCCGGCTTTTCATTGATCAATGGCATCCTTATATAATCCAAAAAAAACTTGTCTTCGAACAATGACCTGTTTACGCTGATAGGTAATGCATTTTTTGAAAACTTCAACGCGAGTCCTATTGTTTGCAGCGCGAATGAGTATCCATTATTCAAATTGTTTACTTTCGCGAATGACCATTCAGGAGTTAGAAGACTATTTTAAAGATAAAGATCTACCACAGGAGTTTTACCTTCATTCATCGGTTAAAATAGTAGATGTGCCAAAGTTTGTTGATTCACAATTATTGCAGATTAGAGCGTTTGGTATTAAGTCTCCGGCTTATGTTCGCCTGATAGAGTTTGTTAATGCTATCAGAGAACCGTCGAAATGATGACAATACCAATTTTGCTTAACAACGCAATACAATCCATTCTAAAAAGAATACCTACTGGAGACCAATTAGATCTTATGAATATGACAGAGGAACAGTTTACGGTTGGCTCTGCTTTTAGCCTGGGAATGGATCTTAGAAATGAGTTAGGATTATGGAAGGAGGATAGTTCATTAGCGGCCTGGTTTATTATTCAAGGAGTAACCGAGCCAGATGATATGAGCGAGATAATTCTAACTTGCGTATATAGGATTATCATGACAAGGGATATTGATTTATATGGACAATTAGAGAAGTTTAGGGAATAATGCATTAGACGAGATGGCGATTCAAAGTATTGCTATATTGTTTAGGTGAGTTCTTTGTTGAGGTTATTTGTGACCAGGTTTAAATAAGATTATGAACATTAAACCTTTTAAAACCATGGGACTGCTTGAGCCCTGTTGGCAGAATATCTTAATTGCGGAGAATGAAGGCTTGCTATAGTTCTGAAATTTTTTGCTACTCAAACAACCGTTTTTGTCATAACTACGTAATTACAGTATGCAATGGAGATTAGCGGAAAATGGTTTACCCAATGAAATGAAAGAAGTTCTTGTATATGACGAGGATGAAGGAATCGCAGTTGGGTATTATTTCAAGGGGCCAGCTTGTTTTTTCAGAAGTTATGATGGACTGCGTTTAGTTAACGTGTTATGTTGGATGCCTATTCCTGAAATAGAATCAGATAAACTTGCAGTTTAATGTAACTATAATGGTATTTATCCACTTGTTTCATACGCTGCAAAGTAGATTATTTACAAAGCTTTGAGAATAACATGTAATTCTGTATCATTAATCTTCTTTTCAAGAGACATCGCAGATGATGAAATATATAGATGCACTTTAGTTAGTGCAAAATCTCTCAGATATTTCACTGCTATAAACATTGGAATTAGTTCATGGAAAGAGACGTTTCCCGGTCGTTTGTCTTAATTTCCACTCAATCATAAAAGTCTTATATTTTAGCGAAGTCTTATTCAATGTAGGCATAATTGTTTGGTTTGCAGTGTATTATAATCGAATCTACTTGATTTAGATATGTTCTGGCATATTTAGTGTATGTATAGGTACATGAAAGTATTCAACCTTAAAGTTACGCCAGCACTAAATACGACTCAAAACTTGCTTAAGGCTATTATAGAGAAAGATATAAATGCTTTTAAAGCCACCAGAATGCAATTTATACGCAACAATCAGGCATATAATACCAACTTTACTGGTTTCACCGCCTGACCATATATTACATCTACCTATCAACGAGCCTCCTAAAAGAGGCTCTCTTTGCTTCCAAATAGATCGGGAGCAGTTTCACGAGATTTCGTTAAACTAACTGTGTCAATTGTAAAATAATTCTTTAAATCAGAAAAGCGCTGGGTGGCTAACCATAGCTTTGAGAATAACATGTAATTCTTTAACATTGAGCGTTCTTTCCAATAGAACAACATCGTAGATGATGAATTTTACTGATGCCACATGGATTTTAGTTGCGGTCAGGCAGCATTTTTTACGTGCGTTTTACGTGCAAAATCAAGAATTTGAAGTATTGGGTTAATTCTCAAGCAAAACATCTAAAGTCTCTTAGGGTATTTTATAGTGCAAAAACCTACGTTTAAAGCTTATTTACAACTATTATTTGCACCTTAGTCTCTTTTTGCTACTTTTACGCCCTCAATGGGGGATTAGCTCAGCTGGCTAGAGCGCTTGCATGGCATGCAAGAGGTCATCGGTTCGACTCCGATATTCTCCACGCTGATTTCAGGCTTTTAGATTAAATTCTAAAAGCCTATTTTTTTGGATACAATATAGGTACAACACTTTCTGTCATTTTCGTTAAGTTATTGTGCATCTTTGGGAATGAAACAGGCCCTAGGCTGTCTTTGAACATTTGCATCGGTGTTTTACCGAAGCAAATGTTATACTCTAATCTCTTTCTTAGAAATCATTTTCCACAAAGCACAATCAACTGTTTTCATCCTAGCATGTAGTCGACCAAACTATTGTTTTTATCTCATAACCTTTTCAACTCAAATTTACGCGGGATATCCACAATTAAAGGCACTCTTTCTATCGTCACAAAACTAAGATCAAGACCAAAGCTCTTTTCATCAGACAAGCTAAAATGCTTTAAAATACTGTGATAATCGATTACTACACGATCAGAAAAATTGAGAATATTTTTCATGGAAAAAACCTTTTCCAAAACCACGAATCTGAAATCACCTACAATCTTATGCGCATTTAAGGATTGATAGCGGCTTGTTATATCGATCTCTCCATTTTTAACTAAGTCTTCGACAGCCATACGGAATAGCAAATTAATTTGCTGCTCTACCTTAAATCCCAATTTAAAATCTAAACGAATTAGTTTTCCAGGAATAAGAAAATCTACTTTATACTCTCTTGTATAGGGTTCATCCATCACATCCACATGTACCAGCCAGTAAACATCTGCTCTTTTCGGCTGCTTTTGCAGAATTGAATACATGATTTTAGACTCGATTTCTGACTTAAAATTGGCGCTCGTAAGATATACCAGTTGTGAAGCATATTTTGGAACCGAGGTGTCTTCACTCAATTCCTTGATTATAGGAAAGTAATCTTTAATCTCAACAAACTTTGTGTACCTGTTTCTGATCCTTCTGGCCCTGGACCATGCCCACATGATCGAGAAAAGAATAGTCCCCACTACCAAAGTAAACCAACCTCCATGAAAAATTTTAGTGATGTTACCAGAGAGAAAAGTGATCTCAATAATACCATAGATTGTTAAAAAGATAACGATCAAATACATTGGCACCTTTTTTCTGAGTAGAAAGGCTGATACTAAAATCGTAGTCATCAACATGGTAACAGTGATAGACAAACCGTAGGCAGCTTCCATGTTTGTCGATTCCTGAAATATCAATACGACTATAATACAGCCCGTCCATAATATCCAGTTCATCGAAGGTACATATAACTGGCCGCGTTGTATTGTTGGATAATTAATTCTAACCTTTGGCCATAAATTTAGCCGGACAGCTTCCGAGATTAAGGTAAAGGATCCTGAGATCATGGCCTGGCTCGCAATAATTGCTGCAAGTGTTGCTATTCCAATTCCATAAATAAGGAACCACTCGGGCATTAAGTGATAAAAAGGATTATTACTTCCTAATCCTGAGCCTCTATGTTGCCATAGCCACGCCCCCTGACCGAAGTAATTTAGTAGAAGACAGGTTTTTACATATATCCAGCTTATCCTGATGTTAGATCTTCCGCAATGTCCCAAATCAGAATACAGAGCTTCTGCACCTGTGGTACATAGAAAAACTCCGCCTAAAATAAAGAACGCATTGGGATTGGTTGATAAAAGGTAATAGCCATAATACGGATTAACAGCCTTTAATATTTCAGGGAACGGAATTATATAGGATAAGCCAAGGACAGCAAGCATGGTGAACCAGATCATCATAACAGGGCCAAATGTCTTTCCAACTAACGAGGTCCCGAATTGCTGGATGATAAACAAGCCTGTGAGAATAGCTATAACAATAGGAATTGTCGGGAGACCCGGATACCGGATACTTAAGCCTTCAATCGCTGCGGATACCGTAATTGGTGGCGTGATAATTCCATCTGCAAGCAATGCAGCTCCGCCAATCATCGCTGGTATAACGAGCCATTTAGCTTTTCGCTTAACTAAGGAATACAACGAAAAAATCCCTCCCTCGCCTTTATTATCTGCCTGAAGAGTGATTAATACATATTTAATGGTAGTTTGAAGGGTTAGCGTCCAAAAAATGCAGGAAAGGCCTCCTAATATTAGATCGGAGGTAATAGTTTGATCTCCTATAATAGCTTTGAAAACATACAAGGGAGAGGTGCCGATATCTCCATAGATAATTCCTAAGCTTATTAATAAACCTGCTCCTGAAAGCTTGTGTAAATTTTTATGTGCTGACATTTAATTCTGAAAATTGGGTTCTTTTTGTTATTAGTTGTTTTGCTTTTCTTAAAAAATATCTTGCTATAAACTAACCTGTACCATAGCAATGATTAACTTGAGTAATACTGGTGGGATAAAATTTGGAACTTCATTTAAAATTTCACGGTGCTTAGTTATTAATACCCGAACAGTCTGCTCATTTTAAGCCGTAGGTAGTTTAAAGCCGAACCTGCTTCCAGCACCGATTTCGCTTTCTACAAAGATTTCACCTTTTTGGGCCTCAATAAAATCTTTAGAAATAGCGAGTCCAAGACCGGTACCTGATTTTTTCTTATCAGTTGTTGGAACCTGGAAATATCTGTCGAATATTTTCTGTTGATATTGCTCTTCAATTCCCTTACCATAGTCTTTTACGGAAAATTCAACCATGTTTCCGACAGATGTTACCTTTATGAGAACTTTCGATTTTTCCGGACTATATCTTAGCGCATTAGAAAGGAAATTAACCAAGACCCAGGCTGTTTTCTCTACATCAGCCTGAATCATGGGAAGGCTAGGAGCAGAAAGGACCTGCAGCTCGATATGCTTTTGATCCGCCTGAAACTTCACTGCATTAATTGCGTAATCGACGATTTGTTCAGGGGCAGTAGCAATAAAGTTCAACTGAATATTGCCGGTTTCTACCTGTGCTAGATCCAGAAGCTCGCTTGTGATTTTTAAAAGACGAACGCTATCATCTTTTATATGATTGATTAAAGCCAGTTGTTCCTGATTAATAGTTCCGATCCGATTATCACTGAGTAGTTTTAAACTCATTTGAATCGAAGCTATCGGCGTTTTCAACTCATGAGATATGGTAGCGATAAAGTTTGTTTTCGCTTCATCAAGTTCTCTGAATCTGGTAATGTTTCTTAAAATATATACCTCTCCAGCGGGCTCCCCGGTTTTAATCAGTGGTATATCTTCGTTCTTATTATAATAATGCGGAACTACAATTTCATGGCTCTCTAATTGAAAATAGGACTCTTTGCCCTCAGAATAAATTTTAATAGGCTTTTCACTTTGCTTACTTGCTAATAAGTTCTTTAGGAGATCATTCTTTTCAGCTAAGCCTAAGGCGCTAATACCTTTAACCTTTTCTTGTCTAATGCCCAGTAACTTCTCAGCCACAGGGTTAATAAAAATAATTTCCTGTTCTTTATTCAACCCTATTATGGCATCCTGCATTTGCTCAATAATCGTTTCTATCCTAAGCTTTTCAGAGATAATCATTGACAGGTTACTGTTTTCCCATTCATTTAGCCTTGCAGCCATTTGATTAAACGCCGCAGCCAATTCACCAAATTCGTTGTAAGCAGGAAAGTCAAGTCTTTTTTGATAATTCTTTCTGCTGATCTCTTTAATTCCTTCTGTAAGCTCAATTAAAGGATTGGCAATAAATCCCGGGAAATTAACGATGAAACTAAAAATGATCAGGAAGCTAAACGTGCCCAATAAACCGATGTATATAGTGGCTTCTTTGACAGAGGCGCGAGCCTTATCATTTTTCCTTACTATGGCTTGCATGTTTATTTCTTCAATCCTCCGGATGTTTCGATGTATGTTCTTTATAATCTGATTATTGGAGGAAATACGGGTTGGATTAATTTTTATGACATTAAAATCCTTTCTGATTTGCTGAGTCAGATTCTTTTCCCCCGGTTCGGTAATGTTATTAGACTGCTTTTGCAACTGCTGTTCGAAATGTTCAATTGCTTCTGGAGAAAGCGGCGCGTCATGTTCTTCAAGGACTCTATGCATTTCCCTGGCAAATGCCAGGGTTTCAAAGTTGTCTTTGAGAATTACCTCCGAGCTTTTTGATATTTCATTTAAATAAAATGCAGCAAGCCCTCCAAAGAATAATACCAAAGCAAAAAGAAATCCCAATCCAAATCTTAGTTTAGTTTTTATTCTCATCTACTATAATTAAAGTGAATTGAAAATCAAGATATTCCAATTTATTTTCTTCATACCAATTCTTACACCAGAAACCTGGATAAAAATGCATGTTGTTTACCATCAGTTACTTATCGCTTGTTTTTCGAAAATATACTATTTTAGATAAAGAAAAACCCTTCCATTTTGGAAGGGTTTTTTTTCATAATGGAGTGGTACGGAGATTTTAAATAATATACTCGTCGATCTTACGATATAAAGTAGTAAGTCCGATTCCAAGCAAACGTGCTGTTTCAGTTTTGTTTCCTCCTGTATGCTTTAATACCTTAATTATATGCTGTCTCTCTATGCCGGCCAAGTCGTAAACAGGGGAGTCCGGAGAATGGGATGGCGCTTGTTGAAACGGTAAATCCTGTCGTGTAAGAATTGGTAAATCGCACAGAATTAAAGCCCGCTCGATAGTGTTTTTCAGCTCTCTGATATTTCCCTTCCATGACTGATTTTGTAATATTTCCAGGAACTCTTTATCGGGTTTTGGCACAGGTTTGTTTAACTTCAGTGCAAATTGTTGAATGTAATACCTACTTAATTCTTCAATATCTTCCTTACGATCTTTTAGAGACGGCAATTGAATGGTGAACACAGATAAGCGATAAAAAAGATCATCACGAAAGATCCCTTTTGCAATCTCCTCCTGTAAATTTCTGTTTGTGGCTGCAATAATCCTGACATTAACGCTTGTAGTTTTTGTATCGCCAACCTTAATAAATGAGCCATTTTCTAAAACCCGTAAAAGCTTAGCCTGGAGGTTAACACTCATTTCACCTATTTCGTCAAGGAAAATTGTTCCGTTGTCAGCCTCTTCAAATAATCCTCTTTTATCTTTTAAAGCACCAGTAAAAGCTCCGGATTTGTATCCGAATAGTTCACTTTCAAGTAAGTCTTTCCCGAAAGCACTGCAATTAACCGCAACAAAGTTTTGTTCTTTTCGTCGGCTATTATAATGAATGGCCTGGGCAAATACTTCCTTACCTGTTCCTGTTTCGCCTAGCAATAAAACCGTGGTATCTGTTGGAGAAACTTTCTGAGCTAAATCTTTAGCGTTTCGTATGGCTATTGATTTTCCAATGATTGAATCAAACCCCAATCGGTCCTCGAGCTTTTTCTCTAACTGTTGAACTTTGCGCTGTAAAAGGGCCTTATCCATTGCTTTAGCAACGAAGGGTATAATTTTGTCGTTATCATCACCCTTAATTATATAATCAAAGGCGCCGTTTTTAATAGACTGAACACCATCTGCGATGTTGCCGTATGCGGTAAGATTAATTACTTCTATGGTCGGATTGAGCTTTTTAATATGTTTTACAAGTTCAACTCCATTGATATCAGGTAACCTGACATCACTCAGCACTACCGCAATGTCTTCTTTATCTAAAACAGCTAATCCCGACTTTCCGTCCTTCGCCTGGAACACCTTATAACCTTCCAGTTCCAAAATTCTGGAAATTAAGGTGCGAAGTCGCTCTTCATCATCGATTATTAGGATCTTTTTGATAGGCAATATTAACAAAGTAACTCCAATTATCCTGAATATAAATTTAAGCGGGTAGCAAAATTTAAAAGCGTAAGATGTAGAAGAATCGGCTTGTAAAAGAGATCAGGTTCTAAATTAAGGCAATCACAATCTGCTTCAACCAACCTCCAATATCTTAGCTGAACCGGCATACTTTACCGGGTTAACTACCGAGGGAGTAATTGGTATGCCCATTTGTATTCCTACAGATAAAATCAGGCTTATAGTGTCGGTAAGATCTGCAATATCTTTTAGCTGTACAGAGATTTCTCTTCCCGGGAATGCTTCTCCTGCGTGATGCCAATCGGTATACACACTTTCACTTTCAGTATCCTTCTCCTCGGTCATATAGCCCCTGCTGGTAAACACTCTGTCGCCTACGCAGCCCAGATTCACAATAAAACGAAAGAGGGGATATTTTTTGTTTAGCACCAGGTTAACACCCGGGGTAAGCTCAGGTAATTGAACAATAGCTTTTCCGGCAGCACGATCGATAACACAGCTTATCGGGTGCTTCACGATGCTTTCTAAAGAAGTGTTCCTGTTAAGAGTAAAACCATTAAGAAGATGCCCGTGACTCGACAAGGAGATAGCGCGTTCGCCCCGCATGCCTTTGGTATCAAGACCTTGAATTATTTTCGCAAGCGCATTAAGCGCAGGGGTATAGTTATAGTCTGCAACGGGTGCCATCACTAGCATCGATCTTCGGATACTTCCACCCATTTTAGCGCATCCGCTAAACTCCGTAAAGTTCTGTCGCGTAAGCTTAAATTCAGGAGCTTTCAGGATTTTTTTCTTACTGGCTCCTCCCTTTGAGCGAAGAATCGTTTTATCAAGCCCCCGCATCTTGTAAGCAGAAAGATTTCCTATGCTCCCGGTAAAGTCAATGTCGCCTTTTAATATAGCCATAATGGAGAGAAAGTAGAGTTATTTAATATGTATAATAACATTATTAT
>CAMPKC010000032.1 GCA_946887045.1 uncultured Sphingobacteriaceae bacterium | reverse complement strand
AAAAGACAGTTTTATTACATCTTAAAGGGCAGATACCAACCTGCCTCGGTTGCAATTTTGCGATCTCGTAGAGCTTGTAAGGATTAAAGTGGTATTTCACGCAGGGTTATGCCAAATGCCACACCTGGTATAAAGGGACGTGTGCTCATCTGTCTCCATTACGCCTGTCCTGATTTACCATATTCCTCAGGCCACAAGTCAAATACTGGCTTATAAATTACTTCCGAAAGTAGCGATGGCCATAGATGCAGGAAAACCAGAAGATTGAGAACTAAATATAGAAGCTACAGATTTCCTCCGCAGCTTCTATATTATTTATTACAATTTGAACGGAAGATAAGCTCCATCCAAAGTGGAGAGTTTAGCGAGAGCCGCACCTGAAGCTCCAGCGTTCCCTTGCTTTGTAAGTTTTGCAGCTATTTTATTAGCCAGAAACGAAGGGTCATTACGGCGGCGGGCTACACGTAAAAGGTCTCCCCAACGATGTCCCTCATGAGCTAGCTCAAGTGCTTCCTCCTCTAAAATTGCGTCTTCCATACCTAGCAAATCATTGGTTGTATAAAGCGTCGTTGGATAGCTCCTAACATTTGCACGCGTACGAGTACCAATAAACCTATACCAAGGGTCGCGAGTCTCCCCTGCCTTACCTTTAAGATCAAATGGAGCAGGGTAAGGTGCTCTGTTCGCGTCAGTTTCGCTGGCAAAAACGTCTGTTATACCAACATTAACCAGAGAATAGGCTAACTTTTGATATCCCGCTGCGTTTGCAGCCTCTGCCAACTTTAGAACCAGATAGCCTCCACGATAGAGCGTCCACCTTCCTTCTCTGCGGAACATATCAAACGGAATGCCTGTTGCCGGATCCATAAAGTAATATAAATGCTTACCAATCACAGGCTGTCCATTTATAGTTGGCACAGTAAGAGCGCCACGACGATCATAAGGGAACCCGTTGTTTTGCGTTTGGGAATTCCACATATCTAAGGATGCTTTTGATGCTGTAAGCAGGTATTTTCCACCCTGGTTAGAAAAGAGATCAACAAAAGGATTACCGGGGGAAAAGTTCCGGTCGAAAGGTAGAGACCAGATAAATTCTAAATACAACTTGTTTGCATTAGATCCTCCGGATCTCGGATCCTGAGAAAACATGAGCCTCCAGTTATCTATAGGACGATTCTCGTTGTTGTCCGTATATCCTACAGTAAAATCTACGGTAGAGCTCGAATAACTTGGCCTGAATCTGTCATAGCGCAGAGCACTACCAACATCTAAAGTACTATAGTCCAACTCGGCAAGAGCTTTATATTGCTCTGCGGCTTTAGTATTGTCCCCTTTCCATAGGTATAAATCGCCTAATAAAAGCAACTTGTTTATGAAGTTTCTTTCAGGATAGGCTGAATATCCACTAATGTCTCTTGCTAATGAGGTATTCGACTGATCTGTAGTATTTGTATAATTACCCATATACATCTCGGGACGTGCCATAAACTGGATCAGCTTTTCAAGAAGCTCGTCAAAAGTGAGCTTGGGATACTTTGACTGGTCCTTCAGATCGCTCACTGAAGCAATTGGATCTGTAACATAAGGAACTGAACCAAAGTGCATCCCTAACTGAAGATACAACCAGCACCGAAGCGCACCCAGATCTGAATGGCGTTCACGGTAATCCCTTGCGTTCATCTTATTCTCAGCAAGCATCTTATCGAAGTTTGCCATCGCATCATTACAATTGATGATGATCTTATAAAACGGCTTGGGGTCTGCCCATGGATTTTCGGCAGAAACAGTATGCTCGTCAAGCTCACGAAGCCATCTATCGGCGTTGGCAGTGGGACTCATCAAGTCGGCGCGTAGTTCATTAAGTACTATAACCCTGTCTGCAATTCCCATTAATTGCCCGTATATACCAATCACGGCAGCATTTGCATCGTACACATTTTCATAGCGATTAGATATATCCACCTCGCTTTCTGGTTTTACGTCCAGCAATTTCTTGCATGAGCTTGCGCTAATTAAACTGCAAACCAATAACGTTTTATAAATAAATTTGAATGACATCCTTTTCATAATATCTATTATCTGTATTCTATATACCAATTCGAAGTCCCATTTGAACAGTTTTATATTGAGGCTGATCACTTGTATCAAAACCTTGCAACAATACGCTCTCACCACCAGTAACTTCTGGATCATATCCAAGATAGCGGCTAAATGTCAGTAAGTTGTTGCCTGTAAGATAAACCCTTATATATTTAACAACCTTTGAACTGGCAGGGACATCATAACTTACTGATACAGTACGTAAACGCATATAAGACCCATCCTCTATCCAGCGATCTGAAAAAGCCGAGTTGCCGCTTGGATCGCCAAAGGAGGCTCTGGGAATATTTGTCACCTGACCCTCTCCGCGCCATCTGTTCAAAATTGCCTGAGATTGGTTACCCAAGCCACTCTGTGATTCCAATTGTCTCCTTGGATAATTATAGATATCATTTCCTTTAGAAAATGTAAGCAAAGCGT
The DNA here is from genome assembly GCA_946887045.1 of uncultured Sphingobacteriaceae bacterium. The sequence continues at coordinate 47,868 of CAMPKC010000032.1, read as the reverse complement.
TTACACTGAATCGCTTATAAGATAATGCAGTATTCAAACCACCGAAGAAATCAGCATTAGCATCGCCTATCACCTGTCTGTCTCTGTCGTCAATTATCTTATTACCGTCTACATCCACGAATCTCATGTCTCCACCTTGCTGTGGAATCAGATCTCCTTCTGGGTTAAGAACGCTTGTGCCCGCTCCAGTGGCTTCTGCGTTAGATGCGTATACTCCATTTGTTTTAAACCCGTAAAACACACCTGCGGGCAGGCCAACCTGAGTTAAGACAGTCGCCCCTGCATAAGAAGACTCAAGACGGCCACCTGGTAGTTCGGTAATTTCATTTTTGTATTTAGAAATATTAAAACCTAAATCCCACTTGAAGTTATTTTTATTTATGATACGGCTATTTACGCCAATCTCAAAGCCTCTCGTTTGCATACCGCCCTTATTAGTGAAAGTATAAGGAAACCCCGTGAACGTTGGAAGACTGTCCTGCACAAGCATCTTTTCAGTTTTGTTACTGAAATAATCCGCAGAAAAAGTCAGGCGCTCTCCAAGGAAAGAAGCATCTAATCCTAAATTGAATTTTTTGTTCCTCTCCCATTGCAATTCTGAATTACCTAAATTTCCTCTTACCAAGCCCTGAAGGCCTAAAAGATTTTGAGACACATAATATTGTCTGGCGGTATAATTTCCAATATCATCATTGCCTGTCAAACCGTAGCTAACTCTCATTTTTAGAAACTCTATTGGTTTTACCCCACTCATGAATTTTTCTGAGGAGATAAGCCAGGCAGCAGACACAGAGGGAAGAAAGGCGAACTTAACTCCATCGATATTAAGGCCTTGGAGGGCGTCACTACCAAAGCGCGATGACCCATCTAAGGCGAGATTCATGCCAAGAATATATCTATTATATAATTGATAATTAGCACTCAAGTAATTACTTAACCAGCGATATGTTCCAATTTCGCCCGCAGTTCTTCTCCCAACCGCTGAATTCTGAATATAAACCAACTCGTCGATAGCGGAATTGAAGCCACTGCTTGATGCTAACTCAAAGTCTGATTGTTTAAATCGTAATCCAAGGAAAGCATCCAACTGATGGATGTTGTTAAATGTGCGATTATATGACAAGCGCGTGTCATTATAAAAGTCGAACATCCGCTGGACCTGGTTTCCTAAACGACTGTCTGCGATCACAAACTGCCCACCCGCAGAAGTTGTGTCGTTCGCGACTCCCTCTCTGGGTATAAATACATTTTCCCTGACTTTATCGCTGGTCAGACCAACTAGAGTTTGTGCAATCAAGTACTTGTTGAATGAATATTTGAAATTAATGTTACCAAAAAACCTGTAGCTTTGATTAGTCTCTCTGGTATTTTCGCCAACAAGAGCAACTGGATTACCATATCCCAGTGCATCCACATCTGTCAGATTAGGAGACTCTATACCTTGGTTATCAACCCGGTTTGTTCTTACGAAAGGCGATTTTAACAAGCTCAGGTAAATAGGGTTAGTTTTTAAAGTAAGACCCTGATCACGAAGGTTCTGCTCGTTAAACACGAATGATAACGCTGTGTTTATTGCAAGTTTCTCACTTATATTCAGGTTACCATTAAATCGGGTACTATATCTGGACATATCAGTAGATTCGACAATACCCTTATTTCCACCATAACCCATTGATAACACGTAGCGTGCAATATTGTCCCCCCCTGATACGCGTAAGTTATAATTATTATTAAATGCGCCGCTGAACACCTTGTCCTGCCAATCAGTACTGATCAAATTTCCAGATTGATCATGGTAGGCATAATACTCTGAATTTGTCTGAGAGTCATTCATGTAGGGCAAGGCCGCAATCTGGGTCTGAGTAAGACTACCCGTTTTCAACACATCTGCGAGATATGTGCGATGTCCGTCACCGTTCATCACCGGAATATATCTATTCTTTGGAAGAAAATTATAATTCCCATATGCACTGAAATCTATTTTCGTAGCAAGCTCAGGATGATTGTTAGTTGAGATAAGAATAACTCCGTTACCGCCTTTCGTGCCATAAATCGACGCTGATGCATCTTTAAGTATGGTATATGAATCAATATCCCTTATATCCAGATTGGAGAACGGATTATATTTAAATCCGCTGATGGAAGAATTACCAAAAAGCTGCGTATCGTAGATCATTCCGTCCACAACTATCAGAGGTGCATTCGAGGCGTTTAAAGAATTTATCCCTCTTAGAAAAAGGTTAGCACCTGTATTCATCACACCGGAACGACGAACTACATTTAATCCGGCTACTCGACCCTGAAGGTAGGTGTCTGGTAATTCGTGAGTCGGCGTTTCCCATGCTCCCAAAGTGCGGATCCCATTAATAGCGTTAGGCTGGTTGCTTGCAAATGTTTCGCTGAACGGTAATCTGACCGTGCTGTACACAGATCCATAATTCTCCTCATAAAGCAAAACTTCGGACACGTTATTCCGACCTTTTACAGCTACCTTCTTTTGCTGGTAACCTTGTCCTGTAAGCGTAAGGTCAATACTTAAATTGGGCACAGTTATACTGAATTCGCCTTTGTCGTTGGTTATAGCGGACGAAAAGTTAGGGATCCCCACGTAGATTCCGGCGAGAGGCCTACCTGATGCTGCATCCTTTACAACACCTGTCACCTGCGGCCCGCTAACGCGCACAATGGAATCTCCTTTAGCAATCGGGGCTGAAATACTATCCGGACCCTGGGCGAAAACCCCAGCACTCACGAACAGACCTATTATAGGAAGTAACTTCATTAAATTTGAAGAATATTGCATAGTTTAGGTTAATAAGATTAATATAATATCGGCTCAAGTCTGACGTAATCAAGCACTACCGCGTTATTATTGACAGTGGTGCTGGATGGCGTAAGGTTAGGCCCCTGGACATACATATTGATAGATCCGTAATTGACAACTTTGAGTGTGCCATCGGCAAGGTCAATCTTGTTAGTTGCCGTAGTTGTTCCGGCTCTTGTGGCACCAGTAAGTAAAAGCTCACTGGCGTCATTCGCAAGAATGTTTTTAAAACCGAAGTCAATTAACACACCCGAAGGCGTTTGCGTCCCGCTTGAGCTTGGTGCAACAGACTTAGCCTCTCCGAAAAACACCTTATTGGATAGGCCCGCCTGATACACATCATTATAGGCACGTCTTACTACTCTATACTTAGTAGTGTATAACCCATTTATAGTATACGCTGCAAATGAGCTTGGAGGCAGAGCTGTTGTACCGCCCATGTGTATGTCACGAAAGATCTCGCCTGTAGATGAAATTCTGCGACTTCTGTAACGTATACTGCTGCCGTAATCTGTTCGGGAGAAAAAGGTTGGAGATTCGCCCTGAATAATAATAGGCTTAATCTTATGAGCCACATTGAAACTGGCACTATTCAGGATGTAAACTGTGCCGTTACTAGCCTTGTACGAGCTTACAATAGCAGCAGAGTTGAATGGAACAGGAACCCCATCTATGGAGACAACAGCTGAACCGGCAGCTACATTTCCACTTACAATTACATCCTTCAGGAGATGGAAAGCCGCCAGCCTATTTGTAGAATCTGCATTGTTGGTAACCGTCTTAAAATATGGCGTAAGTTTGCTATGTTCGGTTTGATAAGCGTCATCTGTTAACAGGAAATAAGTAAATGTGCTGTCTTCCCGTGCCAAATCTCTGGTGCGACGATAATAGCGGTTCAACTTAACGATACCTGTGCCCGGCTCCAATATCGGCTTGCGGGTAACTTGATCAAAGCCAATAGTAGTAGCCGAAGCGGTATCAGTATAGGTTGTATCCTGCGACAGGATATAAGCTTTCTGTAACGCTGCGTCTGTTGTTAAACTGCGAATGTACTCGTCAATGTTTAATCTGACATGCAGAGGCGCATTTACTATATGCAATACACCATTCTTAACAAAGTTATTCGGTGTTATGACTGAGACATCATTTACCGAACTCTCAGTGACAGACAGGAATTTTCCATTCATAACCGATACCCTAGTTGGATTAGCAGCATCGTAGGTAAAGAATGTATTGTTTGCTATATGATTTTCCACAAATTTGCGAAGCAATGCGGTGTCTGCAACCAACGCCGGATCAATATTCTGGAGGGATTCGTTAGTTGGCGCCCATACTGTAAAAGTTTTACTGGATGCAAGTACTTTATCGTAGCCGGTCTTAGCAAGATAGCTCGCAAATGTGCTTAAATTTCCTTCTGACTGGATTTGCCCCAACAGATCGATATTAAGGTTCTGATCTGCGACATCTGTTCGCTTGTCCCATTCTTTCTCACAACCTGAAATAATGATTGCGGAAAGAAATAGTAAAAAAAAGTATTTTTTATATTGAGTCATTTCTCTTGTTATTTACTGTGTAATTTAAGGCATTATACCAGTACGGGTTAATTTTGGATAAATCTGGCTCGGCATATCAATCGGCCTGAACTCTACGGCATCTAACATGTTAAGCTGTGCGGCGCACCCTGTACACGCGGTCGACTGAATTCTAAAGATATGACGGCCGGTCTTTGTAACGTTTACTGTACCTAATAACCGACCTATGTGACCATTGCCATCTGCAGCCGGCGACTCCGAGTAACTTTTGAAACCACGTATCAGAGCCTGAGCCTCCGTTTCGCCAGTTAGAAATCCATCGTTCACGTTAAATGTATTTGGAAGAAGTTCTCCATCGAAAAATGCCAGAATAGGGAAATTCTGATTCTCTCTTTTATAATCGATCCAAACCTTATAAACACCCGCTATAATAACCGGAGTGGTAAAGTTAACTGCACTTGTATTTAAAGCATTTCCTCCTGTTCTAAACCGTGTACCGAAATGTACCCAGTCATTGTTGAAATAGAAATTTACCGGGTTCTGCAAATCAGTTTTGTATTCCAGAAAATTTGATGTGCAATTACATCCTTCTAAGCCAACTAACGAAAGAGTACCACGCTGAAATGTAAAGCTCCTGTTAGGAAATTTATACAAGCCAGGTGTCCTTTTAATTTCGGGCTGGTCGGCCAAGTCAAAATAAACGGGTCTAGGAAAACGAATAATAATTGTGTAGCTTTTATCTACAGAGTGAATAACACCATTCGTTGCTGAAACGTCACTTGAAGGCCTTAATATTTCCTGACCCTCTTCCTGAACGCCATCTATCAAATCGTAATTCAAACGCAGCTGACGACCTATCAACTTACTTGTTGTTTGCTGATCTGGTGCCAGTGTGGTATGTAGAGTAGACCCTGCTATGTCAGACACATATGACAACTCGGGCCATATACGATTCGCCACAAATAGCCACAAACTATCAGCATGATTTTTTGGATCATTTTTTGTAGAATATCTGTTGATAAGACTTATAGAATCAGTGATTCCGATTTGCTGAAACACACTGTTATTTTGTGCAATCAGCGTTAAATATTTACGACTGGCATTTTGATTATCGGCAGGTACAACGTTTAAACTATCATAAAAACCGGTTGCATATAATGCAGCTCTGAAAATAGAATATTCAGGGTTAGTAGCTATGGTTTGAGCGATAGTGAGTTCGGCGGGAACAAGCAAATTGTCTACTATATGAATTATCCCGTTACCCACTCTGACGTTACCTTTTACAAGATTAGCCTGCTTATTAATCGTGATTAAAGAACCACTTGTACCCGGTGTAACCCCGGTAATAAGATATTGCCCCGCAGTTGTCGGACTACGAACTTTTCCGTCGGTGAATAAATTCGTAGTAATAGTATCACCTGATATAAGGCTGATTGCAATGATTTTTTTTGCAAGATTTTCATCAATTTGATCGACACCCGATAAGCCTTTACTCGTCAGGTAGGCAGAAACTCCGGCATTGTTAGTTACAAACATCGTATAGGTGCCATACGTATTTAGGAAACTTGCGTAACCCGCCTTGTCGATAATCTGACGGAACATAGAGAAGTCTTCTGTTTCGCTGACATGACTATAAATATTTTTTACATCTGTTGTGGTATACACCAACTCACCCCTCTTGCAACTGCTTATAAACAATCCCATAAGGACAGAAGCTAATAAGATGCTTACTGAAAATTTGTTTATTATCTTTTCCATAATTCGTCTATGATTGGTTATTTATAATATGGATTCTGAACCAGCTTCTTATTTCGCTGAATTTCTGTAAAATAAATGGGCAGATATAAACTGTTTTCGTCCTGCATCTTTGCAATTGCTGCCTCTAAAGACACTGCCGGAACACTCCTTACAGCTGCATCTTGCAAGATATCTATACGCTCAAAATCATTGCGTTTTGCGTTACGAAGCAGGTCAAACCAGCGTTTCCCTTCATATGCAAACTCTCTTGCTCTCTCCGCTACTAAATAATTAGTGATGCCATTCACATCTGTAGGTCCAACCAACAGCGCCGAGCCGGGTAATGCATTAGCACGGGCTCGTATAACCTCAATGATATCCAGAGCTGCTTGTCCTCTTCCTGAATTAGCATATGCCTCAGCCTGCATTAGTAAAATATCGGCATATCTATAATAAATCCAGTTACGATCCATCTGATCAACATTTGTGACGAAATATTTGTACACAATCCCGTCTGCTGAATTGATTGCTACTCCCTCACCCCTTATGTCCTTATTATCGGGATCAATTAGATCTGTGGTATAGAAAGTTTCCAGCATAGCCGTATTGCCCAGGAAGGACTTATTAGCTGCATTTAACAAGTTAAATATCGCCGTGTTCCGGTTTGTTGGTTCTGTTTCATACTGAATTTCAAATATGCTTTCAACAGAGTTACCTTCGATATATAGCTTTCTGAACCAATTGTCATCCCCTTCCACTAATGTAAACTTCCCGGATGTACGGACTTTCTGACAAGCCTCTATGCAGTCCTCATATCTGTCCATCCACAAGTATACATCTGCCTGCATTGCATTTACGGCCCATTTCGTAATGCGGCCTTTATCGTGATTGACATTTCCGTACGTCACGGCAGTAAAGTTTTCCGCGATTGTTAGATCAGAAAGTATTTGGTTGAGCACTTCCTGCTGGTTGCTCTTTGCCAGATCAACTATATCGTCATCAGTTATAGAAGCTTTTAACTTCAGCGGAACATCGCCGAATGTTCTGGCCAAGTAAAAATACATCAGCGCCCGTATAGCATAAGCCTCTCCCAGATAATTCTCAAGCTGAGTTTGTGTAAGCGTCGCATCGATTTCTTTTACCTTGGGGCCTAGTTCAATTACAGTATTACAAAGGTTAATTACCCGATAAATCGGAGACCAGTCTGCAAGTGCATTTGTAGGTAAGATGTTGTGACTCATCACATCAACTGCAGCCCTTGATGCAAAAGGTGTAGCAATTAAAAAGTCTGCCCGCAATTCACCCCACATAAAGGCAGCTGAAACAGGTCCACCCCCGCTCATTGTGGTATAGATTCCGATTACTGCTCCTTGAAGGTCTTCTTTAGTCTTCCAGAATTTATTTGAAGTGATCCCGTTTGGTGGCTGCAGATCAAGATATTTATTACAAGCACTGAAACTTGAAATAACAACGGTTAAGAATATCGCCTTATAAAAAATACGTTTTAACATTTTCTATTTTTTAGGATGTAATTGACTAAAATGATGCTGTAAGGCCAAGGGTTAATAAACGCAATGGTGGTGTTTCGGCATTATCTTCTGGCTTAGAAAATATACCCGCTCCTCTGGAAGCAACTTCCGGATCCTGGCCTTTGTATTTGGTAAACGTTGCCAGGTTTTGAGCTGTAAAATACACCCCTAGATTTTTAGCACGAATCCTTTTAGCAAATGCCTTGTCAAACGTATAACTTCCAGTTATAGAGTTTAACCTTAAATAATCTCCGTTTTCTACATATCTATCTGAACCCAGCCAGTTGAAACCGCTTCTGAAAAGAGCACGTGGTATATCTGTTTCATCACCCTCTTTTCTCCAGCGTCTTAGCACAGCTGTACTCTGATTACTGTAATCATACATTCTGGTAGAATTCATGACTGCTTTATTGATAATCTGGCCACCAAGACGGAATGTGAAAAAAGACTGCAAACTAAACTTCCCTTTAAAAGTGAAACCCGGACCAAAACCACCGGTAAGCTTAGGCTGGCCATTACCCAGATATACTACATCCTGGAAGTTTATATTGCCATCATGATTCACATCTTCATAGATTGCATCCCCTGGCTGGAAGACATAATTAGTCTGCGGGTAATTAAAGGTAAGCGGTACCGGAGAACCGGCAGGGCTCAGGATTTTGTTGCCGTTGGCATCAGTTGCATAAGTGGACTCACGGCTTGAATGAACACCTTTAAACTTATATCCATAAAAAGATCCAAGAGGATTATTAGTCTGAAGATAAGTAAGATACTGGCCGTTCTGGGTAACATCTCCACTCTGGAAAGCATACAGCGGAGATATTGACTTGACAGTATTAATATTGTTTGCCAGGTTCAAATTGAAGTTTATTACCATATTCTTGGACTTGTAAGGAGTACTGGTGATAAAAAGCTCCAAACCCTTATTTTCAAGAGAACCTTCATTTATGTCAATAGAACCAAAACCGCTTGTAGAAGGAATTCCAAGGTTGTCAATATACAGGTCTTTTGTAAGGTTACGGTAGAAGCCAAAGTCTGCACTAAGACGGTTCTTGAACATGACCATGGTAAAACCACCGTCGAGTCCATGAATTTCCTCCCATTTGAGATTATTAAGCTGAAGACTTTGGGGTACCAGCCCAGACATTCCAAGGTAAGTGTTATTTGATCCCACATAATTACTGAAATACAAATAATCGTAACGGGGAGCTCTTCCTGTTACTCCATATCCTCCGCGAAAGCTAAAATCGTCTAACCAACCAGAGTACTTCTTCATAAAGCGTTCGTCTGACAAACGGTAGCGGGCAGAAATCGAAGGAAACAGGCCATACCTTGTTTCCGGACCAAACCGAGAGCTGCCATCACCACGAAGAGCGACATTAAGGATATAGCGATCCATGTATTTATATTGTGCATTAACCAGGGCAGCCACTGACCTGGACTGACCCATCCCTGCATTTAGGCCGGCAACGCGACCGGCCGAACCCGGTTGCTGAAGATAAATAGAAGGACTATTTGAAGCACTTTGTCCCATCGATAGCCCTTTATTACTGTTTGATTGAAGCGATATCAATCCCGTTAGTATATGATTTTCGCTTAACCTGGGATTAAAAATAAAATCAGTCTTTGTTGACACATTGTATGAATCGTAATCGTCTACTCCCGCAAAATTCACAATATTCTCAGTAAACGGACGACCGGTTGCAATCTGTGGGACGAATATTCGGCGCTTTCCATTGGTAATATCAAAAACCACGTCCTGTGAAGCAGTAAAGAAATCGGAAAAACGGAATCTCAGATTGAACTGTGGCCGCACCCTGTCTGTAACAAGATTATTGATAGCCCCTTCCGCCATTGCCAAAGGATTAAATGCTGCAGGATAAGCGCCCTGGATGTTTGAGGCTGGAGAGAAGTAATTTGGCGTGAGAACTCCCAACTCATTATATTCGTAAACGCTTGTATTCGGAGCCCTTAGAAGCGCCCGCGCACGAACTCCGTTAGATCCTGCCCCATTCTCGTTACCCTCGGCAAAATTGTAGTCGGTATTACTCCGTGTATAGGCAAAAGACGTGGAAAAACGAATCTTTTCAGAAACGTTATAATCCAGATTAAGGCGGGTGTTGATCCGCGTAAACCCTGTACCGATCGTAGTTCCCTCCTGGTTATTGTAACCGACTGAGGCAAAATAAGAAGCCCGTTCACCACCTCCCGAAATAGATAGATTATTATCCAGGTTGTATCCTTCTCTGGATATTACATCGATCCAATTGGTATTCTGCCCATAGTTCATATAATTATAGACATCAAGCGGATTATAAGCAAGTTCTCTAACCGTAAACGTATTCAAAGGGAGACCGTTCACATTCATCACCATTTCAGGCATCAGGGTAGAGTACTGGTCACCTGTTAAAAGAGGGATGGATTTTGGCTGCTGTGTTAAAGACCCTCTGAAGGTATAAGAAATAGAAGGAGCTCCCTTAACACCACGCTTTGTATTAATAATTAAAACACCGTTCGCTGCCCGCGAGCCCCAAACTGCTGTGGCTGCAGCATCCTTCAACACTGAAATATCCTTAATGTCTGAAGGTGCAATAGACAATAAATCAGCGTATTGATTTTGATCAGCAGTAGAAAAATTGAAAGTTGGAGGAAGGGAGGTCTCATACGGCACTCCATCAACAACAATTAAAGGATTTGAATCCCCGTTGATTGTGGAAGTACCGCGAATCCGTATAGACATACCAGCACCCGGATCGCCTGAATTTGACACGATGTCTACACCTGGAAGACGGCCCTGAACAGCCTGGTCAATACTTGTGGCTTGAAGGTTCTCTATATCCTTTGCACTGATGGTTACCGTTGTTGTAGTCTGGTCACGGGTATCTATTTTAAGCCCGGTCCCATTGTCAGACTGTCGTCGTCCCTGAACAATCACTGCATCAAGTTCATTGCTGCTGCTTGACAAAGCGATAGTGCCAAACTGAGTACGGCTGCCGATATCAAACGTTCTTGTAGCATAGCCAATAAACACTATGACAAGTTTGTTGGCCGGATTAGTGATTCTTAGAGCAAAATTCCCCTCAATATCTGTAATAACAGCAGATACTGTTCTTTTATCCCGGTCCTGTTCGATAATAGATGCGCCTATGACTGGCCCTTTATCCTTTGCATCGATGACCTTTCCCGATACTAAAACTCTTTGCGTAGACTGCGCCTGCACAGAATATGCAGAGAAAACGCACAATACTATCAGGCTAAAACTGTATGTTAAAAATCTCTTCATGAGTCCCTTAGCAATTAATAATTGTACTTTAAATATTTATCTATAAGATGGATAAGTGCACGGTTACCGAGGACATTGCTCCCTTGGGCAATGCCTGAATATGACGCTCCTCCAGTATATGGTTTGGGAGAAATTGCATTTGCAGCTGGACTTAAGTTGACATCTGTTGCGGTTAAAGTGGCACCTGTACGCGTCCCTGTATTTTGGATTAAAACAGGAACCGCAGCACCCAAAGAATTTGTTAACAGCGTTGGTAAAGATGCAGGCGAACTTGCCTTTTGGCCGTCTACAGCAATTGCAATATCTTTCAAAATGTGATACTTTATAAATCTGGCCACCAGATCCTTGTCTGTAGTAGATGCGGGATTATAAGTGAATGAGGCCCATTGCTTAGCAGAACCAGTGCCTGTTGTGGTACCTGGCAAAAACCCGTCTACCACAGCCCGTTTCAGCGCATCCCGGGTCGGAATCAGTACGGTATAATTAGATCCCAGTTGTAAGCCCGCAATTTCTGCAGCTGAGTTATCGTAAGCAGTAGAGAATCTTAAGTACTCATAAAAATCGAAATATGGCCCCGGGGCGGCTGCAGTTCCTGCATAATCGAAGATTGCCTGCGCCACCTTTCTGTTAGAAAACGTGAGGGTTCTGTTGGCATTTGTTGCATCTTCGCTAATCAAAAAGTGGACTGTTCCATTAGTGTAATCTCTTGACTTGGTGGGATCAACTCTAAGTCCGAATTTACCTTCAATAGTTGCCGCAGAATACACGCGATTATTATCCCATCTTATATACTCACCTTGATTAGTCTCGCCAATACCATTTCCCGAAAGATCGTTTTGCTTAAAAGGTAAAATATGAAGATTAAGGATTCTTAGCATATCGGCTATTACGCCGGCACCTCTTGTTACAGTGGTACCAGAAGTAAAGGTAAAATCACTTAGCGACTGATTGTAATCGTAGCCAAGAGCTCTTAGTTTCGTATCTGGAATCATGAACAAAGTGAAGGGCATATTTGGATTAGTGATCAAAAGTCTTCCCTGTCTGTCAATCAACCTGGTCATAATAGAATAGGCCGGATCCAGATAAGCCCTTGCGTAGACCGTACTGAAAACATTTGCTTCATTTACTTTATTTGCCCCATAAAATATTCCGTTACTTCCAAACTGAGATTGTACAATATTTCCTCCACTAGTTGCACTCGCAGGATTCAGTGTCGGTCTTTCGTTCAAAAAGTTAGCCGTAGCAGAAAATTTACTCGGCCACACAGTACCTACCCACATATGAGCATTCAGAAAATCTGTTATAATGGTTGCCGGCAAATCCGCTAGAGAGGGATAAAACTCTAATATAACATTGTTCAAATAACTATTCAAGGCGGCATTATTTGGTGCTATAAGGGTATAACCGTCTGTCTGAGCTTCATGCTCGGAGGCAATTCTGGTAAAAGCCTCGTTATTTAATGAATAAGCTAAAAGGTTTGAATACGACTTGATGTAAACAGATAAGTTTTGGCCTGTCATGGTATTATAGCGGCGAGTGGCATTTTCGTCACGCAGATATTGAACCCTAAAGCGCTCAAAAATGCTTTTGAAACCGCTGTAATTCGCGTCAGCAGAAAGCATTTGTTCAACGTTAGGGAGAGGCTCAACTACTTCATTTACTTCATGGATTATACCATTTTCTGCTGGTATATTTTGTGTAATCACTGAGGCACTTGCTACATTGAAGCCTGTATACGTTGAATTAGGAAAAAAATACGTGTAATCATTTGCGGTTAATCCCTGTGCATTCATGAATTTTGAATGGAAGTAAGGGATATACTTATTGTTGTCATCTCCGAAAACAAACGACCCGTTTCTGTTCTGTGAAAGGAATACAGAATCTTTCGCAGCATTTGTATAATAACCATCATAATAAGCAGTCCGTCGCTTAAATGCAATATTCGGACTCCAGCCTGTAGGTGTTTGTGCATCCGCTATATGGAGAGTATCAAACGCATTGTATATAAGATTGTAAGTCACAATCCTTCTGGCATCCTCTGCGGTAAGGCTTTCCAGCGTGATACCTTTCTGACTGAAGTACTTATTAAAGGCATCGTCATTAGGAGCAAAAAACGTCCAGTATCCGGCTGCGCCTAAGGCAGTTCTGAAACCAGACTTATCGATAACCGCCAAAATCGTATTGAAGTTACCTTTACTCTTCAACACCTCATACATTGGCGGCGCAAGATTGGCAGGCCTCTCATAGAATTCTTCAAATGCCGCTTTACGACAATTTGCAAACAATAAGACTACAGTTAACAGACCCAATAAGCCATGTATTGATCTTTTCATATAACTAATTAAAATTGAAATTGTATTTATTGATGATTATTATCCAGAATATACGTGGCTAAACGAATACATGGATCCTATACGCGGCCCGCCGTCTAATACAAAAGACAATCGTATAGTAGCATTGAGAGGTAGTAAATTTTTTATCATACGTTATGTGTAAGGTTTAAAATAAGGACGAATCCCCCATGGTTCATCAGTGGTTAATAGAACTAATTTAGGGAGAGTAAATAGTGGCGGCAACCTGTAGTGTCCTGCTATAGAAGAGGAAGTCCTTGGAAAAGAAAACTATTTTGGAGAATTTTTAAAAATACAGGCAATAAGTTGCCAACTTCGCATCATTACAAGGCGCGAACTAAAAAAGCAGAAAAAAAAAGAAATTTAACTTTTTTTAACATCAACCACTGAAAATCAGTGGTTGATGTTTTTTATTGATCAATATCCCGGATTCTGGTAAGCTGCTCTTGCCGAAGCATCTAGCGGATTACCACTAGCATCGGTTAACTGCACAAGATATGCATTGGGCCATGGCCTGAAAGTGTAATGTTTTTGCATCTGCCCTTTCCCGTTTCCATTCTGCCCATTACCGCTTTGGGTATTAAAAGCGACAGGCCATAAGCCGGTCAATGGTGAAGCCATTTGATTAAGGTAGACAACACGGTCGTACAAAATTCCGGCATTATGTAAATCTTCCCAGGCTATTCCTTCCGACAAAAATTCACGCCCTTTTTCATTGTAAATAAAATGAATAAACATTTCAGGCTTTGAGGAGACCGTAGGGATATACCCTTCGGCCAAAGCCTGAGGAGTGCCCGGTGTAAAATGATTTTCCGATACCTGAATTGCCGGATATGCGCCCGCACCTGCAGAATAAGGCGCCTGTCTTTCTCCAGCTGCCAAAGTAGTCGCTTTCGGCTCGAATTCAACCAGAACCCTGGGGCGTGCCTCTCCTGGTTTATAAGCTGCTCTTTGTCGCAAAACATTAATATCACTCACAGCCAATGCGTACTGACCCTTCCGTCCATAAGCCTCTGCACGAATCAGGTAGGTTTCTGCCAGCCGCATTAAAATAACATCCCGGGTACCACTTTCACTATTGAAGTTGGCTTCATCAGAACTGCCCCCCCTTTTGGGATCTGTATATTTCTTAGAAGACAGATAGGGCGCTGTTCTGCCTGTCGCCAATCCCATTGAAGACTGGTCTATGAACAACCTGTAATAATATCGTCCTGTGGTAGCAGATCTGATCCAGCGAACCATAAACTGAAAAGGCATACTCATTACCATTGCGGAATCGAGCGCTTCTTCTCTCTGGTTTTCCAGATATATAAGTGCCCGTTGACCGGTAAGTATTCTTTTACTGCCGGCAGTAACGGCAGGCTCACCCGCGGGTTTATTAGCATTCCACCACGCAGCAGCGGCGGCACTCCAGGTATAGGATGAACTTGTGGCTAGAGGCATATTACTGATATATTCGTACTGAAAGGTTTTGTAATATCTGGAGTCGTTTACTTTATCTCTAAAATTATCGTATCCCCAGTCGGTGGGTTTGTACGTACCAAAAGGCCGACCATAGATCATGGCACGGGCTACGCCTGTTTGATTTGTATAATCTCCAATATGATAATTAATTGAGCGATTTTGAAAGCGCCCGTTTAAGGTAGTGTTTAAATCAAACTGCGCTGACCACAAAACTTCTTTATGAGGATTTGTTTCTGATACATTTGGATCAAATAAAGTCCAATAATCCGGTGCCAGTCCGGCTACTCCACCCATTGCGTTGATAACTGCGGTAGAAATACTGATTACCGAATCGAGATCCGTAGCTACATTTCCTTTGTATAGCATTTGCAAATACAATTCCCCGCTATTTTGAAACCCTGCCGCTTGTGCACGATTAAGATATAGCTTAGAAAGGAAATGTCCGGCGGCCCATTTCGATGCACGACCCTGGTCAGTTGTTCCGGGAAGATTATCGTAGGCATACCGCATATCAGCAATTATCTGTCTGTATATGTCTTCAAGCTTCGATTTCGGATAAAAATAAACGCCCTGGTCCTGCGTGGTCGGAGTTAGCAGTAAGGGCACATCTCCCAATTGATTGGATATTAAATAGTAGGCCCAGGATCTTAAAAACAAGATTTCTGCTCTGCGGGCTTTTCTGAAAGTTTCATCCGTTCCAAATCTCCCGGGGCGAATATTATCTATAACATCCAGAGCTATGTTACAATTATTAATATGGGGGTAAGCACCCATTGGCGCAAAACCAGCATTTGCGCTGCCCAGGTAGTTATTTACATTTGGTGCGATCCCTGTTATATCAGAACCATACTGTTCGGGACTCATTCTGGCAAAGCCCAGGTTGGTATGCATGTAGGCATCTGTTTCGGGTTCAATTAATTTAGTTCCGTTGCCGTCCCACTCATGCTTTACCCGCGCGTAAACATAAAGTCCATTAATAAGGGAGTTCAGCCCGTTTTCGTCCTCGTAATATTCCTGGGTTAAACTTGCAACCTGCTCTTCTTCCAGAAATTTCTTGCAGGAGCCAAGGCTGATCAAAATCAATACAGTCAAAATTGAAATATATCTTTTCATAACGATCTTTTTAATAAGTTTTACAAACCTGCGCGTATCCCAAATACAAAACTCTGAGGCTGAATTGTATTATTATTCGTTCCGCCCAGAGGCCCGCCGTTGGTTGAAATTCTTTCCCAGTTTGTTTCATCATCAGGATTTATTCCCCACTTAACCAGGTCTCCTCCAAAAAGGAAAGGGTTTAGCACTTGAATATTTAGCTGAACGTTTTTTAGGGTATATTTTTCGATCAGCCTCGAGGGAACATCGTAGGTAAGCGAAATATTTCTAACCGCTACAAAAGAACCGCGGTTGTATTGCATTGCTTGCGAGAAGTTACTTACTGTAGCTCCCATAACAGGCATTGGCCAGCGTCCGCCCGGATTAGTCCATGACCACATATCATTTTCTACACGTCCGTTAGGGAAAATACCTCCATAAGAATTCGGGTAACCCCCAAAATAGGTTTGCCCGATACGTGTGTAAATAAAGGAGCTTAAACTAAAATTCTTATAGTTGAATGTGTTGGTGATACCCGCGGTCCATTTAGGCCGGGCAGAACCTCTGATCACCATATCGTTACCATCGATTCTGTAATCGCCGTTTTGATCTACTATCCGAACCGTTCCGGGATAAAAATTAAGACCGCCGGTTGCTTTAAATTTTGCCATTTCTGCAAGATCTTCGGGAGTATTTTGCCAAAGACCATTGTGATCATAGTAATAAAATGCCTGCAAGGGCTCGCCTATAAACCAGTTATTCGCAAGCATATCTTCCTTACCATTAATCAACTCAACTATTTCCTCCCTGTTGGTTGTGAAATTGAGGTCGGTGCTCCAGCTAAAGTTATTCTTCCTGATATTGTCAGATGAAAGCGTTATTTCCAAGCCCCGGTTTCTGGTTTTACCGATATTTTCAAACTTGGTAACATATCCAGTAGTTGCAATTAAAGTTCTCGGCATAATTATATCAGATGTTCTTGAATCATATACCTCAATAGCTCCCGATAGGCGCCTGTCCAGAATATTGAAATCAAGTCCCAGATTCCATTGGCTGGTTTTCTCCCAGGCTAAATCCCGGTTTTGTATTAGTTGCGGCAAATAGCCAACTGCAGGGGCATTACCGAATATATATGGGTTTCGGCTTAACGGACCGGTAGTAGTATAGGGATCGACAGAAGAATTACCGGTCACCCCAAATCCCAAACGAGGTTTCAATTCATTTATCCAATCTATTCCGTCTAAGAATTTCTCTTCATGCATCTTCCATGCTAGTGCGAATGAAGGGAAAAAGTCCCATTTGTGTTCCGGGGCAAGTACAGACGCACCGTCGAAGCGTCCGGAAGCAGTTAACAAATATTTATTCTTTAATGTGTAATTACCGCGAATCATCCAGGAAGACAAGGTATTTTCTGTAAATCCCGATCCGTAGCTATTAGGCTGTCCGTTTGAATTAGAAGCAAGATCATACCACATACTTGTAGGAATAGTAGAACCAGAGACGCTTGCCGCTACATTTTCTCTTCGTGACTTTTGAGCAGACTGCAAAAGGGTCACTCCCAATACATGATCACTTCCGAAGGTTTTATCTAAATACAGAAGATTTTCTGCCACCCACGAAAAGTTCTCATCTCTGTTATAACCTGCGGTGTTCGGTCTGTTTGTTAAATGATTGGTAGCTTCGGGACCAGTCCATGCTCCAATCCGGAATGTACGGAACTGTGTTCCAAAATTAAGGCGATATCTTAACCATGGCGTAAACTTCACATCAGAAAACACATTAGCCATAGCCGATGCCGAGCGCCGCTCATTTACTGCCTGGTCTATATCAATTATTGGATTCCACAAATTCAGGTTTCCGCCGGGATTTCTGATAAAGTCTCCACTTTCGTTGGTAGGAAGCGCATAAGGGAATTGATCAAGAGCCCTGGAATAAAGATCTTTAGAACCTGTATTGCTGGTATTGGGGCCGAAAATGCCATAATTTTGTTTTGAAAACGAGCCCATTATGGAAGTTCCGAGTGTCAACCATTTAGTCGCTGTTATATCTCCATTGAGGTTTACATTATACCGGTTAAAATCCTGATCGCGTTGAACTCCTGTGACATTGTTATAACCTAAGGAAAGATACAACCGGGAAATCTCTGTGCCTGCGCTGAGCGCTACCTGGTGGTTTTGATTGAGGCCCTGCCGAACAACATCATCAGTCCAGTCGTAAGACCTGATATTACTTGAGTTATAAACCGGGACCTGGGCTGGCCAGCCCAGCGCCTGCTCCTGTGCTGTTGTAGGACGGGTTTTCACGGTTACGCCAAATTCTTCCCATTCATATCCCATCCAAACAGAATTTCGCGCGATAAGATCCGATCCAAGGCCCATTCTCCTCACATCTTCAAACGGATCGGGATACCAAACCACAGCCGGTTTAGATAAGTCGGAATTATTGATCGTTGTAGGAATATTTCCATACTGACGGCCATTGATCAGAGCTTCCCGCCAGCGATCAATATATTGTCCGCCATCCATCCAGTCTGTTAAAGAGTTATACCAGTCCAGCGCTACCGTACTGCTATAATTTATTGCAACTTTTCCTTTCGATCCCTTTTTTGTTGTGATAAGAATCACCCCATTTGCTCCACGAGATCCATAAATGGCAGTGGCTGAAGCATCCTTTAAAATTTCCATGGATGCAATATCGTTGGGGTTGATATCATTAATAGAAAAGGAGGTAACTCCCAAAGCGGAAACAATCGGAATACCGTCAACGACATATAATGGATCATTCGACGCGCCTAAAGATCGGTTACCTCGTATGCTTACGTTGGGCGTTTCGCCGGGCTTCAAATTGGTCGTTACATTTACTCCGGCCGCTTTACCCTGCACCGCCTGCAACACATTGGTAACCGGACGCTCCTGGATCGTTTCGGCTGAAACACTTGTTAAGGCGCCGGTAACATCGCTTTTCCTCTGTGTACCGTAACCTACTACCACGACCTCTTCAAGGGTTTTGGTATCTTCAAGTAACTGGACGTTGATTGTTGTACGCCCGTTAACTGCAACTTCTTGAGACACAAAGCCGATATAAGAAAATACGAGAATCGGGCTGGCAGCATCATCAGGAATAACAATAGCATAATTTCCCGAAACGTCTGTCGCAACGCCTGTCGCGCTCCCCTTTAGCTTAACACTTACGCCGATAAGGCCCTCTCCGGTGGCATCAGTGACCTTCCCTGAAATACGCACGCGTGAATTTTCTGCAGACACGGTACCAACATTGTCTGCCCCGAAAGAAAATCCTGTTAATACAATAACCAGTACTAGCTGGCTTAATGTAATCCGTAAAACACTCTCTAAACGGCTAGAGACTTGTAGATAAAATTTCATACATTTATTTGTTTTATTTCCAAAAAATGAGACAATAAAAAACCTGGCATCAGAAATAATGCATCGTTATTCGATTTTAGGTCTTTGGTTAAGGAGTGCTGCACACACTTCTTAAATTTTTCAATAAGTTTTCTCTGCTGCTTTTTTATTCATTCTTGTTAGTTTAGGTATGTTTAAATTATTTTGAGGACTGAGTTAATTTATTGGAACTTTTAGTCGCGAGGTTTTTAGAGTTCAAAGACACCTTATGCATCACTGCTAATCTTTAGCCTATAATTGAAAAATCCACATCAGTAAAATTGGTTTTCGCAGCACATTTATCAACCGCTGGATTTGACAATAACACCCCTGTTTTTAAACTGTTTACACAAATTTTCATTTAATTATAGGGTGATAATTATGAACCTGCGGGAAGTTTTTTTTCCACTGATATGGCACTTTTTAGCCCCACGCTTTTCGTCGAACGCGACAAGGTTTTTATTGAAAATACGCATGAACTGCCCCGAATTTGGAGACTTTTGTAGAGTTACTATTGAAAATGCAGGGTGCCGTCAGAGCAAAAAAAAGACAAAGCAGAAAAGCTTTGTCTTTTGGGCAAGATCGAGACCATTGCAAGCAATGGTCGAAGGTAATTTAATACCCCGGATTTTGATATGCGGCCTTCTCTGCTGGAGTAAGGGCTACACC
Source organism: uncultured Sphingobacteriaceae bacterium (assembly GCA_946887045.1). The sequence goes on along the minus strand of CAMPKC010000032.1, from coordinate 27,986 downwards.
ATTCGAGGTGGTTAATTCAATTTGCTGGTTTGGAATAGGACGCAACTTATGATATGGCTTAATATCCGTTGCATCAGGATTGTATTTTTGCGTAATTCCATCTTTGATATAACTACCGTTAATTTGATTCACCCTTTGATATAGGGTTTCTGTCCTTACAAGATCTTCCCAACGGTAAAGCTCACCACAAAGCTCTCTTGTTCTTTCATTTAACATAAAATGTATAAACCGTTCTTCGTCGGTAGTAACTGTAATCGGGTAAAGCTCACTAGCAGCATTAGTTGTAAACAACGCCGTAGTTGCTATCATATTAGGATAGGTATCAGAAACATCGCCTCGTATGCCACCATCAAACTTCCAGGTTTGCGGATTTTTAAACTCGCCGGCATGGTAGGCTGCTCTGGCTCTAATTTTATTCACATGTCTCAAGGCATCTATAAACAAACCCTTTCTCCCATATGCTTCTGCAGCAATCAAATGAGTTTCGCCAAGGCGGGCCAGAATGCCATTTTTGACACCTGATTCTTCATTAACGGTAGTAGTAACACGCACCGGATCAATATGCTTAACTAAAGAAAGATACTTACTGGTTGTAAAACCCTTTGAAACAACCCCTGTCGAAGTTTTTATATATCGCGCATAAGCAGCATATCTGTATTTCGGAAGATCAGTATTGAGGATGGCAGTATTTCGGTTGTTTACAATAAACAAAGCCGCCGTGTCTCCTATCCCGAATTTTGGTTTACCGATAAGTGATGGGTTGGGTGCATTGGCAGCTGTGAACAGCAACTTTGCATCTGCGTTGGAATAGTATGCGGTTCTAAAGCTCTTGTAAAAACGAGAGTCATTTTTCCGGTCAAAAAGATCGATAGTATAATCTGACGGCCCGGTACGTCGAAACGGACGACCATTGAATTGATCTCTTACCATTCCCGGTATTCCGGAATCATATTGCATTAAAAAATACTCGTGCACCCGGTTACCTGTACCGTTAGCTGTAATGTTATTTATAAACTGGGCGGCAAATATAACTTCCTTGCTATTATTTGAAGTAGCGAGCTTCGCGTAATCTCCTGCCGGTGCAGATCCATTTTCTCCAATTGCCGGCGTTAAAACATTTGGATATCCGTTTGGATAAACCCCGAAGAATAGATTCATATAATCGGCCTCAAGAACGTAGGGTCCGGCTATAACCGCTTCCGAATGAAAGATCGCGCTATCCAGATCGGTAGTCAGTGTTCCCCGCTCATTTTTTGCATCGGCACTAACAGCGCTTCCCCTGGTTAGATATGTCTTCGCCAAAAAATGCTGTGCAGCACCTTTGGTAGCACGCCCTAACTGGGTGGTAGTTGGAGATAGATTATCTTTTGCAAAAATCAGATCCGAAATTATCGCTTTGTAAACTTCAGCTGTACTTGCCCTGGGGAAATCAGTTCGAACTTCGTTACTTGATTCCAGAACCAAAGGCACACCTCCAAATTGCTGAACCATCATCAAGTAATAGTAGGCACGTAAAAAGCGCAATTCACCTATACGCTGTCTACGGCTTATTTCGGTTCCTAAAAGAGTCGAACTCGCATCATTAAAAGCACCAATCAATTCTATGCCTATGTTACACCGGTTGATTCCATCATAATTATTATTCCATAAGGCGTTTAAAGCAGTTTCGCTGGGATTCAGTACCGAAGAGTACGTGTTATAATGCACATTATTAAACTGATCACCCAGAATAAACTCATCTGTTCCAAAATTAAAGAGGGTGTACGACTGCTCATTATTAAACTTCCATCGTACAGGAGCGTAAGCAGCTTCAACAAGATCTTCGAGACCTTTATCAGTTTTATAGTAATCGAAAGTTAAAGTACTTATCAATTCTTCTTCAACAAACTTCTTACAAGAGAAATTACTCAGAACAAATAAGAGGCTTATGGCAACTATATAATATTTTTTCATTGTCGTTAAATTATATCATTAAACAATCTTACAATCCCATTCTTAAACCAAATACAAAACTTCTGTAACTATAAGAAGTGGGTGCCGGGTTCGCTGTACTTCCCTGAGGATAGGTGGAATTATACGGAACCGTCTCAGGATCGTAACGCTTATATTTACTGAAGATGAAAGGATTTACCGCATTAAACGATACGGTCATATTATTTAAACTAAGCCTTTCGAGCATAGACGCAGGTAAATGATATGCCAGTTGAATACTTCTTACCCGCACAAATGATCCGTCGCGGAAACTTAAAGACTGCCAGTAAAGGGGGATATCAGTTGTTCTGTTTGGCTGCTGATATTCATTCGAAGGATTAGTCGGCGTCCAATAATTCACTTTTTGTCCAGGGTAACGACCTACCAGGCCAGGTCTGAAGTCTCTGACAAGTGAACCCCTGCTTATGTAGATAAAGCTTGAAAGATCGAAACCTTTAAATGAAAATGTATTGTTGATACTACCAGTCCACTTGGGATTAGGTGATCCAAGTATTACCCTGTCGGCATCGTTAATCACTGTGTCGCCGTTTAAGTCTTGCACCCTAATCCTTCCCGGCTGAAAATTGGCATTATTTTTCCCGGACTTTTTCCAGAAGTAATCTTTAAGTATACCTCCCGAAAGTGTATCGGTATATTGAAAAATGCCATCGCTTTTAAAATCCCAATAACTTCTAACCGGATTACCATAAAACCACTGACGTGCGATATCGTCAACGCCACGATTATTTAATTCTGTAATCTCTTCCTTATTGGTAGAAAAAGCAAAGTCTGAAGTCCATCGGAAGCCGCCTTTCTTCGCAGACTTATCAATATTAACAGTTGAAAGTGCTATCTCAAGACCTCTGTTTCGTACATTTCCCAGATTAACAAGTGCGCTTGCTATTCCGCCCGCTCCTGGAAGAGGTATATTTTGTATGTTGTTCGTGTTCGATTCGTAAATATCAATCGCGCCGCTTACTCTTCCTTTCAAAAATCCATAGTCGACACCCAGATTTTTTGTAACAGTTCTTTCCCAGGTTACCTGAGAACGCAGGAATTGGGGTGTATAACCAATCGCCACATTGTTTCCAAAGTTGTAATAGGACGGATCTCTGAACAACACTCCGGCAGTTTGGTAAGGATCTATACCCGCATTTCCTACGGCACCGAAACCTAAGCGGATTTTTAATTGCTCGATAGCCGGTATAGCTTTAATGAACGGCTCCTGATCTAACCTCCAGGCTACTGAGGCCGAAGGAAATAACTGACTTTGATTTTCGGGAGACAAAACAGAAGATGCATCATGGCGGAGAGCTGCGGAGAATATATACTTACTATCATACGAATAATTGATCCGCCCCAAATGCGAGGCTAACTGATCCTGTAAAAAGTTACCAGAAACTACGGTAACACCTTTGGCATTGTTTTGCAAGGCATACCATTTTTGAGTCTCATAAGTTAACTCATTAGCACTTGTATTATTCTCTTCGTCCCGGCGTTTTCTGAGCTCCTGTACAACAGTAGCAGAAAAATCGTGTTTTCCGGCAAAAGTGGTAGTGTAATTCAGCTGATTCTGAAATGTCCAAACCAGTCCATTATTTGTGTCGTAATTGCCGTTTGGCGCTGCATTTCTTCTTACAGAAGAAACCGCTCCGTTGAAACGCCCCCTTCTGGATGTATTAAGATCAATTCCGAAAGCACTTCTATAGCTCAATCCTTTCAGGATATTTACCTGACCAAAGACGTTTGCGAGCAAACGGTTGGTCCTTGTTTCATCGAACACAGTGTTTGGATCGTTTAAAGGATTAAATACCTGATCATCTGCTCCGGGGTTAAGAAGAAAATTTCCATTACTATCATAAGGTGTGGCTAAGGGAAATTGCCCGCTGGCGCCGCTATACAGATCTGTACCTCCGTTACGTATTGCATTTGAATAATTTAAGTTAGTCCCGAAATTCAAATATTCTTTGGGTCTGAAATTATTATTGTTTGATAAGGTAAAGCGAGAAAAGTCCTGGCTCTTTATTATTCCGGTTTGCTTAAAATAACCTCCGCCGAAAGCACTTCTGAACTTATCCGATCCGCCGGAGATAGAAATGTTGTGGTTTTGTGTGATGCCTGTTCTTAGTGCATCATCCCCCCAGTTATAACTGGTTATTTTGGATGGATCATATATTGCAACTTCGTTTAAAACAGGATAACCTAAACTTGCCATTACAGCTTTTTCTTCTGCTGTAGTTGGCCTGGTTTTGGCAACAAACCTTCTTGGAGTGCTTGTAATGTCCAGATCAATCCATTCATAGGCGTTCTTTACATTATCCCAAAGCATGTTGTCGTTGCTTTTAAATAATTCATAATCCGCTTCCGGATCGGGGAAATAGCGCTTGTTGGTGTTATTCGCATTCGCCGTAGCATTATAAACGCCGGAGCCAATAAATGCATCCCGTCTAAACTGGGCGAATTCCGGACCGTTATAAACTTCAAGCTTTCTGACGATATCATCGGCAGATGTATTTCCATTATAATCGATGGAAAGCTTACCGGCCTTTCCCTTTTTTGTAGTTATCTGGATTACTCCGTTAGCTCCTCTTGATCCATAAATGGCTGTTGCTGCAGCATCCTTGAGCACATCAATAGATTCAATGTCCAAAGGATTGATATCGTCAATTGTATAGCTAATCGGGATACCATCTACAACATAAAGCGGATCATTCCCCGCTGTTAAAGATCTTGTACCTCTTAATCTGATACTTGAGCCTGAACCCGGCCGAAAAGAACTCGGAGTAGATACCAAGCCAGGTATTCTTCCCTGCAAAGCCTGAGTAACGTTTGTTACCGGTACATCTTTAAGATTTTCCATATCAACAGAAGCAATCGCCTGTGATACATCTCCTCTTTTCTGCGTACCATAACCTACTACTACCACTTCCTGTAAAGTTTTAACATCTTCAACTAATTGTACATTGATGGATGTTTTCCCCTCTACCGCAACTTCTTTAGTTGCATAGCCGAGATATGAAAACACTAATACGGGATTAGTAATATTGGAAGGTATAGTAATCGAATAATTACCTGAAACATTGCTGGCTGCACCCGAAGTTGAGCCTTTCAATTTAATGCTTACTCCAATTAAAGGTTCTCCGCTCGGATCAGTAATTCTTCCCGTAACGACTATTTCCCGCTTTACTGAATTAGTACCATCTGTTTCGGCATTCATTCCCTCAGAAGCCAGGAGACTTAAAACAATTTGCTGATTCATCACCTCATAGGCAATACCTCTCGACTTTAGCAAGTCATCCAAAACCACCGAGAGCTTTTCACTATCAGCAGATATAGAAACAAGTTGATCCGCATCGATGATACTTTTGCTATAGACAAATTTGACATCGGCTGCTTTTTCGATCCTTTTTAAAGCATTATTTAATGTTGTGGTAGTTTGATTTAATTTAACAGAATTATTCAACACACCTTGTGCGTTGCTTTCGTCGGCATAGGAGATACCTGTTAAAACAATAAATATTATTACTTGACTTAATGTAATTCTCATAATATAACCTAAGTCATTAGAGAGTTGTAAATAAAATTTCATACTTTTATTTGTTTTATTTCCAAAAATGAGACAATAAAAAACCTGGCATTAGTGATAATGCACTATTTCCGATAGTTTAGGTTTTGGGTTAAGAAGTGTTGCAACCACTTCTTAACTTTTTAAGATTTCTAATTATTCTATTTTTTCATTTATCATTCAAGAGGGGTTAGTTTAATTTTTAGTTAGTTTCAGGTTTGGAGATTACGATTGTATCTCCACTAAGGTCATAGGTAATATTTAAAGATTTGGACAGCATGTCCATAATATTCGGTAAATTAACATCCGTAAAATCTGCTCTCAGGGTTAGCAAACCAATAGCAGGATCACTCATAACTATTTTCGCCTTGAACGTTCTATTCAAAGTTCCGACTACAGTCGCAACCGAGGCATTTTCAAAAGACAGGGTGTTTTTTTCCCAGATACTTAATGATGATGCCTTAGCTTCAAGCTTTACCAATTGATGTCTATCTTTAATATAGGTCACCTTCTGTTTCGGAAGCAGGTAAACACCGCGGGACTTTTCATTTTTTGAAGCAGGCGTATACACCAGCACCTTGCCAGTAACTACCGAAACTTCTGCCGTACCCTGATTTGCATAGGATTTAACATTAAAGCTTGTCCCTAATACTTTAGTAATAAAGCCACCGCTGTAAATCAGAAAGGGGTGCTTTGCATCTTTTTTTACTTCGAAAAATGCTTCACCCAACAACTTTATGTCCCGTGTGTTTCGAACAAAGTCCTTATTAAAACTGATACCGGCATCAGGATGAAGCCATACAATTGTGCTATCCGGTAAAATATATTTCAGTATCCTATTATGATGATTTTTGAAATCAATTTGACTGGAAGCAAGTTTGGCCGATGTATTTTCTCTCGGCGTCGGTTTATCAAATCCCTGATTCAACAAGGAAAACACAATAATAACTGCTGCTGCGATACTTGCCGCCGCATAATAATACCCTTTAAATGAATTAGCTGTTTTTTTAGAACGAACGGCCTGAACATTAGAGATTTTGGATTTAATGCGCTTGAGCATAGCGGCTTTTAAAGCCTCTTGTTGTTTTTCAGATAATCGTGATATAGGGTCAACTGTGGAATCAAAAGAATTATACCAGTTAATAACAATCATCTCTTCTTCAACAGAACATTCTCCATTGAGATACTTATCAACTAATTGAAACATTACTTCGTCCTGCATCGAATGATTAAAATATCCGGTATAGATGTATAGTTCTGTAACTAACGCCTACCCCCTAGTGAAATAAAAAAATATTTAAAAAAACTTAGATAAGCTTAAAACTACCGGAATAATATTTTTAACACTTAATCGGAGCACCTTGAGTGCTTTTGTCATGTGGTTTTCAACAGTCTTCTCAGAAATTTCCAGAATAGCAGCTATTTCCTTATTGCTTTTGTACTCTTTGCGACTGAGGTTAAAAACCCCTCTGCATTTGGGAGGCAGAGTTTCTATCTGCTGTTCGAGTGCCCGTCTCAGATCATTTAATTCTATGAGTTGCTCGGTTGAAGTATCGCTTTGAATGAGGTTCATTTTGTGAGCATCTTCGAATTTTCGGGCACGATATTCTCTCTGATACTGCTTAAAAACGAGATTCCTAACAGCCGTATAAGCATAATTACTAAACGAGGTATGAACAATTACCGCATTTTTGTTAATCCAAAGGCGGGTAAAAAAATCCTGAACAATTTCCTCCGCTACTTCAGTTTTATTAATTCTTTTATAGGCCTGAGAATATAATCTAGACCAATAACGATTGTATAACTCGTCAAATGCAGCTATCTGTCCCTCTCGAAGCAATTCAAGAAGCTTCTCATCAGAAAGATTTTTCAACATACTCTTTTACACGGCTTAATAGTCCATTATAGCATTGCATATTGTAACAGGTTAGTTATCCTAAACATAGTATTATTTGTGAACATAGCCAACCTGCACTGTACTGCAACGTAGCAAGTATACTTTTTAAACAGAACTAAAAGCTGCAAGCATAGAGGACAGCGGCTCGATACCGAGTAAATCCGTTCTAAAGAGTCAAAACTGATGGGAACATCTGTTAATCCTGAAAAGTAGAAATAGCTTAAATTCTTGAAAAACAATCTAGTTATCGGCCTATTTTAACGATCCCAATAAAGAAGACATACAGAATTTAATTATTAGAGTAAAAAAACAACCATCGATCTGGGGCCATGAGCTCCCAGCACCAGAGACTGTTCAATATCGGCTGTTTTAGATGGCCCAGCAATAAAAGCACTGTATCCATATTCTTTATTGCCTATTACCTCGTATGCCTGGTGCATGGTAGGAACCAGTGCGGTTTTTGAAACCACAAGGGCAAGGTGCTGAGTAATAAATGGCAATACCCTTTGCATAGTATTTCCTTCCGGAACCCATAAAGCACCATTTTCGGCTACAGCGATTTCGGCCTTTAGAATGGCGAGATCGACATTCTCTAATTCGTGAGGATCAAACCCTGAGATATTTGTTTCAGAGATATCGGCCAAATCAGAAAAAGAAGAGATAATTCGCGATTGAACATCGAAATGAGTGGCGACATATTCCTTTATCTCCTCCAGACTGGCTATTTCGACCACCTTACTTCCTATCGCCGAAGCAATTGTTGTAAAGCGTTCAACAAGCCCTTCGTCTGATTGTGGAATATTTACTACCGGAATTTCTATTAGTTCCGGTTGATTTGCTTTAACCGCTGCCAGTATTTTATCTCTGCTGCTCATGAATATGATAGATTATTTTATAATTTGAAGTTGAATTCCATACCAGCTTTCAGATCTTCACCTTCCACTTTTTAATTTTTACTTTTTACTTTTTTTCTCCCTCTTTGCATACCACTCTCTAAACGACTCTTTAGGTGGCTCTGGCATTTCACGTTCTTTATACCAGGGATTTAATTTGTTACTTACCATAAATGGAAAATATTTCATAAACCAACGCCCGGACTTGCCAGCAATATTAAACAATGCAGGAAATGAAAACATCCATGCCATCCCTTTCATTCCAGCTGCTTTAACAGAGCTTACATATCCTTCTTTCACCAATACTTGCCGCCATTTATACAACTGGTCGTGGATGTCAATTTTTACGGGACACACGTTTGAGCAGGAACCGCAAAGAGTTGATGCAAAAGGTAAATCGGCATATTTTTTCATGTCCAGATTAGGTGCCAGAATTGACCCAATCGGACCAGAAATAGCATAATGATAACTATGTCCTCCACTTCTTCTGTAAACCGGGCAAGTGTTCATACAAGCTCCGCACCGGATACACTTTAGCGAATTTCTGAAATCTTCCCTGCCCAACTGACGGCTTCTGCCATTATCAACCAGGACAATATGCATCTCCTTGCCCGGACGAGGTTTCTTGAAATGGCTGGAATAAGTGGTAATAGGCTGACCGGTAGCACTTCTTGTTAGCAATCTGAGAAAGAAACCCAAATGCTTTCTTTCGGGGATAATTTTTTCAATACCCATAGAAGCAATGTGTACATCGGCTAAATGCACACCCATGTCGGCGTTTCCTTCGTTGGTACAAACCACAACTTCTCCGGTTTCTGCAACCGCAAAGTTAACCCCTGTCAGGGCCGCCTTCCGTGTAAGAAAGGTATTTCTGAGATCCTGCCGTGCTGCCTCGGTCAACACCTGCGGATCTGCCTCTCCGGCTGCTGTCCCCAGGTGAATGTGGAATAAATCCCCGATTTCCTCTTTCTTTTTATGGATGCAGGGTAACACAATATGGCTGGGTGGCTCCTCGGCAAGCTGCACAATTCGCTCGCCCAAATCAGAATCAACAACTTCGATCCCTCTTTCAGCCAGAAAATCATTCAAGTGACATTCCTCTGTTAGCATGGATTTACTTTTTACCATTCTGCTAACCGAGTTCTTATTTAAAATTGAAAGTACTATTTCGTTATGTTCTTTAGCGTCTGCCGCCCAGTGCACCTGAACCCCATTAGCCAGCGCATTTGCTTCGAACTGCTCTAAATAAAAGCTCAAATTCGAGAGCACATTATGTTTGATCTGAGATGCTGTTTCTCTCAGCAACTCCCACTCGGGGATGGTATTTACCGCTTTATCGCGCTTTTGACGCACAAACCAAAGCGTCTCATCGTGCCAGTTAACACGTGGTTCGTCACGGTTAAAAATATCTGATAATTCCGAATGGTCTTTCAATAACTCTTCTTTCATGAATCATTTCTTCAATGGTGAAAACGATCACCAATTTAACGAGGTCCTGAAACGGGTTCAGGATGACAAGCACTTATTCTGCGTTTAAGATTTCGGCAATATGTATTACCTTCACATTGCTTTTTTGTCTTTTCAGGATGCCTTCCATGTGCATAAGACATGATAAATCCGCCCCGGTAATATATTCGGCCCCGTTTTTCACATGATCGGCTACCCTATCTTTACCCATCTTCGCAGAAACAGCCTCCTCGGCAACACAAAACGTTCCGCCAAAGCCGCAACATTCGTCTACACGCGTTAAAGTAATTAGCTCAAGCCCGCTTACCATGTTCAGTAATTGCTCGGGCTTTGAAAATTTCGGCGCAACTAACTCGCTCATCTGCGACAGCTTTAGGCCCCTTTGACCATGGCAACTTTGGTGGATGCCTACCTTATGAGGGAAATTAGCTTTCAGCTCTTTTACCTTTAGAACATCGGTAAGGAATTCTACTAATTCATAAACCCTGGTTCGTATTTCTTTTGCCTTTTCCGGATGCTTTGATGAGTGTAAATGGTCTTTAACATGAAGCACACAGCTTCCTGAGGGACAAACTACATAATCAAACTCAGCAAAATTCTCTACAAACAGTTCATCACACTCTCCCGATAAATGAGAAAAACCTGAATTGGCCATTGGCTGGCCGCAGCAGGTTTGCTTTTTCGGGAAAACCACGTCAACTCCAAATTTTTCTAATAATTGAAGAGTGGCGATGGCCGCATTAGGATAAAACTGATCTACATAACAGGGTATAAATAACCCGACTTTCATATTTCTATTTCCTGTGAAGCTGAATAATATTTCAAATCTATAATATTTGTTGGTAGAGACTTACTATTCCAATGTTTATGAATGGCAAGTGCTGCACCAATAGAAGTGGCCTGAGCAACAGAAGCCGCAAAAACTTCCATATCAGGAAATGCCGCGGCTAACAACTGCATATAAATGCTGTTATTGCTAAATCCACCGTCGACAAAAATACGCTTAACACCTGTACCTTTTACCACCATATTGGTAGAAATTGCCTGAAGTTTAACTAAATCTATAATCAATTGGTGATAAGCTTCTTCTGCACTCGCAAAAAGAGTCAAATCTCTTTTTTCAAAACCCGAGCTCGCCAGATTATCCCAATTTACAATTAACCCGACCTCTTTAGCATTGCCTTGAAGCTTGCTTATAGTAGTAGAATTGTATTTAACTTTCTTATAAAAATCATCCGACTTCTTATAATATTCGGCAATACGCTTCGACTGCTGATCATGCTCATTACCCGCAAAAACTCTTGATGCTTTTACCGGCTTTCCTTTATAACTGATATAACATAAGCAATCGCTCTTTAATTCTTCGCTTGTAAGCGGAGACGAATTAAACGGATTCAATGTTACACACCAGGTACCCGTAGATATTAATACGAAAGGCTCGTGGAAGCTTGTAAAAAAAGGAATCAGGGCAGAAGAACTATCGTGAAGACCTATTCCCACAGCATACTTTTTGCCTTCAATAATTACTTCGACAGCAGAATCTGAAGGATGAAGCGGAGCAAGTTTATTAATAACCCCTTCATCTTTCACCCATCTATGGTAATCTTGCTTTGTGAAATCCCATAAATTAGTATGGCAGCCTACGCTTGTTATATCGCTATAATACTGTCCGGTTATAAGATAGCTTAAATATTGAGGCAAATGCAGTGAATATTTTATCCTGCTGTATACTTCAGACTTTTGATACTTAAGTCTATAAAGTTGCATTCCTGAATTCAAGTTTCCCAACACAGGCGATGCCGTTTCTGTAGACACCTTTAGCTCGCCACCGTATTGGTTATAGAACTCCTCTTTTAAATCTTCAGGATATGGCTTCAGATAATTGTATAAACATCCAATCGGTTTGCCGTTTTCGTCGATATGAACGAAACTGGCACCATAAGCAGAAAAGTTAATCCCCTTGATTTCGAACTGCGGCAATTGCATCACTTCAGCAAGAGTACCCTTAATCCAGTGTGTTAAATTAACTAAGTCTTCACAAGGGTCGCCTTCTTCATCAACGGTTTCTTCAAAACGCGAAGTTCGCTCAAGGACGATCTTATACTGCTCATCGAAAAAGAAAAGTTTTTTGTTGGTTTTCCCAACATCAAATACTGCTATTACCGGGGTCCTACTCATTGCTAATTAGATATGAGATGTTAGACTTGAGATATGAGACACGGGAGAGCTTCACTAAACTTCATCTGTCACAATCTTAAATCTATTATATTAAAGAGATATGAGAGAGAAAAAGACGTTGCGTCTCAAATCTAACATCTCATATCTCAAATCTATTTTACAATCCTGTTGCTACGGTTTTTAATCCTCTTTCGCCAACAAGACTTTCTCTAACTTTTAATTCACGGTATAACTGAACCGGATTTAAAGCTGCGTTTGAACGTAATCTTGCTTCGGCAACGATCGATCTAACATCTGTACGGAATGCGTTTTGCAAAATCTCCTGGCATCGTACTACATCATTTTCCTGACGAGCAACATCTAATGCTTTAGAATCTACCAAAAGAGCCTGAGCATAAGCCATCATAATTGCTTCAACAGACTGCAATAAATCTTCCAGTGGATCTTTGATATTGTGAGATGCGTCAATCATCCAGCCCAAACCAGTTGCATGATCGATTCCTTTAGCGTCCATACCTTCAACCAGTTCGTTAAAAATCAAGAACAACTGATAAGGTTTCATACAGCCCGCAGTTAGATCGTCATCGCCGTATTTAGAATCATTGAAGTGGAAACCACCTAATTTACCTTCGTTAAGCAATAAAGAAACAATTTGTTCGATATTTACATTAGGCAAGTGATGACCCAAATCTACCAGGGTATAGGCTTTAGGGCCCAACTTGTTAGCGTATAGTAATGATTGACCCCAATCTCCTACAGTCATTGAATAGAAGTTTGGTTCGAATGCTTTATATTCAACAAACACTTTCCAGTTCTCCGGAAGTGCAGCGTAAATTTCTTGTAAGCTTTCGTAAGTATTGTTAAATGCCTTACGGAAATTCAACTGTCCAGGGAAGCTGGATCCATCTGCTAACCAAACGGTTAAGGAGTCAGATCCTAATTCAACACCCTGACGAATTACTTCAATATTATGCTCAATGGCTTGTTTACGGACAGCTTTATCAACATGCTGTAAAGAGCCGAATTTATAACTGTGAGGCTGTCCGGGTTGATCCTGAAACGTGTTAGAATTCACCGCATCGAACTTTAAACCATATTGTGCTGCTAAAGCCTTGATAGAATTGGCGTTTTCTGGGATGTCCCACGGAATATGCAGAGATATTGCGCCACTTGACTGATTTAATTGATGCAACAAACCGATATCTTCCATTTTCTCTTCCAGGTTGCGAGGCTCGCCGCCGCCAGAGAATCTTCCGAAACGTGTTCCGCCGGTACCTAATGCCCAGCTAGGAATTGCAATCTGGAACTTAATAAGCTTCTGGATAATTCCTTCAACACCGGGAACGTCTTGAGCTAAGAATTCAAATTTCCGCTTATGCTGCTGAGCATTTTTATTATTGTGCTCCTCAATCTGATATTTTTCGAGTTTCATGGTTATTTTATTGTTCAGTCCGGAAGGCGGGAAAACCCCAGGACAGATTTAAAATTGAGTAATTGCATTATAAAATACCTTAATGTTGGCTGGAATGACTCCGAGACTGAATCTGAAGTCTCAGTCGAAAACCGACACAAAGTACAATTAAAGTAAGTCAGAAAGCATGATCAGGATCAGCAAACCCGTCAACAATACACACTTTCTGACTTATTATTTTTATCTCACAAAAGCCATTGCTACACCACCGTCAACGTTTAACACGTTTCCGGTAGACTTATTCAAAAGACCTCCCGCGAAAGAGAAACAAGCGTTCGCAATATCTTCAGGCAATATGATTTCGTTTAACAGGGTACGCTTCGCATAATACGCCGGCAACTCTGCCACAGTAATTCCATAAGCCTTTGCACGACCTTCGGCCCAGCCACCTGCCCAAATATTGCTATCACTGATTACAGCATCCGGATTTACTACGTTTACACGAATTCTGTCTGCACCAAGTTCGGCAGCATTCAACCTGCTTAAATGTAGTTGAGCAGCTTTAGCACTTCCGTAACCTGCGTTATTCGGACCACTAACCAAAGCATTTTTACTTACAATATTAATTACATCGCCACCAATGTTTTGCTTTTGCATAGTTGCAGCGGCAGCCTGAGTTACAAAAAACTGGCCTTTAACCAATACATCATATAACAAATCCCAATCCTTTTCGGTGTGATCGGCAATTGACTTTGAAATTGATAAACCGGCATTATTCACAACGATATCAACTCCTCCAAATGCCAAAGCAGCTGTATCTAAAGCTTCGTTAATTTGGGTGCTGTTAGTTACATCAAGAACAGCTGTTGCGTAAGAATCTTTTCCGTACTGGTTTTTGAAATCTTCGCCCGCACTTTCCAAACGCTCAACATTCATATCGTTAAGAACAACGACTGCGCCCTCTTCAACAAATTTCTTTGCGATTGCTTTACCGATACCGCCCGCGCTACCTGTGATCAATGCAATTTTTCCGGACAAAGCTTTTGGCTTCGGCATGCGCTGAAGTTTCGCTTCTTCTAATAACCAATACTCAATATTGAAGGCTTCCTGGCGAGGTAATGAAGTGTACTCAGAGATTGCCTCTGCACCTTTCATTACATTAATAGCATTTGTATAAAATTCTGCGGCAACGCGTGCAGTTTGTTTGTCTTTAGAGAAAGCAAACATACCAACTCCCGGATATAAAATTATAACTGGATTGGCGTCGCGAATCGCCGGACTATTTGGATGTTTACAGGTTTCGTAATACTCTGTGTACATTTTCCGGTAGGCTTCAAAAGCCGGTGCTAATTTCTCTTTTAAGGCACTAACATCGGACAGATCGGCATCCGGAGTAAGATCCAAAACCAAAGGACTGATTTTAGTACGCAGGAAGTGATCAGGACAACTGGTTCCAAGGGGAGCCAATCTATCTAAATCATTCGAATTGATAAATTCAAGCACACGGGAATCATCGGTAAAATGACCGATCATGTGTCTTTCGCTTGAGCAGAAACCACGCAGTACAGGTGCAATTGATGCGGCCTGTTTTTTACGATTTTCCGGATCTAAGCTCTGGATTTTTTCGCCGCCAAATACCGGACCTTTTTTTCCAAAGTTTTCTTCAAGGTATTGCGCGCAACGCTCAATTACCTCGAGGGTATTCATGTAACTTTCGTATGCTGTATCTCCCCACGTGAATAAGCCGTGAGAACCTAGCATAATACCACGAATCCCCGGGTTTTCGTCAAGGCATTGCTTTAACTGAAGACCCAGATCAAAACCTGGTTTTTGCCATTCTACCCACCCAATGGTTCCAGAAAATAACTCTTCGGTGATTTTCTTGCCATCTTTCGCTGCCGCGATAGCGATTGCCGCATCCGGATGCAAGTGGTCAATGTGTTTAAATGGTAAAAAGCCGTGTAAGGGAGTATCAATAGAGGGAGCTTTTGAGCTAAGATCATAAATGCAATGATTGAATAATTCAACCATCTCATCTTCGTAATCAATACCTCTATATACATTTTTCAGGCTACGTAAACGATCAACATACAAAGCTGCAAGTCCACTGCGTTTTAAAGTCCCGATATCACCACCAGAACCTTTAATCCACATAACCTCTGTTTCTTCTCCCGTTAAAGGATCTTTCGCCATTGCCTTACAAGAAGTATTTCCACCTCCGTAATTGGTAAGACGCAAATCAGCTCCTAACAAATTGGAACGGTATATTAATAATCCTACTTCATCACCAGCAAGCTCGGCTGCTTTAGCGTCATCCCACAGGTAGCTAACGTGTTTAAAACGTGTTGTTTCGACAGACATATAAATTTAATTTTTACTTTTCTATTTTAAGGAATTACCATAACCAACTATCACAATGGATAGGATGATTGTAAGTATTCCCACTATTACTGTTGTGAATGTACCTTTTCGTACACCCTTCCATTCATTTAAAACCAAACCCCAGGTATTGGCAACAAGAATGATAAATGCCATGTGCAAAATCCATGAACTAGGTCCGTTACCTAATTTGCTTTCCCCCATTCCGTAGAAGAAAAACTGGAGAAACCATGTTGTACCTGCCAGAGCTGAGAATAAATAATTTTTAAGAAGAGGGACTTTGGAGTTGCCATAATCTGAAAACGTCTTGTTGCGTGCGTTTAAGATCATACACCAGATTAAATTAGTTGTTAATCCTCCCCAGAGTATAACTACATAAGTTACATTATTTGAAAACAAGAAATTGCCCTGACCAGGGTTAGCCGCTTGCCATACACCGTTTGCAACTTCGGCCATACCTTTTCCTGCATCGATACCGAAAGCAAAGCAGGCACTCAGTATACCCGATACTATAGATACAAATAAGCCTAAGCCGATTTTGAACTCAATATTATTTGCTTTGTTTTCTTCGGCAAGATCTTTTTCTTTCATAGAACCCGCCTTACCACAGATGATAATACCAATTACACATACCAAAATCCCCAAAAGCACCATTTGACCCCAACTTGAAGTAATTAAGTCGGTGAAGGTGTCTTTCCCCGGACTTGGGTTGAAATCGTAATAGATTGAAGGGATCAGAGCTCCGAAAACAGAACAAAGTCCTAATATAATTGAACTACCTAAAGCTACACCCAAATATCGGACACCCAAGCCATACGTTAAACCACCGATTCCCCATAAAATTCCAAAGAAATACGTAAGTCCCAATATCCCGCCATCGGTATTTTTAATGATATCAAAATACCCCGGAACTGTTAAATATGCTGCTAAAGGAGGTACAATAAGCCACGAAAATATCCCACCCACTATCCAGTAACTTTCCCAGGCCCAACCTTTTACCTTTTTGTAAGGAATATAAAAACTACCTGAGGCGAATCCGCCAATGAAGTGAAAAATAACTCCTAATATTGCTTGCATGTACGGGGGTTTATTTATTTAAAGTTAATAGGCGTTAAAAATAGAAAAGTACGGGCTTACATCTGTCATGGACTGTCATGTTTAAGCCCTTTTAAGGCCGCAAATTATATGCCGACCATTGTGTTGACGATCAAAAATAACTTGATTTTTTAAGGTCAGAAAATTCACCAACTGCCAATCCATTGGGTGGATACTATGTTCAATGCCATCTTTCACGGAATTACAAAAATGCTATCAGCCAGTAAATCTTTATTCTTAGAATCCAAAAGCCCGGAATTTGAGTATTCCGGGCTTTTGGGGTCTTATTTTATCTCTTCTTTTACTTCTCCGCAATTCAACATATCATCGCCGTAATACGGATTTTTAATCTCCTTTTCGCTGGCGAGCCAGTAGGCACCATCTCCATTTTTTGCCATCGGGCAATATTGCTTATAGATCTTACCCGATTTAAGGCCCGCTTTTTTAATAACACCTTCAACCTCCGCAGTCAAGGCATCAAAGTCATTGCGTTGCTGCTTAAGATCGGACGTAGCAGCAATTTTGGAAGCAAGATCTGCCCCTTTTTTGTTGCCAACATTACTCAGCGCTGTTTTTAAAGCAGCCGCACCTGACTGAGCTTCTTTGACGTCGGAATTAACGAGGGCCGTTTTTAGATGAATATAGTGCTGATAGACTGCATTTGACGATTCATCCTTAAATTCGGGATTTCCGGTTTCGGCCACCGCAGTTTCCTGCTCATGATCATCGTGCTGCTCTGTAGCTGTTTTGTTGGGTGTTTCTGATTGACATGCGGTCGACACTGCAAAAAGCACTGCTAAACTGCTAATTAAAATTGTGTTCATTTTCATACTGCTTAATTTATACTTATTGTTTAAAGTTTGTTCCGCGTTTCAAAATCAATTCACTGTGCAAGAGGTAAGCGCCTCTTGTTACTAATTCTTCACCACCGGAAATCCCGGAAGTGATTATTATCTTATTTGCATCTTCTGCGCCGGCAATTACCTTACGATACATAAACGAATTTTTATCTGTTTTTATCCAAACATAAGCTCCGTTTTCATCCCGAATAACAGATTCGAGAGGCAAGCTAACGACATTTGATACATTCCCGGTTGATAAATATACATTTGCCTGCATACCAGGCTGAAACTTGCCCGCTGAATTATCAATTGATGCGCGAATGGTTAAACGCTGAGTTGAGGGATCTAAAGCGGGACTGATAAAATCAACTTTTGTATTTTGGGCTATATCTGATAAACCATTCACAACTATTTTTAGCTGCGAACCAAGGGCGACCTGATCGATTTCTGAAGGATAAACATCGGCTTCGACCCATAAACGATCATAACTCTCGAGGCGCAGTACCGGACTACCTTCGGATATGTACTGTCCCTCCGATACATTAATTTCATTAACGACACCCGATGCCGACGCGTACACGGTGACAAGCGGCGATACCTGGTTTCGTTTAGCTAAGGCCATGATCTGAGCATCAGAATATCCAAAAAGCTTTAATTTGTTTCGGGCAGCCTCTTTTAAAGACTGATAAATTTTTTCTCCAGGGAAAGCTGCCACCTGCTTAATTTGCAGCAGATAATCTTGCTGTAATACCTGTAGCTGCTCGCTGTAGATTTGAAACAGGGGTTCGCCTTTTATTATTTTTCTACCGGTTTCTTTCACAAAAAGCCTTTCAATTCTGCCCGCGTTCCGGCTGGATATTACTTCCGTTTGCAAAGGGCTTGTCACAAGGCGACCATTCAGGACCTTCGAAGTGCTGAAACTCGACGACCCGACCTGCATGGTGAGTATATTAGCTAACTGGATCTGGCTGTCACTTAGCATAAGCGCAGCTTCTGTTCCTGTATCTTTCATCAGCACTAAATCCATTTTGCAAATGGGACAGGTTCCTGGTTCGTTTTGCACGATTTGAGGATGCATAGGACAGGTATATTTTGCCTCATCCTTAATTTCCTTGTGATCTTCTGAATGATTTCCACTACAGGCAGGAAGCATTAATATTGCTATGCACAGGAACAGTAATGTGTAAATACTTGTTTTTTTTAACATCATATCTCTATTTTATTCTCACAGAATTCATCCCTCAATTTAGATATCTTCCTTTTCCTTCCGGATGAAGAAGACATATTAGAATAATAAACTGATTAACAAAGTGCTTCAATTATCCAAACTATCAACCTTCACAAAACTCTCGCTATCTACCAAAAACCATGCATTTACCGCAACATCCGAATCTTTTGGCAAGCTATCACCGACATCCACCCAGTCGCCTCTACGCTCGGCGACAGTTATATATACAGGAACAAAATTCCCTCCTCTTTTTGTAAAAGCAACATATCTTGCCCCCAAATGCAATACCGAAGTCCGCGGAAGCCAGGTTCCGAATTTACTGTCGACATCGGTTTTTACTTCAATCAACTGGCCCACCTTCCATCGCTGCCCGGAGTTATTTACTCTCGCCCTTACCAGTGAAAACGTACTGCCTTCACTATAATAGGGCTGAACCAGGCTGACTTTTGTTAGAGAACTTTGTGCACGGTTGTCAAGTGCCGTTACCTGCACAGGGGTACCACGTTTTAGATAGCTCAACTGATCGGCTCCCGCAAAAAATTCCGCCCATACCGAACCGGCATTTATGAGGTTGAATATCCTTTGGCCCTGATTAACATACTGTCCTTCCCTGAGTTGCAGAGGCGAATTTGTTTCAACCGCTGGAAGCTGTGATACAGGACTGCTGGTCCCCCCTCTCATTCCACCCATTGAAGATCCGGAACCTTCTTCTGTGATAACAGTACCGGAATTATATACAGTACCTGATGCTGCTGCAGAACTTGTCTGTTCGGATACATAACCAGAGTACGGACTATAAACAGAGAAGGTATAGTCCAGCTTGCCGGTTCTGAGCACCGTATTAATCTGCTGATTCGAAGCCCCGAGTAAGCGCAATTTCTTTTTTGCCGCTTCTAAAAGGGCTTTGTCGCCGCTATTTTTGAGATAAAGCAGTTCCTGCTGCGCGTTCGCTAAGTCAGGACTATAAATATCCATAAGCTTTTGTCCTTTACTCACTCTTTGATAGTTATATTTCACATATAACTGTTCTACACGGCCGCTTACTCTGCTCGAAATAATGTTCCAATTATTTGTGTCGTAATTTATAACGCCTTGAATCTTAGTGTCTGCTGTTCGCACACCTTCGGAAGGTTTTACTGTTCTGATCTCGGAAAACACCAGTTGATTGGTTGGCTTCACTAAACTTTCAAGACTGGTATCAGCAGAGCTATTCGAGACTGATGCGTTTACCGGTACCAAATCCATGTGACAAATTGGACAAGTGCCCGGTTTATCTGCAATAATTTGTGGGTGCATAGGGCATGTATATTTCGTCGCTGAACTTGCTTCGTTTTGCTCAGGTTTATTCTTACAGCTAAAAAACAGCACTAACACGAAGCCGATCACTGTTAAAACAGATTTACCTTTCAATGCTTTTTTCATATTCTGTAATCATTTTATAATATCGCTGCAAAGCATCCACATAATTCATCTGCGTCATATTCAGTGCCTCCCAGCTAACAATCACTTCATTTAAATCCATTTTATTCTCCTGGTAAGAAAGCAGCGAAACGTCAAGGCTCTTTTTTAAAGCAGGCAGTATCCTGGTTTCATATCCTTTAAGCTGCTGCTCCATGGAGGCCAGTTCGACCGACATAGATTTGGCCATGGCAAGCATTTCTGTAAGCATTCCTTCTGTTTGCTGTCGCATGGCATCAATTTCAAAATTCATCGATTTTATTTCCGATTTGTACATTTTGGATGACCAGGGAACGATCGGAATGGAAAGCATCCCCATGAGAGTAAACTGCTTAGGCATCATCGCCGAATAATTTGACATATGATCAAAGCGTATTCGAAAATCGGGCTTAGCCTGCTGCCGCATCTGATTGATGTTGGCCTGCATAGAATAAATATTATGATGCATGTGCCGCAAATCGCTACGCGTCTCGACGAGGTATGTTGAATCAAGATTGGCAAGCGGAGTGAAGGACACTTTTAAGGTTGTATCGATTTCTAACACAGCTGTTGCCGGCCGGTTCATAAGAGCGTTGAGCGCGATTTTATTCGACTTAATCTCAGCAGCGGTCATAAGTAACATATTATCCGCTTCTGCAAGACGACCTTCTGCTTTAAAAACTTCATTGAGTTTTCCCTGGTTGTAGGGATAGCGGATATCTGCAAGCTTTTTCATGGTTTGCATAATCTGCTTGTTTTCTCGTTGAAATCTTTGCTTTTTGGAGGCTACAATCAAATCAAAATAAAGCTGCCGCGCGCCGCTTCGCAATTCATTAAAGCGCTCAGATCTTCCCAAGGTATAGGTTTCTGCCAAAGTCTCAAGGTATTCTCTCCGGGCCTTTATTTTTGCGGGATTAGGAATATCCTGCTCTGCCGAAATCATGAAAGCCCCTTTATCACCCTCTTCAATCATTCCCTGACCGGGGTAAGGCGACATAAACGTACCTGCACCTACCATAGGTGCCATCCATGCACCAGCACCTTCAACTTTCGCTTCCTGGGCTTTCGCCTGATAATCGTAAGTTTTGAGAGACGGATTATTCGCTTCAACCTCCTTTAATACTTCCGGCAAGCTCATTCGTTGCTGGGCTGAAATATTGAGGGAAATACCAGCCAATGCGGTCGAGATCAACCCAACTTTAAAAAAATAAAACCCCTCATTTAGCCTCATACCTAAGGCTCTAACCCCCTCTCCGCTGGGAAAGGGAACAAGGGTGAGGCTCTTAATGTCCATTGTGCACCTCCATTTTTCCAAATTTGTTCAATTCGTATTCTTTTGTCATCAAAAATATAAGTGGCGTAACGATCAAAATATGAATAGAAGAAGTTAAAACTCCGCCAATCATTGGCAGCACAATTGGCTGCATTACGTCGCTTCCCACCCCCTGCGACCACAGCACCGGAATTAATCCAAACAATGCCACACAAACCGTCATAATTTTTGGTCGAAGACGTTTTGCAGCACCGGCAATTACATATTCCCGGAGTTCATCATTGGTAATGGCCTCTCGCGAATTTCCTCTTATGGCCACCAGCCTACTCATGGCGTCATTCAAATATATCACCATCACCACTCCGGTTTCTACCGCAATACCAAACAATGCAATAAAGCCAACAGCTACGGCCACAGAAAGATTCACTCCCCAGAAATACACCAGATAAGCACCCCCGATCAAAGCAAAGGGAATAGTTATTAAGCTTAAAAAGGCTTCCCGTAAGGATTTAAAAGCGAGATAAAGGGATAAGAGAATAATGAGCAGGACGACGGGAACTATTAAAATCAATGTCCGCTGGCCGCGGATAAGATTTTCGTATTGACCACTCCATTCAATGAATGCTCCGTTTGGTAATTTAAGCTGACTGTTAAGTTTTGTGATGGCTTCCTGAACCGTATTTCCCAAATCCCTTTCGCGGACGTTAAACATTACGGCGCCACGTAAAATGGCGTTTTCTGAGGTAATCATTGGCGGACCATTGACAAAACGGATCTCGCTGACCGAAGAAAGCGGAACTATTCCGGCATCGGGAGAATTTAAAGGAATCCGCTTTAAACGCTCTATGCTATTGCGATAATCCTGCCCTAAACGCAGGTTAATATTAAACCGGCGACGCCCCTCAACAGTTGTGGCAAAAGGAGATCCTCCAATAGCGGTTTCGACGGTAGAATTTACATCTTCAACAGTTAAGCCGTAGCGATCTAACTGATCGCGTTTAATGTCGATTTCGAGATATTTGCCACCCGTAACAGGCTCCACGTAGATGTCTTTCACTCCGTTAACATCCTGTAAAAGAGAATGCACTTGTTTTGAAACTCTATCGATTTGCTGCAAATCCTGTCCGTAAACTTTTACCCCTACATCTGTACGAATACCGGTAGAAAGCATATTTATCCGGTTAATAATTGGCTGAGTCCATCCGTTAACCACACCGGGAATTTGAAGTTTTTGATCAAGCTCATTGATCAAATCTTTCTTGGTAAGGCCGGGCCGCCATTCGCTTTTTGGTTTTAAAGAGATGATCGTTTCGATCATACTCATGGGCGAGTTATCAGTGGCGGTACTTGCCCGCCCTGCTTTCCCCAAAACTTTATCTACTTCAGGCACTGATTTTATGATCTTATCCTGAACCTGTAAAATCCTCTTTATTTCAGAATTAGAAACATCCGGCAAGGTAACAGGCATAAACAATATAGATTGTTCATCAAGCGGAGGCATAAACTCTCTGCCCATGCTCATTAATAAAGGAATACTGATAAGAACTGCGAGGATATTTATACCGATAGTGGTTTTACGATGTTTTATACAAGCACGGATTAATGGCTCGTAAAAGCCTTCCAGTTTTCGATTGATTGGATTTTCATTTTCCGTACGAAAGCGACCTTTCATAAAAAATGAGATCAGAACCGGTGCAAGCGTTACAACCAGTAAAGCATCAATCATCAGAATAAAGGTTTTAGTGTAGGCAAGCGGATGAAAAAGCTTCCCCTCCTGACCGGTTAATAAAAACACAGGCAAAAACGAAGTAATAATTATTACTGTTGAATAAAAAACCCCTCGAGATACCTGCTTCGAAGATTTTTCGATGATTTGCAAACGTTCTTCATCGGAAAGTTTTACATAATCCTCTTTCTGTTTGCGATCAAAAAATTTGCTAAACTTATTTAACATCAGTTCCTCCTTTCTGCTGTGCAGTTAATTCTGCTTGTCTTACCGCAAGATGCCGATATGCATTCTCGGCCATAATAATTCCATTGTCGACAATCACCCCGATGGCCAGAGCAATTCCGGTTAAAGACATGATGTTCGAGCTAATGTCGAATGCGTTCAATACAATAAAGCTTGCGGCAATGGTAATGGGGATTTGAATGATAATACTGATAGCACTTCGCCAATGCAGAAGGAATATTAGGACAATGAGCGACACGACTATCATTTCTTCAATTAATGTAGTTTTTATTGATGAGATAGACTCTTCGATCAGTTCACCTCTGTCGTAAACAATATTGAACTTTACCCCCGGCGGTAAGCCCTTGCTCACCTCTTTCATTTTAATTTTCAAGCGATCAATTACTTCATCCGCATTTTCGCCATATCGAAGGACCGCGATCCCGCCTACGGCTTCGCCTTCGCCGTTGTAATCAAAAATACCGAGGCGGCTTTCGCCGGACATCTCTACGGAAGCTACATCTTTAATCCTTACAGGAATTGAGTTTCGCGTTTGAATTGACAGGTTTTCTATCTCTTCGATAGACTTGAGGTATCCCGTGGTTTTTATGATGTACCCGATATCGCTCATTTCAAACTTCCTGCCTCCGGCTTCGTTATTGTTCGAGTTTACAGAACGCATCACGTCCGAAACTCCGAGCTTGTAATAGCTTAATTTGTTTGGGTCAATACTTATTTGATACTGCTTTTGAAAACCACCAAAGGAAGCGATCTCGCTTACTCCTTTTACATTTTGTAAGGCAAATTTTATATACCAGTCCTGGATGGCGCGCTGTTCGCCCAAATCCATTCCGGGCGCATCTAAAGTGTACCATAACACATGGCCGACACCCGTTCCATCGGGTCCCATGGTTGGCGTTACATCTTCAGGCAAAGCGCTGCCAAGCGAGTTAAGGCGTTCGAGAACCCGGGATCGCGCCCAGTAAACATCGGTATCATCTTCAAAAATGACATAGATAAAGCTCATCCCGAACATAGAACTGGCCCGAACATAATCCACCTTGGGGATACCTTGCAAATTGGTTACCAATGGATAGGTAATCTGGTCTTCGATAAGCTGCGGACTACGGCCCATCCACTCGGTAAAAACAATTACCTGGTTTTCGGACAAGTCTGGAATGGCATCTATTTTACTCGTCTTTACAGCGTAGATTCCCCATACAAATATAGCTGCAGAAAACAGGAGAACTAAAAACCTGTTGCGTAGTGAAAATGCAATCAGTTTCTCTATCATGAGAATTTGTTAATTATTTATCAGTTAAAAACTCAGGCTGACTGACTAAGAAAATTCGGATAAACGCCGAATTATCCCGGTTGACCAGTTGATTAACCCAAAAGAGGGTTTACGGCCCACCAAAATTTGAGGTGGTATCGCTGATAAAAATCCTAAATTCTGAATTGCTGAAGCAATAGAATTAATGCTTCAATGATAAACAAGCCCGGAGATGGCTTTCGTATTTCTTCTTCTTCCTGATCGGATGAACCAAACCAATTTGTAATCAGGGTATAGAAAAACAAAACATCAAAGTTCTGTTTAGTTTCTTTCACCTGGTTTTTTGCGTTTGCGGGAAAAGTTTTGTCTGTTGATTGAGTGAAAACTATTTTTTGATCAGTACAACAAGACTTTTTTTCTACTGATGTTTTAGAATGTTGCGGGCAATTTTTTGGAGCAGGCTTCTTAGCCATTTCACATTCGTGAGCATTAGCAAAAAGTGAAAATCCCTTAATAGAGCCACAGCATTTATGCAAAGAAATAGTTATTCCGCTTGCCGATAGAGTTATCAGCATAACTAATGTTAGTACAATATAGGTACGGAATAATTTCATTTACAAAGCAAATATAGTAAGAATTATGAATACCGATTTTATATAATTTTGAGAGTTATTTATATAATTTATCTTTTCTTATCAAGCCTGAAATCAAACTTATTCTGGTGAACGCATATTATATATTTATGCATGCGATTTCAAAATTCATTCTGCCGGTCTTACTCACTTGCACTCTTTGGGGATGTACTGATTCTTCAAATCATTACACGGAACTGGAAAAGGAAAACAAAGTCCTTAAGCGAGAGATTGACAGCTTAAAACAAATCATTTCTTTCGATGATGAAGTAAAAGTTGATACTGGTGCAAAAGCTGCAATAACACCCAAGCCCCCGACAGCGTCCAAAAACGGCACATTAAAACCCGGGAAACACGCCTTTACCCTGCATTGGATCAGCTGGGACGAGCCCGGAAGCGTTAACATTAAAACGGCAGAAGACGGCTGGTATTCTATTGAGGGAGGACAGAAAAGCAGCAAAAATTCAGATCATATAACAATTAAAGGTCTTATTAAACAGGTTTCTGAATCCGAACTGTTATTTAAAGGCGGAATTAAATCGGTAGTGCAAAGCAACAACGGTGGCGAACCTTGCATTAAAAAAGGAGAACAGCTGTTTAAAACTACAAAGAACAGAAAGTACTGGCGCTTGCAGGATATGATAAATTGCGAAGGAGGAATGCTTACCGACTATGTTGATATATATTTTTAATAAAACACTTTAGCAGCGTAAAACACCGTGAATCAGGAAAATACGATTCAAATTCAGAACACTGATTTTAAACCCATACACTGCTGCCCTAATTTTTATTCATGTATTTGTACGGCACTTAATTTTTCCGGTCCTTTTCTCTCCTATTATGAAAAAAATTACTCCATTCGTAAACTTTCGATTTTGGCCTAACAATTGTATAAAAACAGCAAAAGCATCTACCTATGATTTTAAAATCCTACACCCCAGCAACACACAAGCACAAGTTCAGCGCTGAGCAAAGCAGAAAATTTGATATTTTAATGTATGTCATTTTAACTCTCGTAGTTCTAGGCGTTTCAATTTACACATCATTATAAGTTTCAATAGGTAAGAATGGATCTTAAGAACACCGTTTCAGGATATCTGGAAGAACATAAAGACAATTGCGCCAACACTTTTATCACCTATATTAAGCAAACCTATCAGGAAGGGAAGCTTGATCACAACAAAATCAGGAGAGCGGTTTTACAGCATTTCCATGCTCAGGATAAAGCAGCAGTTTTTTTTGGATCTTTATTACTTCAGTTAGATAATAAAGAACTTCATGAGGTTTTGAACGAGATACTTTAACCACATTGATATGCTGAGGTCTTAAAGAGCGAAACTAACCTACTACTTCGACAGAATATATTCTTTGGATATTACTTCGAGATTATTTTCTACACTTGTTATTCCGGGTGCTGCCCATGCCGCTGTTTCCGCATCTTCTTTTTCTGCCAAAGAACGAACTTTACCAGACAATATCACTTTACTATCACTTACATCCACCTCTATCCTGCCGGCGTCAATATTGGCACTTCGATGAAACGCAGAACTGATCTTTTGTCTGATATCCAATGCGGTGATCTTGGGTTTAACAGTAATTAAATTAGTAATAGAACGAATGCCCGCAAGCTGCTCAATAGCGGTTTTGGCAGAAGCCCGCTGATATTCCCACTCTACTTCTCCTTCAAGGGTAACATTTCCTTCTTCCACCTTAATTTTAACCTTTTCCTCCTGAACCGAGGTATGCCATTGTAAGGCTATAAGCACGGCTTCGGCTATCTCTGCATCGGTTTTAGCAAAGCCCATCGGTATTCCGACCTGAATTTCTTCTGCAACAGCCTTTACCCCCGCAACTCTCTTAGCAGCTTTTTCTGCCGTCAATTTTTTAGAAAATGTATCCACTTTCCCCGAAAGAGTCACCACACTATTCTTAACGGCAACCCCAATTTCGGAGGCGTTTAAAGACGGCTCCCAATTAAGTTCTTCCATTACATCCTTCTGGATTTGTAAATCAGTTTTCATAGTTAAGACACGCCATTATAAACCTATTGATTTAAGGAAAAATGGATTAAACCACCTTCCCCGACTCTCGCAACTTATTAAGATAGAACATTACTTTCTCATCACTTACCTGAGTAAAATTGTGATAAAAAGCTCCTACCCCATAAAATTCATGAGGTATCATTATAGCAATAACCTCGTCAACTTCTTTCGACAGTTTTTGTACGGCGCTTTTGGATGCAACCGGCACCGCTATTACAATTTTAGCAGGCTCACTTTTACGCAACACGTTCACTGTCGCCAAAAGCGTATTCCCGGTAGCAATACCATCATCAATTACAATCACGGTTTTACCTTTAAGATCCTCAGGCTCTCTGTCGCCCATAAACTTTTTATACATATCCTTTAACCGTATCCGGATCCTCTCAACTTCCTGCGAGACATACTCGTCTGAAACATTGCTATGCGGAATTACAAAATAATCGGTAAGACTG
>CAMPKC010000031.1 GCA_946887045.1 uncultured Sphingobacteriaceae bacterium | reverse complement strand
AATGGACAGACAAGCCGAGGAAATCAGAAGAACTGTTCCTGGTGCAGAAGTAATTGACGCCGGAGAAGGTTTAATTGTAAAGTTTGATTCAGGGATTCTGTTTGATGTTGATAAATCAGATCTAAAAGAAAACGCAAGAACTAACATTCAGAATTTAGCTGCGACAATGAAGAACAATCCGGAAACCAATATCATGGTTATCGGACATACAGATTCTGATGGGTCAGATTCATACAATTACAGCTTATCAGAACGCAGAGCATCTTCTGTAAAATCTTATGCTGCGGCACAAGGTGTTTCAAGCAGTCGGTTAACCACAGTTGGTAAAGGCGAAACTGAGCCAATTGCTGATAATTCTACAGCAAGTGGTAAAGCACAAAACAGAAGAGTAGAGATTGTAATTGTTGCAAACGAAACTCTTAAAGAAGAAGCACGCCGAAACGCACAATAATTAAAAAACAAGTATTTCGAAGACCCGTTCAAAATTGGACGGGTCTTTTTTTTATAAAGAAATTATCTGCGGCCGTAGGTCTAACGGACGCCGTTTTGCGAGACCCCTAAAATGTGGTTTAAATGATGCTTTCCATGCCATGCATATAAACCGACGACCTCCTTTAATGTACTTGTTCTTTTATTTTCCGGGTGATAAAACGTTTTGTTCCAATCTTGAGCTGGCAATGACTCCAGAAACAGAACCCATCTTTTATGCAATGCCTCCAAAAGTTTTAAGGAAACTTCTATGTCAGCATGTTTCGCCTCCTGGCACTCTGCCCAGCGTTCTTCGAAATAAGGGCGTATAGTCGGATTTTCTTCGGTTACAGCCAGCTTAAACCGAATATAAGAATTCATGTGGCTGTCGGCCAGATGATGGATCACCTGTTTTGCCGTCCACCCCCCGGGTCTGTATGGTGTATTTAACTGATCCTCGCTAAGCTGAAGTGTGGCGGCTCCTAATTGGGAAGGAAGCAATGAAATCTCATTGATCCACTGTTTTACTTGAATCTCCGAAATCAATTCAGGTGCGGCATATTGACCTATCGGAAAACGTAATTTTTCTATATCCATATCTTTATGTTGAGGGAGAAAAAACGCAGCTCATATTTTAACGTTCAGTAATAAAGTTGTTAAAATGATCTGTTTAGAAACAGACAAAAAATTAATAGTAGTATTTATCGTTTCAGAAGATATATTTGAATATTAACAAAAATTTTAATGATAAAGAATCTTTTTGCAGCACTTGGCATATTTTTTAGCTTATCCGGCTTAGCTCAAACTATTAAAACAGATGTTGTGGTAGTTGGTGCAAATGCAAGCGGATATGCTGCGGCGATTCAATCAGCGAAATCGGGCGTTAAAACGCTTCTTATTGACGCAGGAAAATTTCATGCGATTATCCTGACACCAGCTGACAGATCAATAGAAGCTGGCATATACGCAGAATTTGCCAAACATGTAGATACTCTTCAAAAAACTCCACTCTTAGAAAGTCATACACTTTCATCTGAATTTACGGCTCGAGTATTTAAAGCTTGGTCTGATACAATAAAGAATTTAACAGTACTTCCGGCTGCCACAATAACAAAGATCGAAAAAGATGGGAAAGGTTGGGAAATTGACCTGGTAGGAAAAGAAATTAAAGCCGACGTAATTGTCGATGCTACCCCCGGTTTTACGGTAGCAAAAATGATCGGTTTCGCACCTAAAAAAAGCAGCGCTGCCAAGGGGTCAAATATTTACGCCGATAAAAAATACCGCACAAGTATTGCCGTTGCTCCTGATGAAAACCGTGCGTTCAGACCAATTCCTCTATCTTCATTAATAGTTCCGGGAATAGAAAATATTGTATTGATCGCGCCTGAAAACATACCATCAACTTTGATAACCGGTCAGGCTGCCGGTGCAATTGCAGCATATTGCGCTTTTTTTAAAACGACTACTGAGAAATTAAATGTAAGGGTAATTCAAACCGAGCTCTTAACCTACGACTCGCGAATTTTTAAATTTGATGACATCGACGATAGTGATTCCTCAATGATCGTTTTTCAGCATATAGGAGTAACCGGCATATTGAAGGCGAAAGAAGAAAATGGCAAGCTCTTTTTCATGCCAGAAGCGTCTGTCAGCACAGAAGAATTAAAACAACCATTTCGGGAATTGTATTCCCGCAGCCAGATTTGGTTTTTAGATAATAAAGCGGAGAAACTTACTCTTGAAGATGCGCTCAGCCTTATAAAATTTGTTGGATCGAGAGGAGGAGAGCTGAATAAAGAAGCGGAAAAAGCGTGGAAAAGTTCACTTAAGTTAAAGGGGGATTTCGATTTAAAAAAGCTAATTACCCGACGCGAGTTGGCGGTCCTTTTTGATGCTTATTTAAAGCCATACACCGTTGCGGTTGATTTAGATGGCAATATAAAAAGATAGCTGATTACTATATCCGCTTTTTTAAGGTTAAAAAGACAAACTGAGAATTTTCGGATTTATACGGCTGAACGTGAAGCACAACCGATCTGCCATCTTTCGAGCGGAATAAGCCCTTTAGTTCCTCTATTCCCAATTCCTCTACCTTTTTAAAATTCACACTTAAAATCCTGTCGCCCTCTTTAAGCCCGGCCTGTTCAGCCGCAGAGCCGGCTTCAACCCTGGCTATAATCACTCTTTCAAAAGCAGGACCCACAGCAGTAATTTCTATCCCGCTCATATCATGCTCAAACGGCTCTTTAAACAAGTAATTTGGCTTCAGATACATTACTTCCCGCTGATAGTCAAAAACCACATTAAAGCGCTTTAAAACACTATTCCCCAAGCTTCCGTTGCGGCTAACAGAATACACTTTAGCTGCTACATTGCTGTAATCAGGAAAAGCACATACTACATCATGCAATTGATACCTTCCGAGTGTCATTGCGGGTATCCTACTTATATAGCCATTTATCATCCCTGATAGGCCGACTCCCAAATTGGCTGGAATATTTACTTTGGGAATGGAATATGGAATACCGTTTGAAGTTTCAAGTGATAAAGGGTGGCCTGCACCGGTATCAATAATCAATTTAACCTTTTCCCTTTTTCCATCAGGAAGCTTTAACGTCGATTCTACGTAAGGCTTCCGGTCTTCAATAGAAATAAATACTTTCTGACCTTTTCTGGGAATGTAAGCGGTTTCGTGTCTATAATAGGTTATAACTTTTGATGAATGATTAATTCGTATGATAAAACTGCTGAAGAGTTCATAACCAATAAGTCCATGTATCGGCATCCCGACGAACGATGACAAATTAAACGGATCCTCCTTTAAAATGGCAACTGGCATAATACCTCTGATTGAGCTGGCCAGTTCAATCTGGACCGAGGGCTGAATTAGTGCAGTCATTTCAGCACCCTCGCCTATTCCCTGGATCTTTATAGCTCTTGATGTCGTGGTATCGAATAATTTGAGCAGATCAGGATCTGAAATAAGTAAAATACCTACGCCCGTATCGAGGATAAAATTGTACGGCCCCGTCGAATTAATATAGACAGGAATGATTACAAGGTTATTGATTAATTTAAATGAAGTTACCTGTCGCTTTCGCTGATTTTGAATCGTGAAAGCCTGTCCAATCGTTGTTTCACACCAGCAAAGCAATAGTATCACCGCCCAAAGCCTGGGGTGGTAAAAATGCCGGTAGCTGCTGATACACACTAATTTAATCTTAATTCAAGATAACTAAGTTTTCGCAATAAATCAACCAAAGGATGTAACAGTCAGGTGATGATTACGCTTCAAGAAATATTTAAATCTAAGGCACAAAAAAACCTGCAGAAAAGAAATCCGCAGGTTTTTTTTAGAATTTATTTTGTTGCTATTATACCAGCAATCTTACCGGCTCTTCAAGCAATAACTTTAATGTTTGCAAAAATGCTGCAACAACTGCGCCGTCAACCACACGGTGATCGCCGCTCAAAGTAACTTTCATAATGTTCCCCGGCACTATTGCTCCATTTTTTACTACAGGAACTTGCTGAATTCCACTTACAGCTAAAATTGCCGCATTGGGTGGGTTAATGATTGCGGTAAATTCATCTACACCAAACATACCTAAGTTAGAAATAGTGAAAGTTGAACCCTGCATATCTGTAGGAAGAAGTTTTTTCGATTTAGCTTTCTGAGCAAAATCTTTCACTTCCAGAGAAATATGACTTAACGACTTACCATCAGCAAATCTAATAACCGGAACAACCAATCCTTCATCAACAGCAACAGCAACACCAATATTTACATGTTCATTAGTGCGAATCTTATCGCCCATCCATGAAGAGTTAATAGCAGGATGTTGCTTCAAAGCGATAGCTGTGGCCTTAACAACTAAATCGTTGAAGGAAATCTTCACCTGAGCATACTCGTTCATTTTGGCACGGGCTGCAATAGCGCTGTCCATGTCAATGCTCATAGTTACGAAAATGTGCGGAGCAGTAAATAAGCTGTCAGACAGAGAGCGGGCTATTGCCTTGCGCATTTGTGTTACAGGTCTTTCCGTATACTTCTCTTCACCAATGAATTGAGGAATGGTGATAGTTTTATCAGCTTTTGCAGCAGGAGCAGCTTCGGCCTGAGGAGCTGCAGCTTGCGCGGCTGGTTTTGCCGACGGTGTAAACTCTTCAACATCCTTTTTAATAATTCGGCCGCCTTCTGCACTTCCTTTTACCTGAGAAAGGTCAATTCCTTTTTCCTGAGCAATTTTCTTTGCTAGCGGTGAGGCTTTAATTCTTGAATCTGAGTCAGAAGATTTAGACCCAGCCGTTGCCTCGGTTTTTGCCGGTTCAGCAGAAGTGTCTTCTTTCTTTTTATCTCCGGATGTTGAAGCTGATTTTGTTCCGCCTTTTAGTAATGGTTGTACGTCTGTACCCTCTTTACCAACAATTGCTATAATATCATTTACTTTAGCTGCCTGTCCTTTTTCAACACCGATATATAATAAAGTTCCTTCAGCGTAAGCGGTAACTTCCATTGTCGCTTTGTCGGTTTCAACATCAGCAAGTGTGTCGTCGCTTTTTACAGTGTCGCCAACTTTTTTGTGCCATTCTGCAATAACACCTTCAGTCATTGTATCACTTAAAAGAGGCATGCGAATAACAGTAGCACCAACAGATTCAGGATCTATCGAGGAAACTTCTTCTTCATTACTATCTTCCTTATTATCAGATTTCTCTGTCGCATCCTTCTCATTTTTACCAGATTCAGGAGCAGCAGCCCCTTCACCTTCAAGAGCAGATTTATAATCCTCGCCTTCGGCACCTAATACTGCGATCACTGAATCAACAGGAGCAGCGGCACCTTCTTCGGCGCCTATGTATAATAAAGTACCTTCCTGGAAAGATTCAAAGTCCATAGTCGCTTTATCGGTTTCTACTTCAGCAATTAAATCACCGGTATTCACCTTATCGCCAACCTTTTTGTGCCACTTTGCGATTACCCCTTCGGTCATGGTATCGCTCATTTTAGGCATTCGAACAACTTCAGCCATTATATATTTTCAGATTATTGTTATCGAACGATTAATTAGCTTGTTATAAAAGGATAATCTTCCTGTATATAAACATCTTTATACAGTTCGTCAGCCTCAGGATATGGAGACTCTTCTGCGAACTTCACAGATTCGTCTACAATAGCCTTAATTTTTGCATCAATTTCATCAAACCATGCGTCGTCAGCCCACTTGTTATCAACAAGGGCCTTCTTTACCGTAATGATTGGATCTTTTGCCTTGTAACCTTCTAATTCTTCTTTCGTGCGATATTTAGCAGGATCAGACATTGAATGTCCCTTATAACGGTAGGTTCGCATTTCCAGAAATGTCGGGCCTTCTCCGTTACGTGCGCGTTGAACAGCCTCATCCATCGCATTGTGTACTGCTACCGGATCCATTCCATCAACAGGTGCGCAAGGCATATCAAAACCAAGACCTATTTTATATATATCAACCATGTTGGTCGTTCTGGCAACAGAAGTTCCCATCGCATAACCGTTGTTTTCGCATATAAATACTACCGGCAACTTCCAAAGCATGGCCATGTTAAACGTTTCATTCAAAGCACCCTGACGCACCGCGCCGTCTCCCATGTAACAAACGTTCACATTTTTAGTTCCCAGATACTGTTCAGCGAAAGCTATACCTGCTCCTAATGGGATTTGAGCTCCCACAATACCGTGTCCGCCAAAAAACTTCTTCTCTTTGCTAAACATGTGCATCGAGCCGCCTTTTCCTTTAGAACAACCGGTAGCTTTACCATATAACTCGGCCATTATTTCATTGGCAGACATTCCTCTTGCTAATGCATGAGCGTGGTCGCGATAAGTCGTAATCATTGAATCATCAGGGCCCAGTACAGACATTGCACCTGCAAGAACCGCTTCCTGACCAATATATAGGTGACAAAATCCTCTGATTTTTTGCTGCCCGTAAAGCTGACCTGCTTTCTCTTCAAACTTACGCATCAGCAGCATGGATTCGTACCAATGCAGATAAGTATCTTTAGTAATTTCTACTGAACTCATTCGTGATAATGTGCTTTTTGGGTGGCAAATCTAACCATAAATACTAATAAAAAAGAACATGAATTGCTTTTGTTTTTTAGCAAATAAATGATTGGGAAATGTTTTTATCGAAAATCAGACGAAATCGATAATGGTTTTTAGACTATTTAGACTAAAATTTTGAGACAAGTGCGCTTTACTGCAAAAAATTCAGCTCCCTATGGCTGTATATTGGCCTTGAGCTAACTATTTATTGAACAAACCGCCTAAACCGCCCAACATGTCCTGACTCATGGATTGCATTTCTGACTGGTGAACACGTTCTGCCTGTTCAAGTGCCTTATTTGTAGCAACGATAAGCAACTCCTCTAACTCTTCTTTATCCGCTACTGAGATAAATGTTTCGTCGATTTCTATAGATGTAATTACTTTGTTTCCATTAGCACTAACCTTGATCTTCCCTCCTTCGGACTCTCCGGTTACAATAACAGTCTCTAATTTTCTCTTTATTTCTTCAGCTTTTTGCTGAACTTGTAATAGCTTATCAAACATAGATCTTGGGATTATCTTACCACGAATACAAACATGGCTTTGATGAAAAAGTTTAGAGAGTTTTTTTGATAATTTCGGGATTAAGAGGTTTTGAGATAAACCCTTTAACGGAGGAGTAAGATTGAGATTTGGAGATATCTTTTTCGTCGACAGAAGAGCTCACTATATACACCCTTATATCTTTTTCGAATTTGTGCATGATTTCTTCGAACTTTTCTAAAAAATCCCAGCCATCCATGACCGGCATATTCAAATCAAGCAGAATCACTTCGGGCAAAAATTCTAAGTTACTGCAATTACTTCTTAAATCAACTAAAGCCTTGCCCGCTTCTGTGTAGCTTACAAACTCATCGTATAGTTGATGTTTAGCAATCATAATCTGAGCGATACGCTGGTGAATAGGATCATCATCAATAATAAAAACTTTACTCATTCTCTTTACAGCTACAAGGCCCTAATTGATATACTAAACTGACAATGGATATAAGTATTATCAGACAAACAAAATACATTTTTTGTTACAAAAATCGAGATTTTTTTTTAACTTAAACTAAAGTTTTTGTTAATCTGATGCAAAACTAAACATACTGCTGATGTTTATCAACAGTATGTGCATTTTATTGCACAGCGAATCATCAATCATCGGCGGTATCGCCGCGTCCAGTATAAGCTGATTTTCTCACGACCGGCATTCCTGCCAGCTTGAAAAGCTCGTCCAATTGCAAGAGACTCCCGTTTGTAAGATTGCTTAGAAGAACAATAGTTACATCAGCAGTTAAATCACGTAAATAGATATGTCGAAAGCCATGCCACCAGCCGGTATGGTAAACTACATGATGATTGTTTCCGTTAAAAATCCTCCATCCATACCCATAGTTAAAATGTCCTCTTACTAATTCGTTGTGTCCTTTGTAGGCAGAATCAAGAAGTGCCTGACTTACTAGTTTCCCCCGCTTTAAAGTTCTGTCGAATAAGTACAAATCGCGGACAGTACTATATATACCTTTATCTCCAACAGGCCCATCTAAAAAATTCTGAACTACAGAATATCTCCAGGTGCCCCGGTCGTGGCCAACCACCTTAACGGGAATTTTTTCATACTCTGCTTTTGAATAAACTGCGGTATGTTTCATTCCAGCCGGATCGAAAATATTCTCTTTCATAAACTGAGAGAATTTTTTCCCCGACACTTTCTCAACTATCGCCGCCAGTACCATATAGTTGGAATTGTTATAATGGAATTTTCTGTCGGGCGCAGTATAGGGCGAAGGCTTCTTTTCCGAAATAATCTTCATTACCTCCTGGTTACTTATTCCCTTTCGTTGGTCTTTACGTTCTTTTCTCCAGATGTCATCAATAAAATACACGTAATTCATCATACCCGAACGATGAGTAAGCAGCATCTTTATTGTTATTCCTTCATAAGGGAAATCGGGATAAAAATCTTTAACGGTCTGATCCAGTCGAATTTTACCGCGATCAACAAGCATAAGAATCGCTGTTGCTGTCAATGGTTTTGATACCGAAGCCAGTTCAAACTGATAATCAATTTTTAAGCTGTCCCTTCTTAGGTAGTCTGCCCATCCGATAGCATTCTGATAAATAATCTTACCCTCTTTCGCCACCAAAACATTCCCGTTAAAATTTCGCGTACGATGAAGTTTCTTCATGAACTCATCAATTTTTTTATTGGCATCTTCAGGATTGTAAACCAAAGAAATACTGTCAGATTTATCCTCCTCGACAGTTCTTGCGGGAGTTTTTTCATTAGCAGAGCATGATATAAAGAAGACCGAAATTGTAACTAACTGAATTATACTATAGAAATATTTAACCATACACATATTTGGACGCCCTGATAAAAAGCGAAAATTAGAAATTATTACAAAAGCAAACCGAAAGAGTTTTAAACTTTCTTAATGAGCCACCAAACACATGCAGATAAACAGAACAGGTTTGCCATAGAATGGCTGTTGTAAACCTGCTTTAAACCGAACTGAGATTAATCTTTCTACAAGCTGTTTTGTGCCTTCCTCGCTATTTTACCGAATAAAAATCTAAATTTGCGCCATTAACAAAAAAGAATTAAAGTCATGACTTATAGAATAGAACGTGATACAATGGGAGATGTTCAGGTTCCCGCAGAAAAATATTGGGGTGCACAGACAGAACGCTCAAGAAACAACTTCAAAATTGGTCCCGAGGCGTCCATGCCGAAAGAAATAATTGAAGCTTTCGCTTACCTTAAAAAAGCTGCGGCCTTTACCAATACCGATTGCAATATTCTTGAATCAGAGAAGAGAGATCTAATTGCTCAAGTATGTGATGAGATTTTAGCCGGCAAACTTGAATCTGAATTTCCACTGGTTATTTGGCAAACGGGCTCCGGAACTCAATCCAACATGAATGTCAATGAGGTTATTGCTAACAGGTCTCATGTTTTACAAGGAAATAAACTGGGTGAGGGAAAAACATTCATTCATCCTAATGACGATGTAAACAAATCTCAGTCTTCTAATGATACATACCCCACCGCTATGCACATTGCTGCATACAAAATGGTTATGGAAGTAACCATTCCGGGAGTGGAAAAATTACGTGATACATTAAAAGCCAAATCTGAAGAATTTAAAAGCGTTGTTAAAATTGGCCGTACTCACTTAATGGATGCTACCCCCTTAACACTCGGACAAGAATTTTCTGGTTATGTTTCTCAGTTGGACCATGGTTTAAAAGCATTAAGAAATACATTAGATCACCTTTCAGAACTGGCGCTGGGCGGAACTGCCGTTGGTACCGGTATAAATACTCCTAAAGGGTATGATGTTAAGGTGGCAGATTACATCGCTAAGTTCACTGGCTTGCCTTTCAGAACAGCTGACAACAAATTTGAAGCTCTTGCCGCACACGATGCTTTAGTAGAATCGCATGGGGCATTAAAACAGATTGCGGTGTCACTGATGAAAATCGGTAATGACATTCGCCTTTTAGCTTCAGGTCCTCGTTCTGGAATTGGCGAAATTAATATTCCTGAAAATGAACCAGGATCATCTATTATGCCAGGAAAAGTAAACCCTACTCAAAACGAAGCTATAACTATGGTAGCGGCACAGGTTATGGGTAACGATGTTGCTTTATCAATTGGCGCATCAAACGGTCATTTTGAGCTAAATGTTTTCAAACCGGTAATTGCTGTAAATTTCCTTCAATCTGCCCGATTAATTGGCGATGCATGTGTTTCTTTCAATGACCATTGCGCAATCGGGATTGAGCCCAATTACGCTGGAATTAAAAAACACGTCGAAAATTCTTTGATGCTCGTTACAGCGCTTAATCCGCATATCGGTTACGAAAATGCCGCTAAGATTGCTAAAAAAGCACATAAAGAAGGGACGTCTTTACGTGAAGCAGCTTTGGAACTGGGATTACTTACCAACGAACAATTTGACCAATGGGTACGCCCTGAGGATATGATTGGCGGGTTAAAATAAAAAATCCTCATCCTAAATCCCTCTCTTGCGAAAAGAGAGGGCCATTATGAATTATGCAAAAATCCGGCTTCCTGTTTCTTATTTATTGCCTGTCGCTTGCATCCTGCTTCTTCTCGGCTTGCAAGTTCAATCCTAATTACCAGGGTCGGGGAATTGACTTTATGCAAGGTGTTTGGGAGGAGATTCCCGCTCTTTACAAAGACAGTTTAATGCAGTATACTCATCATAAGTTCAAGTTCACCTGCGACTCTGTGTACGTGACTCTGGAAACTCATGCAAAAACAAACTACTATCCCGACAGCTGTTTCAAAAATGGAATATGGAAGGAGTATGCCAAGGGGAATTATATAGTGAGGAATGATACCCTTTATATCATAAGTACATTCACTAAAGAAAACTTCAAACAAAAGCTCTCGGGATGCTATCGAATCGGGCAATATTTACCAACTTTTGTGATCACCAAACGCGAACCCGGTAAGCTTGAACTACAAGGCCTGCAGCAGCATGTTCCTGTCGCTTTGCGATTGAAACAGAAAATTAAATGTGATCCGAAGCCACTTTAACCATGAGATTTTTTTTTAAAAGAGCGGCCTTCATTAGCCTGTGTCTGCTATGTGGAAATTCGCTACAAAGCTTGGCATGGGGCGTACTTGGGCATCGTATTGTCGGACAAATTGCAGAAAGTCATCTTACACTTAAAACCAGGACCGAGCTTAAAAAAATCATGGGCAATGAATCTGTTGCTATGTCCTCTAACTGGATGGATTTTATCAAATCCGACAATTCCTTCAGATATCTCGGTAAATGGCATTATTTGAACCTGGCACCAGACTTATCACTTTCTCAGGTAAACCTCATATTAAAGAAGGATACCGGCACAAACATCCATACCAAAATAAATTTCGTTCTCAGAGAGCTAAAGAGGAAAGAAACGCCTCTAGAAAAGAAGAAGATGTACCTACGTATTCTTGTTCATCTTGTCGGCGATGTTCATCAGCCATTACATTGCGGAAGGATTGAGGATTTAGGCGGCACACAAATAAAGGTAAAATGGTTTAACAAGAGGGTATCTTTACACAGTTTATGGGACTCTGAGTTAATAGAGTTTCAGCAATTAAGTTATACAGAGTATGCCAATGCAATTAATTTCCCCAGTGCGAAAGAGATCAATGCATGGCAAAACGACGATCTGAGTAAATGGGTATTCGAATCATATCAGATAAGCAACAAACTTTATAAGGAGGCCGAAACAGATAATAGTTATGGCTATAAGTATAATTTCGATTATGTAAATACGCTTAATGAGCAACTGCTAAAAAGCGGTGTTCGGTTGGCGGGATTGTTGAACAAGATATTTGCTGATTAACACCGATTAGAAAGGATCGCATAATTATTGGGTCGATCTTATTTTAGTCCTTAAATCACATTTTATATGAAAATTTTAATGGTTTGCTTAGGCAACATCTGCCGTTCGCCTTTAGCACATGGCATAATGGAAAGTATTGTAAGCGAACAAGGACTGGACTGGCAGGTAGATTCGGCCGGTACCGGCGACTGGCACATTGGATCTCCACCCGATAAGCGCTCGATCGCAATAGCAAAAAAATACGGACTGGACATTTCTAATCAATGCTGCCGACAATTTCAGGTTGAAGATTTTGATAAGTTTGATAAAATCTTTGTAATGGATCACATGAACGAAAGAGATGTGTTGAATTTGGCAAGAAGACAACAGGACCGTGAAAAAGTACAACTTCTTTTAGATACTGAAAAGGTTCCCGATCCGTATTATGAAGATGATCAGTTTGATCCTGTTTATCAAATGATTGAAACTGGTTGCAGACGCATTATTGAACGGTTAAAAGAAGAACGACTGCAATAGCTGCTCGTTAATAATCCAGAAAATCTTGAAATACTTGCTGCATATACGCTTTACCGTAACGCAGTAGGTTTTCATCCCTTGACTGGAGAGATGTGTCTGCTTTAAAGAGAATATTTTTACCGGTATTATCAAACGAAATAGCCTGTTCCGGGGTGACAACACTGAAGCCATTATCCCAATCGAAAAAAGCGAAGTCTGGTGTCCCTGAATCAAGAACGTCACGACTCCACTTAAACTGCTCGGATGGCATCTTCAATTGATTAAAAAGCGTTGAGGCTATATCAGTCTGACTGCCAATTTTTGAAATCCTTTTACCTCTAAACTCCGGTTTAATAACTTCACCCAAAAATAAAAGCGGTATTCTGAACCGGTTGGGATGGTAAATTTCATACTGATTTTTAGGCAAGCGATGTCCATGATCGGCTACGACTATAAACAGCGTATTGTTATACCAACTTTCCTTCTTAGCACTATTTAAAAAAGCACTAAGACAGGAATCGGTGTAAAATGCTGTACTTCTAAATTTATTCTCCACAGATTCACCGCTAAATCGAGGTTTTCCCGGAAGTTCAAAAGGTTCGTGATTAGTTAATGTCAGCAATGTAAAAAAGAACGGCTGCTTGCTTGTGTTAGCCTTACTTAATAATCTATTGTAAACAAGATCATCAAAAGCTCCCCATTTAGAGTTCATATCTTTTTTTTCAAAGAAACCCTTGTCGATTACATCTTGATATCGATGAGATAACAAATACGACTTCATATTGAAAAACTCGCTCTCCCCACCATAAAAAAATGAAGTTGAATAAGCATTTTCAGCAAAAGTCTTGGCCAGAGACGGAAGTTTTGCCTGCTTACCATTCAACTTCATAATGCTTTTTGTCGCCTGAGAGGGAAATGCATTTAGAATTGCTACAACACCTTTATCTGTCCTGTCGCCAGAAGCATAAATGTTATCAAAAAGCACACCTTCAGAAGCCAATTTTTCCATTTGAGGCGCTACTCCTTTTTCACCACCCAGGCTCTCGACTACATCCGCAGTAAAGCTTTCCAATATTATCAAAACCACATTGGGTTTACTGCTTGTAAATAGGTCGGTATGCGAGCCTTGAGGCGTTTCAAGAATTTCATTTACCAAATTGGCAGCCTCATCTTTTGGATAATAGAGGTAAGGATTTTTAGTGGATTTATTTTTCAAAATATCCCTTAAAAGCGACCATTCGGTGTTAACGGCGGCATGGTTTAGAATAGGAGTATTTGAATAATACGCCATACTTTCATTCATAGGCGACAGCTGCAAACCACCACGAATTGCGAGAAAATTCAGTCCTATAAGCAAAACTGATGCACCTATTTTTAAGAGAACATTCACCTTTTTCAAGGATCGGTACCTAATAATTCTATCCGAAAGCCATATGCTTAACGAAACAAGGAGGATAATCATCACAATCGAAGCGAAGACAGGCGATGAAGCGCCGCTTGCTATAGCCTCGTTAGGTGATATAAAAGCAATCTCAATGGCTTTGAAATTTATTTTTGCTCCCCACTCGCGGTAAATATTAAAATTAAACGCACAGATGATTGAAAACAGAACAATCAAAGTTTTGGTATACCAGCGTAACACATTCTCGGAAATTTTGATCGTCGGGATAAACCACACAATCAGCGCGATCAACAACGGTAACGCTGAAATATATGCTGCCATAGATATATCCATCCATGGGCCGATAAGGAAACTTTTACCGATCTCCGTGATTGCCGCCACTTTGACTTTTTCAATAAATGCAAGAATAAAAATCAGCCGTTCCAGAAAGAAGAATAACAGCCAAAAAATGAAATAACGAAATACGGTGGAAAGATTCTCTATCATTTAACAATCTCCATTTAAACTGATGGAGGAGCCTGCAAAATTAGCAGAATAATGGATTTGCATGAATGTTAAAAGCCAACTTTAACACCAAATCCTAATTTTATGATATCAAAAGGAGATAACCATTGCTTGTTATTTTTATAGAACAAACTCACCAGATATAAGTCGTTGACATTAAATTCTGAGTAAATGGTCAATGATTTAAGCTTTTCGCCTGTTTTAATAGCAACCTCATTACTAAGGGAAAGATGCCCTCTTAGTGCTGTCGGCCAGCCGTAGTAACCTCTCCCATATTGTTCTCTGTCGAATCCCAGACCGAATTGTTCATCTAAATGATAAGATAAAAATACACCTGGATTTGCAGGGTAAGCTGTAATTCTGTTATTGACTCGCAACTCAACCGGCCGGTAGGCAAATTTGGCACTAACAATATTCAAGGGACCACCTTTAACTTCCGGAACATGGCCATATGTCAGTTCTAAACTCCCCCGCGCATCGTCAAAGATTTCGTACCCAGCTCCGAGACTTAAATACCCAATACTTCCCGCGTGTTGAACCAAAGCATAATCAGGGATCAGGACAGAACGCTCCTGAGCTCCCACTGTCATCCCAAAACGAATAAAACAGAGAAACAAAAGGATATTTTTAATAAGGAATGCTTTCATATTTAAGTTTTCCGGAAACTATTTCCAACAACAAAAATTGGCGTCGAACAATTGCCTGTGTTACTAGATAGGGGACCGACTGCTCATTAGGATAACGAACATCCTCTTTATGATTATGTGCATACAATGCTGCCAATGTATTTGGAGCGGAATTTATCACGTTAATATATTCAGCTTCCAGGCTTTTGTCAAAATCTATTGAAAAAGGTGGAACATGTGCAACGGCAACATAGGCGTTTACACCAGCCGAAGGAGAAAATTCCTGTTTCAACCACTCCATATCGGGTACATTTCCACTAAAATTGACCTCGCGGGAGTTGGTGTTGTGGCACACGAATTTCACGCCATGATACGTAAAAGAGAAATCTAATGGTCCATACATTCGCTTATAAATCTGTTCGCCATTAGCCACCATATCATGATTTCCAATCACACCAATATAAGGCACATTCAGCCTGCTGAAGATCTCGTCTACCCATTCCATTTCATTTAAAAGGCCAAAATCCGAAATATCGCCAGCCAGCAGCACAAAGTCTACACCCCTAATATTATTCACTACATTAACTAGATCGCTTGCATTTTTATAGGCTCGCTGACTATCGCCAGCCAAAACAAAGCGAATGGTATCATCGCCCGGATTCCGGAGTAATTGATTAATATGTTTCGCATTCAGATCTCTCGGAGAGTCTCTATCGAAAACCTGATTGGGGCTATATTCAACCATTTCACACGCAGCGAAAAACAGTAAAATAATAAGACCGAATATACTTTTCATATATCCCTAATTCCTATTTGTGAAAATTGTTTTCCCTGAAAGATTATGTGAGATACAGATTATGAAAGGGGAAAATTAAGACGCTCGGGGTAGTATGCATCACAGAAGCTGATAGAAAAACTCAAAAACCCCTAACAAAATCAATTTTGATATATGAGAAGTAAACCGCTTCGGGATTATATCTATAAGAAATTCCAGGCGACAGCACTCATATAATTCTAATGAGAAATGCCGGGAAACATTTCTGCTTAACCTTTCATCTTCTGATATGCAGTATTTGCTTCCTCAAGTTCATTGTACCAATCCTCGCCATACTTACGGATCAATGGGTCTTTGAGAAATCTGAAAACAGGCACTTTGAGTTCTTTACCAAAAGAACAGGCAGAACTGCAAATGTGCCAGCGATCATAATGAAGTACATCAAACTCGGGGTATTCAGTAATCCGGATAGGGTATAAATGACAAGATACTGGTTTTTTCCATCCAATTTTACCATCAAGATAGGCTCTCTCGATCGCACACTTACTGATTCCATTTTCCCACATTACATAAGCGCACTCTTTGTGGCCATCGACACAGGGTGTTGTCAAATCGCCATCAGCATCTTTAACCCAGGTTCCGGATTCTTCCACAGCGGCGATCCCTTTTTCGGTCATATACGGCTTTACCAGTGGATAAATCTCCTCCAAAACTGCTAATTCATTTTTTGCCAGTGGTGCACCGGCATCTCCTTCAACACAGCATGCGCCTTTGCATTTGTCCAAATGGCATACAAAGCTTTCTGTCAGCAGATCTTCATCCACCAACGTATTTAATACTTCAATCATTACTTTCTTTTTGATAA
Source organism: uncultured Sphingobacteriaceae bacterium (assembly GCA_946887045.1). The sequence goes on along the minus strand of CAMPKC010000031.1, from coordinate 33,800 downwards.
GCCCAAAGGATATTTTAATCCTTTGGCAGAGGTAAGTTCCATCGTTACAGTACCCACCAGTATTTCTACCTGGGCCTTTACAGGAATGCGGTTTCCGTCGTCAGTAATCCATAGATACAACTTACTGTCTTCTCGAAAAACTCTTCCTGCCTGAATTGAGGGATTAAATTTAAGACAATTGAAATAACCCATGGATGTTTTAACCCTTTCCTTCCCAATATAGATAATTTCCAAATCTGCCAGTCCGTCATTAAGGAAATAGGTCATCTTAAACTTTTCGTTTTTTGTAACATCTGACAAATCCAGACTGCGTGCAAAATAATACGCGGAAACTATATCGAATAACTGATCGCTTTTGCCGAAGAAAGTGCCCTTGTTTGTTACGACTTTCTTACCTTCCTGATGATATCTAGCTTTATCATTTCGCCTGTAACTTCCTTCCTTGATCGTTTCAGTATATAAAAAAGGAAGGAGCTCGGTTTGATGAATATAGGAATTATAACGGTTACGGACCTTATGAAAAATATCGAAGGAGCCTGAGGTTCTACCCTGTGCCAATAAATGGTAAACCGGTTGATTATCGAATTTCAAATCACTGGCGTTTACGGTCAAAGTTGCCTCAGCGGCCGTTACAAAACCGTAGCGCAAACGATAATGAAGCTCCTCGCCTATTTTAAAAACCGGTTCTTTACGGTTTTCCAAAGATTGGGCGCCTGCAGCCAGAGAAGCGCAAAATATTATAACCAATAAATGGAATTCTCGCATAATTTGTGTAAAGTTAAAAAACTCTGAGTCGATTTTTTAAGCACTGTATTAATTTGTGGAGCCGCCATTTACAATCCGCATTTCGTCCCTCCTTACCAATTATCTGTCCCCCTTAAATCTTTTAGCTCTAATCCTTCCGTTTATAGATTGGTACTGTGGAGCACGGTTCTCCATACATAATACTCTTAGCTACGCCGGTAAGTTTGGCCGTCAGATCAACATAGGCAGACACAGGGACAGGAATATCGCCGCAGCCTTTAATAACAATCCGCTCGTCGCGATATTTCTCAACATCCAGCTTGTTAACAGCCCTGTCGAACAATACGGTTTCCAGCAACTCAAGGTTACCAAAAACAATTGTACTTGCAAATGGAGCCATCTTATTCCCCAGAAGCATATAAGCCCAGGTTGGAACTATAGCATCTGAAGAGCAGGTAATGGCCACATGCTTTCCCTGATATTGTGTCCAGTCGTGCTGTTTAATAAATTCCCTGAAATCCTTCTCTCGTAGCATTAAACCATGAAAAAGGTTCTCTTTGATATCATAAACGATCCTTTCTCCTGCAGGGTAAAGTTCTGCCGGGTCCAGGCTTATTAAGCCACTTTGGGCAACTCGATTGACAATATTCTCCTGTATATCCATTTTAAGATAAAAACTTGAAATGTAAGTTAGAAAGCTTTGTTGGAACCAACATCATCCTATTGTTATATAACAAAAAAACCGGAAGATTATTTCTTCCGGTTATAATTTAGGTTAAAATCCACTAAAAGAAGCGAAGCCTGTTATCTTTAATATCGGCCTTTTCTTTAAGAACTTCAAAAAACTGACTCTGAGCTCGTTGAGATACAGACTGCATAATCTGTTCCTTCTGCTTAAAGATATTTGTCAGAGGTGCAGGATTGGTAAATCCGTTTACAGATACCACATAAACTCCGGATTCACCTTTAATCGGCTTAGACAGCTTGTTAGGCTGCAATCCAAATACAGTACCAATTACTTTATTTTCCTGTCCGCCTCCTGGTATAACAGGGTTAGCAAAAACTATATTTTGAAGAGATTGAGCGGGCTTACCAAGTTTTTGGGCTACCTGATTAATTGATGACGCCCCCTTAAGCGCGCCTTCGACACGCTCAGAAAGGATGCGGGCTTTAACATAATTACGCACCATTGGCTCTATATCCTTTTTAACTTGTTCAAGAGGCAGAACACCTTTTTCGCGAACACCAGTAAGTTTTGCCACCACATACTGGCTGCCTATCTCGTAAACTTTATCGGTTACATCACCTTCTTCTGCATCGAAAGCCCATCTGACAAGTTCGCGAGGATTCTCAAGACCTGGAACATTGGATTGAGAAGCAGCAACATTATCTGCTACCATTTTTTTCAGATTCGCTGATTTTGCTTTTTCATCAAAATCTTTCGCATTGTCAGCAGCACCTAAGAAATCGGATGCTTTTTGATATACGTTCTGCTGAGTTTGGCTACTGCTGGCTACAACTTTATCTATAACTCCAACCTTTGCAACTCTGGAAGAACCAATTTGCTTATCGATACGCACAATATGCACTCCAAACTGGCTGGTCACAATTTTTATGTCGCCGGTTGTTCCATTAAATACAGCCTCTTCAAATGCAGGAACCATTGCTCCTCTTCCGAAAGTTCCCAAATCGCCACCCTGGTTTTTTGAAGGATCAATACTGAACTGAGCAGCCATGTCGCCAAAATTTGCTCCTTTACGAATAAGCGAAAGAATGGAATCCGCTTTCGCCTTCGCCTTATCCACACCGCCTTCGGCAGCCGGATTTAAAAGGATGTGGCTTGCTTTTACCGAATCAGGACTCATTTTCGCATCAATGACTTTGGCAACTCTAAATGCACCATTTGAATACAATGGGCCGATAAGTGTTCCTGGTGCTGATTTAAATGCAATAGAATCAATAGCCGGATCTAATGACCCTTTCTTTTGATACGTAAGAGGAGTTTTTGTGTCCGAGTTTACGATTACAAATAGCGAATCGTTATTTGTAGCTCTGAAATCAGCAGCTATTTTATTGATAGCCGCCTGAGTTGCTATTGAATCTTCTTTTGAAGGACTAGCATCAAAAATAACATATTCAAAAGACCGGGTTTCCTCGCGGTTTTTGAAACGGTTTTTATTTTCATTGTAGTACTCTTTATAATCATCATCAGTTAAAGTAACTTTATTATCAGGAACCGAAGCATATTCTAAGGCTACATAATTAAAGTTCGCAAGCTTATTACGTTGAGTATGATCTTCGCTCGCTTCTAATGAAGTTACATAAATACTGTTTTTAACAAGATTATTGTATTTCTGAAATAATCTGTCACGACGGATAGATACCAGGAAGTCACCCCATTGCTTTCCCATCGGGCTGTTTGCGCCCTGTGTTTTAACGTTATCTATTATTCCTGCAATCTGAGTTCTATTAAACTGGCCTGTTTGCGGATCGGTAAAAGTTTGAACCACCTGAGGGTGAGGATTTTTGCCGGTAAGCATATCATTCAATTCAGCTTTACTAACTGATAAGCCCAAACGCTCAACTTCTTTATCGATTAAAATTTCAGAAATCGCCTGATTCCAGGTATTTTCCAACACGTAGGCACTCATTTGGGGATTAAGGTTTCCGCCCATTTGTTGCTTGAAGTTTGCTTCGTTTTGATCAACCTTAGCTTTAAACTCCTCGTATGAAATACTTTTACCAGCCACTTCCGCCACTTCATTTCGGTCGCCCCCAAAAGATCCGCTCATTTGAACAGCATCGCCTAGTAAAAACGCAAACAACGCAAAACCGATTGCTCCAATAAGGATAGCACCAGCACGGTTCCGCAAAAAACTCATTATTCCCATATATTTTATTATTCTTTCGTTTTAAAAGAGGGCGCAAGATACAATTTTTAGAAAAAAATTATAGCATAAAAGAAAGCCTCAAAAATTCATTATTAATAGGTTAGCTTATTTCCGGTGGCCAGGCTACCGGTAGCATTATTGATAACCGGATTGTTGAAATTCTGATCACTTACAAACTGTGTTCCGTTGATAGAAGTGCCATCAGGTTTAGTAATATTTACCAATTGGTTAGAGTAAAATATTTTCTTCTTCTCATCCCAAAACAACTCTTCCGACTTAAATACATCACCTTTATCCGTAACCACTACAACATTTTTTCTTAACTCTACCAATTCCTCAGTCTGCCTCCGTATGCCATGATCGGCTGTAATTCGGCTGTTTTCTTTCTGGTTTTCATCGAAAAATATAACTGTAAGTCCTGCAGGCATTTCACTATATGGATTACTGGTTTTATAATCCAAAAGCAAAGGAGCTATCAATTTGCCCTTTACAACAGCCGAATCACTTAAAATGATCTCTACCCCTTTCGACGTATCTGCTGATATTTTAGTCTTCGCTGATATTTTCTCGATTTCCCTGAGATCATTTTCGCAAGAGATGAGCAGCAAACATCCCAAGGCAAAAAAATATGCGATGTTGAATCTTAGGGAAAGCATTTTTTAATCAAACTTATATTTCCGGAACCATTGGTCGTTCATGGTAAAGCTTAAGAACACATTAATAAAACGCTCACGAACCAGATTATTGTCGAGAGTTCCCCGCTGGCCCAGCTCCGTTCCAAGGTTAATTTTATAAAATGTTGACCTGTTAGCAGGAAGGGGAAGACCCAAACCAAACGTCAGGGCAACTTGATTGATGTCTTGGTTATTAAGATTTAGATATGTTTTGTCGTACTTAAAGCCAAAACGATAATCCACCAATTTAAAATAGCTGCCTACCGCGGTGAAATCCGGAGTAATCTGAGCACCAACTGCCAGCCCCATAGAGTTTTGCAAGCCGGGATTGCTGCTACCTTCGCGGTAATTTTTCCATTGTCCAAGCGAAAGATCGGCACCTACCAGCCATCTGTTTGTACTCTGGATGGCAAATCCGACTGTATGCATCATTGGTAACTTGATATCACTCTTTTCGTTTTCAATAAATTCGGTAGTGTCTAACGAAACCGTATTAAGCCCGGTCGTGGCATCTTTATAATAGCGTGTAGTTAAAAGATCGTTTTTCGATTTTATCTTAGAGTTTGAGCTACCTGAATATCCGAGTATTAAACTGGTTTTATTGTTAAGCGAGGTTTCGTATTGAATACCATAATCGAAACTTAAACCAGAGATGGAATTATTCGACTGCGTACGAGAATTAAGGAAGGTTACATCCTCATATTCAGCAGCTTTAGTTTGGGTCAGCTTACCAAAAAGGTATGATGCATTCGCACCTATACTCAGGCCATCAGCAATATTAAATCCATAACCCAGATATGCTTTAGATATACCTCCCTGTGCGCTGTAAACATAGTTAACCGGATCAGTTCCAGCAGTTCCTGGATTTGAAAAGTCGTAACCCTTACTGCTGTAAGGAACCAACCCGAAGCTTAGAGCAGAGGATTTGGTTACCGGCATGGCAAAAACTAGATGATTTAGCGCTGCGTTGAAAGTATTTTCCGATTTCTCATTTTTCGCAAGGTTTGTATTGCTGCCAAATACACCAATATCAAAAGTTGTAATCCGTATTGACGAATAAGACGCCGGGTTAGCAAGGTTTACATTGCTATATGGAGAAGGTTTTCTTAAGCCAGCTGATATTCCGCCCATCGACCTGCTTTCAGGTAGTTGAGAACCATTTACAATACCTATGCCGTACTGAGAATAAGGTGAACTGGTTGCACTTTGAGAAAAGCCATTATAGCCGCTTAAAACACAAGCAATAATTAATATACTTTTTAAAACTTTAGTCATTATTATAATAGATAACTTCATTTAAACCAATTAGTACCAAGTTCGGCTCGGTTTTTAAAGTGTGGGCAAAGATGCTATTTTTCAACTGGGTATCAAAAAAATTAACATCGCCCCCGCATAGAATCACTTTTAACTGAGGCCACTTCACAATGAATGAGTTTATAAATCCAATAGCCTCATAAATAATCCCTTTTTGAACACCGCTTAATATGGCGGACTCTGTGTCGTTTCCATATTCGATATCTCTGTCGGGATTAGCATTAATTAAAGGAAGCCGACCCGTAAATTTGTTCATTGCTTTGAATCGCATTTCTATCCCGGGACTGATACTACCACCCAAATATTTTTTTTGTGAATCCACAAAATCATAGGTAATGCATGATCCGGCATCGATAACCAAACAATTCTGATCGGGAAAAAGCGCCTCGGCTGCAATTACAGCGGCATAACGATCCAGCCCTAAAGTATGCGGAGTTTTATATTCATTTTTTATCCTCGATGCACTTGATCCGCTAAAGCGAAAATAATTGGTTTTTGACTTCAGTAAATCCTCAAAAGCATCAATCTCTGTGTTAACACTCGAAACAATTGCATGATCTACAGGATTTATTTCGAGGAAATTACGCAGGAAATAAAGAGAAAAGTCTTTAACCTGCATAAAATTGACTATTTCCTTGTTATTGAATATTGCAAGTTTTGTGAACGTATTACCAATATCAATAACAAGGTTAACCATTAAGCATGAACCGTTTTAAGAATCGATTCAAATATTCCAAATCCGTCCTGATTTCCTAAAATACAATCAGCCGCCCTTTCCGGGTGTGGCATTAAACCGAACACATTACGACCGTCATTGCAAACGCCCGCTATATTTTGTACAGATCCGTTCGGGTTTGACTCAGGAGTAATTTGTCCGTTTTCATCGCAATAGCGGAAAAGCACCTGATCATTATCATTCAGTTTTTTCAACGTATCTTCCGTTGCGAAATAATTACCTTCTCCATGGGCGATCGGAATTTTTAATGCCTCATCTGTACTTAAACCGGAAGTAATCAACGAGTTTGTAGTTTCCGCTTTCATGTAAATATTACGGCAGATGAATTTACGGTTGCTATTGTGAAGTAAGGCTCCGGGAACCAGTCCGGCTTCGGCAAGAATTTGAAACCCATTGCAGATGCCCATCACATATCCACCTTTATTTGCAAATTGAATAACTTCCTGCATTATCGGAGAAAAGCGTGCAATGGCACCAGATCTCAAATAATCTCCATAGGAAAACCCACCCGGCAATATGATAAAATCTGTTCCTTGCAGATCATGATCTTTATGCCAAAGCTTTACAACCTCTTGTCCTAATATCTTGTCTAATACGTAAATGCTGTCCTGATCACAATTGGATCCGGGGAAAACTACTACTCCGAATTTCATATTACAAAACTATCTAAATTTTAAGTTTTTAAGGGTTTTTATTTGTTAAAAAAGGTTAATATGGGAAGTTTACATACCCCAAGTTGGATTGTCAGCCGAACTCTGAAAGTTTTAAGAAGAATCTATTGTGTACTTTAAAGCTCAACAAAGCCTTAAAAAAATTGAAAATATAGTATAAATCCAACTAACATTAAATAAAGACTTTCATAGAACCATGCTTTGATTGCATGACTAAAGTAAAAAGCCATAAATACTGCCGCGGCAGGAACTGCGAGCAAAAAATGATATATCTGATATTTCGATGTAATAAAAAAAGACAGGATAGAAAATATAAATGTGAAGAATAGCAGAAGATATGACTTTCGGATATGAACGTTGCTTCTATAGAGCTTTTGCTGCAAACTTATTATGGATAAAAACAGGATGAGCAACAAGGGAATTAACACCAAGTACTCATAATAATTAATTGGAAAAAGTTTAAACTCTATTGCGAGCGGCACTCGAAAACTTTGCAGTTTTTCGAATGAATCTGTCCAGTAATATGCTACTGCAACAAAAAAATACACCGTAGCAAGGCCTAAGATACCGGCAATCCACTCTCGCCAGTTAAAAGCTCTGAAGATAATGAGCGAAATCCATAAAATTAGCATCATCACAACAAATGGTAGATATATCAATGTACCGACAGCGATAATCATTCCCAAATCGAACATAGTTGAAAGAGCAGATTCTTTTCTATGGATACTGAGAAATTTCGATAGCATCCATATAACCAAAAAATTGCATATCAATACGGGCGTTAATACGAGGAAATGCATCAGCAGACTTGACCCGGTAACATACATAAGCGCCGGAAGAAAGGACGGCTTACCGAGCAGATTGTATTCGTTAACGATTCTATTGAATAAAAGAGCCTGTAATAAGGTTAATAAGATGGAAAAAAACAAATTTGCTTCGACACTGAAGAGATTGTTGCTTTGAATGTTAAGCAATACTGAAAGGTACACTTCAAATGCTTTAAAATCAAGCTTGTCCGGTGGATTTAACAAGATCCCTGCTCTAAGTATTACAGCGATAATACACAGTAATAATATATTAACCGGACTTAATCTTCTAAACAGACTTATCATGCACCGTGTATACTTTCTAAAAAGACAATATTAAGACAAAATTGCGGGGATGAAAACATTCGTGCAACAGAATGTTAGGCGGAATATGTTTTTATCAGGTTTTCCACTATCTCAGAGGTAGAATCAGGGAAGTTTACAGAAACTTTATCCGAGCTGCCCAACCAATTTTTCAGTGTAGGAATAAACTCCTCGTCGATTTGATAGATCACCGGGACGCCCATTTTTTTTATGGCCTCGGCATTACAGAGTTGCTCATACTGAAACTTCATAGGCATAACCAACACTTTCTTACCCAGATAGAGAGCCTCGGCCGGACCTTCAAACCCGCCACCCGTTAATAAACCGGAAGAATTGGCCAGGCTGAGATTAAACTTTTCATTATTAATTGGTTGAACACAGACATTGCTTTCTGTGTATGTTCGAGTCGAGTGCTTAGAAAAAACTTCCCACCTAACCTCGGGGATCTTTTTCAAATAACTTACCAGTAAATTATCATGATACGCCGGCAGATATACTGATATGTGACCAAAATCGTTTGTATCGAGATTCCGGATTTCGCTGCGAATAACCGGCGTATTTATGAAGGTATCGTAAGGCTCAAAATGGAATCCCACCCGATAAGTGGTCGGAGCATAATGTCTAAAAACCCACTCATGCCAGTGAAATTTATCCTTGGGACGTGGTGTGTTCTGAGAAAGGAATGAAGCTTGATGACTTAAAGCTACGCTCGGCCTTCCCTGCAACTTGCAGGCCCAAGCCGTTACGGGTTCAAAATCATTAATAATTATATCGTATTCTTTCAAAGGGAGCGAGCGAATATCCCTCCAAAGACGATGCAAATTCATACTTCTATAGGTACTCCAATGATCGACACTGCCTTTTTTTCCGAAAACATAACTGAAACCATGAAAACGGTAGGTAAGCGGATAATTAAGCTGAACGTCGGCCTGGGTGCCACTAATCAATACATCCAGCTCTCCATGTTGTTGTAGTAAAGGCACAATTTCCCGGGCCCTGCTTATGTGACCGTTACCCGTTCCCTGTATGGCAAATAAGATGCGCATGATTAATTTGCAATACTAAACAGTTTCTGCTATAAATGCGTAAAATAAAAATTTCATAATCTTTGGAATCGGCATATCGAAAAAACTACCTAATAGAAAGTATCGCCAAACATATGGTTGGATCTACGATCGGAAGTGGTCTATAAAATATTTCGCAACTCCTCCAGACTGCTGATCTGACGCTTCACATCATCAGGTTTTTCTTTTCCCAGCGGATTAAAATAAATTGCATCCATCCCGAAATTCATCGCACCCCGAATATCAGCTTCGATACTGTCGCCTATCATGATACTTTCTCGCTTTTTTGCCTTTGCCACATTTAGTGCGAATTCAAAAATCGCCTTATCAGGTTTATTTATGCCGATAACTTCGGATATAACTATATTCTCAAAATATCTACCCAAACCGGTTACCTCGATTTTTAACTCGGTCGATTCTTTAAAGCCATTTGAAATAAGGTGAAGCTTATACTTCCCTTTCAAATAGCTTAACGTTTCGTGAGCATGAGGGAACAAGTTAGTTTTTGTAGGACATATCCGGACATAATCATCTTCAAAAGCAACTGGAACACTTTCGGCTGTTAAGCCTAATTCAATAAAAGTGGTGCTAAAACGTGTTGTACGAAGATGTTCTTTTGTTATTCTTCCTAAATGATACTCGGCCCAAAGCATGTGATTGTTACGGGTATACGTTTCTATGAAAGTATTCGGACAAGTAATCCCCAGGCTGTTTAAAGAATAGGTATGATAAAGTTCGTGAAGGGTTTCTTCAGCATTTCTATCAAAATCCCAAATTGTATGATCTAAATCGAAAAATATATGGCGAAGCATTGAAAATATGCAGATGGATTAATGTGCAAATGTGCGGATTACTTGCTAATTCAGAATTGATGGAATGTCAAAATACTCGAATTGTTAAATATGCAACTTTTAAATGTGCAAAAGAGATTGATATGAAAATGGGCAGATTACTAAGTTTTGTGAAAATCTTATATCATCCGCACATCCAATCCACTTGCATATTTACTCTCTTGTACCATACGCCAGATCACCTGCATCGCCCAACCCGGGAACGATGTATGCCTTTGTGGTCATCTCATCGTCAACAGCTCCAAGCCAGAGTTTGGCTTTCGGTAAATTTGCTTTAACATGCGCGATACCTTCAGCACTGGCAATTACCGAAACAATATGCAGTTCTTTAATACGGTATTGATCAAGCAACTCTTTACAGCATGCTGTCATACTTAATCCTGTTGCAAGCATCGGGTCAGACAGAATAACAATTTTGCCGTTCAAATCGGGGGCAGCCACATACTCCTGCTGGATAATAAAGTCGCCGTTTTTAGTGGGCTTACGATAAGCTGCGAGGAAAGCTGAATCAGCCTTGTCAAAAACATTCAATAAGCCCTGGTGCAAGGGTAACCCCGCACGTAAAATGGTCGCCAAAACAGGCTGTTCCTGAAGTATTGATACAGTTGCTGTTCCGAGAGGCGTTTCGAATTCAGTTTCTATATATTCCATCCTCTTGCTGATCTCGTAAGCAAATATCTCGCCCAGACGCTCAAGGTTTCTGCGAAAACGCATACTATCCTGTTGAATTTGAGCATCACGCAATTCTGCTACAAAATTATTTCCGATAGAAGGTGTATTGTTTAATAGAAACATCAAGAATAAAATTAGGCATTTTATAATGAACGAAATAAAACCTTTCTAAAATTAAGAACCAAAAGGTATGACAGAAGTTTCACCCTAAATCAATTTACAAGGAAAAGACATAGCCTTTTCTATTTGCATTACATACTAAAATACCTTTTTGTACTTTTGATATTGCATGGACTTTAAAATAATTTCAGATTATCAACCGGCAGGCGATCAGCCGGAAGCCATCAGACAATTGGTTGAAGGTGTTAAAGGAGGAGAGCACTACCAAACCTTATTAGGTGTTACCGGATCGGGGAAAACGTATTCTATAGCCAATGTTATCGAACAAACGCAAAAACCTACACTCATATTAAGTCATAATAAAACCCTGGCAGCACAGCTTTATGGCGAATTCAAACAGTTTTTTCCTGAAAATGCTGTCAACTATTTTGTATCTTATTATGATTATTATCAGCCCGAGGCTTACATAGCGAGCTCTAACACTTATATAGAAAAAGATCTCCAGATAAATGAAGAAATCGAAAAGCTTCGTCTTCGTACGACTTCTTCCCTGATGTCCGGAAGACGGGATATCATTGTGGTTTCATCAATTTCCTGCATTTACGGTATGGGTAACCCGGAAGATTTCAGCAACTCGGTATTTAAGTTTGCGGTTGGAACCAGGATCAGTCGTAATTCATTCCTTCATCGTTTAGTTGAAATTTTATATTCAAGAACAACGGCAGATTTCAGACGGGGAACATTCAGAGTAAAAGGCGATACCGTAGACATTTATCCGGCATATATGGATCATGCTTACCGGGTATCCTTCTTTGGCGATGATATTGAAGAGCTGTCGGCCATAGATCCGGCAACAGGGAAAACTCTGGAGAAAATGACTCATATGGTTGTTTACCCGGCAAATCTCTTCGTCACTCCAAAAGAACGTTTTAATCAGTCGGTTTGGGCGATACAAGAGGAGCTGGAAGCCCGGAAAAAGCAATTTGTAGGCGATCAGCGCTTCCTTGAGGCAAAACGCCTCGAAGAGCGGGTAAACTATGATCTGGAGATGATACGTGAGCTGGGTTATTGTAGTGGAATTGAAAATTATTCGCGATTCTTCGACGGCAGAACCCCGGGAATGCGTCCCTTTTGCCTGCTGGATTACTTTCCGGACGATTACCTGATGGTGATAGACGAGAGTCACGTTACAGTTCCTCAGGTCAGAGCGATGTATGGGGGCGACCGATCAAGAAAATTATCGCTTGTAGATTATGGATTCCGCCTCCCTGCCGCGTTGGACAATCGTCCACTGAATTTCGAAGAATTTGAGCGCTTAGCTCCTCAAACAATATACGTAAGCGCAACTCCGGGTGATTATGAACTTGAAAAATCGGGAGGTGTGGTGGTGGAACAGGTCATCCGCCCGACTGGTTTATTAGATCCTGTAATTGAAATTCGTCCGGTTATAAACCAGGTAGATGACCTGTTGGATGAAGTAGATAAAACGGTTAAACAAGGCGACCGGATTTTGGTAACTACGCTTACCAAACGCATGGCCGAAGAACTGTCAAAATATATGGACAGGCTGGGAATTAAGGTTCGCTATATTCACTCTGAAGTTAAAACTCTAGAGCGTGTTGAGATTTTAAGGGGATTGCGATTAGGCGAATTTGATGTTTTAATAGGCATTAACCTTCTTCGTGAAGGTCTCGATTTACCCGAGGTTTCTTTCGTGGCGATTTTAGATGCGGATAAGGAAGGCTTTCTACGATCAGAGCGCTCCCTGATACAGACAATTGGCCGTGCTGCCCGGAATGACCGGGGACGGGTGATTATGTATGCCGATAAAATTACCGAAAGTATGCGCATTACTATTGATGAAACCAACCGCCGTCGCGAAAAGCAAATGAAATACAATGAGGAGCATGGCATAACTCCTACTACCATCGGAAAATCACGTGAGGAAATTATGGAGCAGACATCTGTAGTTGACTTTAAAGGCGGCATTCAGAAAGTTTATGTTGGCCATGAGGGGGCGGATAACATTGCCGCTGACCCGATTGTTGCCTATATGACCAAGCCTGAACTTCAAAAAGCAATCGATAAAACCAAGAAAGAAATGCTCGCAGCTGCCAAAGGGATGGACTTTTTAGGTGCTGCAAAATTACGTGATGAAATGTATGCGCTTGAGAAAATGATGGAGGAGAAGTTTGGGAAGAAGGGATGAAGAGTTGTGGGGTGAAGGTTGTGAGTTGCGGGTTGGCTACTTGCTACTCAATACTTGATTCTTGATTCTTAATACTTGATTCTAATAAAGGGGTTGTGGGTTTGCTACTTGCTACTCAGTACTTAATACTAAAGAATGAACGGACAAAACAGAAACGATATATACCCAGGTTTAGAAGTTGATATTATTTTAAAAAAAGATCAGCGTACAGGAAAATTAACCAGGGGAATTGTTAAAGATTTATTAACCAGCTCATCTTTTCACAGCCGGGGGATCAAAGTACGCTTAGAAGACGGGCAGGTTGGCCGGGTAGCGTTCATAATAGAAGAATGAGATCTGCTTCTTATTACATTAATAAATTAAATCTTCAGGCTCATCCGGAAGGAGGCTACTTTGCAGAAACCTATCGTTCCGCAGATACAATTGATTCTGATGCTTTACCGCAAAGTTTTGATGGCGACCGAAATATTTCAACCGCTATTTATTTCCTATTAGAAGGTCATCAATTTTCAGCTTTTCACCGGATCAAGTCTGATGAATTATGGCATTTTTATGCCGGTATACCGCTTCTAGTTTATATTATCAATCCTAATGGAGAGCTAGAAACATTAAGGATCGGGAATGATTTAGATGACGGCGGTAACTTTCAGGGAATTGTAAAAGCGGGATGTTGGTTCGCTTCGAGGCCAATAAATGAGCAAGGATTTTCGTTAGTAGGTTGCACGGTTGCTCCGGGATTCGATTTCGCCGATTTTGAACTGGCAGATGGCGACCTGATTAAACAGTTTCCTCAGCACAGTGAATTAATTAGCAAGCTGCTACATAAATTATCATAAAAATGTAAGCTTGAACTGCTGATCGAAACATTTAATTTTTTTTATAGTCATATTTGTACCGATTTTATTGAGATGGTTTTAAAATTTATTATTATAACGATTCTTGTTCTGTGGTTAATCCGAATGATTGCCCGCATATTATTACCTGTTTTGTTCAAAAAAATGGTTAGCAAAGCGCAAGAGCATGTAAATTCACAATTCCGTCAACAAGAATCATCGCACAGACCTGTGGGTAAAATCTCTGTAGACTACGTACCCCCTAAAGATAAGGAAGCTCGGGCTGCAGATCGGGCTGGTGAATTTATTGATTATGAAGAAGTGAAGCCCTAAGCTGCTTGCTTCGTTGATTCGGATCAAATATTACGGACTCTTTTTTATTTCCTACTATACCCGAGCGCTTTTTGGTTACCCACTGAATTTCTCAAGCTTTTTCATACTTTTGGTTTCTTTAAAAAACTGAATAATGAATAATTGGCTCAAAAATAATGGCATTCACCTTGCCATAATCGGGATTTTTATCGCTTTGTGTTTTGTCTATTTCAGTCCTGTTATCCAGGGAAAATCCTTATATCAAAACGATGTAAGACAGGCTCAGGGCGGACAAAAAGAGATAATGGATTATAAAGCGAAGGATGGTAAGGCCCCTTTATGGACAAATTCCATGTTCAGCGGAATGCCTGCTTACCAGATCTGGGCTCAATATCCAAGCAATATAACAACTCACATTATCAGTTTTTTCAAAACAGTTTTTCCAACACCGGTAGATACTGTTCTTTTCTATCTGCTGGGCGCTTATCTGTTGTTTTGCGTACTAAGGGTCAATCCATGGCTCGCGGCTGCAGGCGCTATAGCTTTCGCCTTCTCTTCCTATAACTTTATAATTATTGAAGCTGGTCACAGTAACAAGGCCTATGCCATCGCTTTTTTTGCTCCGATATTAGCAGGTATCATCCTAACCTTAAGAGGTAAATATTTTCTGGGCGCAGCTTTAACGGCCTTGTCCCTGGCACTTGAGATTCGTTCGAATCACATCCAGATGACCTATTATCTCTTTATTGTTTTACTGATATTTATCGGGATAGAAGTTTATCACGCTGTTAAAGAAAAACGGACTTCCGACTTTCTCAAACCTTTCGGATATCTCGCCGCAGCGGTAATACTAGCCGTCGGAGTTAATGCAGGTTCATTATGGACAACATATGAATACGGACAGGAATCCATCCGTGGCAAGTCTAATCTTACCAGCGCAAATGCCAGTCAACCATCTAATGGCCTGGATAAAGAATACGCTTACGCCTGGAGTCAGGGTGTGGGAGAAAACTTAACTTTTTTAATTCCGAATGCTTATGGCGGTGCATCGGGCGGAGAGCTGGATGAAAAATCGCATGTTGCCAAACTATTAATTGAAAAAGGGATCCCTGCTGACCAGGCTGCAGGTGCGGCCAGAGAAATGCCCACCTACTGGGGTGAAAAATCTTTTACTTCCGGACCATTTTACTTCGGTGCTGTCGTTTGTTTTCTTTTTATACTCGGACTGTTCATTGTTAAGAACAGATTGAAATGGTGGATTTTATCCGCTGTAATATTGACAATGCTCCTATCGTTCGGCAAAAACTTCCCTTTTATCTCTGATATCTTTTTTAACTACTTTCCACTGTATAATAAATTCAGAGCAGTTGAGTCAATTCTTGCTGTCGCAAGTTTCCTTGTTCCTGTTCTCGCAATACTTGCGGTAAATGAAGCTGCGTCCGGTAAATATGACGCGAAATTATTGACGAAAACGGTTTTAACCTCTCTATACGTTACCGGCGGTATCATTCTTTTGGTTCTCTTGCTTCCAACATTATTCCTCGACTTTAAAACATCAACGCATACAGATTTTATCGCGATGCTAACCCAGCGTACCGGAGACCAGGGACTGGCAACCCAGATTGCTGATGCCTTGGTAGAAGACAGGATCAGCCTTGCCCGGTCAGATGCTTTCAGATCATTAATTTTTGTCTTAATAGGGGCAGGATTGTTATGGGCGATGGTCACCAAAAAGATTAATCAGCAGGTAGCTTTTATCCTTTTCGCAGGTGTTATTTTAATAGACATGTGGGGAGTTGATAAGCGATATTTGAATAATGATAAGTTTGTTGAAAAGTCTCAAACCGAGCAACCCTTCAAGGCCCGGCAAGTGGACGAGTTAATTATGCGCGATCCTACTTTAGGATACAGGGTATTTGACCTAACCAGCAATCCTTTCCTGGATGTTCAGGCTTCTTATTTTCACCACAGCTTAGGCGGTTACCATGCAGCAAAGTTAAAACGATATCAGGAATTACTTGATAAACAGTTCAGTAACTCTATAAATGAAGATGTATTGGATATGTTAAATACCAAGTACATAATTACCAGAAGCGAGGACGGACAATCCGAAAAAATTCAGAACCGGGCTACAGCTGCTGGTCCCGCATGGTTTGTACCCTCTGTTCGGTGGGCAAAAAACAACGATGAAGAGATGGCTGGTCTTAACAGCTTTGATCCTAAGAAAGAAGCTATCATTAATGAGGAATTTAAATCAGTAATAGATGCAAAAAAACTCGGGATACCGGGAAATGCGGAGATAAAACTAGTTAACTATCACCCGGACCATTTAACATATGAATATTCTGCGCCAAACGATGTCATTGGAGTATTTTCTGAAATCTGGTATAACAAAGGATGGAACGCGTACGTAGATGGCGAGAAAATCCCTCATTTCAGAGCAAATTACGTTTTAAGAGCGGCACAATTACCTGGCGGCAATCACAAGGTAGAATTTAAGTTCGAGCCTTCATCTTATTATACGGGAGAAACGATTTCATTAATCTCGTCCATTTTATTAATTGCAGGATTGGCTTTCGCTGTATTTATGGAGGTAAGAAAGAAGAAGGATGTAAAGGTGGCTTAAGCCATTTAGTAGGCAAATAATAAGAATGCCAAAAACGCTCATACAACCTGGTAATCGTTGGTTTTGTTACTGGAAAAAGAGAATTTCCTGTTCCGGGTAAAGCAGATGAAGTTTATTTAGTCTTCAATCTAGAGTGTAAAAAACTCTCCAATAAATTGATAAGAATTCCCCTTCCTTTAAGGATCTGCCTAAGGATAGGGTCTTAAAACCGTTACAGCTATTTTAGGATGGGACAAAGGGCGAGACAGGGACGAGACAATATCGAAGTTAAAGTATAGATAAAGTATATTTAAAGTATAGTTATAGTATATATAAAGTACCCCTTATTAGATATACTTTATCAGTATATCTAATAAATGATGATTTAATCTTATAAATTAAACAATCTACTTGTTCTCTACTAAAAGGCGCAATTAAGTTCCCTGCAGCATAGGAACCTTTTTGCCTACAAGATGCAAGGTCAGAATTTGCCACCAAAAGTCGACAATTATAAGCCAGGCATAGCAGGCAAGTCCCATTTTAAATAGTGCGCAAATAGTGTTGACTCTTTTGTTTCAAGAATAGGAATTCGATTAAAATCAACAAGTGAACTGGTAATCCTAATTAAATCATGCTCCAAATAAACATCAGCGATTCTCGCTGTTCTTAGTCTAAAAAGATATTCATGGACGACCACCGCTTTTATATCGTTTTGATTGAAAAAAATAGTCCTTTTTAGATCAGAATATTCGTAAGTTCCGCTGTCATAATCATAAACCAACACTTTACCTACCTCAAATTTATAGAGCCGATATTCTAGAAATAATTCCCTGGTAAGAAGAATATAAAACAACAGGTTTAGAATAGTGAAATTAAATACCAGCATCAAACTTATCCCGGTGAGAAAAGTCATGACCAGCCAGCTTTTATAGAAGCCTGTTTTAACAGCGAACCGTCTAAAGGTCGGCTGCGATTCGATAGGCTTTTCATTAAAAAACTTATATAGAATTATGATAAGAGGAATAAAGGCGATCACTAAAGTTATATAGATAGATTCTTTGCTCCAGAGCTCAGGCATGTATTTTTAATTTAAAAACGAGGTTTAGATTCCATAAGAAGTTAATCATTCGTCCTGCCATACCGCAAATAATACAAGGCTAACTTTAAAGCGATATAGATATGGTTGAGCAGATTAGAAACAAGCCCATAGTGTTTACTAAAAATGAGAAACCGTTCTTTTAAACTTTTAAAGTGCTGTTCCTTCGACATACCACCCACCAGATATTTTGCTAGGTAAAGGCGGGTGTTTACAATCTTATCTGCCTGCTTTACTGCCTTGATGATCCAATCGATATCAGAGCTTAAATGATAGTTAAGATCATAAAGCTGCGTGAGTGATCGGCGAATATAAATTGCCTGATGACTAACACTCATCCCATACTTAAAACTAGTGAAGCTCAGCTTTTCCGGCGATTTGTGCCTTCGCTGCCCCAAACTTCTCCAATTCTCATCAAACATCTCGGTTTCCCCGTAATAAATATCTGCGTCCGGGGCTGAATCGAAAACGTTTTGAACTGTATCTCTTGCGTAAATCTCATCGCCAGAGTTCATGAACAGCACATACTCACCAGTTGCCAGGGTCAGACCTTTATTCATGGCATCGTAAATACCATTGTCCTTTTCTGAAATTACTTTTGTGATCCGATCTTTATATTTATCGATTAGCTCAAGGGTTCCGTCAGTAGAGCCCCCATCAATAATTATGTACTCTATGTTGGTGTACGTTTGATTAAGAACCGAACGCATTGTCCGTTCTATATCCCTTACATTATTGAAAACAACCGTAATTATGCTGAGCCTGGGCATTTTCATGTGAGAAGTCTATTATATAGCTGGATATGTTTTTCAGCGATAATCGGGTAACTGAAATTTTCCAATATCTTTGCTCTCGCATTTAAGGCAAGGTTTCCGCTATCACGCAATACATAGAGAATTCCTTTAGCGAGATCCCCGGAAGACGTATACTCGGCCAGGTAACCATTTTCGCAATGATCAACCATATCCTTTACGCCGCCTGTATCGAACGCAACAACAGGAGTTGAACACGACAAAGCCTCCATAGCCATATTGGGCAGGTTATCTTCCAGAGAGGGAAGAACGAATACATCGGCTAAACTATAAATTTCTGCTATATCAGATTCGGAGTTAATTATTGGTAAACTAATTACAGGAAAAGGGATCCTTTTAAAATCAAAATCCTTGCTTTTGCCGAACATAACCACTTGAATGACTTGATTCATATCTGATTCAGTCTCCCGTATTTTATGCAGAGCTTCGATTAGGTAGTAAATGCCTTTACGGGTATGATTAATATTAGCCGCTCCAAAAAGAATCACCCTTGCGTCAACAGGCACACCCCATCTTTGCCTGGAAAGTGTTTTATCCTGTTTTGAGAATATATCTACATCGATGGGGTTTGCAATAGTTATGACCTCGTTGCCTCTCAGTAAAGAACTTTTTAGTGCCATATCACGCATCCAGTTGCTGCAAGCAATAAAAGTGATTTTTGGGTTACTGTTGTAAATCGCCTGTTTTTTACTCCATCCAATATGCGAAATGTCGTTAGGCGAGGGATGTTTTAAAAAATGACAGTTTCCGCATTCGTTGAGAAATCTTTCGGAATCACCTGAATAATGGCAGCCCCCTGTAAAGGGCCACATATCGTGTAGCGTCCACACAACGGGCTTGTTTAGTTTCAATAAGCTGTTAATATTATCCAATGAAAGAAACCCGCCATTTATCCAATGCAAGTGAAGCAGGTCGGCATTTTTTATATCATCTTCGTCGACGATATCACTTCCTGCATTGGCCTGAGAAAAGGCAAACCTCACAGACTTATCTCTTTCCTTTAAAATAAAAGATAATCGCTCGTATAAAAAATTAAAATCTGACCTGTATTTATCAAATTTATTATGTACAGTGCTTTTTACAGATTCATCGGGTACAGTTTTTCTTTGCACTAACATGCTCACATCAAGATCATTTGCCTTTAGTGCTTTAAAAAGACGCAGGCATGCCATCGCTGCACCACCTCCAAAATCATCCTTATTAATAAGCGTTATTTTCATCAGTATTCCGCTACAATTATAAAGTAAATATTAGTAAAACGACATTACTTATATTCTAAAGCTGGTTATAAGAGAAATTATGCCATTGATCCGGAAAAAGATTAACTATATTCGAAGCTCAGAATAGAATCCGGATTAACATGTTTTCTTACTTATTTCAGGATTGGAATGCGAATCGAAATAATATCAAGGGCCAGCTTGTTCTCTTTTCTTTCCGGCTGGCTCAACTATTAAGCAGAAACTTATTAATAAAAGTACTATTTGTGTGGTATCTGGCAATCTACCATGTACTAATTGAATGGTTTCTTTGTATAGAAATTCCCCGGAAACTGAAAGCTGGCAAAGGATTAATTCTATATCACGGCCAGGCTTTGGTCATTAACCAGGCAACTACAATCGGCGAAAATTGTATCCTCAGAAATTCAACTACAATCGGACATAAGTTATTGGCTGATGGAACTTACAGTAAGTGTCCGCGAATAGGAAACCATGTGGATATTGGTGCTAATGTGTGTATAATCGGCGATGTTACCATCGGAAACAACGTAAAGATCGGCGCCGGATCTGTGGTGGTAAAAGATGTCCCGGATAATTGTATTGTTGTTGGAAACCCTGCCAGAATAATTACACCTGATCCTCTTATTTAAGCACCTTTCTAATATGTCACCGATAAGACCAGCATGCAATAGAATAATTGTTTTTCATGATAATTTGATTTAGTAATATATAATTTTGTTAGTCGATAAACAAATAGGTAGATTTCGTCAGACTCCCGCCGCACTTAGTTTCACGCTTCTCAGTAGCATAGCCCTGGAGATTAAACAAACTACCCTGATCAGAAAATTTAACGGCCTTTTCAGAACTGCCGAAGCTTGATGCATTTCCGGGATAATGTACCTGCTTCAAAATATTATCAGCATAAACGAGCACAGAATCGCCGAAAATAAAAGGAGCTTCCACATTCGTGAAGGATGACGGATTTAAAATCAAAGTATTGGGCACGCCATTACGATAGACCTCAAGTCGAATAGTCTTTCGAGTGTCGTTTTTATAGTAGATTTCGTGGCTGACAACAGCTTTACAGCAGCCATCTAGAAACAATACCGTACTAAACATCAACACCCCATACAAGTATGACTTAAAGATTTTTGATGTTGGCTTCATGGTTGACTATTTAATATTCAAATAAATACGATTATCGCGGAAGGTATATTTTAAATTTCAATATAAAATAGTTATTACATGAAATGGGCTCCTCGCTTGATGAAATGATCAGTTACCGTGACGAAATGAATTTACCATTCTTAAATTTTATCTACTTTTGGCAAAATCAGATTCAAACTTAATAATCTGGCGCGAACCCTATAAACAAGCGTAACAAAGAAACCATGGCCGAACATTTAACAGACCGTAATTTTTGGGAATCTTTTTGGAGATCTAAGAAAGGACTGATTTTTAAAATAAAAGAAAATTACGTTTTTGGCCATCAGCTTGCTTATATTGTCAATAAAGCCAAAGCCAAGTCGGCTATTGAGCTAGGGGGGTTCCCCGGCTATTACAGCATCTATTTTAAGAAACATTTAAAACTTGACACAACGTTATTTGATTATTTTATTTCTAAGCCAATAATCAGCGAGCTATTGCAGGAAAATGAATTAAAAGAAGACGATATAACCATTATTGAAGCCGACCTTTTTAACTACCAGCCGCAACAGCAATATGACCTGGTATCCTCATTCGGCTTAATAGAACACTTTACCGACACTAAAAATATAATTGCCAGGCACCTTAGCTTTTTAAAACCGGGCGGGACCTTATTTATTACTCTTCCAAATTTTAAAAGCGTAAATGGCTGGGTGCAGAAAAACTTTGATCCGGAAAATTACGAGAAGCATAATATTAATTGTATGGATCTTACCCTTCTAACATCCATCTCTAAAGAACTCGGATTGACCGAAATTCAATGCCGTTACCACGGAAAATTCAGTGTGTGGATTGAAAATAAAGAAGAAAAATCCAGCTTAACCAGAGCCTTTGTCAAGGCAATATGGTATACAGGAAAGATCAGCAGTAAAATACTTGGATTCGAATCAAAAGCCCTGTCGCCCTATATTATTCTGCATGCAAAAAAGGGTTTATAAGACAGCGAATCTTGTTTGAGGAATTCCGATAAATTATTTATTCACCTGAATTATCTGCTGTTTTAGAAAACGAATCGTTCTTTGCCACAGGTTACCTTTTCTCTTTTGAAGGAAGTTTTTGATGCTCAGATATGCATCCTTATTTTCTTCTATTATATCCGGAAATTGAAGAACAGGCTCGGAATTTACTTTAACTCCATAAATATCATTTACTCCTGAATGGATTCCGGAACCATCATGCCCAATATTGTTCACCAAAGAACTTGCCGGGTTTAGAGAAAGGCCGCCTTTTAAGAACATAGAGGCATACCAGCGAATTGCCCAGGAATTATTTTTCCCCAGCTTAAATTCCTTCATTTGCTTCCAGAAATTCATCGTTCCTTCGATTGAAAACTCATTAATAGCAGCTTCATCAAAACCCTGAATTAATTTGTCAATATCTGGTTGGAAATTATCCCAGGAATCCTTCCATGTCGCCCAGCCCCAGCTTGTAGCTATCCGCGAAAAAAAACTTTGAGGTAAATTATTGGAACTTAAAGGATACATATAGGCACCGATATGCATTACTTTATCGATACCTTCATATCGGCGAAGACCTTCATTCAGATATTGTAAAGTGTAAGGTGAGGTAATAAGATCGTCTTCAAGAACAATTACTTTTCCATACTCATTTACCAGTTTCGTAACGCCCTGTATGATTGAATTTGCTAAACCAAGATTTTCTTTTCGCTCGACGATCTCTACGGATTTGAAGCCTGTTATACCACGGAGGAGGCCGCGAACTTCCTCCACATCTTTTTCATCTTTTGAAGTCTTTGCGCCATCAGAGAATATAAATAAACGTGATTCATCAGCCAACAAATTCTGCTGCAAAAACTTTATCGTTCTCCTGGTATGTTCGGGTCTGTTATAAACAAACAATGCTATGGGGGCAAAATTCTGCATGATTTAATCAAGGCTTTTTCTTTAACACTTTATCAAGCAATTCGTTGATATCTTCTGAAATATTTAACCAGTAAGTCAGAGAAACATATACAATAGTTACAACAGACGATCGCAGGATAACATCAAGATAGTAATTATCTAAATCGGGAATATTTAAACCGATCAACAGGCATACTCCCCCAATGAATAATGTAAATAAATGCTTTTTGCCAAAAGGCTGAATCTTAAACTTATATTTTATATAAAACCAGTAAACAAAATTTAAGAAAAACATAGTGAGAACATAGCTCCATGCTGCTCCCACTATTCCGAAACGGGATATTAAAAAATAGTTCAAAATACCTGATAAAATAGCTCCAAAAATTAGCGTCCGAACTACTATTTTATAATGTATGGAGAAACTTATAATAGCCTGATTTAATCCACCCGTTATATCTACCAAATAAGCACAGCCTAATAAAATAAATACATTAAAGAAGTCAGCATACTCAGGCTTATGGAGCAGGAAAACGATATTTCTCTGATTGATGATCAATCCCAGAAGCAAGAGTATTCCAATAAGCAGCTGAATAACAGATGTTTTATAATAGATTTTTGAGATCCTGTTCAGATCCTCATTTTTCCATGCATCAGCAATAATTTGATAGGATGTTGTATTTAATGCCTTGGCTGGTAAACTTATTACCATTGCAATACCTGTTAAGGTTCCATAGACGCCTACCATAGCTTCGCCGCTGATCATTTTTAACAGTATTAATCCCAAACCTGTAATGGCAGCGATTGCACTTCCACTAATCATCGAGGACAGACCGTAACTCATCATCGGGCCAGCATTATTTCGTACTTCAGGACTAATAGCGGTGATCTTAAATAACTTAATCCGATGGTTGTACCAGCTAATTATCAGCACGATAATAATGTTCGCGATCAAATAGAAGTTTAAAAAACCCTGAAAGTCAATCCACTTAAAAACAATCATCAGTACCCCGACAGAAGTGAATATCTTTATCATCACCTCTCTCAAAAATGTAGGGAAAACGCTTTTATATGCTGTAAGGGCCAAGGTTTGTTGGACTAGAAATACCAGTGAAAAAAAAGAAACCGGAATAATATAATAGTGATACTTGCTCATTAAAGACAAGTCCTCCTTGTCAGCATAGAATGAAAATATCACTTCTTTAAAGAAGAAGAAACCTAGAGTAACAATCAGAAATCCAGCACCAATTACCAGAAACACAAAGGATGGAAAGCCACCATGGGCTTTATCGTTGGTTTTATAAAACGGGAAATACCTTGTTATTACGCTGCTAAATCCTAATGATGATACCTGAGTGTATATTAAAGGAATATAAATGAGTAAAGTGAAATACCCGATTTCTTCAAGAGTAAGATAACGCTGAAAAAGAATAATTGAATTAAAAAAACCAAGAAATACACCCAAGTATAAAGTGATACTATTAAAGAAGCCTTGTTTCTGTAATAAGTTCATTATTCAGGTTTCAACAAATGATACAGACTTTCAGGTCTGTAATGATTAACAACATCGACGGCTTTTAACTTAATTGCCGCAAGATTATTTCTATCCTTTGATAACCTTTTCATCAAATCTGCCAGATCATCATAATCTTTAAAGAACAAGCAAATATCAGTTAATTCTTCGTCAACCGGATAAGCGTAAGGCATAATACCCGGCTTTCCTGATTTAATGATATTGAAGATCACTCCTGTTTCCTTCGTTTCTCCATACTTACGAAACACATTCATTTGTACTTTCAGATTGCCTAATATTATATCACAACGGCTTAATCTATCATCAAATCCGGCAATATCTATAAATCCTTCATTGTATATTATTTCGAAGCCCTTAGAATTTAAGGATTGTATTTTCTCTAACAGAAAACGATTATCTGCAGGGATGTAACCCAGCAGGTCTATGATAATATCCTGTCTGATCTCAAAAAGCTGCTTTTCCAGAATATCAAATAAGCCGGTATAGTTTCTCCTCTGATTAGAGACCGAACCGGGAATACAAAACCGGAGTTTTTTATTGCCGGCAGACTGATCTTTAAAGTCGGTGTGTAAACAAAAAGGAAAGACGAGTATTTTGCCGGATTCAATATATTTCTCCAGGTGTCTCTTTTGCGATTGACTGTAAACTATTATTTTATAGTTTCCTTTAGAAATTCTTTTAATAAACCGATCCCTGAAATATTGACGCCAGAAGTCCTTAATAAAAAGTATTAAAGGTAATTTTAAATTCCCGGGTCTGGATCGATAATCAGAAATAAGCGTCTTAGTTCTATTAACAAACGAGTTATCATACCACAGATCTATATTATGCACCGTAAAATAAACTGAGCTTTCCCAATTTACATAAGCAAACTCCTTATAATATTTTGAAATGGTATTAATATGTATCCTATCGAGAGATGACTTTGAAACTGCGGTAAGAAATTCACCAACACTTTGCTCCTCCGGCTTGATAATAAATTTAACTCTGCCAGATAATTCCGCCAACAAGGGCTTTATCGTTCCGTTGGTAAAAATTATTACTTCATTTAAAGGATCAACTAGATACGTTTGTGCTAAGGCTGAAACAGCAGTATAGTGATTGGGTTCACAAACTTCTATTATTCCAACCCTCATCAATATTTATGATTTTGCAAACAGGGACTCAGCATATAAAATACTGCCATCCTTTGGATTTAATGATTGAGACACATTTCCTTTAAATTCAAAACCCAAACCAGCCAAGAGATTGTAAATCCCATTGAATAAAAGCTGTCCCTGATACAATTCCTGAAAAGAAGTTTCGATAAGAATAAGGTCTGCTTTTCT
Organism: uncultured Sphingobacteriaceae bacterium; assembly: GCA_946887045.1. The sequence goes on along the minus strand of CAMPKC010000031.1, from coordinate 7,922 downwards.
TAACGTTTCCATTCCACCTTTAATTACCCGGTCTTCAAAGCCCTGTACATCAATCTTAACCAGATACCTGCCTAAAGAGCCTAATTCAGCAGCAACATCGTCAAGCCTTTTTACTGTAATAGTTTCCTTTTGTGCATAATCGGTACCTGCGAAAACATCTTTATGTAAATCAGCCATCTCCAGCAAAGATGAGCTTGGAGAATGTTTGCTAACATTTATCTCTACCTGTTCGTCGGTATCTCCCAAGGCGAAATTAAAAGCTTTTACGTTGATTTCTGAGGTATTCTGGAGCAATTCTGAATAACAGCCTTTTATAGGTTCAAAGGAGCATATTTTAGCAGAAGGAATAATTTCGTGAATACGTTGAGCAAATTGGCCGGTATTGGCACCAATATCAAGTACCGTTTCAATATTTCTATTCTTTAGCCATGTGTTATTTTCGGGTCTGACAAGCTTTACAATTAAACCGAAAGAATATAAAACATCCTGTACTTTTTTTATTATGCCCATTGAAATTTATTCAGATACAATTTTAATTAAAATCTTCAAAACTGCCGTAAAAAATAAATGAGACTGAAATTACTTCCAGTCTCATCTATTTTTCAAATTAAAAAAGTTTATGCAAACTTTTTAGAGTTGTTTTTTCTTTCGCTTTCTGTAAGATAGATCTTACGTAAACGCATACTTTGAGGTGTAACCTCAATATATTCATCAGCTTGTATATATTCCATTGACTCTTCCAGAGAGAACTTAATCGCTGGAGCTATACGAGTATTATCGTCTGTTCCAGATGCACGCATATTGGTTAACGCCTTTCCTTTTACAAGATTAACAACCAGATCGTTATCACGAATATGCTCACCAACAATTTGTCCTTCATACACCTCAACACCCGGATCAACGAAGAAACGTCCTCTGTCTTGAAGTTTATCGATAGAATAAGCAGTTGTCGAACCTTTTTCCATTGAAACTAACACACCACTTAAACGACCAGGAATTGTTCCTTTCCAGGGCTCATATGCTTTAAAACGGTGAGCCATGATAGCTTCCCCGGCAGTAGCGGTAAGAACGTTATTACGCAGGCCAATAATACCACGCGCCGGAATATCAAATTCTAAATGCTGAAGATCACCTTTTGGCTCCATAATTAATAACTCACCCTTACGTTGAGTCACCAATTCAATTACTTTACCAGAAACTTCGGCAGGTACGTCAACAATTAAGGTTTCAATAGGCTCACATTTAACCCCATCAATTTCTTTAATGATAACCTGCGGCTGACCTACCTGAAGCTCATATCCTTCACGACGCATAGTCTCGATAAGAACTGATAAGTGAAGAATACCTCTTCCATATACTAAATATGCATCGGGAGAATCGGTTTCAACAACTTTCAGCGCAAGATTTTTCTCCATCTCTTTGTATAAACGCTCGCGTAAGCGCTGAGAGGTAACAAACTTCCCTTCTTTACCAAAAAATGGTGAGTTGTTAATGGTAAACAACATGTTCATGGTAGGCTCGTCAATATGGATAACCTCAAGTTGTTCTGGTTTTTCGAAATCAGCAATTGTATCGCCGATATCGAAGCCTTCGATACCAACTACAGCGCAAATATCGCCCGAACCAACTTCCTGTACACGCACTTTACCTAAACCTTCGAAAGTATAAAGTTCTTTGATACGTGATTTAACAATTTTTCCGTCGCGTTTAACCAAGGACACCGGCTGGTTCTCTTTGATTGTACCACGTGCCACTCTTCCAATTGCAATACGTCCTACAAAAGAAGAATAATCTAATGAAGTGATTTGCATTTGTAAAGTTCCTTCAGAAATCGGGGCCGGTGGAATGGTTTCCAAAATGGCATCCATTAGAGGGAAAATATTATCAATAGGATTTTTCCAATCTGTATTCATCCATCCTTGTTTTGATGAACCGTAAATTACAGGGAAATCCAATTGATCTTCAGTCGCGTCAAGGTTAAAGAACAATTCAAATATTTGCTCATAAACCTCTTCAGGGCGACAGTTTTCTTTATCGACCTTATTTACAACAACGATCGGCTTTAAGCCCAAAGCAAGTGCTTTTTGCGTAACAAAACGCGTTTGAGGCATGGCGCCTTCAAAAGCATCGCAAAGCAATAAAACGCCGTCGGCCATTTTCAATACACGCTCAACCTCACCACCGAAATCGGCGTGACCAGGGGTATCAATAATATTAATCTTTACATCCTTATATTGAACAGAAACGTTTTTAGAAACAATGGTGATACCACGCTCACGTTCCAGGTCATTATTATCAAGAATTAAGTCGCCTGTTTCCTGGTTATCACGAAATATGGCGCAACTGTGTAAAATTTTGTCAACCAATGTAGTTTTACCGTGGTCAACGTGTGCAATAATTGCAATGTTTCTAATTTTCTGCATGAAGAATGCCTCTCAAAATTTTTTGCAAAGGTAGCGTTTTAAATTGGATTTCAAGAGCTATAAAAGCTTGAAATTTAATGACAATCAAGGGATAACATAAGATTATATTTGTAATATGGGAGTACAGGAAGTTCTGGTAATCTTATTATTCACGATAGCATCAGGCTATATAGCGCGTGTCGTTTATAAGAGCCTGCAGTCAAAAAATGGTTGTAGCTCTGGCTGCGGTAAATGCGGAGTAGATTTCTCTGATGTGAAACCTAAGGATAGCATCACCACAAAAAGCGCTTGAGTATTCAACATGACGCTCAATTCACCCTCTCCTAACTCGCAATACTTTTTGTAGTCCTGAGTACGGCCATCTTTTCAACAGCTTTAATAATCGCAGCTGCATCATAGCCACATTCCGCCCATAGCTCGGGCTGTTCGCCATGTTCGATTACTTCGTCAGGTATTCCTAATCTAACCACAGTAGAATTATACTGGTTGTCGGCCATAAACTCCAGAACAGCGCTTCCTAAACCACCCTGCAGGCAACCGTCTTCAATTGTAATAACTTTTTTAAAGTTTATAAATACCTCGTGCAGGAGATCCTCATCAAGGGGTTTAATGAATCGCATATCATAATGAGCTGGATTAAAACCAAGGGAATTAAGCTCTGTACATGCTTTTACAGCTTCATTTCCAATATGTCCAATGCTTAAAAGAGCAACTTCCTCACCATCGCAAATCTTTCTTCCTTTGCCTACCGGAATTGCCTTGAACGGTCTGCGCCAGTCGGGCATAACGCCTGTACCGCGCGGATATCGAATAGAAAAGGGTCCCATATTTTCCTGCTGGGCACTGAACATCAGGTTCCGTAATTCTTCCTCGTTCATTGGCGCCGATACCACCATATTCGGAATACAGCGCATAAAAGCCAAATCATACGCGCCATGATGTGTGGGGCCATCAGCTCCGGCTAAACCAGCACGGTCTAAACAAAAAACCACATTGAGTTTTTGAATAGCCACATCATGAATCACCTGATCATATGCTCTTTGCATGAAGCTGGAATATATATTACAAAATGGAACCATCCCCTGGCTAGCGAGACCGGCAGAGAAAGTAACAGCATGTTGTTCTGCGATACCAACGTCGAATGCTCGTTTCGGCATGGCTTTCATCATGATATTCATTGAACTGCCGCTTGGCATAGCTGGAGTGATACCCATAATCTTCGGGTTATTCTCAGCTAATTCAACTAAAGTATGACCAAAAACATCCTGATATTTGGGTGCTTGTGGTTTATCGTTAACTGTTTTTTTAATTTCGCCGGTGATTTTATCGAACAGCCCTGGTGCATGCCATTTTGTTTGATCCTTTTCCGCTAAGGCAAATCCCTTGCCTTTAACAGTTATGCAATGCAATAATTTCGGACCGGGTATCTCACGCAAATCCTTAATAACTTTTGCCAAATGCTTCACATCGTGACCGTCGATCGGGCCGAAATATCTGAACTTTAATGCCTCAAAGAAGTTACTTCTTTTTAACAAAGTACCCTTGATGCTTTTTTCGATCATTTTGACGATGTGATGCGCATTCGGGCCCAACTCAGAAAGCTTACCGAGAACGTGCGAAATATCGTCTCTGAATTTATTATAAGATTTAGATGTGGTGATATCCGTAAGGTATTCCTTCAAGGCTCCGACATTCGGATCGATCGACATGCAGTTATCGTTTAAGATAACGAGGAGATTCGTGTTTTCGATACCGGCGTGGTTTAATGCTTCAAAAGCCATTCCCGCAGTCATGGCTCCATCGCCGATTACGGCAACATGCTGGCGATCGTTCTCTCCTTTATAGTACGAGGCAACCGCCATTCCTAACGCAGCAGAAATTGAAGTTGAAGAGTGTCCTACCCCAAATGTATCGTATTCACTTTCCGTCCGTTTTGGAAACCCACTTATTCCGTTATGTATTCTATTTGTATGGAAGACTGAACGTCTGCCGGTTAATATTTTATGTCCGTATGCCTGGTGTCCAACATCCCAAACTAACTGATCGTAAGGCGTATTAAGTACATAGTGCAGAGCAACAGTTAACTCTACAACACCTAAACTAGCCCCGAAGTGCCCCCCGTTAACCGAAACCACATCAATAATATATTGACGCAACTCCTGGCATATACGCTCGAGATCGTTTTCTGAAAACTTCTTTAAATCAGAGGGATAATTTATTTTTTCCAGTAGTTCTCCCGCCTTAACTTCCATACTAGTTGGGGTAAAAAAAATGAACCACAAAGTAACTCAATATTATTTAAAAATAATAACGTCAGTTCTTTTCTTTACTATTTCCATACCAAATTAAATCTTTATTTTTGAGGCGATTGTGATACAGCAGGATACTTTTGAAATTAGGCTGCCTCAATTTGCAGGCCCTTTTGATTTACTTTTGTTCTTTATTGAGCGCGATGAACTGGATATCCGTGACATCCAGATAGCGCAAATAACAGACGATTTCCTCGCTTACATACACGAAATGAATGCATTAAATATTGAGCTCGCCAGCGAGTTTATATTCATTGCGGCCACTTTAATGCGCATTAAAGCAAAAATGCTTTTACCCTTGCCTGACTTAGATGAGGAAGGAAATGAAATAGATCTGAAAAAAGATCTGGTACAAAAGCTAATTGAATATAAAAAATTCAAACTGCTTACAGAAAGCTTTAAGGTTTTAGAAAACGAACGCTTTCTGCAGGAAAAAAGAGGCAACATTGCTTTCGACCTTCAAAAAATTGCCGAAGCCGCTGAACCGGGAGATGAACTTCCTTCGGTAGGGTTATACAGATTATTGATGGTTTACGACAAAGCAATGTCCCGGTACCAAAACAAGCAGCAGGATGTTAAACACACGGTTATTCAATATCCGTATACGATTGAACAACAAAAAAAAGTAATTGCAGAATTGATTCAACTTAATCAAAAAATTGATTTTTCTAAACTGATGAAAAGTTCAGAAAATAAGGTTCAATTTGTGTACAATTTCCTGGCAATGCTCGAAATGCTGCAACAGCAGCTGATTTCTATTCAAATAGGACTGGGTTTTAATAATTTTTCCGTTGCAGTAAAAACTGCTTCAACAACATAAACAACAAATAAACAGGAATGAAAAAAGATAAAATCATCTTTAAGCTCATCGAAGAAGAACAGGATCGTCAGGAAAACGGACTTGAACTGATTGCATCAGAAAACTTTGTTAGTAAACAAGTTATGGAAGCCGCCGGCTCTGTGCTCACTAATAAATATGCTGAAGGCCTACCGGGGAAACGTTATTACGGAGGCTGTGAGGTTGTTGATGAAATTGAAACAATTGCAATTGAAAGAGCGAAAGAACTATTTAATGCTGAATGGGTAAACGTACAGCCGCATTCTGGAGCTCAAGCAAACTCCGCGGTATTTCTTGGTGTTTTAAAACCAGGCGATAAAATCCTTGGGTTTGACCTTTCGCACGGTGGTCACCTTACACATGGTTCCCCTGTAAACTCTTCGGGTAAGTTATATCAGCCTTTCTTTTACGGAGTGGAAAAAGAAACAGGCCGTATTGACTATAAAAAACTTGAAGAAACTGCATTAGCTGAAAAGCCGAAGTTAATTATCTGCGGCGCATCTGCTTATTCGAGAGAATGGGATTATAAATTTATCCGTCAGGTTGCTGACCAGATCGGTGCTTTGGTTCTTGCAGACATTTCGCATCCTGCAGGTTTAATAGCAAAAGGATTATTGGACGATCCGCTTCCTCATTGCCATATCGTAACGACAACTACGCACAAAACTCTCCGCGGACCACGTGGCGGTATGATCATGCTGGGTAAAGATTTTGAGAATCCTTTCGGATTAAAAACTCCTAAAGGAGAAATCAGAATGATGTCGTCTATATTGGATATGGCGGTATTTCCCGGAACTCAAGGCGGACCATTAGAGCACATTATCGCTGCTAAAGCGATTGCTTTTGGTGAAGCTTTAAGCGATGATTACATGAAATACATCCTTCAGGTTAAGAAAAATGCTTCGGCTATGGCAGATGCATTTATGGCCCGTGATTATGGAATTATTTCCGGAGGTACCGACAATCACCTAATGCTGATTGATCTTCGCAACAAAAACATTACTGGTAAAGTGGCAGAAGCAGCTTTGGGAAATGCTGATATTACAGTGAATAAAAACATGGTTCCTTTTGATGATAAATCACCATTCGTTACTTCGGGAATCAGAGTTGGAACCGCTGCAATTTCATCTCGCGGACTGAAAGAAAAACACATGGAGAAGATTGTAGATTATATTGACATGGTACTTTCTAATCCTGAAGATGAAGCAATTGTGAAAAAGGTTCGCAAGAAGATTCATGAGATGATGGAAGAACATCCATTATATAAATAAAAAAAATCATCGGATGGCTTAGAATATTTAGCTGTCCGATGATCCTCTTGAAAGAGCTTAAATTAAGAAAAAGCCGGTTGCCTTACGGCGTCCAGCTCTTTCTATCTAAATTAACGCTCTCGGGTACTTATACCCCATATCCTTCCATAAGGTTACCAAATATTTTAAGAAAATTAAAAAAACTCATAACTTCCTAAATCTGAGGGAAATAATCTTACTCTGCCATTTAAATCCCTTATCAGCCAGGAAGAAAAGTAAGGGTCGGTTATTAAATCTTCTCCTTTATTTATTGCTGGACTTCCCGAATTCAAATAATAATTATTTTGTTGGACATCTTTAAACAGCGGATCGACATTGAGAATATTCCCGAAGCTTCCTAAGCTATTATCGCGTGATTTGATTAGGTTATGAAGAATCGACTGCGTAAATGAAAGGCCTCCCTTTTTCTCCACTATAAGTTCGTCCTGTAAAGACCCCCAAATAATATTATTAATCAGAGTTAAACTAAACGGGGATGTGTTGGCCTGACTCGATTGATCGGTAAAAAATAAAGAAGGTGTAGTTCGGGGAAATTGAAAATTGACATTAACCAGCGTATTTTGTTTAAGATTGTATCTGCCCCCGTTTATTCCATAAATAAGATGTCTTCCGCAATTCGCAATAATATTATTGAAAGCGGCGAGCTCGGCATTATTACAATATACGCCCACAAGTTCCATATTGTAAATCATACTATTCGCAAGAAGTAATTTAGGATTGGAATTTCCAGACAAGGAATCTACCCGTATGGCTATTGAGCCGTTTTTAATTAATCCATAATTTATCAGGTTGTCCTTGCTGTCTTTTAAGAAATGTAAACCCTTCCATTGTCCCGGTTCGTCCGCATAGATCCGTTCAAGCCTGTCGCTCGAAAAAGTCACCGAATCATTAAGCGTACCATTAACTTTTAATGTTCCTGCGATTATAAGTTCGGCGTTTTTATGGAAATAGATTTTCGCACCCCGTTGGATCGTCAGCACCTTTTCAGAACCGACCTTTACCTTATTATATATCACATACGGAAGTTTATTATCCCATACGG
>CAMPKC010000030.1 GCA_946887045.1 uncultured Sphingobacteriaceae bacterium | reverse complement strand
CAATACTATTTTAATCTTAAATAAAAAATTAACAAAAATTGATTCAATTGAAGGAATTATCTATAAAACCACAGTTAACTTGATAATAAAATTAAAAATAGCATTATTTTATATACATCAGACAATAAAAATCTTTATTTACTTAAAAAAGCCATAAAAAAGCAAAATATGAAGCCTTATATAGATCAATATCTACAAAATCTCACAAAGCGATAAAAAAAACACACAATAAAGAAAACCACTAATTAAAGATAACAGGAATAGCCCGATCGTTTTGTAAAAAATCCTGTAAACAGAGATTAAAAGAACAAGATCACTAAGAAAACAAGCAAAAGGGAAATTGAAATCTTATTGAGAAATCAATCAGAAATATTTCCATAAGATGACATGAGAAATATTTGCGAAGAATCGGTCGACAAAAGGAAGATTTTGATATCTAAAAAACAACAAGTGAGAACTCGGAAGACAAAATCGGGCGCTTAATCAGTTTAAGCTAAAACATAACTACCGCCCTGTATTACTCCGCGACTTTCAAGAGCTTTATCAATAAAAGTTTGGATCTGCGACTTCTTAACTCCCCAGTTCGGAGCGATCAGTAAATCAAAATCAGCTATGCCAAACAAACGTTGAATTACTATGTCTGGCCTTAACAATGGAATAAAATCAGCCAAAAAATCGGTATACTCTTCGAGAGTAAACACTTTAAAAGGCTCTCTTTTATATTGCACACCCATTATCGAGCCTTCTACAATATGCAAATGATGGAGTTTTACAAATTTGATTTGCGAGAAGCGGTTGATTTCGTCAGCATAGCGCAGCATCATTTCTTTGCTTTCCCAGGGGAAACCGAAAATAGTATGCACACATACTTCTAAAGGTGAATTTTCTACAAGTGTTAATGCTTGTTCCAACTCCTCATGAGAACAGCCTCTGTTTATTCGCAAAAGAGTGTCATTATATATGGATTCCATTCCCATTTCAAGATCCACATCCAGACCCAGCTCAAGATAGCTCTCTAATAATTTGATTTTCTCCTCATCGATGCAATCGGGTCGGGTACCAACAGACAAACCTACTATATTGCCAGGCGAAATACTTTTAGCAATCTTAATTGCTTCATCATACATTGCTTTGAGGTAATGGGTGGGTGCATAGGTGTTAGTATTGGGCTGAAAATAAATAATAAACTTTTCTGCAGCATAGCCGGTGATAGCACGATCTATTCCTCGCTCGATCTGCTCACGAATATTGGGGGTACTGCGGGATAACTCTGGCGTAAAGGAATCTACATTACAATACGAACATCCTCCGTAACCTTTGCTGCCATCTCTGTTCGGACAGGTAAAGCCACCATCCACAATAATTTTGAACACTCGCTTGCCATCGTATTTCTGCTTTAAATAAGCACCATAATGGTTATAAGGTTTCTGTCCAAAATCTAAAGGTGTACCCATGTTATAAATATTTGCAGTTTAGCCAATTAATAAGCGACATGAGGGTTCATTTATTGTCACTCATCAATTTAATTCTAATTTATCTAGCTTTGCAAAGATACATATTCAACTTGGTGAAAGTTTAGCAGGAATTAGATGTTACGTATATATTATAAAAAGGACCGCCGTTTAGCTAAAGAAACCGAGCTAGAGCTACTTAGAGAGATTCCTATTGAGAGCTTAATTTGGGTGGATCTCCAAAACCCTACAGTAAAGGAGAAAGTCACCATTGAAACATACTTTGATATTAAATACTCATCAGAGGAAGAATCGCAAGAGATCGAAAGTTCATCGAGATTCAGCGAAGTTGAAGATGAGATAATTATAAACTCAAATTTCTTATCATTCCACGAAAAAGGATTTTCCTATTGCCCCGTTTCGGTGATACTTGAAAAGGGTATTTTGTTTACCTACCGGGATGATAATTTAAAAACCTTCAGCGAATCAGTTAAAAGAATTAAAGCGAGTCCCGGGTCTTTCAGTAACGGATATCAAATCTTGCTCACAATTCTTGAAACTTCAATTGACCTGGATGCAGATCTAATTGAAGGACTGGCTAAACAAATCGCAGATTTGAATCAGCAATTAATACTCAAAAAAAATCGGCCGGATGAAGAAATCCTGATTCAATTGTCGTTATTTCAAAACGAAACTATGTCGTTGAGAGAAAACATCATTGATAAACAACGTTTAATTTCATCTTTAATGAAGAGCTATATTTTTCCAGAGGAATATAAAAGCGTTTTGCGAATTATGATCAGGGATATAAGTTCTATTTTAGAGCATAATAAGTTTGCATTTGAGCGTCTGGAATATTTACAAAACACCTTTATGGGCTTTGTAAATATTGAACAAAACAGGATCATCAAAATATTTACTGTTGCAACTGTGGCATTTATGCCCCCTACTTTAATTGCGAGCATATATGGTATGAATTTTAAATTCATGCCCGAGTTGCAATGGGATTATGGCTATATATTGGCAATACTTCTAATGATCTCATCTTCAGTCATCACACTAATATACTTCAAGAAAAGGAATTGGCTTTAGTAATTTAGAGCTGGCCTAAACATAGGATTTCGGCTGAACTAATCCGCTCAGGTGATGTTTATTTTTAATGATAAATTGGCACATCGGATGTTCGGGTTTTCATTATAAGCACTGGAAGGGAACTTTTTACCCGCAGGATCTGGCTCAAAGTAAATGGTTTGATTATTACTGCCAATTTTTCAACACCCTGGAACTAAACGCAACCTTTTATCGATTCCCCAAACTTTCTTTCCTCGATAACTGGCGTGTAAAAAGTCCTGCCGATTTCCGCTTTGCCGTTAAAGCCCCTAGAGCCATCACACATTACAAAAAATTCAATGATGTGGTTGACTTAATGAGCAGTTTTTACAACACTGCAAGAGATGGATTGCAGGAAAAACTTGGATGCATATTATTTCAATTGCCGCCCAACTTCCACTATTCAGAAGAGCACTTGCAAAGGATTATCGATAATCTTGATAGCTCTTTCTTAAATGTGGTTGAATTTCGTCACGAAAGTTGGTGGATTGATGACGTTTTTAGCGAATTACAGAAGAAAAACATTACTTTCTCAGGAATGAGTCATCCTACCTTGCCTAAAGATGTTATAAATAATACCTTTTTAATTTATTACAGAATGCATGGCGAAAGCGACTTATATTCATCGAATTATGATAACTCACAGCTTCAAAACCTGGTTGATAAAATTAAATCGATGAAACACGTAAAAGAAGCTTATATATATTTCAATAATGACGTACATATGTATGCAGTCCATAATGCATTAGCGATGCTAAAAATGGTATGAGCTCTGGATTACGTAAAATCAATCGGCTTCTTTCTCCAATATTCCAACAGGGGACCTTCACTCCCAAATACAGGGTCGGTAGACGGAATAGGTACTGATGCAATTTCCCGGATAATCTTCTCCCGATCTTCTTCATTCCCGTTCTTCATATCGTAAGATTTACCTTCAGGGTAAGCACCCACGCACAAAAAATCGTGACTGCATTTTAAGTTTTTATGTGCAACCCCAGCAGGAATTATTACGACATCTCCTCTTACCAATTCGACGCATGTCCCCTCGGGGCCTCCCAGAGTGATATCAGCTGTACCACAAAAAACCCCTAATACTTCGTGCGTTGTGCTATGGTAATGATCGTAATCGAACACCGAGTCTTTCCAACTATTTTCCCAGTTATTTTTCTTAAATAATTCAAGGATAGTATCTATTTCATCGCCCGGATGAAGATGTAAAGCTCCCTTATAGACCAACACCGGCAAATTAGGGTTATTAGGAAAACGTCCGTCATCTTCAAAAATATGGGTAGCTATATGCCCATGAATTACATCTGTTGTATGAGTCATGTCTATATCGTTGAACTATACTAACATATAAAATCCATATGTGATTTATTTTTTATAAAATAGGCATCAGACCATTTTATTGCGCTTTATGAGGTAGGAATGCAAAACAGGATAAAAGCCTTCATTAATATCAGCGTCAACTAAATCTATGTGATACTGAGTACATCTTTGTTGAAGTGATTGACGAAAATTTCCGACTGAATTCGTATAACTTTCTTTAATTTGGGAAGGATGAACCTTAAGTTCCTCACCCGTTTCCATATCAATAAAATGATAGGGGCGGTTCTCAAAGTCAAAATTCAACTCTTTTTTATGATCGAGCACATTGAATATTACAACTTCGTGTTTGTTATATTTGAGATGCTGTAGTGCTGAAAAAATTTCATTCAAGCCTTCCTCATTAACTCCTGTCTCGAACATATCACTAAAAATAATAACCATTGAGCGCTTATGAATGAGTTCGGCTACCTCGTGTAAAGAATCCGCCACGGATGTTTTTGCTCGTTTATTTTCCTGATGCATTAATCTTTCGAGCTCGGCAAATAAATACTTTTGGTGAACTGAGGTTGATTTTGCAGGAGTTGAGAGATGCAATGTATCAGAAAAACAGCTGAGGCCAAAGGCGTCACGTTGTTTTTTAAAAAGATACATAAGTGATGCAGCCGAGTAAACAGAAAAAAGCAGTTTGTTAAATTTTTTCTCAGGGAAATACATCGATGAAGAAACATCCATAACCAAATGACACCGCAGATTGGTTTCTTCTTCAAAACGTTTTACAAATAACTTATCAGTTCGACCATATAACTTCCAGTCTATATTTTTTACTGACTCTCCGCTATTGTACTGCCTATGTTCTGCAAATTCGACTGAGAACCCGTGAAAAGGACTTTTATGTAAACCAGTGATAAATCCTTCAACTACCTGGCGGGCAAGCAATTCAAGATTTCCAAAATCTTGTAAATCTTTATAAGTATTTAGATCAGGCAGCATGATGCAATTTACATTTTTAGAATACGATTAGCCGATTTTAGGCACAAAAAAAGTCCACTCATATTTAACGAGTGGACTTATACTGTATTACAATTAATTTTAAGCGATCTGCTTACTTAATTTATCTGCTAGCACTGATTTTGGTACAGCGCCTATTTGCTTATCTACAATCTCTCCATTTTTGAAAAATAATAAAGCTGGAATATTGCGGATACCAAATTTCATAGAAATTGCCGGATTATGATCAACATTTACTTTACCAACAACGGCCTTACCTTCGTACTCCTTAGCCAATTCTTCAACTAAAGGACCTACCATGCGGCATGGACCACACCATTCTGCCCAAAAGTCTATTAGAACCGGTTTGTCAGATTTCAACACTAATTCATCAAAATTTGCGTCTGTTATTTCTAAAGCCATGATATATATGTATTATGTTATGAATTCAAAACTACATAACAAAAACCTAACCACAAATTTTGCAAGACATTCTGACAGGGGGATGATTATTTTAAAACGATCGAGAATGACGGCTTTTTTTCGTCTAAGTATTTCAATTCAACTTATAGGTGATATTTTGTAAAGTATGAAGATGCTCAAGAAATTCATTGCTTGGAAAAATCTTCAGGCTCTTCGAAGGCATCTCGACTGCAATGGTTTCTTCTGCATCAAAAACGGTAAATTTAAGCTGGCAATTCCTCTGAGGATTCTGCTCCGAATTCGCTCTTACCAATTCATCCAACTGGGAAATAAAATCCTGGGATAATTGATGAAGCGGAAACTGAATTGTCAAACATTTAGACATTTTATCTCTGATCTCGGATAAAAGATTAATACTGGTAATTTTAAATTCCCAGTTATCTTTCTGTTTGAAACGTTCGCCAACGGTCCCTCTAACCTGCACAAAATATCCATCTGTAAAAAACTGTTTTAGCTTTACATAATCCTCTCCGAACAGAACAACTTCAAAGGAATCACTATAATCCTCCAAAATCATAGAACCGAAGGGCTTTCCATTTTTAGTTGTGCGATGTTGTGCATTCGAAACCAGCCCACCAATTACTAACTCACGATTTTTTATTTTGTTGAACTCCTCGGTGTCAGCATCATTTAACTCGCCGCTTTTAGCCCGGTTAATCAAAGCCAGATGTTTTACCTGAAAGGTACAAAAGTGCTCCATCTCAAACTTATAATTATCTAAAGGATGGCCGGTGAGATAAATTCCGATCATATCCTTTTCATATTTAAGCCTTTCAATTAAACCCCACTCAGGACATTCTGGCATTTGAGGCTCCGAAATATGAGCATCTGATGTACCTCCAAAAAGCGAAACCTGAGATGAATTTAAACTATTCTGATAATCATTGTTATATTTTATAAGACGCTCGATTCCATTATAAGAAGTATTATCGGGTCGACAAAAGAATTGAGCGCGATGAAATCCAAAACAATCAAACGCTCCACTATACACCAAATTTTCGTAGACTTTTTTACTTACAGTTCTTGAATTCACTCGTTTTGCGAAATCATTAATGCTGGCAAATGGCCCATTTTCTATACGCTCTTCCACAATACTTTCCACAGCCTTCTCTCCTACTCCCTTAATACCCGACATGCCAAAACGAATCTCTCCTTTTTTATTTACCGCAAACCTTAGGTTGGATTCGTTTATATCAGGACCAAGTACGGGGATTCCCATCTTTTTACTTTCTTCCATAAAGAAAGAAATCTTCTCGATGTTATTCTGGTTGTTTAATACCGCTGCCATATACTCCGCAGGGTAATGCGCTTTTAAATAGGCTGTTTGATAGGCTACAAAAGCGTAACAGGTTGAGTGTGACTTATTGAAAGCGTACTGAGCAAAGGCTTCCCAATCGGTCCAAACTTTCTCTGCCACCTTGGTATCGTGGCCATTGACTTTACACCCCTCCATAAACTGGGCTTTCATCTTGTTCAGAACCTCGATCTGCTTTTTACCCATCGCCTTCCGAAGAACATCCGCATCGCCTTTTGTGAAGTTTGCCAGCTTTTGAGATAAAAGCATCACCTGCTCCTGATATACCGTGATACCATAGGTCTCTTCAAGATGCTCCTTCATGTCCTCAAGGTCGAACGTTACCTCTTCCCTGCCATGCTTACGCGAAATAAATTTGGGGATATACTCTATCGGCCCCGGACGATACAGGGCATTCATTGCAATCAAATCCTCAAACTTATCAGGCTTCAACTCCCGCAAATACATCTGCATTCCGTCACTTTCAAACTGGAAAGTTCCGTTAGTATCACCACGCTGGTAAAGTTCAAAAGTTGTTTGATCGTCGAGCGGGATATAATCGATATCAATCTCAACCCCATGATTTTCCTTAATCAGCTGAAGAGCATTCTTAATAATGGTGAGCGTCTTCAGACCCAAAAAGTCCATTTTTATAACACCTGCATCCTCAATCACCCGCCCATCAAACTGGGTTACCAGTAGGTCGGAGTCCTTCATCGTGGTAACTGGGATAATATCGGTTAAATCATAAGGCGCGATAATGATCCCCGCAGCGTGAATTCCGGTATTTCGAACTGACCCTTCAAGTTTCTCTGCTTCGCGGAGCACTTTAGCTCTCATGTCATCACCCTTCAAGATATCTTTCAATTCCTGAACCTGATCAAAAGCATCTTTTAATGTGATGCCCAAAGTGTCGGGCACCAACTTTTTTAGCGCATTTACTTCCGAAAGAGGTACATCAAGCACCCGCGCTACATCCTGGATACTAGTACGCGCAGCCATCGAACCGTAGGTAATGATCTGAGCAACCTGATTCTTACCATACTTATCAACTACATAATCAATTACTTTCTGTCTTCCCTCATCGTCGAAATCCGTATCAATATCAGGCATTGACTTTCTATCGGGATTTAAGAAACGCTCGAACAGGAGATTGTATTTGATAGGATCTATATTGGTAATCGCGATACAATAGGCAACCACGGACCCTGCAGCCGAACCACGACCCGGACCTATAAATACTCCCAAATCCCGTCCTGCTTTTATGAAATCTGACACGATAAGAAAATACCCTGCGAATCCCATGATCTTAATGGTGTTCAACTCGAAGTCAAGACGTTCCTGTATTTCCGGAGTAATATCCTGATAGCGCTGCCTTGCGCCTTCCATCGTTAGGTGACGAAGGAATTCCCATTGATTTAATGTATCGTTTGCATGAACCTTAAATTCGGCTGGAATCGGGAAATTTGGTAAAAGAATGTCCCGCTTAAGCTTGAGATGTTCGACTTTGTCAACAATTTCATTGGTATTATCCAGAGCCTGAGGTAAATCATGAAAAAGCTTGGCCATCTCGGCCTGTGTTTTAAAATAAAACTGGTCGTTGGGAAAACCAAATCGATAGCCTTTACCCCCTTCTTCATCAGTAGCAATAGGAGTACTCTGCATATCTCCTGTATTTACACAAAGCAGAATGTCGTGGGCATTGGAATCCTGCTGATCTACATAATGAGAATCGTTGGAACAGATTATTTTAACATCATATTTCTTTGCGAATTTTAAAAGAACATGATTCACTTTTTCCTGGTCGGGAATGTTATGCCTTTGCAGTTCGATATAATAATCGTCGCCAAAAAGATCCAGCCACCATTTAAACTCTTTCTCGCCCTCCTCTTCCCCCAATTTCAGGATTGCCTGGGGAACGGAAGCGCCAAGACAACATGTGGTAGCTATTAAGCCCTCGTGATACTTCAGAATAAGCTCTTTATCGATACGTGGCCACTTACTATAAAGTCCCTCCATGAATCCGTAAGAGCATAGCTTTACAAGATTCTGATATCCCTTTGGATTTTTAGCAAGGAAAAGCTGATGGCATCGAATATCCTTATTTTCTTTTGTAAACTGCTTTTTATGTCTGTCGTCGACCACGTAAAACTCACATCCTACAATAGGTTTCACGTTATGCTTTCCAGCTTCAGCAACAAATTTGAAAACTCCGAACATGTTTCCATGATCGGTTATTGCTAAAGCTTTCATCCCATCGGCGGCCGCCTTCTTATAAAGCTTAGAAATATCTGCGGCTCCGTCAAGGAGTGAAAATTGTGTATGTACGTGTAAATGAGAGAAATCGGGCATCAGATAAGTTCCAAAAAGAGTGCATCTAATTTAAGAAAAAAAAGATTGGGCAGAGCAGGTGTTGAAAAATCGACTTTATGAGAACCCTATCTGTTTACCTTGTATAAATAATTCAACGTAACTTCTAAGAGGAAATTTCGCGGAATTTTAAAGAAATAATTTCACTTCTCATTTTATCTGAAAACAATAAACAAGCGACAAGGTCAATCTTTAGAAAGAAATTCTTTATACCAAAGTCCCGAATCCTTTATTAATCTTTTCTGACTTTCAAAATCAACATAAATTAGCCCAAAGCGCGGATGATAACCTTCGGCCCACTCGAAATTATCTGTCAGAGTCCACACGAAATATCCATCAACTTTGCAACCCTCATTCTTCGCTTTTAACACCTGGGATATGTTGTCGCGGATATAATTTATTCTCTTAATATCATGTACAAGCCCCCCGACGACCTCATCAGGGAAAGCAGCTCCGTTTTCTGTTATAAGAATTTTTTTGATTTGGGGATACGCATCAAACTTTTTGATGACATGATACATTGCCTGAGGATACACTTCCCACTTCATCTCTGTGAGAGGTACTCCTCGCTTCTCAGCTTTAACAAGGCTTGCGCCAATGTATGGAGCAAAAAACGATGAACGCACTATTTCCCTGGTATAATTCTGCAGTCCGATAAAATCAAAATCGAACGACATTTCATTTTCATCACCGGGCTTCATATATTTTTCAATCTTTCGCAAAACAGGCAAATCCTTATACGGATAGCCCAAACCTAAAGCAGGCTCAATAAACGTCCGATTTAGCAGGGCATCGACTCTTTTTGCTGCGGAAATATGTTTCTCGCGTTCTGAATAGGGTTCAATATGTGAGCACGAAAAGGTTGAACCTATGTTAACATGAGGCAAAGTATCTCTTAAAATTTTAGCCGACGCACTTGTAGAAAGTGTTACATGATGAATTGCAGAAAGAAAGTTTTTAAGACCAGTTTTGCCAGGGGCGTGTATACCTAAAAAGTAGCCTGCACCAGTAAAAGCAGACGGTTCATTCATAACCATCCAATTCTTTACCCGATCTCCGAAATTTTTAGTGCATATCTCCGAATATTCACAAAACCATTGAACAATATCTCTATTTGTCCATCCGCCCTTAAGTTCGAGCGCATTGGGTAAATCCCAATGGTACAATGTCGACCAAGGTGTTATTCCGCATTCAAGAGAATAATCTATAACCCGGTTATAAAAGTCTATCCCTTGCTGATTAATCTTGCCGATGCCGTGGGGCAGAATCCTTGACCAACTAAGTGAAAACCGGAAGTTTGGAATATTAAGATCCCGGATAAGCTGAATATCGTCTTTATAGCAATTATAAAAATTACAGGCTGTTTGCCCATGATGGCCGCCCTTCACTTTCCCCTTGCGGGTAGTAAATACATCCCAAATGGACGGACCTTTACCGTCGACATCATGGCCGCCTTCGATTTGGTAGGCTGCCGTAGCTACTCCCCATTCAAAATTATCACCAAAATCTTCTTTTCTAATGTTATCAGTCACGACATTATTTCTCATTAATAAGAATTATACTCAGTATACACTGGTTTTCTGCGAAATTGGCTTAATTAATGAAGAAAAGGAAATTGTAATGACTTGCTCCTCACCGACCAATTAATGAACTGCCAGGAGAACTTATCTGAATTGTCCAGTGCTTGAAACATCGGGGTTAATTATTCATGTCTGATATCGGGTCGCGTACTTGAATCGTCTACAATACTCCTTTCACTGTCAGAGGTGTAGGCATCGTAAACATTCCATGCCCAAAACAGTATCGGGAAAATAATCGTCCAGAAGAGCAAATAAGAAACGGTGATTCCCAAAACGATTATCAATAAGCCTTTTACAATTTGGCCTTTAACTATTTGTCCTAACCCAGGTATTACTGCCGACATTAATGCCGGAACCAGATGTTTGTGATCTTTCATAAAATAGATTTTAAGTATAAAATCTATCAAATACATTGCCAGCCTTAAGGTTTTAGCCCTTATATCCTAATTTTTTGAAAAGCATATACATTAGCCACAAAGGTCCGTGAAGTAATAATTTAAGATTAGAAGATAGCGATGGGGTTGCGCCTTCGTATTTATATCCTATGAATTGCAAAATTAAGCCGAGTACAAATACACCCATACAAACAGAGCTCATTGTGGGCCAATTATTGTGAGTATGAAATTTCTCCAACCCCACTATGCCGGCAGAAAATGCAAATACGAACAATAATATGCCATAGGAAAGAACAGGCGATGTTTTATAATAATAATAAATTGAGAAAGCTATAAGAAAAGACGCCCAGTTCACAAATCCATTGTACTTTCCTAAAAAGGCCAGATATGGAAAAGGAATTGACCAAACAATGCCTAAGACACCAAAAGTGAGCAGAGGAATACAGATCCATTGAATGGCTTGATTTATCGGGTTTTTGTGAGATGCAGAATAATCGTCGATTACCTGGTTGACTTTACTTTTAATCGGTTGCTGTTTTACCATATTGGAAGCAAATATAAGGTAATAAGGCTGGCCCCGGCGGACATAGATATTGACGGAAATGTTTATAAAACAAAAGATGCTGAAACACTCCAGCACCTTTTGTAATTTCATTAGTTATTATTTCGCGTAGGAAACAGATCTTGTTTCACGAATAACAGTAACTTTAATCTGACCCGGATAGGTCATTTCAGTTTGAATTCTATTAGAAATATCTGCTGCTAAAATCTCAGCCTGATCATCAGTAACTCGTTCACTTTCTACCACTACACGTAACTCACGACCAGCCTGAATAGCAAAGGTTTTCTCAACACCAGGATAGGATAAAGCAAGTTCCTCAAGCTCTTTCAAACGTTTAATGTAACTTTCTACAACCTCGCGACGTGCACCAGGACGAGCACCGGATATTGCATCACAAGCCTGAATGACCGGTGAGATCATTGATGTCATTTCAATTTCATCATGGTGAGCACCGATGGCGTTACAAACTTCAGGATGTTCCTTATATTTTTCAGCAAGTTGCATTCCTAAGATTGCGTGTGGCAATTCAGGGTTATCATCAGGCACTTTTCCAATATCATGCAAGAGTCCGGCACGTTTAGCCAATTTCACATTTAAGCCTAGTTCAGAAGCCATCGTTGCGCAGAAATTTGCTACCTCACGCGAGTGCTGTAATAAATTCTGGCCGTAAGATGAACGATAACGCATCCTGCCAACCATACGAATCAACTCAGGGTGCAGACCATGAATTCCAAGATCAATAACTGTTCGCTCACCAATCTCTACTATCTCGTCCTCTATTTGCTTACGGGTTTTGGCTACAACTTCTTCGATACGGGCCGGGTGGATACGACCGTCCGTCACCAAACGATGTAATGCAAGACGGGCAATTTCTCTCCTTACGGGATCAAACCCTGAAAGAATTATCGCTTCGGGTGTATCATCAACAATAATTTCGACGCCGGTTGCAGCTTCTAAAGCGCGAATATTACGCCCTTCTCTACCAATAACACGACCTTTGATCTCGTCACTTTCGATATTGAAGATTGAAACTGTGTTTTCGATCGCCGCTTCTGTAGCGGTACGTTGAATGGTTTGAATTACGACCTTTTTAGCCTCTTTACTTGCGGTAAGTTTAGCTTCGTCAACAATGTCCTTAATCTGCATCATTGCCTTCGACCGCGCTTCTTCTTTTAAAGAATCAACCAACTGGCTTCTCGCATCATCGGCCGATAAACCGGCTATCGTTTCAAGCTGACTGATATGCTGGTTCTTTAAAACTTCGACTTCTTCCTGCTTCTTTTGGGCTATTTCTGTTTGCCTTTCAAGATTCTTACGTTGATTGTCAAGATCCTGCTCTTTCTTATTCAGGTTCTCTAAACGCTGATTTAAAGACTGTTCCTTTTGTTTGATTGAGTTTTCACGCTGATTAATTGAATTATTCTTTGCGTTAATCTCCTGTTCATGCTCACTTTTTAATTGAATAAACTTCTCTTTAGCTTCTAATAACTTATTCTTCTTTAAAATCTCAGCATTATTCTCAGCGTCTTTTAATATTTTCTTGACTTTGTTCTGCGCTGCAACTTCCTGATTTTTCAGTAAGGTACGAAGCATAAAGCGCCCTATTCCTATACCTACTACCAGTCCTAATAAAATGTAACCAATTATCTCCATAGTACTTTTTTAATAAAAAAACCGCAATTAAAGATAAGCTCCAGTATTGTAAAACTTCATTAAGCACGATTAAGTCTTGATCATAACCAACTTATTCAGGTGGTTTATCTGTTCGACTTCGTTAATATTGAAGTGTTAAGTTTTTTAATAGTGAAACTTAATTTAACTGCGGTTAAATCTTTGCCCTAATATAAAGAACGTAAATTACTTTGAAAAGAAGTTGTTAAGCATCTGATCTAACTGATAAACCTTATCGGCCACTTCCGTATCTTCATCAACTCTTTTCTTATCGGCTTTTAATGTAGCCGTTGCATAATGCAACACACACATTGACAATAAATCTTGTTTATCCCGTACCGCATAATTGTCTTGAAACTCTTTTATACGATCGTTTATAATCTTAGCTGCCCGCCTAATCATTTCTTCCTCTTCCATGTTCACTCTTAAAGGGTAAACACGGTCAGCAATATTTATTTTAATGGAGATTTCTCCCATTTGGCTTTAGTTTCACGTTATATTACCTCTTTAGCAATACAATGCACTTATCAATTTCTCGCACAAAATCGCTAATTTTTTGCTTTATGTCAAGCGTTTTTTCATCGCTTGATATTTGTGTCACCGGAATACCCTCTAAAGACCTGGCAAGTTTCAATGCTTTTAACTTTTCCTCGAGGTCAGAAATCTTGGTTTTGTTATTTTCCAAGCTGGCTTCCAATGCCTTATTTTCTTGTTTTAAAAGATTATTCTCTTCCTGTAAAACCTCACACAACTCTAAAAGTCGCTGTGTTCTGTCGAGTACATTTGTTAATTGGCCTGCTAAGGACATGTTCTTTAATATTGAGGGTTAAATTAATAAGTGAATCATTATGTGTTTATCACTTTCTAATTTCCGCTCCCAGTTCTTTTTCGAAAATACCAATTAATTTACTCATTACCGAATCAATCTGCTTATCAGTGAGAGTTTTTTCTTCATCCTGTAAAAGGAAACTTAATGCATATGATTTTTTATTCTCAGGAAGCTTCTCTCCTTCATACACATCAAATACACTCACCTCCTTCAACAAACTTCTTTCTGATTTCAACGCAATTGCTTCCAGCTGACTAAATGCAATATCTTTATTGATCAATAAAGAAAGATCTCTTCGAACAGATGGCGTTTTAGGCACCTCTTTAAAGGTTATCTTATTTTTTCTGATGGATTTCAAAACTAAATCCCAATTAAAATCGGCATAGAACACTTCCTTTTCAATGTCCAATTTCTTTAATGCTGCTTTTGAAACCATTCCAAACGACACTAAAGTCTGCTCACCTTTTTTATATTGATGCGCTTGTTGAAAATTTACGCTATCGAAGGTATCTTCTGATAACCCGGAAATATTTAGTCGCTTTACTATCGCATCTACAGCTCCTTTTAAGTTGTAAAAGGAAGTTTGACTGTTGTTGTGATTCCACTGCTGACTAAAATTTCTTCCTGTCATAAAAATCCCAAACCGGAAGTTTTCACTATACCCGGTATCGGAAGTGGAATATACCTTGCCAAACTCATAGAGCTTTAAATCTGCGTTCTTGCGATTCTGATTGTAAGCTATTGCTTCCAGACCTGAGTAAAGAAGCGTTTGACGCATAGTATCCAAATCGCTGCTCAGGGGATTTAAAATCCGCACAGCGGTTTCAGATTGTTGATCATATGCTGATTTAGTCAACGAGTTCGACAGGATTTCTGAAAATCCGTTAGCCGTTAATAAATCGGCAACCTGATTTTGAACAACTTCTTTATCTGGTTTAACCGAATTAGTTAAAGAGGCCCGCACTTGTGATGGAATCGCAATATTATTATATCCATAAATACGAAGTACCTCTTCAATAATATCCACTTCACGGGTAACGTCTACTTTGAAAGGCGGCACCTCAAGATTCAAGACATCAGCGCTTTCATTGACAATAGAAATCCCCAGTGCCGTAATGATGCTTTTAATTGTTTCGTGCGGAATCTGTTCACCAATTAACCGATCAATATTTTTATAAGATACAGAAATATTAAACGGAGTTGCCGGCGAAGGGTAAAAGTCAGAGATCCCGGAAGAAATTTCGGCTCCCGCAAGTTCCTTAATTAATAAAGCTGCTCTCTTGATCGCAAAAACCGTCATTTCAGGATCAGTACCGCGCTCAAAGCGGAAAGATGCATCGGTTTTCAGACCGTGACGCTTAGACGTTTTTCTTACTGATACGGAATTGAAATATGCACTTTCGAGGAAAACTTTCGTGGTTGTACTTTTCACACCAGAAGAAATTCCACCAAAAACACCGGCAATACACATCGGCGATTCGGCATTACATATCATCAAATCTTCGGAAGATAGTTTGCGTTCTACTTCATCCAGCGTGGTGAATAAATCGCCCTCAGAACCGTTTTTTACAATAACCTGAGCACCTTTAATCTCGTCGGCATCAAATGCGTGCAATGGTTGTCCGAGTTCGTGCAAAACATAATTGGTAACATCGACAACATTATTTACCGGACGAACACCTATAATCTTCAACTTATCCTTCAACCAATCAGGAGATTCTTTAACTTCTACACCCGTTAAAGTAACGGACGTATACCTCGGACAAGCTTCAACATTCTCGACCTTTACAGGAATTAAAAGATTATGGTTATCCGGCTTAAATGCAGATACATCAGGCATGCTGATGGACGTCCGAAGATAGGCAGCCAAATCTCTTGCGACCCCTAAATGTGAAGCAGCATCAGCACGGTTAGGTGTTAAGCCAATTTCAAAAAGGAAGTCATCACTAATATTAAAATATTCTTTTGCTGGAGTCCCTATTGGAGCATCCTCTTTCAGAACCATAATTCCTTCATGAGATACACCAAGACCAATTTCATCTTCGGCGCAAATCATTCCTTCAGAAACTTCGCCTCTAATCTTGGATTTATTTATTTTAAAAGCATCTCCTTCGGCAGGATAAACTGTTGTACCAACTGTTGCAACCACAACCTTTTGACCGGCAGCAACATTTGCTGCGCCACAAACCACTTGTATATCTTCGGCGCCACCTACATTCACTTTAGTGATCCGCAGGCGATCAGCATTCGGATGTTGGACACATTCATTAACATATCCAATCACCAAACCTTCCAAACCTCCGCGGATAGTTTGTACCTTATCTACGCTTTCAACCTCCAGACCAATTGCTGTTAGTATTTGCGAAATATCGTCCGGCGACAGGTCAGTATTTATAAACTGTTTTAGCCAGTTATATGAAATCTTCATTGAATTTTAAATGATAAAGGGCAAAGATAGAAAAAAGGTGAAAGCGGGAGGTAAAAGGTTAAAGGTAAAAGCAGAAAGGATGAAAAAAGATTGAAAGGTGAAAGATAAAAGATCTTGGGGCCAACACTTCCGATTATCAAGATCTTTTACTTTTGCCAATTTTCTTTAAGCAGCTCTCAGAGTATTCCTTCATCAGCAAAACTGAAGTAGGATGAATTGGTGAATATTACGTGGTCAAGGACAGGAATATCCAAAAGCTGACCAGCGTCCCGAAGTTTTCTTGTAAGATTAATATCAGCCTGACTGGGCTTTAAGTTTCCGGATGGATGATTATGGGATAGAATAATTGAAGCCGCGTGATTTTCTAAAGCTGCCTGAAAAATAATTTTAGGATCGGCTATCGTTCCTGCCTGACCACCTTTTGATATTAGATGCTGTGACAATACATTATTTGCCCTGTTTAAGAGCACTATCCAAAACTCCTCGTGATTTAAATCAGCAAAAAAACGACTCATTAAATTATAGATGTCTTTGCTGCAACTTATCTGGCTTGTTTTTGGAGTTTCGATATCTCTTCTCCGCCTTCCCAATTCTAAAGCGGATATGATTGAAATTGCTTTAGCCTCTCCTATTCCCTTAAACTTTGAAAGTTCATTTACGGATAAGCGCCCCAGTTTATCCAAATCGCTGTCGAGTGAATGGAGGATTCTCTTACTTAACTCAACTGCAGTTTCCTGACGATTACCTGAACCGATAAGGATCGCTATCAGCTCAGCATCAGTTAAACTTCTTCTGCCTAAACTTAATAACTTCTCTCTTGGCCGGTCTTCTTCGGCCCATGATTTAATTGTGATCTTGTCTTTATAGGTTTCCATGCCTAAAACTATAAAAACAGTGGTATAAAACAAAAAAAGGGGATACTTTACAGCATCCCCTTTCTACTATTGAGAAATCTCTTATTTTAAACCATTAACAAATTTTGTCAGCTTTGACTTATTGTTAGATGCTTTGTTTTTATGGATAACATTTTTCTTTGAAAGACGATCAAGCATTGATATAACTTTAGACAAAAGTGGAGTCGCCTCTTCTTTAGTTGTTGTACCACGTAATTTTTTTATAGCAGTACGAGTAGTTTTCGCCTGATAGCGATTACGTAAACGTTTAGCTGCATTTGCTCTGATTCTCTTTAACGCTGATTTATGATTTGCCATTTGTAAGCTTTTTGTCCGTCTTATTTTAGGATTGCAAATATAAGGTGAACTATTTAAAAATCAAACACTATTGCTAAAAATATTTCTTTATCTAAAATAAACCTAATCTCCTATCTTTCACTCTCCTAAGAAACCTATGACAAAAAGAATATTATACTCGCTAAGCATTCTTATAATTGCTATTACTTGCTCCTCCTGGGGCTTTTTTGCGCATAAAAAAATCAATCGGCTCGCCGTTTTTACATTACCCTCAGGAATGATTAAATTCTACAAGAATAATATTTACTACTTAACCGAGCATGCTGTTGATCCCGACAAGCGCCGATACGCCGACTCTGCTGAAGCTGCCCGTCATTATTTAGATGCAGACCATTATGGCCATGCTCCTTTCGATAGCATACCAGAAAGATGGCAGGACGCCGCTGATAAATTTTCTGAAGATACCTTAAAAGCCTATGGAATTATTCCATGGCAAATACAACGAACCTATTATTCCTTAGTTAAAGCGTTCGAGAACAGAGATTCATCTAAAATTTTAAAATACTCAGCAGACTTAGGTCATTATATTTCGGACGCTCATGTACCTCTACACACCACAGAAAACTACAACGGACAACTTACTAATCAGGTGGGCATTCACGGGTTTTGGGAAAGCCGCCTACCCGAACTTTATTCCAAAGATTATGACTTTTTTGTCGGAAAAGCTCATTACATCGAAAATCCGCTAAAAGAATCATGGAAGATACTCAAGAATACTTATTCATATAAAGATTCGGTTCTGATAATTGAAGCCCGACTTTCTAAAAAATTCCCCAGTGATAGAAAATTCAGCTTTTCGGAGCGAAACGGAATTGTGGTAAAAGAGTATTCGGAAGCATATTCGAACGCATATCACCAAGCCTTAAACGGAATGATTGAGCGACAAATGCGCGCATCAATTATCAAGGTGGGGAGCTTCTGGTATTCGGCATGGGTGGATGCGGGCCAGCCTGCTTTAAATCAGTGGTCTAAACGAGAGCTAACTACAACGGAAAGAATCCTTGCAGAAAGAGAGGAATTACTTTTTAAAGCCGGCCGAATACTTGGAAGATCAGAGGACGATTAAGCCAACTTCTCCTTTTTGAATTTATCTCTGAGGATTTCGATAATAGGTGGCAGTATTGACAGGATTATTATACCAATAATCACGTACGTGAAATTTTGCTTGATAACCGGCAGTCCGCCAAAATAGAAGCCGATAAACAAAAAGCTTGTAACCCATAGAAATCCACCGATAACATTATAAGAAGCAAATCTTGAATAAGTCATGGTGCCTACCCCTGCTATAAACGGAGCAAACGTTCTTATAATAGGAATAAACCGAGCATAAATAATTGTCTTGCCCCCATGCTTTAAGTAAAATTGTTGAGTCTTATCTAAATATTCTTTTTTGAGAAATTTATATCTACCGCTAAACGCCTTCGGGCCAATATAATCGCCTATCATATAATTAACCATATCACCTATTATGGCTGCGATTAAAAGCAAGCCCCACATAAGCCATATATTTAAATCACTTTCGGGTTTGGCAATAATGGCACCTGCTGCAAAAAGCAATGAATCTCCCGGAAGAAAAGGGGTGACTACAAACCCTGTTTCGGCGAAGATTATTAAAAATAAAATAAGATATGTCCAGGTTTGATATTCGCTAACAATATCAACAAGATGCTGATCTATATGAAGAATGAAATCTATCAGAGTTTGTATAATTTCCAAGATGTATGTTTTTAAAGGGCCAAAAATAGAAATACTTATCTATATAACCGGTGAAGACCAAAAAAATCCGATCCTCGCATGGCCATAACAGCTAATACAATGTTCTGTTTAAAGGAATTTGTAAAACCTAAAAAAGCACCTGAATAGTTAAAAAACTAAATCAAGTGCTTTTTTCATGTAACCCAGAGGGTTATTTAGCTATGCGTAACTATTTAACATTACTGGCATAACCAGCATTAAGACATCTTCTTTATCGTCATTAGTTTGAGGGAAAAGTAAACCTGCCCGATTCGGAGTACTCATCTCAATTGTAACTTCTTCGCCGCTCAAGTTATTTAACATCTCAATTAAAAACTTAGCATTGAAGCCAATTTCCATATCATCACCTTCGTACTGGCAACTTAGACGCTCGTGTGCCTCATTAGAAAAATCGATATCCTCAGAAGAGATATTTAATTCGCTCCCGGTAATCCTTAATCTGACCTGATGGGTAGTTTTATTTGCGAAAATTACAACCCTGCGTAATGAATTTAAAAACAAGGACCGATCAAGAGTTAGCTTATTAGTGTTATTTTGAGGGATAACTGCTTCGTAATCCGGATATCTCTCGTCGATAAGACGACAAATCAGATTGATGTTCCCAAATCTAAAAAATGCACTTGTAGAGTTATACTCGACCGAAACATTAACATCATCAGAAGGCAAAGATGATTTTAATAATGTTAAGGCTTTCTTTGGCAGGATGAAGGAGGCTGATGAATCAGCTTTAGCATCCATGCGGCGGTACCGAACTAATTTATGCGCATCAGTTGACACAAAGGTTAAATGCTGAGGAGTTAACTGACAAAAAACACCCGTCATTGCCGGACGCAATTCGTCATTACTCACCGCAAAAATTGTCTTGTTAATTGCTTCAGCTAAAACAGAAGCGGGAAGATTTACAGATGATGCGTTTTCTACAACCGGAATTTTAGGAAAATCCTCCCCGTTCTCTCCGCTCAACTTATATTTACCGTCACCCGCACTTATTTCTATCGCAAACGTATTATCATCGATAGTGAAAGCAATAGGCTGGTCGGGAAGAGTTTTCAAGGTCTCCATCAGAATTTTCGATGGAATCGCGATTTTGCCTTCTTCTTTTGATTCGACAGGTAAAGAGGTGGTCATACTGGTTTGTAAATCAGTAGCCGAAATTGTTAAAACGTTCTCTTTAATTTCGAACAAAAAGTTCTCCAGAATAGGCAACACCGTACTGCTGCTTGACGCCCCGTTTACCGCCTGTAATTGCTTTAACAATGTTGACGTCGAAACAATAAATCTCATATCTTATATTATCTTAAAAACTATGTATCAAACAAACCTTAGTTCCTGAGGAAAGAAACCATTACCCCTCAAAAATAGAAAAACGAAAGACATACAGGAAAAGAAAATCCTAACATTCTTAAAAGAATGTTAATAAGAAAAGTCAGCCGTAAATTAGAGCCCTAAACCATTCCTGAAAACCTCTTTTTCCGGTAAAAATGGTATAAAACAGCAAATATTCCAATTAGCAACAATGGCCCTAGAATATTAATAAGTTGCCAGCTCAGCTTCTCGCTCCTGATCCTCGCCTTATCCAGTAATCTGATCTTAATTTCCTTATTTCTTAACTCAATTATCCCCGAATCATCCGTTAGATAGTCGGCAATATTTAATAAGAAATTCTTATTGCCGAACTGCTGCTCTGTGTAACGATCAAATCCTAAAGGAAATGGAGACCCATCTTTACTGCTGATCTGGTTTTTTAGAATATCACCATCCGAAACCACGATCATTTTTGCGGGCACGCTTTTGGCTGGGATCCTGATCTGACCTCTTACACCTTCAGGAACCGGGCGGTTTACAAAAACAGAAGGAAATAATCCTTCCAGTAATACGCCAACCGCTTGGGGCTTACCCTTGAAACTTTCAGGATCAGGCTCCTGCTCTACCATTTGCAACGAAATCAATGATGGAATGCGAAGCAGCCTGTTAAATGGAGATGTGCTTAAAATAACCTGTTTTTTAACTTCAGGTATTGCTATCGTGTCGATGGTGTTTGCAAACTCGCTTCTTATTCCATCCAGGTTTTTCACAAGAGGATGATTCGATCCTGGAATGAAAACAGGATAAAAAAGCCATGGAACAAGCTGTATTTGCGCCTGCCCACCGATATTTCCGACACTTAGCGGTATTTGAGAGCAATTCATATCAGCGATCAGATCATAATTGATCCGTATGCCATATTTAAAAAGCATGTCATCTAAATTCAGCTTTTTAGCAAACGCCAGCTGAGACCCGACATGTTTCAGGCTGTCCAATTCAGCATGAACATTATCTACAGCCCAAAAGATACTTCCACCTTTCATCAGGAAGTAATCGATTTTGTATTTCTCAGTTTCTGTAAATTCGGTGTCGGGTTTCGGAACAATCAGCAGTTTTATTCTATCCAGGCCTTCAAATGTGATCGACTTTAAATCGACCCGCCCCGCTTCATAGCCATATTGCAAAGCAGCCATAGCATCTGCCAATTGCAGGTCTGTTAACTCATCATGGCCCTCGGTAAAACCGATACGGGGTTTCCCTCCACTTAAGATTTTTTTTATTGCGCTGGTAAATGCATATTCCAAATTCTGAACCGAATTATTTAACACCTCTTCAGGCGCAGTATTTTGCTTGTTCTGAAAAAGGTTTACCGCAATTTGTTCGCCTTTATATGTGATTAAGGCAGCCGGAAATATTATCTTTTGAGTTCGTCCATTTTCGTTATCCACTGTCAGATTAGTTGGCTCGAGTCCTTTTTCGATCAGATCCTGATAGATTTGCTGTTGTGTTTCCTGATCCCCCGAAGAGGGATTTACGAAATCATATCTGATCTTATTATTTGAATAGGCCCTGTAGTCCGCCAGTAAATCGCGGGTAGAGTTTCTAAGACGTTTAAATCCCGCAGGGAAATCCCCTTCCAGATAAACTGTAACCTGAAGCGGGTCTTCGATTTTGGATAGAAGAGTTTTGGTATTTTCTGAAAGTGAGTAGCGTTTTTCTTTCGTGAAATCTAATCGTTCAAAAAAAGAAGAAGAAGCTACATTTAATATAAGCAGACCCGCAATAAATAATCCTAAATAAGTCAAATCACTTTTTCTTCGGTTTACCATTTTCTTCCTCCCAAAACCGTTTTCGTAAACACCAGAAAAAGCGAGATCAAACTGAGAAAATAAATCAGGTCGCGGGTATCAAGTACGCCCCGGCTTATAGACTGATAATGTTCGTTTATTCCCAGAGAAGATATGAATGCATCAACTGAACTAAAAGTTAGCAAAGTGCTTAATGAGTCAAATCCGCTAAACGCGAAAAAACACAAAAATACGCCTATTGCAAAAGCAATAATCTGATTTTTCGTTATCGAAGATGCAAAAATGCCTATCGCGGCGAAAACTCCTCCTAATAAAAACAAACCAATATACGATCCGATTACAGCACCAGTGTCTATATTACCTCTTGTAAGTCCCAATTCGTACACTGTAAAATAATAAACGAGTGTAGGGATTAAAGCGAATAAAACGATTGCTAAGGCGGCAAAATACTTTCCTAAAACTATTTGCCAATCTGTTAAAGGGCTGGTGGCAAGCAATTCAAAAGTCCCTTCCTTTCGCTCTTCAGATAAGGTACGCATAGTTAAGGCCGGTATCATGAATATGAAAATATAGGGAGCGGTATTGAATAAACTATCCAGACCTGCGTAGCCGTACTCGAGTATACTTGACTCGGGGAACACCCACAAAAAGAGCCCCATCACCAGCAGAAATATCCCGATTGTGATATAAGCTACCAGCGAACTCAGGAATCCATTAACCTCTTTTTTAAACAATGTGAACATGGACAGATTTATAGGTGCCGAAATTAGTTACAATATCCACTAAAACAAAAGCTCAATTAATTTCATCAACCTCCAATGAGGTTAGTTTTAAAAATATCTGTTCAAGAGAAGAACCCGGGTGCGTTTGCTTCAGATTACTTAACGAATCATTCGCAACGATATGCCCCTTATTTATAATTACCACTTTATCACAAATTGCCTCAACTTCCTGCATAATATGTGTAGAGAGGATGAGAGTTTTCGACTGCCCCAAGTCCTTAAGCAACTTTCTAATTTCCACCAATTGGTTAGGATCCAATCCCGAAGTTGGCTCATCCAAGATCAAAACTTTAGGATCGTGGATAATTGCCTGAGCAATTCCCACGCGCTGGCGATAACCTTTAGATAGAGCAGCTACTTTTTTATGTTGCTCGGCGCCAAGGCCTGTTAACTCAATAACCTCGCTTATTCTTTTACTTTTATTTCCGATTTTGTGAAGACTTGCAGAAAAATCAAGCGATTCTTTTACATACATATCAAGGTAAAGCGGATTATGTTCGGGCAAATAGCCTAAATTCTTCCTTACTTCAATCGACTGGCTGCTGACATCGAATCCCGCCACACTTGCCTTTCCAGATGTTTGAGGTATAAACCCGGCAAGGATTTTCATAGTTGTTGACTTGCCTGCGCCGTTGGGCCCCAGAAAACCAAGGATCTTTCCCGGTTCTGCAGAAAAGCTGATGCTATCAATAGCTTTTTGTTGCCCGTAAATTTTTGTAAGTTCTTCTACCAGTATCAAAATCCAGCGTTTAAAATTCAAAATTAAAAATACTTAGATAAGTAAAGCTTAAATCTTATTTTAAATAAATTCACACATTTCACATTCTCACAATAAAATCACAATTCATAAATCGTAATTCGTAAATCAGTTTATATTTGTAGCATCATGAGTAAAAATAGCGACGAACTGTTCAAAAACGTTATATCCCACGCTAAAGAGTATGGATTTGTATTCCAGTCTAGCGAAATCTACGATGGCTTAAGTGCTGTGTATGATTATGGGCAAAATGGAGCAGAACTAAAAAATAATATTAAGGCCTATTGGTGGAAATCAATGGTTCAAATGCACGAAAACATTGTAGGGATTGATGCCGCAATTTTCATGCATCCCACAACATGGAAGGCTTCTGGTCACGTTGATGGATTTAGCGATCCGATGATCGATAATAAAGATTCAAAAAAACGTTATCGTGCCGATCAGTTGCTTGAAGACAAAATTGCCCGATACGAAAAAGACGGCAAAACGGAGAAAGCATCGATACTACAATCGGATATGGATGCTGCTTTAAAAGCCGAAAATCTAACCGTGTTGCGCGATTTAATTATTGAGCATGAAATTGCTTGTCCGGTATCAGGCACAAGAAACTGGACCGATGTACGACAGTTCAACTTAATGTTTTCGACACAGATGGGTGCTGTTGCAGATGATGCAGACCTTGTCTATCTGCGTCCGGAAACAGCTCAGGGAATTTTCGTGAACTATCTAAACGTTCAAAAAACCGGCAGGATGAAGATCCCTTTCGGGATTGCGCAAATCGGAAAAGCTTTTAGAAATGAGGTTATCGCCCGCCAATTCATCATGCGTATGCGCGAATTCGAGCAAATGGAAATGCAATTTTTCGTTCGCCCCGGCACCGAAATGGAATGGTACGCATATTGGAAAGAAGCACGCTTGAAATGGCATAAAGGCTTGGGCACAGATCCTGCAAAATATCGTTTTCACGATCATACTAAGCTTGCTCATTATGCAAATGCAGCAGTCGATATCGAATTTGAATTTCCTTTCGGATTTAAAGAAGTTGAAGGTATACATAGCCGCACCGACTTCGATTTAAGCCAGCATCAACAATATTCGGGTAAGAAACTTCAGTATTTTGATAATGATCTGAACGAAGAAGGAAAGCCCATTGGAAATTATATCCCATACGTAATTGAAACATCCATCGGCCTTGATCGCATGTTTTTGTTAACAATGATCAACGCTTATCAAGAAGAAGACTTAAGTGAAGGCGACAAAAAAGACAGCAGGGTTGTTCTGAGGCTTCACCCCTGCCTGGCCCCGGTAAAAGCAGCAATTTTCCCGCTGACAAAAAAAGACGGCCTTCCTGAAAAGGCCAAAGAGATCATGAATAGCCTTAAGCTTGATCATAACATTGTTTACGAAGAGAAAGACGCTATCGGAAAACGCTACCGCAGACAGGATGCAATTGGCACACCGTTCTGTATTACGGTAGACCATCAGACCCTCGAAGATAATACTGTTACCATCAGACACCGCGATACAATGGCTCAGGAACGCGTAGCAGTAGGCGAACTTGACAAATTGATTGCCGGACTAGTAAGCTGGAAAAATTTACTTAGCTAATATTCTCATTGTTTTGTCATTCCGAAAAATTTCGGAATGACAAAACAATATTTCAGCCGATTCTGTGTTTAATAAGCGGAATGAGACGCGAATAGATAGGTCGCCGAACATGACATTAGTTTGATACTAATACTTTAATAACCAAGGCTTTTTACGTATCTTTGTAACACAAAAACCTAAAAGAAAACTATATCGAATAAACTCTACGCAACAATTTACTGAGGAAAATTTATATGATGAAGAGAAGGATATTTCGCGGAGCTGCATATGTAATTTTAACATTAAGTGTACCCGCGATTGGCTGGGGTTTAAAAGAAAAAGAAGTAATTTCAAATGTGCCCGCTCCACAGGAACAAGTAAACATTCAATCTACCATTGTTTCTGAAACTGTTTCTGCAGAGACATTATTTAACGATCATATCAATGAAATTTACCAATCAGCCGGATTAAAAGAGGCTTCATTGAACTTTGATGTTTACAAAAAAGCAATAACAGGTTATTATAATCTTAAAAGTAATTTCAAAATATCAAACGACAAGCAAATACTTTCAATTGTTGATTTTAGCAAGCCAAGCAGCCAAAAGCGTTTATGGATTGTAGATTTAGGAAGTAAAAAATTGTTATATCATACACTTGTTGCCCATGGAAGAGGCAGTGGCGGATTAATGGCTACTAACTTTTCAAACACTGCCGAATCACATCAAAGCAGTTTAGGATTTTATGTTACTGATGACACTTATTTTGGCAAACACGGATTATCTTTAAGATTAAACGGATTAGACAAAGGATCTAACACAAATGCGCTTGCTCGTGCGATAGTAGTGCATGGCGCAGATTATGTAAGTGAGCGCTTCGTAAATCAAAATGGTTATTTAGGTCGAAGCCACGGATGCCCTGCACTTCCGGTTGAGCTTACAGGTGAAATCATCAAAACGATAAAAGGAAAAACCGCGTTGTTTATTTATAGTCAACCGGTACAATCCGACTTTTTAAACGCTGAAGCAGCTATCAATGGCTTTATGTCTGCAAATCAGGCAATGGCGACTTTATAAAAGACATATAGTATTAACAGGAAGGTGGCCATCGAGTCACCTTTTTTGTTTTAAACTCTATAGTAAGCGAGCAAATAATTTATTTAGCTCTCTGATATTGAGGCGGCCATTGTACCTCAATGCCAAGCTGTTGGGCTGCGTGTAATGGAAAATAAGGATCTCTTAACATTTCCCGTGCAAGAAAAACCATGTCAGCCTTACCAGATGAAATAATCTCTTCAGCCTGTGCAGCCTGGATTATAAATCCTACGGCGGCAGTCAGCATTGCAGAATTCTCCTTGATTACCTGAGCAAAAGGCACCTGATATCCGGGAGCTACCGGAATTTTCGCATTTGGCACGTTTCCACCACTGGAACAATCGACTAAATCTACTCCTTCATCGGACAGTACAGAAGCTAATCTGACAGAATCGTCGATATCCCAACCTCTTTCCGTCCAATCAGTCGCAGAGATGCGCACAAATAAAGGGAGACCCGCAGGCCACACCTCTTTAATTGCCTGTATAATTTCAACTAAAAACCGGATACGATTCTCAAAAGATCCGCCATAGTTATCAGTTCTGATGTTAGATAAAGGAGATAAAAACTCCTGAATTAAGTAACCATGAGCAGCATGAATCTCCAAAACTTTGAAACCAGCGTGCAAGGCCCGAAAAGCCCCTGATTTAAAATCCTGAATAACCTGATGTATTTCCACTAAAGACAGCTCAGAAGGAGGAATATACTTTTCGGAGTAGGCAACTGCACTTGGAGCTACAGGCCTCCAACCGCCATTTTCTATCTGAATTGCGGTACCACCTTTCCATGGTTCAATTGTACTTGCTTTACGACCGGCATGAGCCAGTTGTATTCCCGCAACACTGCCCTGAGCATGAACAAAGCCGGTAATTTCTTTCAGTCCCGAAACATGATCATCGCTCCAGATGCCTAAGTCAGAAAGAGTTATTCTGCCTTCCGGCGATACCGCGGTTGCTTCGGCCATAACCAATCCAGCACCGCCTACCGCCCTACTACCCAAGTGTACTAAATGCCAATTATTGGAAAATCCATTAACACTCGAATACTGACACATCGGAGAAACGCCTATTCTGTTTTTAAACTGTACTTCTTTAATCTGCAGGGGTGAAAAAAGGGACGCCATAATCATTATTTAGTAAGACAAAGATTAATCATTGAGGTTTGTCTCAGGTCAAACTTTTGCCATATTGTGATATGCTATCTATTCAAACCAACCAAAATCTGACCTTTGCTACCAAATATCCTTATGAAAAAAGTTAGATTAAGCATTCTGGACCAATCGCCGGTAAGGAAAGGCGGAACAGCACAACAAGCGTTACAAGAAACCCTGACACTGGCAAAACGCGCCGATGAATTGGGCTATACACGATACTGGCTTTCCGAACATCATAACACCGGAAGTCTGGCGGGGTCGGCACCTGAAGTTTTAATTCCCTATCTGGCGACGCAAACTAAACGTATCCGGCTGGGATCGGGTGGGATCATGCTCCCCAATCATAGTGCATTAAAGGTCGCAGAGAACTTTAGAACACTTGAAACTTTATTTCCGGGAAGAATTGATCTGGGAATAGGGCGAGCACCGGGAGGTGATCGAATAACCGCGGCTGTTTTAAATCCGTCCAATAATTTCAACGAAAAAGACTTTGTTCAGCAACTGATAGATCTGCAACATTATCTTGATCTGCCAACGCAATATGATGATTATAATGAGAGAATAAAGGCTATACCCTTAGCGGAGACGGCACCTGCTTTATGGGTATTAAGCTCGAGCGGACAAAGCGGCCTTTTTGCTGCGCACTTTGGCATGGCTTTTTCTTTTGCACATTTTATCAATCCTATTGGCGGTGCAGAAGCGGTTAAAATGTATCGCGATAGATTTCAACAGTCTGCACAACTTCAGGAGCCCTTAGCAAATGTTGCATTATTTGTAATGTGTGCAGAAACAGAAGAAAAGGCGATGGAACTGCAAAGAGTAATGGACGTACAATTTCTGAGAATCGAACAGGCAATTTCCGAAGGAATACCTTCCTATAATGACATAAAAGACCTGCAATTTTCTGAGGCAGAACAACAACGAATATTATTTAACCGACAGAGGATGGTCTCGGGAACACCGGAGCAGGTAAAAACGAAGCTGAGTGCTTTAGCTGAGGCGTATGATGTTGATGAATTGGTTATTGTAACAATTACTCACAATTTTGAGGATAGAATAAAATCTTACGAATTACTCGCACATGCGTTCGAAATAGCCTGATTTATTTCAACGCTATAGGATTCAAAGTATATCCAAGATTTTTCAGCAGGGTAATCAGGCCATTATCGCCAACTAAATGACCTGCTCCCACAGCGAAAAAAGCGGGACCGTTTATCATCAGTTCTGGCATTTCCCGCACCCAGGCCTTATTCCTTTTAGAGAGCAAATCGTTCATCTCCTGAACTGTATAATCTTCATTTTTTAGAAAAGCCGATTCTATCGCTTTGAGATCCTGACGTCTGTAATTTTCAAACAGTTCCTTTATGTCTCCTTTCATTCTTTCACTTTCGCGTACAGTTTTGAGCAACAACTCTTTCTGCCGTTCTATTGGGGCATCAAACAAAAATGCCCCCTGCTCTTCCAATGTTTCGAGCCCTACGACATTTATTTTCAAACTCTTAGCCTCGTTTTGAAAATACATATCCAATGCCGGATTCTGGGGAGTAATATTGTTAGGCAAAAGAAAGGCAATCAGGGTAACTTGAACCGCAGAAGGCTTTAGACCGTTCAGCATGCTCAGAGTCATTCCGGTTTTTATTTTTAAAAAGGAATCAACTTCTGCAAATTCCCGTGCGGAAAGGATTTTATCAAGTGTACTATCTTTAAGCAGCATAAGAGGCATCAGTTTCTGAGCCATCGAGGCCTCATCTTCCATAACAAGTTCTCCGACAACTGACTTTACCTTTTTTATTTGATTGATTACCTGAGGCAAGGTGTCGAGAAAACTCTTTCCTACGAGATGATACGTCCCGAATAAGTAGGATGACTCTTTTAATCCTTTGCCACTTATTTCCCAAAGTAATCCCGTTTGGGCCTCCGGTTTTATCTGACTATGTACAGATACGCTAACGCTTAAAAAAGCTACGACTAAGCTTAATGAAAAGAATCTTAATTGTGATTTCATAGGAAATGTAGTTTAAGTCGAAAATTTCAGCCAGCCTTTCCCTTCATAACCAAAAACAAATTGCTTTGGATGAATAATTTCTGCCAGCAGCTCTACAGTATCAACTACCTTCTGACTAGAACGATTAAAATATTGATTTCCGTCTGCAATATAAATCTTGTTGTTTTTCACAGCCGACAAGTCATTCCAGCCC
This sequence comes from uncultured Sphingobacteriaceae bacterium, assembly GCA_946887045.1. Next base: position 20,903 of record CAMPKC010000030.1, on the reverse strand, counting down.
GGCAACTCGAGCAATAAATTTATTTCCTGTAAAGTTCTGTCCATCGGAAATCCGCATGGAGCGATGACCAGAATATCCGGATCTGCAGCCAGAATCGCAGAAAATTCAACATAGCCCGAGTGTTTCCCATTTTCGGCAAGTAAGGGAGATCCTCCAGCGATCTGAATCAATTCAGGCGTCCAGTTACCTGCAATCATTAAGGGTGAAAGCCACTCAATACAAACGACAGTAGGACGCTGCTCGACAAACTTCAATTTGTGATGAACTAAATCACAGCGCTCATGAAGTTCTTCCACAAAGGCCTCACCCCTTTCTTTAACACCTAACTTTTCGGCAACGGAAATAATCTCGTTGAAAATATCCTTAAGGTCTCTGGGATTCAGTGAAATTACTTCAACATTATTATCCAAAACATCCTGTAAAGTCTGTTCGACATCTTTTAAAGACACTGCGCAAACTTCGCACTGCGCCTGGGTAATAATTACGGCAGGATCTAATATCTTAACAGCCTCTTTATCAATAGTATAAATAGATAAGGCCTCGGATAAAATATCCTTTACCTGCTTATCAATTTCTGCACTTGAAGAACCGGAAATAAATTTCGCAGAAGAACAAACAGGCAAACTGACGATACTTTCAGGGGATTCGCATTCGTGTGAGCGGCCAACTAATTGATCTTTCAATCCTAGTGCACAAACAATTTCAGTGGCGGCGGGAAGAAGTGATATGATTTTTTTTTCTGGCATTTGTGCAAAGGTACAATTCAAAACAAAAAATGCCGTGAGCAAATAGCGAACAGCATTTTTATTTTTGTTATTTAAGCATTACATACCCTGGCCGCCGCCCTGACCACTTTCTCCATCTTGCTTTAGGTCGTCGTTATTTACGCCGCGTTTCTTCTTTGGTTGCTGGGCGTTGAAGTTCATTTTACCAAACTGCCAGCTAAAATTAAGGCCCACAGAGCGAAAGGGCATGGAAAAATTACTTTTCTGAACTAAGCCGGCACTATTTATCTCACTTCTAAAGTTCTTGCGCTCATTAAAAGGATCGATGATATTTAAACCGATCTTTCCCTTTTTATTTAAAATTTGCTTGTTTAGCGAAAGTATCCACATGTTAAATGCTGGATTCTTTCCCTGAAATGTGCGTCGCGGAGAGTTTATAATTACAAACGTTTCAGTTACAAACCCTTTGGGCATTGTTACTGATCCACTCAGAAACGCATTATACAACAGCTGTGTGCCTATGTTCGCACTTGCCTTTTGAAATTCGGTTGTTGCCTGAGGCTTATAACTAAATAAATTAAGGTTGGTTCTGAAGGTTAAAGCTTTAGCCGGAGATATCTGACCAAAAAAGCTTCCACCAAAAGAATTATTTCTACCGATGTTATCGAATGTTGTGAGAGAAACAGGAATAGGATCTCCGCCTGAACCGTCATCATATAAGTCGGGCTTTACAAAGCTTTCAATAACATCATCTGTATGCCGATAATATAAAGAAGTATTGATCACGGATTTTTTCACAAAGGTTGAAAAATTAAATTCCACACTTTGAGAAACTTCCGGAGAAAGGTTAGGATTACCCATACTATGGGATATGTTGTTGCTGGTATTCCTGAAAGGATTTAAGAATTGCAGGCTGGGACGTTGAATTCGCTTGCTATAGCTCAACCTAAAAGTATTACTTTTTATAGTTTTTGATAATGCAAAACTCGGGATGAAATTAGTATAGCTATTAGAAAAAGGGTCAAAGCCTGGATTTGGTGAATTCTCCTGACCTTCTATCTGTGTATTCTCAACTCGGCCACCAAGCTGCAATCCTACACTTTTCGGCAACTGAAAACTCAATACTGAATATCCTGAGTACACATTCTGATTATACAGATAGTCATTCGACATTAGATCGCTTAACTCGAACACTCCATTAGCATTAGCCACTTTCACCAGCGAGTTACTTGTAATGTCCCGTATGATGGTTTTAATACCCGATTCGAGTTTTATTTTACTATTAAAGGGCAAAGAATAATCGGCCTGAATGGTATATTCATCGTTTATACCATCATTGGAAGCAATCTGATTTGGGTTAAATGAACTATAAAGAGTGGTATAGTCGGTCTGGTGTTTGCCATGGCTCCACTGTCCTGCCACGGTAAACTCATTCCCGGCTTTTTTAAATTTATGAGTGTAATCACCGTTCCAGTCAAACCCGCCAAACTGCATTTCCGAGTTGTTCGTAATTGTATAGTTGTGATTCTGCTGCTGCTGGGTGCTATTTAGAAAATTATTGATATTGGCCGAAGTTCCGTCCGTTGTAAAACCACCCTGATTAAATCTTACACCTGATGAAATACTATTTGAGCTATTGAAATCATAACTTACATTTCCTGAACCCATACCTGAATATCGCTTCGTTTCGCTCTCTCCGATTTGCGATCTGCTGGATTGATTATTTGAATCCGAACTTTCAAAGTTAACAGTACTAATTTGTGGCCAGGTATAATTTCCTCCAAAATTACCGCTTATGCTTAAACGATTCTGGTTCACATTCAGATTCGCATTTCCATTGTTTTGACGGGTACCCAGCCCGCCACTAACAGAACCGCTAACCCCGGACATGTTACTTTTTTTGGTGATGATGTTTATGATGCCTGCCGAGCCTTCGGCATCGTACTTAGCAGATGGGCTTGTAACTACTTCCACACTTTTTATCTGATCAGCGGGTAGCATTTTCATTGCATCCCCTACATTACTTGCCATTGCACCTGATGGCTTCCCATTAATTAACACTTTTATATTCTGGCTTCCGCGTAACGAAACATTACCATCCTGGTCGACAGAAACCATGGGCACTTTTCTCAGTACATCTCCCGCATTTCCTCCTGATACGGTTGCATCTTTCTCAGCATTGTAAACCACTTTATCAACCCGATTTTCGATTAATGCCGCTTGTCCGGTAACTTCGACTTCTTTTAAAGCGGTTGCGGTAGGCGTCAAAATTATTTTCCCCAGATTCAGATCGGGTTTTGCGGGCGTAGTGGTAACCGAAGAAACCACCTTTGTTTGGTATCCCATAAAACTCAAAGTAAGCTTGTAAGTTCCCGGGGCAACGTTATCGATTTTGAAAACACCCCTGGCATCAGTGATTGCGCCATTGGTACTCTTTGTTGAACTTACCCTGCCTAAGCCGACAGACACGTAATCCAAAGGCTTTTGCGTAACTGAGTCGACGATTGTACCCGAAATCCTTCCGGTGATAGTTGGCGAAGCACCAACAGGCATTTGAGCCCACAAAGAATTTGCACAAAAAATACTGATTATTAAAAGAGATAGAGATTTCATTATTGGAATTTTGATATTAGTCGCAAAGATAGACCGAATGTTACAAGGGCGTTGGTATTATAAATCGCTGTAACGTAAAAAAAGCGATAGAATCTCTCCTATCGCTTTTTCCATTTGTTTAGTTATATTCTAGACAACCAGATTTACGATTTTTCCCTTTACAACAATCATCTTCTTAGGTGACTTCCCGTCAAGATGTCTTTGAACATCCGCATTATCCAGAACGAATTTCTCAATCTCCGGAACTTCGAGTGTTAGCGGCATATTTAAATTCATCTTCATTTTACCGTTGAAAGATATCGGATAAGCGAACTCATCCTCGACCAGGTAAGCCGGATTAAATTCAGGGTACGAAGCATAAGTAAGCGATCCTTCCTCGTTCCCTAAAAGGGTCCACAATTCTTCCGTAATGTGTGGTGCGTACGGAGCAAGAACAACTACCAGATGCTGAAGAACTTTACGCTTGTTGCATTTCAAATCAGTAAGCTCGTTTACACAAATCATAAAACTGGAAACCGAAGTATTGAAAGAAAAACGCTCAATATCTTCTTCCACTTTACGGATAATTTTATGCAATGCTTTTAACTCTGCTTTCGTGGGCTCATCTTCAGAAACTTTGAAATTAAACTGATCGTCGTGAAACAATCTCCAAAGCTTACGTAAAAATTTAAAAACCCCTTCAATACCATTTGTATTCCATGGTTTACTTTGCTCTAAAGGCCCAAGGAACATTTCATACAAACGAAGCGTATCTGCCCCGTAGCGTTCAATTATATCATCAGGATTTACTACGTTGAACTTTGATTTAGACATTTTCTCAACCTCAACACCGCAGATGTATTTGCCATTTTCAAAAACGAACTCGGCATTTGCGTATTCCTCTCGTGAACTTCTGAATCTTTCCAGATCAAGAACATCATTTTCAACAATGTTAACATCCACGTGAACTGCTGAAGTCTTATATTGATCTTTTAATCCGTTCGAGACAAACGTATTTGTTCCCTTCCCTTCCTCATCGATTATGCGGTAAACAAAGTTAGACCTACCCTGAATCATCCCTTGATTTATCAGCTTTTTAAAAGGTTCTTCTTCATTCACATATCCCAGATCCTTCAGAAACTTATTCCAGAATCGGCTGTAAAGCAAATGGCCCGTCGCGTGTTCTGATCCACCGATGTATAAATCTACGTCTTTCCAATACTCAATAGCAGACTGAGGAGCAAAGGCATTTTCGTTACGGTCTTCAGGAGACGCCATGTATCTGTACCAGTACCAGCTTGAACCCGCCCAGCCTGGCATAGTACTTAATTCATACTCGTATTGATCCTTGTATTTCCAGTCTTTCGCCCTGCCCAAAGGTGGCTCACCGCTTTCTGTAGGAAGATATTTATCCACTTCCGGCAAAACCAGGGGCAAATCTTTTTCATCTATTAAATAAGGAAGACCCTCTTTAAAATAAACAGGAACAGGTTCACCCCAATAACGCTGACGACCGAAAATGGCATCCCGCATACGGTATTGTATCTTAGCTTTACCTGCTTTTAACTCCTCCAATTTTTGAATTAAAGATGGAATAGCTTCCTGGTAAGTTAAGCCATTAATGAAATCCGAATTAACATAGCGGCCTTCTTTTGTTGCATCGGCTTCATGCTCAATATCCTTCTGCGCATCCAAAATCTGAATTATTGGCAGGTTAAAGTGCTTCGCAAAAAGCCAGTCGCGCTGATCGCCTGATGGAACCGCCATTACGGCGCCCGTACCATAACCAGCCAGCACATAATCAGCAATCCAAACAGGAATCTTTGCTCCGTTTAACGGATTTAAGGCGTAACTACCGGTAAATGCCCCGGAAACGGTTTTAGCGTCTGCCATCCGGTCCAGTTCTGACTTCTTTTTAGTTTGCGCGATGTATGCATCAATCTCAGCTTTTTGCTCCGCAGTAGTTAGTGAGCTTACTAACTCATGTTCAGGAGCAATAACAAGAAAGCTTACTCCGAAAATAGTGTCGACACGAGTGGTAAAAACTTCTATATAGTTTTGAGTTGTAGGTTGTGAGTTGTCAGCCTGACGCTCAAGAGGGAAGATTACCGATGCTCCTGTACTCTTGCCAATCCAATTGCGCTGCATTTCTTTCAGCGGGTCGGGCCAGTCGATATTGTCCAATCCCTGGAGCAAACGGTCGGCATAAGCGGTGATACGCATGCTCCATTGCATCATTTTTTTCTGTTCAACAGGATAGCCGCCACGCTCCGAAACACCTTCCTTTACTTCGTCATTTGCCAAAACAGTACCTAAAGCAGCGCACCAGTTTACCGTACTTTCTTTAAGAAAGGTCAGGCGATATTTTAAGAGTTCAACTTGCTGCTGACCTTCGTGCATCTGCTTCCATTCATCCGCTGAAAAGCTCAGAACTTCCTCATCGGAAACAGCCCGAACACCCTCTGAACCTTTAGTTTCAAAATGCTCTATCAGTTTTTGTATAGATTCCGCTTTATCCGATTCAAGATTATACCACGAATTGAATAATTGCATGAAGATCCATTGCGTCCATTTATAATATCCCGGATCGCTGGTTCTAACCTCCCGACTCCAGTCGAAAGAAAAACCGATCTGATCTAACTGACGACGATACGTCGCAATATTTTCTTCCGTTGTTAGTGCCGGATGCTGGCCGGTTTGAATGGCATACTGCTCTGCAGGCAGACCGAATGAGTCATAACCCATTGGATGCAATACATTAAATCCTTTCAGGCGTTTATAGCGTGCAAAAATATCCGAAGCAATATAGCCTAGCGGGTGTCCAACATGCAAACCTGCGCCCGAAGGATAAGGAAACATATCCAAAACATAATATTTGGGTTTCTGAGAAGTGTTATCAACCTTATAAGTCTGCTTCCCGGCCCAAAATTGTTGCCACTTTTTTTCTAAGTCTCTGAACTGATAATCCATTTCGCTATTTGTTGGGCAGCGAAAATACTAAAATTGAAGGATTTAAGAGGAGGAGAAATAAACCTCCTTAAGCTGATGAACGTTATGTGATAATTAAATGTAAAAGGCTAAAACTGTATTTAACAGATATTAACTATCCTTTTTTCACGTTTCTAGGCTTTAATTTTTATTTTCGCGTATTCTAAACAGACATTATGGAAGAATTTGAAAGCAGTTCTGCTGCTAAAAAGACTAAAACCGTTTACATTTCTACCGTTATTAGTATTGCTTTAGTTTTACTAATGATCGGTTTACTGGGCCTTATCATGGTTCACGCAAGAAATCTTTCTAATTATGTAAAGGAAAATATTGTTCTGAATATCATCGTAAGTGATGGAGCAAAAGAAGTTGATGTGCTGGCATTACAAAAACAACTCGATGCCCATCCCTATGTTTTAAATTCTCAATATGTAAGTAAAGAGCTTGCAGCACGAAATCTTCAAAAGGATTTAGGTGAAGAATTCGTAGAGTTTCTAGGATACAATCCTCTTCTCTCTTCTATTGATATTTACATGAAGGCCGAGCACGCCAATAACGCCAGTATTCAAAGTTTCAGCAATGAACTCACCAAAAATCCTTTGGTCAAAGAAGTGATTTATCAAAAATCTCTGATTGATATGGTAAACCAAAACATCCGGATCATCGGGCTGGTTATCCTTGGGTTTGCATGTGTATTATTAATGATCTCTATTGCCTTAATAAATAACACAATCCGACTTTCGATCTATTCACAGCGTTTTCTTATCAAAAGTATGCAACTGGTTGGCGCAACCAAAAGCTTTATAAGAAAACCATTTTTAACTTACGGCGTTCTTCATGGTTTATTAGGGGCACTAATTGCGATTATTCTTTTACTGATAACTTTATATGTTGCACAGCAGCAAATTCCGGAGTTAGTAATTTTAAGAAACTATACCGAGTTTGCAATAGTATTTGCCAGTGTACTAATCATTGGCATATTAATATCTTTACTTAGCACTTATTTCGCAGTAAGCAAATATCTGCGTTCAAAAATTTACGACCTTTACAGATAATGGCACAAAAGAAAACAACAAGCACAACAGCTGAAAACACTACGGTACAATTTGTATTCGAAAAAAGCAACTATCGTCTGATGCTCATCAGCATTGCGGTTGTAGTACTTGGATTTATGCTCATGATAGGCGATACTGATATTTACGATTTCCGAAAAATAATACTTGCTCCTATTGTAGTTCTGATTGGATTCGGCATAGGCTTTTTTGCGATTCTTAAAAAACGAAGCTAACACCCTCTTATGAGTATTTTCGAAGCAATTATCCTTGCTATTATAGAAGGTGTGACTGAATTTCTACCGGTTTCCTCTACCGGGCATATGATTATCGGTTCTGCCATTATGGGCATCGAAACCGATCCTTTTGTGAAGATGTTTAATGTGGCGATACAGTTTGGAGCAATTTTATCGGTTATCGTTTTATACCGTCGCCGCTTTTTCAAATCTTTTGACTTCTACTTTAAACTGTTTGTTGCATTTCTGCCCGCTGCAGTCGTTGGATTTCTTTTAAACGATTATATCGACATGCTTTTGGAAAATGTTCTGGTTGTTGCTGCGATGCTCGTGTTAGGAGGAATCATTCTTCTGTTCATCGATAAATGGTTTAAAGGAGGAGAAATAGATTTCGATATAAATTATCGTGAAGCTTTTTCTATAGGGCTGTTCCAGGTGATCGCCATGATACCAGGCGTATCAAGATCTGCAGCTACAATCATCGGTGGATTAAGTCAGAAACTTACACGTAAAGCAGCTGCAGAATTTTCCTTCTTTCTGGCTGTACCGACCATGTTTGCGGCTACAGGCTATAAAATGTTAAAATTCTATAAAGAGACCGGGTTCGCTTCAACAGATCTTAACGTCCTTATTATCGGCAATATCGTTGCATTTGTTGTTGCCTTGTTAGCCATCAGGTCTTTTGTAAGCTATGTTACAAAGCATGGATTTAAAGTTTTCGGGTATTACCGGATTATTGTTGGTGTAGCTATTATTCTTCTTTATGTACTCGGCTACGATTTGAAAATTGTATAGTGTCTGAAAAAACTTTCCCTGATTTTAATTTCGCAGAAGGCGAAATGCTCCTGATCAATAAGCCTTACAAATGGACCAGCTTCGATGTTGTTGGGAAAATAAGAAACTCTTTTAAACCGCTAAAACTTAAAGTCGGTCATGCCGGAACCCTGGATCCCTTGGCTACCGGCTTATTAATAATCTGCACAGGCAAACTCACCAAAAAAATCGATGAGTTTCAGGCTCAGGATAAAGAATATACAGGCACTATGACTTTAGGTGCCACAACCCCTTCTTATGATCTAGAAACCGAGGTTGACGCTACATTTAATATTAGTGAGCTTACAGAAGCAGAGATCATAGAAAACTGCAAAAACTTTATTGGTGATATTGAACAATTCCCTCCCGCACACTCGGCTGTAAAAGTAGACGGGGAGCGATTGTATTTAAAAGCAAGGCGGGGTGAAACTGTAGAGCTAAAATCCCGTAAGGTAAGCATTTCAGAATTTGAGATAACCCGTATTGAATTACCTGAAGTGGATTTCAGAGTGGTTTGCAGCAAGGGTACATACATCCGGTCACTGGCTTACGACTTTGGTAAGTTATTAAATAACGGAGCTTATCTATCTAAATTAAGAAGAACACGTAGCGGCGATTTTCATGTTGATAACGCCTATGAAGTAATGGAACTTGTGAATCATGTCAGAAGTTTAAAAGATCGTACTGCCCTATCGGATGACGCTATCTAAACTTAATAGTGTGCCATTTCTGTTCTCAATCAATACAATTTCCATAAATTAGCCGGATAATGAAGGTTTACAGACATCTGGATGAATTTCAAAAGGTTAACAACGCAGTCGTTACTATCGGCACTTTCGACGGAGTTCATATCGGACATCGAAAAATAATATCACGACTAACGGAAGTTGCGAAGCAAATTAACGGAGAAAGTGTAATCCTTACTTTTTTCCCGCATCCGCGGATGATTATTAATCCTGAAGATGTAAATCTAAAACTAATCACAACTATTAATGAGAAGGCAAAACTCTTAGAAGGCCTCGGAGTTGACCATTTGATCATTACTCCGTTTACACGTGATTTCTCCAATCTTAGCGCAGAAACCTATATCAAACAAATTCTGGTTGATAAAATTGGTACCAGAAAAATCATCATTGGTTACGACCATCACTTTGGGAAAGACCGCCAAGGTGACTTGAAAGAATTGCAAAAATGCTCTTCCGATTATAATTACGAAGTAGAAGAAATTCCGGAACAAGACATCCACGATGTTGCGATAAGTTCAACTCAAATACGACAAGCCTTGTTAAAAGGAGATGTAGAAACGGCCAACGAATTTCTTGGATATCCTTTTAGCTTATACGGCAGAGTTATAAAAGGGGATCAATTAGGAAGAACAATGGGCTTTCCGACAGCCAATCTTTTAATTGAAGAAAACTATAAGCTTATTCCGAGAGACGGGATATATGCCGTAAAGGTAAAAATTGACTCAGACTCTCAAGTCTATAATGGAATGGCATACATTGGAAATCGCCCCACGATAAACGGTATGTCAAAAAACATAGAAGTAAACATTTTCGACTTTTCGCGAGATATTTATCGCCAGTACATTACAATTGAATATCATCACTTTATCAGGGATGATATGCGGTTTGATAATATGGATGAATTAAAGGCTCAAATTACAAAGGATAAACAATCGGCAATAAGTTTGTTATCCTAAGGGTAAATCTTTAAGATAATCTTAAGACATTTTGAAAAAACTTAACCTTGATAAACAGGAAGCGGACTTTTTAAACAGTACCATAAACCACTGGCAGAGTAATGGAATTGTTAATACCGAAACCGCCGAACAACTCAAAAATTCATATGATGTAAAAGAGTTTGACTGGCGACGTCTGGCTCAATATTCTTTTTGGGTTGCTTTAGCTTGTGGACTTATAGCATTTGCGTCTTTGGTTATTGATGACGATGTACTTGATCTTCTAGCAAGGATTTCTGATACACCGGATATTATAATCAGCGTAATTTCGGCTGGGTTGGCGGCCTGGTTTTATTATCGGGGACAAAAAAGCAAAGATCTGTTTCCTGAAAAAATTTTCAGCAACGAAGCGACTATATCTGTAGGAGTATTATTTACCGCAAGCTCTATTGCCTTTCTGGGCAAGGCTCTCGATAATGGCTCAGGTCATTTCTCAATATTGTTTTTATTGTCGGTTTTTGTATATGGATACTTAGCACTGAAATTTAAATCGCAGGTAATCTGGGCTTTTGCGTTAATCTCTCTGGGAAGCTGGTTCGGAACAGAAACGGGCTACCAAACTGCGTGGAGTGATTATTTTCTACGCATGAACTACCCCTTACGCTTTGTGTTTTTCGGTGCATTTTTAACCTTTGCAGGATTTAACCTTTACAGGATCAAAACTCTTGAGATATTTAGAACTGCAACCTATATTATTGGGCTGCTGTACCTTTTTGTCTCGTTATGGTTGCTCTCTATCTTTGGAAACTTTGGCAACCTCGAAGATTGGTTTAACATTAAGCAAAAAGACATTTTTTATTACGGCATTATCTCCGCTCTGATTTCCGCGGGTTTTATAATCTACGGACTTAAGAGAAAAGATGAAATTGCCAGAGAATTTGGAATTACTTTTCTACTGATTAACATTTACACCCGCTATTTTGAATATTTATGGGATCGAACCGATAAAGCGATTTTTTTTGGAATCCTGGCAATCTCATTCTGGCTTATCGGCCGAAAGGCAGAAAAGATCTGGAATCTTGAAATATTTTCGAACAAAAACACAGAAAGAAACGGAACTCCTGAGAAATAAAAAGCCATCCGCTTTTTGAGCGAATGGCGCTTTATTATACGATCCACATAACTTTATAAAGGTCAGACAGCCATTTAGCGTATTACAGCGTTGTAAAATGAATGCCTATCCTTCTTAAGAAACCATCAGCTTAGCAGAGATAAATTTAAAAGTTAATAATTAAGTATGATTTAGATTTATGGAATACGTAATTTCTACACCGCCCGCCGCAAGCATATCATGCACAGAACAGTATTTTTTCACGGCAAGTTCGGCGGCCTTATCAACTTTAGCTGCATCTAAATTCCCGCTGATATTAAAAGTCATGTGAATTTTTGTAAAGACAGCGGGCACTCCGTCCCTCCGCTCTCCTTTAACAGAAACAGATACATCAGCTACATCCTGACGTTGCTTTTTAAGGATAGAAAGCAGGTCAAAAGAGCTGCAAGAGCCTAAAGCCATCAACACAAGCTCCATTGGTCTAACACCGAGTCCCTGCCCCCCGATAGCTTCAGAACCGTCTACATGAACCTTCACATCCTCTGCACCTGAAGCTTCGAAATGTACAGCGTCGTTAAGTCGTTTTAATTCTACTTTCATTTTGAATTATCTAAGGCGTGTTTAATATCATTAAGAATGTCCTCTGCGTCCTCGAGCCCGACAGAAATACGAATACTTCCCGGCTGAATTCCAATTGCCTGACGCTCTTCTTCACTCAGTTTAGAATGTGTTGTGGAAGCCGGATGCGTTGCAATCGATCTTGAATCGCCTAAATTTGATGAAATTAAGATCATTTCTAAAGCATCAAGAAATTTCTTTGCGCGTTCAAAACCCCCTTTTATGTTAAAAGTAACAATTCCTCCACCCTGTTTCATTTGTCGTTTTGCCAACTCATATTGAGGATGCGAAGGTAAATGAGGATATCGAACCTGCTCTACTTCAGAATGTTGCTCTAACATTTCGGCTAGCTTCAACGCTGAACTGCAATGACGATCCATGCGAATAGTAAGCGTTTCTAAGCTTTTAGAAAAAATCCAGGCATTAAATGCCGACATAGCGGGCCCCGTATGGCGGATAAAGAACATCAATTCTTTCATCAGATCGGCCCTTCCAACCACTACACCACCCAAAACACGACCTTGTCCGTCGAAGTATTTAGTAGCAGAATGACTCACAAGGTCAACTCCATATTGTATAGGCTTTTGCAGATAAGGGGTAGCAAAACAGTTATCTACATTTATAATAATGTTCGGATGTTTCTTTTTGAGTCCGCAAAGCCATTCCAGATCTACTAATTCCAAACCTGGATTTGATGGCGTTTCCAAAAAGATCATTTTGGTTTCCGGCCTTATTGCAGCTTCCCACTCCTCCGGCTTTGAAGCGTCCACGTAGGTGTATGTAATTCCCCAGCGAGGAAACAATTGATTTAGTAACTGATGAGTGGAACCAAATATTGAACGGCAAGCCAGGATGTGATCACCGCTTTTCAGCAGACCTGCAAGTGATGCAAAAACACCGGCCATACCCGAAGAGAATGCTAATCCCGCTTCGGCACCTTCGAGTTCGCACACTTTATCTATAAACTCAGATGTATTCGGATTAGAATAACGGGAATAAATATTGCCTTGAATTTCATCCGCGAAAATAGCCCTTCCCTGCTCTGCGTCATCAAAGATAAAGCTTGAAGTAAGGTATAAAGGAACCGAATGTTCCCTGTTTTGGCTACGCGGTGCCTGTTTACGTATTAGTTTGGATTGTTCTTTCATCAGGAAGCAAACTTACGGAAGATTAGGGTAAAAATTGTGTCAAAAAGATGAAGGAGAAGGCTATATCATCTTAAATAAAAACGTCAGAATACTTTTCAAGCTTACCAGGATAACAATTATTCCAACAGCTACCATAATACTCTTGGCCGAAATACGGTTCGAAACCCGCGCTGCAATCGGCGAAGCAATTGCGCTTCCAATAACCAGCCCCCCAATCGCTTCCCAATGAAGGCCTTTCAACATGGTGATAAATGTCAATGAACTCATAAAGGCCACAAAAAATCTGGAAGCTTTAACCGAACCTAAGGAAAATCGAGCGTGTCGTCCACCCGCAATTAAGGTCGAAAGTACAATCGATCCCCAGCCACCTCCGCCAACAGCGTCAATTAATCCTCCTCCAAAGCCGAGGGCAGTTATATTTTTAATTTTCTTTTTCACCTCGCCCTTTTTTCTTTTAAGATTAAATGCCTTTGACAGAATCACCGTTCCCAGAATCAGCGTGTATAAAGAAATAGCCGGTTTAGTATAATTGCTATAATGCTCCAATGAAGATAACAGAAATGCCCCAATCATGGCTCCAATAATGCCTGGAATTACCAGCATCTTAAAAAGCTTCATGTTTACATTACCCATTTTGTAATGCATTAGCCCTGCAATTCCGTTACTGAGTATCTCTGACAGATGCACAGCTGTACTGGCGGAAGCGGGTGGAATTCCCATAGACAAACTGAATGTGGTAGAAGTAACACCGTACGACATACCTATTGCACCGTCTATCATTGCAAAAATGAAACCGGCTATCAGGAAATAATAAAAATTAGTGGGAACATCGGAAAAATACGCTTTGAAGGACGGAACAAACACCCATAATACTATGATCGCTATAACAATAAGACACATAGAAGCTACTGTGAGTAATCGCTTTGTTTTACGAAGTTGAGGTTGCGATATAATCGGGTCTTCCTGAACTATTATTTCCGGCTCTTCTATCGTGTTTATCTCCATTAGGGCTTAAATAAGGTGATCTGCGCCCAAAAATACAAAGTATATATGATAAGTAGGATACCCTTTTTATTTTTTAAAATGAGTCTTCAAAAACTGTCCGGTATATGATTCTTCTTTTTCAATCAAATCTTCAGGAACACCTTCAAACATAAGTTTTCCACCTCTGTCTCCTCCTTCAGGACCAATATCTATCACCCAATCAGCACATTTAATCACATCCATATTGTGTTCGATAACCAAAATTGTATTACCCTGGTCTAACAAAGCATTAAAAGATTTCAATAATTTTTTGATATCATGAAAATGCAAGCCGGTGGTCGGCTCGTCGAATATAAATAGTGTTTTATGGCTATTATTCCCTTTGATAAGAAATGAAGCCAGTTTTATCCGTTGGGCTTCGCCGCCCGAAAGAGTGTTAGACGATTGCCCTAAATGGACATACCCTAGTCCGACATCGGCCAAGGGCTGCATTTTGGCGATAATCTTAGACTCATTTTTAAAAAAATCGATCGCTTCATCAATAGTTAGATCTAAAACTTCAGAAACTGTCTTCTCCTGATAGGTGATATCCAAAACATGTTGCTTAAAGCGTTTTCCATCGCAGGCCTCACATTTCAGATAAATATCTGCCATAAATTGCATTTCAATCTTTACCTCGCCTTCGCCCTGACAAACATCACACCGCCCACCTTCGACATTAAAAGAAAATGCAGCAGGTTTTAATCCCGCCGCTTTTGCGGATGGCTGTGATGCATAAAGATTACGGATCTCATCCCAGGCCTTAACATAGGTCACCGGGTTCGAACGGGACGACCTTCCAATCGGATTTTGATCAACCAGCTCTACTTGCTCGATTTTATTAAAATCGCCGGTAAGTTCACTATACGCACCGGTCTGCTCGCCGGAATAGTGGCCAATTGCTTTTTGAATTGCAGGCTGTAAAATTCGTTTCACCAATGAAGTTTTACCGGAACCAGAAACTCCTGTAACGCAAGTAAATACATTAAGGGGAAATTTAACATCAATATTCTGGAGGTTATTCTCTCTGGCGCCTTTTACCTCTATAAAATCATTCCATTTTCTTCTGCTAAAAGGGATGTCAATTTGTTCCCTTCCGCTCAGATATTGACCGGTAAGACTATTTTTATCTTTAATAATTTCTTCATAGTTACCTGTAAACATCAGGTTTCCGCCGTGAGTTCCGGCCGCAGGACCGATATCAATAAGGTAATCTGCAGCATTCATAATCTCTTCTTCGTGTTCAACTACTAATACTGTATTTCCAACATCTCTTAAAGATTTCAGCACCCCGATTAGCTTTTGGGTATCCCGCGGATGCAGCCCAATACTGGGCTCATCTAATACATAAACTGACCCAACCAATGAACTCCCTAAAGAAGTAGCAAGATTAATGCGTTGAGACTCACCACCCGACAAAGTATTAGAAAGACGGTTCAAAGTAAGATAGCTTAAGCCAACGTCGTTTAAAAACCCTATCCTGTTACTTATTTCAGCCAGCAAACGTTTTGCTATTTTGGTTTCATTTTCCCCGAGATTCAGATTTTGAAAAAACTCCCTCGCCTTATCCAGTGGCATAAGAACGATGTCAGTAATCGATTGACCGTTAATTTTCACGTAAGTAGCATCCTTTCGCAGTCTGCTGCCTTTACATTCTGGACAATTAGTTTTTCCGCGGTAGCGCGAAAGCATTACGCGATACTGAATTTTATAGGTCTGCTCTTCAAGGTGTTTAAAAAACTCATCCAGTCCCCGAAAGTATTTATTTCCCGTCCATAACAATTGTTTTTGATCATCGCTTAAATGGTTAACAGACCGATGAACGGGAAAGTCGAATTTTAAAGCATTCTTTAGCAATACATCCAGCCACTCACGCATTTTTTCTCCGCGCCATGGTGCGATAGCTCCGTCATACACTGATTTATTCTTATCAGGGATAACTAAATCTTCGTCTATACCAATAACTTTTCCATACCCTTCACATCGTTTGCAGGCGCCATAGGGGTTATTAAAGCTGAAAAAATTAGGAGTTGGCTCCTCAAAGCGAATATCGTCAAGTTCAAACCGATCGCAAAAGAAATGGCTGGTACCATTCTCTTCGACATAACAATCGCCTTTACCTTCAAAAAAAGCTGTTTGAACAGAGTCTGCAATGCGGCTTATCGTCTCCTCTTCCTGGTTAACTGATATACGGTCGATTACAATCTTCAGAACATTCGAATCAGTTAATTTATCGTTTTTTATAGAATCCTCTTCCAATAAATCTTCGATCTTTGAAAGCTTATCATGAAAATAAACTCTTAGAAAACCTTTTTGTAACAGAACTGCTAATTCCTCCTTTACCGTTCTGTTACTGTGTGGATGAAGAGGACAAAAAATAGTTACAGACGTTTCCTCGGGCAAAGCCGATATAAAGTTTACAACAGTTGTTACTGAGTCTTTTTTTACTTCAAGCCCAGAAACAGGTGAATACGTTTTCCCAATCCTCGAAAACAGAAGTTTTAAGTAGTCGTAAATTTCGGTAGAAGTTCCAACAGTTGATCTTGGATTACTCGTTATTACCTTTTGCTCGATAGCAATAGCCGGCGCAATTCCTTTTATATAGTCAACGTCAGGTTTATTCATCCGCCCCATGAACTGCCGTGCGTAGGACGATAAACTTTCTACATACCTGCGCTGCCCCTCGGCATATAAAGTGTCGAACGCCAGCGATGACTTTCCCGAACCCGACATACCAGTAATTACCACCAGCTTGTTCTTAGGTATGGCAACATCAATATTCTTAAGATTATGAACTCTGGCGCCTTTTATGATTATATATTTCCTGGGATCTTTTTCTGATTCTACACTCATGAAACCTAACTGAACTTTTTCTCGTATATAAAACAAAAGAGAATTTATACGGATTGTTTGCGCACCAAAAATACTACCAATTAGTGTAAATTTTTTTAAAATAAATGTTTGTACATACAATATATTTGCTTATATTTGATAATACACACTGCACACACTTATCACAATTTAAACTAAAAGGAGAAGCTTATAGATACAACTCTACTTAAATAACTTTATTACTTACAATTGATTAAGGGGAATTTAAATAGGAGTCCTATGAAGCTTCAGGAAAAGAACGACCACGAGTTAGTACATTTGTACATAACGGGTCAAGAGACATGTTTGGAAGAGCTGATTCGCAGACACAAATCCAAAGTTTATACATCTATATATATGCTGGTTAAGGACCAGTATTTAGCAGAAGACATTTTTCAGGATACTTTCATTAAAGTGGTTAACACTTTAAAAGCGGGTAAGTATAATGAGGAGGGTAAGTTTTTACCCTGGGTACTTCGAATAGCACACAACTTAGTGATCGACCATTTCCGCAAGGAAAAACGCACACCGGTTATTACCAGTGGCGATGGTTTTGACATTTTTGATGTGCTTGGCTTTTATGATGAAAGCATTGAAGACAAGATGATAAGAGATCAGACCCATAAAGATCTGAAGACACTCATCCAGTTATTACCGGAAGAGCAAAAAGAGGTTTTGATTATGCGTCATTACGGAGATTTAAGCTTCAAAGAAATCGCTGATATTACCCAAGTAAGCATTAATACCGCGCTTGGACGGATGCGTTATGCATTGAACAACCTTCGAAAGATGATGCAAACAAAAGAAATGAGCCTGAAAATCAACTAGTTTCAAAAAAAGAAACTTATTGTAAAATATTAGGTTTGCAATGCCGTTTAATTGGTATATTAAACGTCACCGAAACAATTAACGGCATTGCTTATGTTACAAACTTCTACCACTGATTCTGAGTTTAATTTATTCCCGCTAAGAGGAATAAACACGACTTCTATCTCCGCTTTAAGTGAAGACGATGAGATATTCTACAATTCTATAAAGGAAGAGTTAAACCAAATTTCTTTCGATCCATCACCGCAGGCTATAGAACAGATTCTTAACCACTCTAAGACATTATAAAAACTTGTTTTATTTGTTTTCAGCTGTCTTTTAACTAAAGACGGCTAATGTTACTTTTGTGCATGCTTAAACAAGATCGTTTTAAAGCTTTTGTAGAGTATTTTTCTACACACCAGCCCGATGCACAAACAGAACTCGAATACAATAATCCCTACCAACTTTTGGTAGCAGTGATTTTATCGGCCCAATGTACCGACAAGCGAATCAATCAAATAACTCCAGCACTTTTCGAAAAATATCCTGATGCCTTTACCCTCGCAAAAGCAAGCCCAGAAGAGGTATTTGAATATATTCGTTCGGTGAGCTACCCTAACAACAAGTCAAAACACCTTGTTGGCATGGCAAAGCTGCTAGTGGAAAAGTTTAATGGTGAGGTCCCCTCTTCGATGGATGACTTACAAACCTTACCGGGAGTTGGAAGAAAAACGGCTAATGTTATTACATCCATTGTGTTTGAAGCACCGGCGTTAGCTGTTGACACACACGTTTTCAGAGTGGCAAATCGCTTGGGTTTGACCAGGAATGCTACCACCCCACTTGCAGTTGAAAAACAATTAATAAAATACCTGCCACAAGACACCATCCGACACGCACATCATTGGCTCATTTTACACGGCCGCTATATTTGTCAGGCCAGAAGACCAAAATGCGAAATATGTCCAATATCATGGTTTTGCAAATACTATGAATATCAGCAGACTGCCACTGCCCTGACTAAAGCGGCCGTAGCAGAGCGTAAAAAAGATAAAGCGCTGAAAGCCCGTAAAAAAGCCAATAAACTTTCAACAGTGCTAAAGAAATTCGAAGTAAAAGAATAAATTTAAAAAGATGCAAAATAAAAATTGATAAAAATTTTAGCATTTTGCATTTAAATCCTACATTCGCAATTGACAAACTAAAAAAATGAGCAACGCAGATAAATTAAAAGCACTACAGCTTACTCTTGATAAACTAGAAAAATCATACGGTAAAGGCACCATCATGAAGCTTGGTGATACTGCTGTTGAAAAAACTGATGCTATCTCGACCGGGTCTTTAACCCTCGATATAGCTTTAGGTATAGGTGGACTGCCTAAAGGTCGTGTAATCGAGATTTACGGCCCGGAATCGTCAGGAAAAACCACCTTAGCAATTCACGCTATTGCCGAAGCTCAGAAAAAAGGAGGCATCGCAGCATTTATTGATGCGGAGCATGCGTTCGACAAATATTATGCTAAAAAACTCGGCGTTGACATTGAGAATCTTTTGATCTCTCAACCTGATAATGGTGAGCAGGCTTTAGAAATTGCGGACAACCTGATTCGCTCTGGAGCTATAGATATAATCGTAATTGACTCGGTAGCAGCCTTAGTTCCCAAAGCGGAAATAGAAGGTGAGATGGGTGACTCAAAAATGGGATTACAGGCCCGTTTAATGTCACAGGCTTTACGCAAGCTAACCGGGACAATTGCAAAAACAGGCTGTTGCTGTATCTTCATTAACCAGTTGCGTGAAAAGATTGGTGTAATGTTTGGCAATCCGGAAACAACAACCGGTGGTAATGCACTCAAATTCTATGCTTCTGTACGTCTGGATATTAGAAGAACCTCGCAAATAAAAGACAGTGATGAAGTTTCTGGTAACCGGGTTAAAGTAAAAGTTGTAAAAAATAAAGTTGCTCCACCTTTCCGCATTGCGGAATTTGACATCATGTTTGGTCAGGGTATTTCAAAAGTCGGTGAGATAATCGACTTGGGGGTCGATTTTGAAATTATACGTAAATCAGGTTCATGGTTTAGTTATAATGACACCAAACTAGGTCAGGGTCGTGACGCGGTAAAACAACTCATTTTGGATAATCCTGAACTTATGGAGGAATTGGAGACCAAGATCAGGGAGACCGTTACAGGTGAAAAACTTGAAGAAGTTTTGGGAAGAGATTAAAAAGACATAAAAATTAAAACGATCCAGGCCATAGCCTGGATTTTTTTGTAAAAGACAAATCCGTAAACTGTATCTAACTAATTATTCAAGAGTACGAGTTTTAATATTATGAAAAAAGGAAGAGTTGAAGCATTTAGTGATGGTGTAATTGCTATAATTATAACCATCATGGTACTTGAAATGAAAATTCCCCATGATAATACAATTGCAGCATTAAAACCATTGTTTCCGGTTTTTTTAAGTTATGTTCTCAGCTTCATCTACATTGGGATTTATTGGAATAATCATCATCATATGATGCATGCGGCAAAGACGATTAACGGTAAAATTTTATGGGCAAACATGCACCTTCTTTTTTGGCTTTCTTTAATTCCTTTCGTTACCGGTTGGATGGGAGAAAATCATTTCACAAAGTGGCCGATTGCCTTCTATGGATTTGTTCTTTTCATGAATGCCCTCGCCTATACAATACTAGCTAAGTTATTAATCAAGCATCATGGTGCTGAATCTATATTAGGTAAAGCTATCGGCAAGGATACTAAGGGGAAAATATCACTGGCTCTTTATCTATCGGCCATGTTAATGGCTTTAGTAAACGCATGGGTAAGCCTTGCAATTTATGTTATCGTCGCAATCATATGGATTATTCCTGATACCCGCATCGAGAAAACGTTGATGGAGGTAGAACCGGAGGAATAAGCGACCATGTTTATATAAAGGATCGGCGGTAATCGCTAAGCGTTAATCGTTTTAGACAAACATTCTCTTTTGGATAAGGATATTTTCCTCAAGGCTACTGATATTGATTGTAATAATTAAATCACTCTCACCTAACAAGAAACATAGGGCTTCAAATATTCGGAATAAATAGCAGACATTAAATAGCAGTTGCTTTTCTGGAGAAGAGCAACTGCTATAAGTATCAACTTTAAAGCTTAAAGCTTGTCGTTTGCATTGATGCAATTCAAATCTTCAAATGCCTGAGTTAAACGCTTAACAAAATTCT
>CAMPKC010000029.1 GCA_946887045.1 uncultured Sphingobacteriaceae bacterium | reverse complement strand
GGTTAATCCTTTTGCAAATTTCTTATAAAAATCAATACTAAAAAGGGTATAAATTTTATTTAAAAAACATTTGGATTAAAAATTTTAATAATTACATTTGCTAAACCAGACTAGACCAAACCAAATTATTTGTCAAATTTTAGTTGCTCTTGAAAGATAATATAGATACTGAATAAACCTTTTTATTAGCTGTAGTGTGAGAAATAAGATAGGAAAAATAATTTCACTATGCTTAGCTGGTTGAATTGCATTACTATTAATTACAATTGAACCAAAAAATAACCCAAGTAATGAAAATTAGACTAACACTATTATTAACCTTCTTTTGTTTTTTTGCTTATTCACAAGAACCAGATTTGCAGCCTAATCTATCTGTTAATGGTGTTATAAGTGCATTCTCAGCGGCAGAATCTGATAGACCTGCTTATAATGTCATAAACGGTATTGATTATTGTGATCTTGATTTGTGGACCAGCTTAACAGGATTTCCTCAATTTATAGAAATTGACCTCGGCGCCGATAAATATATTCAAGCTTCAAAGCTGTCTTCTTATGCTAACAGAATTTATAAATATAAAATAGAAGCTAAAGAAAGTAATGGTACTTATAGTACCGTTGTTGATAAAACAAATAACACAGCGGTTTTTGTGAATGATTTTTGGTCCAAAAAAGCCAGATTTGTTAAGCTAACCATTACAGGTGCACACATTTATACCGGTAATGCGGTAAGTATTAGAGAGTTTAGTATTTATGGAAAATCCTTAGAAAGTGCTGGAATACTTAGTGGAGTACAGGAAGTTAATTTGCCAAAACCTGATACTATTATTACTACTCTTTTTAAATCAACTGTTAGTGGGGGATTATGGTCTTCAAGTGATACGAGTACTGCGAAAGTGAATGCTTTAACTGGGGAGGTTACTTGTGTTGCTTTAGGTGGTGCAACAATATTCTATACTATTTTAGCTAATAATGAAAGGTTAGCTGCGACAGCAACCAGAACCGTAACGGTAACGGATTCTACATTAGGACCCAATTTAGCGATTAACGGTTCCATTAGCTCATTTTCAAGTACCAGCTCTCCCTCCACCAGACCTCCCACCAACGTTATTGACGACATCAATGCTGATGACAACCTCTGGACTAGCTCCATGGGATTTCCTCAATTTATAGAGGTTGATTTGGGGGCAGATAAGAATATAGCAGCTTCAAAGGTTTCATCTTACGCTAATCGGATTTATAAGTATAAAATAGAAGCCAGAGAAAGTAATGGTACATATACTACAGTGGTTGATAAAACAAATAATACTTTAAATCCTATGACTGATCTTTGGTCTACAACAGCTAGATATGTTAAACTTACAATTACAGGTACTCCCACTACATCAACGGTTGCAAGTATTCGGGAGTTTTATATTTTTGGTAAATCTTTAGGAAATGCAGGGACATTAAGCGGAACACAGCAAATTTCCCTTCCGGGAGGAATTACAACTTTCAGCTCAACCGTAACTGGTGGGACATGGTCATCAAGTCATCCGAGCATAGCAACGGTAAATGCTACAACCGGGAAGGTTACTGGAGTTGCATTGGGAGAGGCTACTATTAGTTATATTGTTAAAGGCACTTATACGACAACAAGCGATACTGCGACCAGAAAAGTTTACGTAGAATTAGATCCAAACTTAGCAATTCAGGGCACTATTAGTTCATTTTCAAGTACTAGTTCTCCTTCCACTAGGCCAGCTACTAACGCTATTGATAGTTTAGATAATGATACTAATTTATGGACTAGCTTAACCGGGTTTCCACAATATATAGAGGTTGATCTAGGTACAGATAAAAATATTTCAGCATCAAGGGTTTCATCTTATGCTAATCGGGTTTATAAGTATAAAATAGAGGCTAGAGAAAGTAATGGCACGTACACTACTGTTGTAGATAAAACAAATAATACAACAGTTCATGTCAACGATTTTTGGTCTAAAACAGCTCGATATGTTAAACTCACCATTACAGGTACACCCACTACATCTACTGTCGCCAGTATTCGGGAGTTTTATATTTTCGGTAAATCATTAGGAAATGCAGGGACGTTAAGCGGAACTCAGCAGATAGCTGTTTTAAAAGTCGATTCTCAAGATATTACTTCAAAACTATATCCTAATCCTGTAAAAGATAAAATCACATTGACATTTAATTCTGCAAGGCAAGAGCTAGGCCGTTTTCAGATAGTTGATCTTTATGGAAAAGTTAAACACTTTCAGAACAAAGCCGTTGTGTCGGGTATTAATCAGATAGAATTTAATGTTTCAGAACTAGCGAGTGGAATATATCTAATTAAATGGGGAAATAACGTGAAAAAATTTATAAAACTTAATTAAAGCAGTTTAGAAAAGTGTGTTAAAAACAAGAGCTGTAGAAGTTATTGAATTGCATAGTCATCAATTACATTTTTTTAAATCAAACACAATAATGAAAATTAGACTAATAATTTTATTAACTGTTCTATATTTTTTTAGTTATGCAAAGGATACTGATCTAGAGCCAAACTTATCTATTACTGGCATTATAAGCTCCTTCTCGACAGCTGAGTCCGGTAAGCCTGCTACGAATGTTATAAATGGTATTGATGAATGTGATTTGGATTTTTGGACTAGTGTGGGAGAATATCCACAATTTATTGAAATAGATCTGGGAGAAGATAAAAATATTCAAGCTTCAAAAGTATCATCTTATCTCAATAGAATTTATCAATATAAAGTTGAAGCTAGAGAAAGTGATGGTGCATTTAGTATTTATGGTAAATCTATAGGAAATGCAGGAACATTGAGCGGAAACCAAGAAATATTGGTATCAGGTACTACCACCTTTAGATCAACCGTAAATGGCGGAACGTGGTCTTCAAGTAATACTAGTATAGCAATCCCAACCCCACGAAAGATAAAATCACTTTAACATTGAACGCAGAGAATCAAGAGTCTATTCGTTTTCAGATCCTAGACCTAAACGGGAAAGTTATAAACTATCAGGATAAACCTGTTGTATCTGGCGTTAATCAAATAGAATTTAACGTTTCTCAATTGGTAAATGGAACATATTTAATAAAAAACGTAACGGCTCGCTTTGTTAAGTTGACAATTACTGGTACACTAAACCCTTCGGTTACAGCTACAAGTATCCGAGAATTTAGTATTTATGGCGAATAGATAACTTAGGGTCTATTATGCTAATAAATAGAATTAATTATATCAAATTATAATTGTAAAAATAAATTAGGATAAACAATGAAAATTAAAGGATTGAGATGGTGGATAGTTGTGCTACTGTTTTTTGCAGCGGTTCTAAATTATATAGATAGGCAAACCCTTTCTGCTTTAGCACCTACAATACAGGTGGATTTAAAAATGAATGACAATGACTACGCTAATGTCATTAATATATTTTTAATTGCGTACACTATCGCTTACTTAATTTCAGGTCGTATAGCAGACAAAATTGGAACACGAAAAGCTATGTTATTTTTTGTAGCCTGGTGGTCTTTAGCAAATATGTTTACAGCGGCGGCAAAAGGAGTAACCTCCTTGGGAGTTTATAGATTTATGTTAGGTTTAGGAGAAGCGGGTGTCTGGCCTGCAGCGAGTAAGGCCGTTTCTGAATGGTTTCCAGCAAAAGAAAGGGGAATTGCTATTGGTTTGTATACCATGGGTGCTACAATTGGAGCAACATTAGCTCCATATCTAGTTATTCCATTAGCAACCCATACCTATGCGGAAACCATGCCGGTTGTAACGGAAATATTAGGCCAGGGCACAGGTTGGAAGTTAGCATTTATTTTAACGGGCTTAGCGGGATTAATTTGGTTAATACCGTGGAGCATTACTTATACAAAACCAGAAAAAAGCACCCTTATTACTTCTTCTGAATTGAATATGATTCAAGCTGCTGAGGCGGATGAAAATCCAGATGATTTGGCAGCTAAAAATGCTTGGTCGTGGAAAACAGTATTAATGTTTAGAGGGACTTGGTTATTATTGATTGGAAGATTAATTACTGACCCTGTTTGGTATTTCTATCAATTTTGGTTTCCAAAATATTTAAGCGCTGATAGAGGGTTAAGCCAAGAATCGTTAAAAATAACATGGATCATTTATGCGGCGGCGGGGATTGGCAGTTTATTAGGTGGACTGATTTCTGGTTATATCATTAAAAAAGGAGGTAAAGCTCCAAATAGTAGAATGTGGGTAATGTTAGGTTGTGCATGTATAATGCCATTATCTCCTTTCATTGCCAATGTTACCGATCTAAATCTTTCTATGGTTTTAACATTTTGTGCCGTTCTGGCTTCTTTGGCCTGGCTTACTAATATTAGCTCTTTGGTGGTAGATGTAGTTCCTAAACATTCTTTAGGAACTGTTTTCAGTGTAGTTGCAGCCGGAAGTACTATAGGAGGTATTATCATGAATATGATGGTTGCAGCTATGGTATCTAAAGACAGTTCAACTTCCGCAGGCTTTTTAGACCAAGGGCTTCATGCAATGTTTAGCCCGCTTTTGAGCTTAGTACAAGGAAATGGTTATTTACAATGGTTCATAATTATGGCGTTTTTACATCCCTTGGCTTGGCTAGTCTTAAAAATTGGTAGGGTTCATAAACTTTCAGCCTGAAAAATTAAGTGCTAATATATAAGTCAGTAAAAACCTGAGTTAGAGAAAGTGATAGGACATATAGTACTATTGTTAATAAAACAAATAATAGCCGGGCTTCAGCACTATTCAGAACTGGACGATTACAGGAGGAACAGGTATGTCCGCCTTCGCTATTGATACAGCTACCGGACTAATTACTCTTGCTCATTCGGAAGCTATTGATTTCAGCACCACATCTTATTCTCTGCAAGTTAAGGTAAGTGACGGACCAAATTTGAGTGAACCCAAAACGGTTAATGTCAAAATTGCTGATAAGGTCAACATTTGCCACAATGGAGAATTAATCAACATCTCAAAAAACGCGGCACTTGCTCATTTTAAACATGGTTGTAAGTTAGGTTTGTGTAGCAGCGCCCTGCAACGGTTAGTATTGTTAGCCCTATTTTGTACCAGCCTGTTGATTTTCAATCGTCAATTGCTGTTTACCCAAATCCTGTACAGCACCAACTTCAAATTGATTTGGGTCCTAATACAAAAAATGTACGGCAAATAGTGATTATGAATTCAATCGGGCAAACAGTGTTGCAACAAGCTATCAAAGGCGAAAGTTCAGTTTCATTCTACGTAGAGAATCTCAAAGCAGACATCTATCTGCTAAAAAGTCATTGGTGATGACGTAAAAACTTTTAAAATCTTGAAAAAATAAGGGCTTACCTGACTGAACGAAAAGGCTGCCGGAGGGATAAGGGATACCGGCAGCCTTTTTTATTACCTTAAAATCCGTTTAATGATACAAGAAAATGCTCCTCGAATTTCCTAAACAAAGAGAAATTATATCGCAGGCAATCTGAGGATCTGCAAAATTTGTCTTGAATTTGCTTTGCCTTCCAGCTCGTAACTATTTACGCCTAAAGTGTTTTAAATTTAGTACGGGAGTTTGACTAGTGGAAAAAAACAGAGCAAACTGACCACATATTCCGGAGTAAACTGACCACCTTCCCCGGTTGAACTTGATAGGGCTTTTTTATGGTATCAGAAAATTCACATTTCACACGCCGAACAAAAAACGC
This sequence comes from uncultured Sphingobacteriaceae bacterium, assembly GCA_946887045.1. The sequence continues at coordinate 45,664 of CAMPKC010000029.1, read as the reverse complement.
GAATGCATCTGTGCATTCACGCTTTAAATATTAGCTTCTTATCGCCTGACTGAACGATTTGTACTATCTGGCAGATCCTGTTTCCAAGGCTTAGCCGAATCATCTGGAGATGCTTTTTTGCCTTTAGCGTTTCCTCTTTCTGCCTTTCCTACATTCGTTTCTACCGAAGACTGTTCTTTGTTTGACAGCTCCGGCCAAACATGATAATCTCTCACAGGATGCAGCTTTTTATCATAAATATCAATCCCCTTCATTTCAGGATTGGCGGCAATAAATACAGCAGTCTTTTTCCCATTCAGGATTAATTGCGCAGAACCTAAATCTCCTTTATTCAAAGAACTAACTAGCGCATCTTTTTTCTCAGAATCCTTCAACTCAACTATAGGATATTTCGCCAATGCATTTTCTAGATCATACCCGTAGTTAGGATAATAATTCTTAAAAGGATAGTTACCTCGAGCGTCTTTCACATGCAAATCAAGCTTAGCCCAAACATTTACTTTCTCTGCATCCGCATCCTTTCCCGGTATATCCTTATTTACAGATCTTCCCGAAAGTAAATTGTATGCTTCCTTCGCCGTAGTCCAATTTCCATTATTTAAAGTAAAAACCTGCTCCCGCTCCGGAGTATGCGGTTTTAGTAATTTCGCCTGGTATTGATTCAAGAAATACATGTCACTTTCCTTGCTTTTGCTGAAGGATAAATCATAACGGATAAAATCACGTTCAACCGTATCTTCTTTGGCAATACCCGGAGGACTGATGGTGTTATTTAGAGTAATTGTAAACTTTGACAATTCCTGCCTGATAGCTTTTTCTAAAACATCGTTAAGCTTATCTCCAAAGCCAAGATACTTTAAGCTGTTTTTTAGGTAATCCAGATTTTTTTCGTTCATAATACAATAAATTAAAAGGTTGATTAAATAGAACTCAGGAGGAGTTCATAAAATGAGTTAAAATTTACAGGAGGTTTATGCGTACGAATACCTGATCTTAAACCGAGTCGCTTCTCAAAAGCAAATAAGGAAAGCTGTGACACCGAAATCTGATAAGTCTTACACCGAAAATCTATTGAAATGGCATTTCTTTCTTTGATAAAAGAAAACTTGCCGTCTTTATTTTTGATCCAAAGAAAAAGTCTGCAATCAAATACTCTTCCTAAAAGTGCAGCCTCAAATACAAAATGGATCTTAGCATTTCTATAGACCGTTTTTAATTGGTTGACTTGGGCCAAAGAGGGCAAAATCCCTAAAGAGATAATTGCGATTTGCTCGGGATATCGAAGCTTATCTGTAAAAAAATGAAAAAAAGATAGCGCTTCTAATGCCGACGAAAACAGATACAAGTTTCTAACCAGAGGTGGACTGTCGCTTCCAGTAATCCAGATTCCACTGGTAGATGGAATCCGGGTGCCTTCTTTACTGCAATATTCAGTCGCCTGAAGTTTAAGATTGACATAATACTCAAAGCCTACGCAATCAGATGAATTGATAACAAAATAAGGTTCAAAAAAGTCAAGTACTTTATTCTTAAACCCGAGTTCTTCAAGATAACAGGCATGCGACATTACCTGGAAGCGACATGGCCATATCCACGACTTTGCTGAAGCTTTGGATGCTTATTATTTTGTTCAGAAAGATCTGAAGCAATATTACTCTTCTCCATTTCGGCATAAGCCTCTCTATATCCCTTGCTAAATTCTTCTTTCTGGCTTCCTTCCCTTCCTGACAAACTCCTGAGCCCCTTCAACATCAAATATGAAATACCACCATCCAATAGCAGAGAAATAATCAGTGATGAAGTGTCAGATCTGATCCCTTGTGGTTCACTAGCTCTGTGCTGGAACTTGGTGCCATCAGAAAGCTCTATGATTTCGCCATTACGAAACCCCTCTTTCTGGCTTCGGGTCAGGGATTCGCCATTTACCTTATCAGGAGCTAGAACTGATTCCGGATCATATGATATAAACTCCCGGGTCTCTGCATCATATTCTATGATATGTACTTTCCTGGTTCCTTCCGGAGTATTTTGATATTTCCTTATCACACTCTTCTCTCCTAGTTTTAGCTGTTCAGCCTCGAGGTCAGTGAGTAAGCCATGATTTCTGGCTTCTTTATAGATGGGGTGAACATTTAAAGAAACCTTGCCATCCTCTGATCTAAAGAGAGAAAGTTTGGCATCCAGCTGCTGTATCTGAAAGCCCTCGGTCTTTAAATTTCTAAGACTTATTAAATCCGTTCTCCGCCCAGCTAACAAAGCATCTACATTTTCCTTTTCTAAATTTAATTTCCCATTAAGAAAGAGTCCGATCTTCCCCAGATCATCAAGGGGTAAATCCGTTTCATTAATTTGTTTCTTCATAATATATCAGTTTAAAGAGTAAATGAATTGCATTTTAATAAAGTGAATGATTGGGACAAGAATTGATTTTCATTGTCCTCTTTCCGGGGAGCTGTTATCTTAATTTCCAACCCTAAACTCTGCCACCAAAAGGTTCACCTCATGGTTTATTCTATGGAAATTCCTTCGTAAAACTTCTTCTTTATTCCCGTCAAAATCATAGTAGACTGGAAGTGCCTGGTAAGATTGCTCTTCTTTTTTAATAGCCGACAGATCTAAATTTACCCGGCAATTAATGGCTGATGTTTCATATTTTCCTGTAAAATCTTTAACTACGTCGCCTGCCAACATCCCTACGATCTCTCCTGCTTTTAGGGAAGCAATCTTTCCTGCGGGTATGAGAGGCTCAAGCTTTTCACTGAGAGATAAGGAAGTCTTTGAACGATCAATGCTCAGGCTCTCTCCTACCTGCTTCACCTTGCCAAACAGCCGCTCGAGCCACTCCAATGTTTCTTTATTCCGGACAGAACCTGAGAGCACATTTCCTACGACCGAGGTAATAGTAGTTGCAGTCTCTTTGCCATACTGCTGCTTAAATTGAGGGAGTTCCTGCAAACCCATTAATACCGCAACCTTATTACTTCTTGCAGTGGCAATTAGGTTTTCAATACGATGCATAAACAAGGTGGGAACTTCATCAATAATTAATCCGCAAGGCTTGTTTCCTTTTGAATTAATCAGGCGAGTCATCCGGTTCAAAACGATGGAGTAACAAGCTGAATTAATATTTTGCGTTCCCGGATCATTCGCCAGAACCAATATTCCGGGATTCTTCGGATCACTGATTTTTAAATTGAAATCATCACCCGAAAACACCCAGAAGGTTTCTTTTGTAGCAAGCCTGCTGATAAAGATCTTTAGAGTTCCGACCTGGCCTTCGAGCTGGTCAAATGCTTTTGCCCGGTAGGCGGTCATAAAGGGCGACAATAAGGAATTGAGTTCCGGCTCCGAAAAAAGAGTGCTGAAAATATCCTCATAAGATAAATTCAGAAAAGCGAGTACATGTGGAAAAGTAGAATATTTACCGTCTTCATGACGGCTAAAAAAGTAAATGCAAGCTGCCAGAAAGTTAACTGCCGACTGGGTAAAAAATTGATCACTTCCGCCCGACTTATCACCTTTCTTTAATGCTTCCACCAATCCTTCTGCCGTCTCTGAAGCATCAGCAAGAGTTGTTATATAATCCTTTCTCCAGGGATTAATACGTCTGCTTTTTTCTACTTCATTCAGGTTTAATACATGAAAACTATATCCCTTGCATTTACCTTGCTTTCTTGCCTGTTGAAAATGGTAATAGGCGACCTGACCCAGATCAGGGAACTTAAAATCATATACACAAAGCGTAAATTCTTTAGCCAGAAGTTGTCTGATAAAAGGATTTACCACTCCAAATGACTTGCCCGAACCAGGAGTTCCGATAAGTAACGTCCCTCTGAATATATTGTCAAGATTTATCCAACCCTCGCGAACCTTGCCTTTATAATAAAACAACATTGGGATGTTAACTGAGTACGGACTCACTCTAGGTTTGAGTGGTTGCATGAAGGATTCTCCTTCTACGTTCCATTTATCTTTTCCCAGTCTGGAGCTTATAATCTTACTGACATTATCCATGGCAACATGAATCAGTATTACTCCCAAAAAGGAACTTATAATATAAGCACCATCATACCAGTTGGCTCCCATCCATAATCCGGTGCTCTGGCGTCCCTGAAACCAGATTCCTGAGAATAGTATTAATAAGCCAATGGCTAAGGGATATGCAATCTGATTTTTAGGATGTAAATCCTTCTTCTTTTTACTTAGGGTGCCAATTGATACAAGACAAATAAGCAAAATGGTAAACAGCTTGCTATAAATTAACTGCTTGTAAATTGGAATCCTAGCTAGTCGGACGGCAAAGGGAATTAAGCCAAAGTCGTCCTTTGGCTGATGGATTAACAGCTGAGTGACATAGAAAAAAAGAAAAATTTCGAAAACCACGGAAAGATAAATTGCGAACTGAAGAAAGCGATGTAAGCTTTGCTGCTCTTTGGTTTCTTCCATAGGATGACATGCTAAAGAGTATCAGCATTTAAAATGTCGCGATACTGAACTCTCATACTTAGAGTTCTTCCTGATAATTGCTTTTCATTAAGCTCAATATTTAAAACTTTATTTCCTGGAAAGGTTAATTTCTTCAGTACATAGATATTTCGGTATTGCTTTTTAAAAGATCCCGATGAATATAACTTCCAGATAGGTTTTATTTCTATAGACTGAGAATTAGTAGCTTTTGTGATCCTCTTGTCCTCGATTTTGAATCGCTGTTCGTCAATTTCATAAGGGAGATTAGTCTGGTTGAAATAGCTTATATCCAGGAAAACATAATTCCCTACGGCATATACCTGATTTAGAATGGCTTTTACTCCTGCCCCTTTAACGGATCGAATACCGGGAGGATTTGGTTGTTTGAGAATTTTCAGAGACAAGGCTTGAAGATCCTTTGTGGTCAATCTAATACCTGGAAAATCCAGCGGTTTCATATGATCTGGGCTTATCTCAACCTCTGCAGGTAAATGGGGTCCCCAACTTTCGGGCACATAATCAAGTCGATATTGGGCGATATAACTTTCGCCAACCACGGTTAGCACTGCCTTGTTCCCAGATTGAAGAAGCTGTTGAATTAAATCAGGCAATACTTTAATACGCAGGATATTTTTAACAGGCAAATCTCCTGCAATTGAATGCGTGGAAATATCTACATACTGAATATTTTCCGGCGAGATAAAATGAATAGTCAGGTCTTTGCTGATCTTGATGTGAGGCAAATCATTTTGCAGGACATCAGATGTATTTTGAGCAAATCCCTTTGTTGCGATTAAAAATAAAAAAGATAGGAGGATACTTAAATTCTTCATGGCTGAATAGATTAATAATTACTTTGTTTGTTCCTTAATTCTTCAGGGTCGATCAAATACACCTGGGTATTGTATTTCAATTTGGCTTTGTTCTGCCGGATCAACTTAGCTACCGCAGTTGAGGTAGATTGAAACATTTTTTGAAGCAGGCTCATCACCAGTTGGCTGTTTGATTCAGCCTCTTGCAGATTTATACCCTGACTGGTATTCATTCCTAACTCTTTTGAAAACTCACGAAAGGCTGATGCCGGAACATACAGGCCAGGCAAGCCATCATTATCGTATATATCGAGCCGGACTGGCAAGATTTGGCTTCCCTGTAATATAGACGTAACCGAAAGATTTACACGCTGACCTGTAAAACCAGCAATTTGTGCATATAAATAAGCTCCTTTTTCAATCAGAAATTGTCCGGCGAAGAAGTCGTCCAGTACGCGAATACGCAATCTTGAACCGGCATACCCTGTGACATTCTGATCGATAATTGCTCTGATAAAAGTTTCATCCTGACTGGCAGAAATTGTGTTAAAAACAGCTGCCTGATTTATTGACTTGGACACGATTAATTTCTTTCGGCTCTTTAACTCCTTTTCAGCTAAATCCATCTGCTTTTGACGCAATAACTCGGCTTTATATTCAGGGTCATTGGCTTTGCCCATGCTATCTATTAAAGCCATTTGTTGCTTGAATAAAGTCAATGGATCAGTTTCATCATTTGATACTTCTTCTTCGCGGTAGGATTCAGATTGAGAGCTTCTTTTAAGTTTTGTTATAGCTTCAGCTAATGCTTTATCTTCATTACCATTACTTATCCAAGAAACCCGGCGCTTTACATCGGGAAAATTTGAGGACGCATTTTGATCGTTGGTTTTAACGAAGCCATATCTCTCATTCATCGACCGCTCTATAGAATCAAGCATTTTTTTCTCATTCTGATTGTATAGTTCAGGCATTTGTGGAGTCGGTTGCTCTTCTGTGATTTCCCCGACAGCCGTATAACCATCTCCGTCTTTGTATCGATCACGGTAAGCGTCAAGCTTATTTGAGAGATCGCTGGTTTTTACCTGTTCTGAAACATCCGCAATATTTTCCTGAAGTTGATTGTCTGCTTTCTTTCCGGTTTCATCTTTACCAAAGCTGATTTTGTACACGTAAAAGAAAACTAAGAGAAAGGGCAAAGCAATCAGAGGCAGTATATACCTCGGCTCTTTAAAGTTGATCTTCATATTATTATTTTTTAGAGTTTAATTGGTGACTGATAGCTTCGAGTCTCTTAAATGCATTTTGAAGCGACAGGGTATCTAAGGACGAAAGTGAGTCCTTTTTAAGAATAGAATTGATTTGGTTTTGCAGGCTTAATACTTCTCTTAAAGCACTTCCAGTTTTCAAAATTGTCCCCAATCCATTAGTCGTATTAGAACTAATTTGAGAAGCATATGTGGAAGCTCTCTTGCTTCTATTTCTCATTACAGTGAAACTTAGAATCCCTGAACCAATGATCAGAACTATCATGGCAATGAAGAACTGCTTCGGATATTTCTTCAATAATCTACTGATCACACGCTCTGCTTTTTCAAAATATGGCCCGAGTTCTTTTCTTAGTTCTTCAATCAATGATCGTTGGTCTGGTCTAGAATGAGTTTTTCTGAACATTTTCGAGGTCTTTATTTTCAATAGTTTTCCAGCGGGTGATAAGAACCGCATGGGGATTATTATCTGATCGGATATCAAGATCTTTTAGATAACCTTCTGTAATAAGTGAGCGGGTAATTGTCGAGCTCCGTCGATCAATCTTCTGCTTCCCATAATACCTGAAATACTTTCTAGCTTCGTTCAAATAAATAGAGTCAGTGCGTATTGTAAGTACAGCGCTGGATGAAAGAACGGAATTGAAATAGCCTTTTTCCTTTAAATTATTGTACTGCAAAGCACCGCTTTCATCTATCAGATACATTGCCCTTTTCATCTGATATTCTATGAACTTATCATCAGGCGTGAGGGAAAAGAACAGATTATGAAAGAGATTAATTTGGGCTTTGTATTCGGCTGCTCTGTTCATCCGAACGTCCGACTGTTTGGCCAGCAATGGAACAGTATTAGCATCCAGCACATATACCGTTTTTCGAGCTTCTGAGACCGTTTTGTGAGAAAACAATAAAATGGCTATAACAATCAGAATAGCTGAAATCAAACTGGCTAATGAAATAAATGTCGCCAGACGAACTTTCGCTTCAATATTTTTAATAATCATTTGGATTTGGGATTAAATGAAATTATTTCATCATTCGGGTAAGCATCCGCGACATATTGTTTGCGCCTCTGTACATTGATGAAGTTGCTGAACTTACACCTGAAGTTGATACCACCCATGTGCTTATGCTTGGCACAGTAAGCATAGTCAATGCCCCTATCACAAAAGTGCCGATGACTATTCCAAAGGAGAGAACACCGTTACTAGCAAAAGCGGACAGTTTTTCCATGCTTGCTCCAGTGGTTCCTACTAGTTCTTTATACCTGGTGATCTCAGCTTCCATGGCATAATGCTGAAATAAGGAGGCAACATAAAGTACGAGATACCCAATTCCTGAGTACAGGTTTACAGAAATAAATCGCGACACCCAGGTACTGAACGAATCCCGGAAGGCGGGCAGAATACTTACGGCCACCGAAAAAGGTCCAAGAATAATGAGGATGGTTGAAAAAATAATCTCGAGAATAAAGATGGTATACACGCAGATTCTAAGGAACCAAAGTGCCACGGTTTCCAGCAGAGAGGTGATCAGCAATTGAAAATTTACCTGCATCCTGTTACGCAACTCAATAATCGGATTCCAAACTTCTGAAAACCCTTCTTTAACCGATGACTTAACAGACTCCCAGGCGTTTTCATACCAGGTATCAGCCTCATGCTGAGCAATCTCCGTTTGAGCCTGCACCTTAAATAATTGATCTGCGATCTCAGCCATTAGTTTCGCACGCTCCAGGCGAAGGTTATTCACTTCTGCCTGACTGTCATTAAACATAGCTTCTGTACGTATGGCCACCAGATCAGTTGGATAAGCAACAACGCGGGTGAAGGTTCCCCACCATAATATCACCATTACTAAACCAAAGGGTCGTAAGAGGGGCATAATTTCAAGCTTCTTATCCCCGGACATCATTTCGTAAGATTTGATTGCAAAGAAAATCAGCATAAAAATGGCTGATAGGGCCTGTGCATCAGCAATGAAAGCATCATAATGCGTCCAGATGGTGTTTCTCATTGCCCTTAAATAATACATCATACCCTCCTCATATACTCCGTTTCCTTGTAAGAAATTGAAAGTGTGCTTAAAGGAATCGGGCACCGATGCGGATGTATTGCTCATAAAAAAACCGGCTGTGCCGGTTATACTATCTATTATCATTTAAATTCTTATTAGAGCTTCGACTTACTTAGAATTTTGTCAGCGATTTCTTTATCGCTTTGTATTGCTATATTTTCAGGCAATGCCTGATTCCTGCTTTTTATGTTACTACTGGACTTAGTCATCGCTAAAAACTTCGTTGCATTTGCTTTTTTCGTTTCCCAGATTGCATTTAGTTTCCGAAACTCAGAAAGTAGGCGATGGTAGGTAATCATCCTCGAGCCTCTGTCGAGGGTTGTGGTTCGTGCCGCTCGCAATCGATCAGACAATATTGCAAATTCCTCCAGATACCATTCGTAAATTCCATTCCGCAACAGGTATTCTTTTTCTTCAAGCGGCAGATCATCTAATGAGACCAAAACTCCCTGATTCAATAATGGTGCAAATTCGTGTCGATAATATAATACCCATAATGGGTCAGCATCTGAGATTAGTCCGGAATAATTAATTGCTTCTGAGAAGGCTGTGCTCCTTAATGTATCTGCATGCATTTTATACTGCTTTGTTATATTATGCATTGCAACTACTAAAGCCAATCGCTTCGTTTGCAGACCGGAAGAACTAAGTGGGCGCAGGTCGGTATTGGGATAATCCGGATGCAGGCCCCATGTTAACCAGTAAAGTGGGTTCAAGCCTAAAAAGCCTTTACCTGGTGTAAATTTACTTTTGTCCCATTGTTTAAACACCATACGTTCCTGTTGATGCGCAATGTGCCTGTCGCGGATGGGCATCTGGCCGAAACCCGTTTTAAAGAACAGCATTACAATAAAAATTAATTGAAATGATTTCATAGTTTATCGCTTTAAGAATTTATACTCGGTTATAATTTCATTTACAAGACGCTTATCCTGATTGATGAAATTCTGAAAAGGGTTGGCAGACTTTAGAACTCCGTTTGTTTTAGCCCAGTAGATGGAACGACTCATACTGAAACATAAGGCTCGCATTACTTTTAATTCTAGCGTTACTTTTCTCAATAAAGCATCTCGTTTTTCGTAATCCATCAAGACATTATTTCCCTCTTTTAATATAAAATCAGAGACTTCAGAAATCAGGTTGATGCCTCTGCGTTTTAATTGCATGGCGGAATCCTCCGCGAATAAAAAAAGGTATGGTTCTGATCTTGACAATTCAATCATCTGGTTGCTTTCCCGGACAATGTCAGTTGAAATCTGTCCAATCTGCTTCAAGGCTATGCCGCTCTTTAGAGCCTGGTTAACTTCAATAAGCGATCTGTGTATGAGGTTTTGAACAAGAACCACTGAACTAATATTCAGAGTAATATTATCTATTTGGTTATTGATATTCTTCAGGTAATTCGAATGAGCAGTTTCTGATGAATACCGCATTAATCCATTTTCATTTACAATATTGAAATGATTGCGGTCAAAAATTACCGTTTGCGCAGAACATAGAAATCCTGTCTGACAGAGAATCAGTATCATTAAAACTTTCATTATCTGATTTAGTTTTTTAGGATGGCAGCTTTTCTTATAATATCATCAACAAGGCGTTTATCCTCATTAATAAAGCCGTAAAATGGATTGGTAGATTCTTTGCGGTTCGCATAAAGCATATTAGCCGCCAATCCTTTAGAAGTCCCGGCAATCAGCCGTAGTTCCGATAAAACATGATTAAATAGAATTTTACGATCACTGGCTTTCATTTGATTGATATCCCCAACAGTGATAACAAGTCCATATAAATAGTTGATCAGCATTTTAGATCGTTGAGCCAGATCCCGTTCAGCATCAATGGCAAGCGTAATTAACACAGGATTTCCGGCTGCCTGATTGTAAATAATACTTTGTTGCTGAATGATTTCCGAAACTATCGGACTAGCCTGGATTCCGATTTGAGCAGCGTCAACTATAACTCCAAGTGTGTGAAAACGGCTCTTCAACTGCCGGTAGCGATATTTTAGCTTAGCCATTTGGGATTTATTGACTTCTTCGTTAGCCGTAGTTACGGACTGCTTGTTCTTTGCGTTTTCCTGCCGGCTATGTTCTTCCTTGCTTTCATTCACTAACTGATGCAAAAGCTGCACATTAATTTGAGCAAAGACTTCTCCCTGGACCATCAGTAACACAGTTAAAATCAGACATAATCTTTTCATTTCTTCAAATATTTGGCGTTTCTAAGAATATCATCAGCGATGGCTTTGTCAATGTTTAGGTATCCCGCATAAGGATTTAATGAATTTAAGATGCCACGCTGCTTTGCCCAAAACATTGATCGCTGCATACCGTAAGCTACTCCCCTTAATATCATTAGCTCGGTTCTGATCCTGTTCAAGAGTTTCGCCCGTTCTCCAGAATCCATTAGATTACTCTTTCCACCAGTAAGCACAAATGAACTTACCTCGGCAGTCAAAGAAGTAGCTCTGGTTTTAAATTCCCGGGCTCCCTGTTCTGCAAAAAGCAAAAGAGCAGGATTACTTTGAGCGATTATAGCCGCCTTGTTCACATCACTTATAATATCCAGACTAACATCAGCGATATCCCTTATCGCTAAAAGCGAACGAACAGCTCCAGCTACCTCACTAAGTCCCTTATAAATTTGCTGCTGAAGATCATTTACAATAAGCAATTGTCCTGTCACGGCAAGCTGACCTTTTTGAATCAATGTCAAGTTCTCGTTCGTTTTATTGAGCTGATTATTGATAATTGCCGCATGCGCAGCCGTGGCTCCGGCTGTGGCAGGATCAAAATAAATCTGTGCTGAAGAGCTTAGCCATGCACTTAAAATTCCAGAAAGAATTAGGATTGTTTTCATAGAAAATCAGGCTTAAAAAATTCAATTGAATTGGCGGTAGATATACCGTCCAGATTTACTTTTTTGACAAACTCGTTTAAGGAGAGTCCGCTTAACTCTAAATCCATAACAAAGGCTTCAAGTCCTTTTTGATAAGATCCGTAGTTTGATACATAAGCTTCAACGGCAGTTTTTTCAGGCTTTTCTGTGGTATATGCCAGGTATTGGTAAATCGATACTTCTACGCCATACACTTCTCCAATACTGCCTCTCCTGATATAAACCTCCTTAAAACGACCTCTGCCATCACTATTATCCAGTTTATTAATAGTGAAAATTTTCCTTTGCTCTATCTCGGAAATACTTAAGAGTTTAGCAATCTCCTTGTAATTATCCCTAAACTTCGATTGATCCAGCAAACAGATCGTATCCGAATTATTCAGAATACTATCCTTTACAACAGCGTTTCCCAAAATATCAGAAAGTTCCTGAGTTACTACAATGGCTTCCCCCCAAAACTTACGGACGGTTTTGTACAGGTATAATATATAGCCCGCCATTAAAGGAGATGCAATTGCTTTCCAGGCTTCTTCAATAATCAAACATTTACGCTGCTCTTTACGATGCCTCATCTTCTGAATAAAAACATCCATAATGATGAGCGTCACAATAGGAAATAGGATCTTATTTTCTTTAATCGAATCGATCTCGAAAACAATAAACCGCTCAGAAAATAGAGATTGATCGGCTCCTTCATTGAGTATGCTATCAAACTCCCCTCCGTGATAAAACTTCTTTAACACATAACGGAATTCATCAAAATCGAAGGGAATTCCTTCTTCTCTTTTGATGTGAGGAATCTTATATAGCGCATATTCATAAAAGCTATTGAAGTTCAATTTCTCAATGTAGAAATCATCATAAGAGCTCTCAAAAAACACAGCATAATATGAACTGATTAAATTGGATATCACATCCCGTTCCACGTTGCTGACAATACCTTCAGCCCCTTTCCAAAGCAATCCAACCAATGTGCATAAGAAATCCTTTTTTTCAAGATTATACTCGCCTTCCGTTAATTGAAAGGGGTTCATAGTGATTGGATTGCGATCCGTATAGGTGATATATTTACCCTTAAAATAGGCACATAAACCAGAATAAGAATGGCCTGTATCCACAATTACAACATCCATATTGTACAGCATATACTGTTCAATCAGGGCGTTCATAAAAAAGCTTTTCCCCGAGCCGGAAGGACCTAATACAAAGCGGTTTCGATTATTAATCCTGTTAGTTCGCATAGGCAGATCTGAAGGATCTATCCCTACAGGAATCCCCTGCCTGTCAGTGAACCTGATAAGAAAATCCGACCGATCATCCTGCTGCATTGATTCCTTAAAGAAAAAACATAAGGCAGCATCTGACGTAGTTAAAAACCAATCATACTTTTTTAATTCCACTGCATTTCCCGGAAGAGCACACCGAAAAAGCTCTAACTGATTAAAGGCATTTCTTGATGGAATGATCCCATGCTGAAATAATGCTGCTTCTATAAAATTACATGCTTTATCAATGGCGCTCTCATCAGTACAAACAAGCATAGAATAATGCGCATTAACGATTAGCTGATTGTCTTTGGCGACATCAGTTAAAAGCTGATCAATATCTTTGACGCAGATTAAGTTGGCTGCATCAGGAACACCAGAATGTCGTTTACGTTTCAGTTCCAGCTTGTTTAGCGTTAACTGCTGATTAGGTATTTCTATAACCTGATTAAATACAATCAGTCGGAAGGCGGGAACCTGAAATAAGAATGAAAAATTATCCACCGGGAAATTTTTTAGACTGTTCTTGTCCGCTTTCCCTATATAAGGACTTACTTCTTCTGGCAGGTCTATGGATTCTGTATTGATTAAACTGATTGTTCGTATCGCTTTACTACCAATCTGCAGATGCCTATCCTGAGCTCGAATTGTGTCGAGTAGCCGATTATCGCTGGCGAAGTCCATCCCCAGCAGTTTAAACACATAGGAATTTATTTCCTCTGTTGACAGAAATGCGGGCCTTAATCCCGCTCCCTGAAGCAAATCGAAAACCTTGCTCGCATATTGTTCAAAATCTATTAACTGCTTTTTATCATACACATAAAAAGCTCCTCGCTTTACCTGCCTTGTAATACTTAAATAAGTATGAAGCTCTATATATTCTCTTCCTTCGAAATGCCTGGAATACTGTTGTTGCAAAAACTCGCTGCAAGGTTTACCTTTAAATGTTTTCCGAACAAAAACATCTTGTTTCTGAATGATATATCCAGCTCCAAGCAGTTTAACAATATTTAATAAGAGGCTGTGAAAACTTGTATAGGCGTCCGGGTCTGCTGAGTATTGTAAAGCAGGGTTTTGGAACTTGATAATTAAAGAGTAGTCTCCTTTTTCACTATATAATAAGGATAATCCGTTATACGATTCAACTCCTGCATAAGGGAGCTTAAACGCTGTTCTTCTTGTTTTCTGCATACCTGATTTTTAAAGAATTACGGTGTATAAAGAGCCCCCGGTGATGGGTCTTAGAATAAAGTCCCTTTTTCTGATACTGAAAGGTAAAAACGAGTCCTCCTGCAATAATAGCGATGGTAAGAAAACTGCCCAGATACATGTTGCTTATAGCCCCGATAAATCCTCCGGTAAGTAATCCACTAACTAGTGAACCAATCCCCCAGCCTATAAACTTCCCTTTAAAACCTTTATATATAAGGGGTTTTTGCAGCCCCTTATATATTGAATACTTGGTTGTCATCAGATACCAAAGAATGCTTTGATGACTACTGAAACCAGCACGAGAAAAAGACAGGATCCGCCCCAGGACATAATTTCCTTGTTGATATCCTGATCGCCAGAATTCCATTTAATGTACACCCGCACCCCTCCAATTAATCCGACTACCGCGCCTATGGCAAGAATCAAGGTAGATACAGGGTCGACATAACTGCTGAGCGAAGAGGTTGCTGCATTAATTCCGGTGGTTCCGCCCTGAGCGAAAGTTTGTTGTGCTGCTACTGCATAAAGCACAGCAAGAAGCGACAGCCTTTTTAGCTTTTCTTTCATTTGATAAATAAATTAAATTGAATAAATAGTGGATAATCTTAGTTGACACCGTACAATGCTCTTAGAGCAGCACCGATTATGCTGAGAAACAAGCACGAAAAGAACCAGGCCATTACCTGGCTGTCGATATGATGCTTTCCCGATTGCCAGTTGCTATAAACCCTCAGACCTCCAACAAGTCCGGCAATAGCTCCAATAACCAGAATAAGATCTGAAAAGCTAAAATACCATCGATTGACTTCCCGTTCTGCCTGGTAAAATTCTGAGATGCCAGGCTGGCAAAAACCATTAAGTGGGATGGCAAAAAAAAAGACAGCCAGGGCTGTCAGGTAAATGTATTTCATAAGAATTCCTTTAGTATGGAATGTCCCTGGAATATTCAATTGCATCAATCTTGGCCAGATCGAATAATTCTCTAATACTCACTCCGCCCGTTGATTCTAATAGACCGCTTGTAAGCGAAACGATAGTACTATTCTTAGGCTTATTTTGTTGAGGCATTGGTTCACTCGCCTCTTCTTCAGGCAAGATTAACTGGGGAACTGCTTCTTCAGAAAAGAAAAACTCATCCTCATCTGGTTCGACAGAACCGTGTTGACGGACTTTCAAATAATCGAATAAAATAGCACAAGTATAATACAGGATATATACCGCCGACAGATAGATTAAAAATTGATTCCATTTCATAATTCTACTGATTTAAGTGATTCTTTAATATATTGAATAAGCTCAGGCCTTTTTTGAAAGAAGTATTGCAGGCTATAAGAGATGATTTTATTCATATCAATTCCTTTAGAAACCTTCAGCTGCTTAAGTAAAAAAACGGTTTTGTCATCCAGGCGAATCATCAGTTTTTCCTTTCCGGTAAGTTCGTGAGATAGGATCTCGGTAAATAAGGCAGAAAGCAACTCTTGGGATTCAGCTCTTTTAGCTGATCGCTTATTTTTCGGGGCTACTTCGCTTTCCTGATCATTTTTCGGATTCTCTGTTTCTGTTCCTTTTCGGATACTTTCTCTCAGCTCATCCGCTAAGGACTTAATTTCACTCATTGCTCCTCCTTTCTTTGCAAATAATTTTCATAGATCAACTCAAAAACCGGAAATATAACAGCATGAACCGCAATGGGTATATGAAAGGTAGTGAGACGCTGAAAATCTATCCGGTCAGAAATTGGCGGAGTAACAGCTCCAAACTCCGATAATACTTTATCAACTTCACTTTGGGTTTCATACTTCACTGTATTTTTAATCCGGTTGGGAATAAAGACAAAAGGTGCTCTGGCATTTATCCTTCGTAAAACCATCGTAAAAAGCAGAGTGGAATCCACGGTAAACTCATCATAAGCAAAAGGACAAAGAACTATATCAGCAGAATTAAAAACTGAGATCAAACCATCATCATCCATCTTACCCGGAAGATCTATCAGCACCAGCTCGTCGGTTTTAGAACTTAATACCTGCTGCAAAGTCCCGAAATGCTTTAGGTCAGCTGGGACCACATCATAGTCAGGAACATTTTCCAATATCTTCGCTTTTTCCGCTTTAGATGCAACAGATTGCTGGTAATCCATGTCTAAAACGGTTACCCTCCGATTTTTTATCTGACTGAGATAATTGGCAAGCAGTACTGTCAGCGTACTTTTTCCTGCTCCGCCTTTTTGATTTCCTATTATTATAACCATATCTGTTAATTAATTATCGGCTTCTGCCTTTTAGCTTCCGGTTCCTTTTCCTGCCATGTACGGCTTCATCATCTACATCTCCGGCGATGTTCAGGTTCAATTCAAATATTCCATGGGAGAAAGTGTACTCGCCAGCTTGATCAGCCAATCCTGTTTCTGACTTAACTTCTGAACCTTTATCCTGACCTGTATTTTCTGGCATCAAAGATTGAACAACCGGAACATCAGAATCTTGAATAAATTCCTTCAGCGGCATAATATCACCGCCTTTAAACACCATCTTATGTGAGTGATCGATGATCGAATAGCCATAGGGTAACTTGTTCTCTTTTGCATGAAAAAGTATTTGAACACCAAATTTCTCAACAAGCATCTCTGCTAACAAGGAAGAATAAGCCGTTGAATTTCTTTTTGATTGTCCAGGCAAATCTGCCTTCTTCCGGTAAATCTCTGCCGAGTATTGGCTTCTGTATTTTTCTATAATAGACCTCAGCTGGTATATCCGATCTGCATTCCTCTCATAAGCCAGCATTCTGTCCCCTATTTGGGTAAAAGGCACTGAATTTAGTTGCTTGCCATATTTACAAACTTTATAATCCAGTTCAGATGGCAAGAGCGTATATCCTTGGGCTTCCATTATCATCATAAATTGCGCCCGGGTTGAAAACTGATAGGAAAGAGCTTTTTGAATATCTTGAGATACTTCATTTCTCTCATCGTGATTCATCACCTGGTGAAGAACCTTATAAGCTCTCAGCTTTTCAAACGAATCTGAAATCTTCTTTCCATCCGGACCAACTCGTGTAGAAACCATATGGATGTGATTGTTCTTAGTATCCTTATGATAAATAAGCAGGTAAGGATTTTCTCCATAACCCATTCCTTTCAGCCAATTCTCCGCAAGCTCAGTTAATTCTTCTTTGCCTTTTTCTTTCCCTTTACAGGAAATAACAGCATGCAATTGAGGGAATTTTACCTTTTTATTTCTCGAAGAAATCGCCTCAAGATAATTGATGTAATCTTGCGGACGTAAATCTGGAATAGCCTGTAGTGCGCCAAAATTCTGCACCTTCATTAGCTCTCCTTTATCTTTTTCAACCTTGCTGGTGTTGTACTTTACGCCTTTGAATGTTGCTGATTTACTCAAGATCTTAACTATCATAAGCTCACCCTTTCATGAGTCGAATTAATTGGCGGAACACCTTTTCAATCTCCTGCTGCGATTTGATGTACTTCCCGAAAAGCTCATTAAAATCGCGGACTACTGATTCATTGATTAAGCCCTGCTTGTTTAGAACATTGGCATGGCGGGCTAATTGATTAATGTTGTTGCCTGCTCTTCCTAGCTCTGTTCCCGCTTGAGTTAAACCCTGCAATAAATCATTCGCATTAACTAAAACTGCATTTGAGTTATATAGCACCCTACTCCGGATAATTTCTGTCCGGCTTAAGTTCAATTGCTTTTCCATATTAAGCAGCTGCTTAAATTCTTCGTCTGTTAGCCTGGCTTTAATGATTCTGATCCGGTTATTGCTATTCTTATCAGACATGATTAGAAGTATTTTATTCCCTGTTTAGAAAAAAGCTAAAGAAAAACAAGTCGCGCCGTTTTTCGCTCCTTAAGCTTTGCTGATGCCCTAAGGCTCAGCAATGTTTAAGGCAAGTCGTTTTTGGGGTAGCAGATAGCTGTGCTATTGCTGTGGCCACAAAAACACAACTTGCAGCTAACAAAACAAAAAAGTCCCCTCGTATTCAAAAGGAAGAAATTTCATTAGACAGTGTTTTTAGCGGTCAAAGCACCGCTTCAATGGTAGCCATTGACCTTAGCATTGTGGACCAGGTGTTCTGTTTGCTTATATAGATGGTCAAACAGTGAGACCGTTGTTTGAATAAACAGTTATATGTCCAACTATTCATCTGGATAGATATCTGACCGGACAAGTATGTATATAATCAGTTATTTATCCAGGTATATATTTATCCAGGTATAGAACTATACAGCAATACGCATCAATGGCAATGCAGATATACATTCAGATGCTTATTCAATTAGATGCTCAGGCACTTACATAATTATCCAGATAATGCCATATGCGTTTATTCATATAACTGGTTAGACAGATAAATGATTGGCTAATTGTTCAGACAAACATATGACTGCTTACTTATATAGATATCCGCTACCTACCCGGGGAGTTTATCTTCCAAGTCTTCCCTTGGATACAGAAATATCAGGATGCACGCTGGGTTGTCGATAGTTGCAAAGTTTCCTAACTTCAGCCATAAGCTTTTCGTTATAATCATTATACCCGCTATATCTAGCGGCGGAATCCCTGGCATATGGAACAGCTTTTAAAAACTCGGCAGTAGCTGAATATCCGGCATTATCATGATCAAAAAAGATTTCGACCTTAGGATAAGAGGCTGCTCTTTTTATTGCTGCTTGCAAAAACGAAACGCTGTTCAACACCAAAATGGTCGGTGTAGCGGCTTTATGTTCAATGAGCCAACTCAGATAATCCAGGTATCCCTCGAAGACAACCAGTTCTCCTGGATTTCCTTGTATATACGTCAATCCTTTTCGGCCAAGGCAGCCTTGAAAATATTTATTGCGGACCTCCCAGCCTCCATTCTCATTTTGCCATCCAGCAGAAAAAAATTGCTTTCGCTTTTTTTTCTCATCTTCTACATAGTAGTAAACCTCTTTCAGCTTGCCGGAAGCGACGTTCCAGACCTCACGAGTTTTCAGATAGCTTGTGATAGCATGGTTGTTACCTAATTCTTTAACTTCTTCAATCTTGTAGTGAGGTAATTTAGTGGCCATTCGCTGGCGTAGGGCTCTTTCAGTGTTTCGGGCTGGAATAAAGTTCAGGCTACCGAAACTAAAAATGCTGTTTATCCTATCCATTACGTCTTTTACTTCAGCAGTTTTCCAGTATAAGAGGCCGAAATCTATGATTGTTCCGCCTTTTCCCATTCCGTGGTCGAACCAGGTTCCCAATTCATCGTTTACACAAAGCGAAGGCTTAGTATCCGAATCCCGGAGCATTGAAAAGTAAATAAATTCTTTACCTGATTTTTTACTGGGCTGATACCCCAAACGAGCCAATAGGTCTGTAAAAGAAACCTGCTGTTTGATTTCACTGGCATTTAAATACTGATTCATAGAAATTGATTTTAGATGAGATTATATAAAACCGGATGAATGAGATTTAATGCTGCCGCTCCAATGGCTGGAAACAAAAAAAGGGCTCACGCCCTCAGACATTTAAAGAAAGTGATTTCTAAAAATGTCAAATCGGGACTACTCACGTCGGTTTCTACAAACCGGGCTCTCACCTGCCAATGCGTTTTCGGATTGATGCTATCTCACCTTCGCAAAATTTCCTGTTCCTCACAGGATAATGCTTCATCCCCTAATGTCAAAGAGCCACGCTCAGGAAAGGACGTTTCCTTCCCTATCTTTCTGCCACCGGCAGATAAGTAATTCGGTTACTGGAATGCGCAATGGCTTCCAGTTTCACACGATCAATACATTTGTGGAGAATTTTACCGTTGGCAGATTGCGGAACGATCAGCCCTTCCAGAATCCAACGATCTATTGTTGCTCTGCCGAACTGGTGATAGGCTTCAGATTTGCTTAAAGAATCTTGCAATACTCCAGCTTCGACCAGGGCTTTTTGGGCTCCAGTTTCCGTGGCATTTTTAAGAATTAAGGTTAAATCTTTTAGCTTCATTTTCTCCGTCCACTGTTACTTGTCAGAGGATGAAGCAAAGGTTTGAAGAATAGGATGGGCTGTTTGGTGTGTTTATAGGGCGGACCTAAAAATAATTTGGTAAAAAGCAAAATAAACTAAGAACCTTACGAGTATTCAGAACTCTAAGAATATTCAACTCACAGGTTTGAAACCCAGCGGGATCACAAAGAAGGTCAAAAAAACCTTCAAAACGTATCTTCTAAGTACAAGCCTCTTTGAAAAAAGAGGCTTTTTTTCGTTTAAAAGCACTTTTCTCAAAATTTCAATACAAGCAAGTTCAAGTGAATTCAACCAAATCGGTTACCTATTCGGTTACCTATGGTATCTTCCGAAATTAGGTAACCGAATTCAAGTAGGTTTAAATAAATTTACAGGCTTAAAGAACTGATTTACAGAACTTAAAATTTAGAAATCATAAAAATTAATGAAGAATTATCAGTGCTGTTTTGGTTATTCAAAGCCATGAAAACAAAAGATAAGTTTGAGGCTGTCCCATTACTCCCTATACCTTTGGCCATCCTCAAAAAATACAAAGACAATTCCTACTGCACTAGTACAAAAAGATTACTACCTGTAAATAGCAATCAGCGATACAATGGGTATAGAGACAGTAAGCAAAATGCTCGGACATAAAAGGATACGTACTACTCAAATCTATGCGAAGATTACTAAGCGAAAAACAAGTAATCAATATGCAGGCTCTGCAGGAAAAGCTATTTACGAACGATGGCCTACTTAAGACAGGTAATGAGAAATAACCATAAAAAACTGCTTAACTGCAGTTATCATTATAATTTTCACACATATCTTCCATCAATACAGAGAGCTTTTGTATACAGAATCTGCTTTTACAGCCCGAATAAAACGGTTTATGTTCCTCTGCGCTGTCAAAAGAATTCATTTAGTATCTTAGTTTCATCAAATTAGGAGCACAATATGGGATCAATGATACTTTTATCAGTTGGCAGGCTTGAAATAGCCTGGGGTAAAAACCACTCCTTTTCTGATTATAGTGGGTTGTTTCAAGCGTCTGACCTCCAGGATGTGCCTTATTACTATGCTGGCGATCCCATACTGGACAAAGAGTATGAATGGGAGGTTATTACGCAATATAAGGAGGGCCTGTCGAAGCCCCTTTGTGAGGTTATCGACCGAATCAAATTACTTGGTTACACACTTGATTATTGCAGGAAAGAGTTTCGTTATCTCACCGAATTGAACGGTTTAGAAACTGGGAAGTTCCACTTTGATCAACTGAAAAAAGCCTTGGAAACTGTTAACGTTCAAACCATCTCACACAATTATGGGGAGGGTGGCGAGGATTTTGGCAAATTCTTTCGGCGGGAATTATTTCCGCGGCTTGGACTTGAGACGATCGTTGAAGACCCAAAGTATGTTCAGTTCGATGCTGGATATGCCATGGAAAATTTAAGTCCCCACACGATTCTGATGCTATTAGCTAACAATCCGTCTGCAAAGAATTTACCTGTAATCTGGGGATTTAAAGACCTAGAAGAAAACGGGTGGGCTAAAAGGAGCGATTTTGCAAGATTGCCGGAGCGTAGCAAAAGGTTTTTAATAGTAACCGAGGGGAGTTCAGACACTAAAGTAATAAAACATGCTTTCAAGCTGTTAAAACCTCATTTAGCAGATTTCTTTGAGTACGTAGATATGGAGGACGGTTATCCCTTTGCAGGAACGGGTAACATGGTCAATTTTCTTAGGGGACTGATTAAGATATCAGTACAAAACAATGTTGTTATCCTTTTTGATAACGATGTTGCAGGAGTTGAGACCTATCACCGGTGTCATGAGCTTCGATTACTGGAAAATATGCGTGTTTTAAAATTACCGGATATGGAAGATTTTGAACAGTTCAACACCGTCGGCCCAAATGGATCCCACAAAGCCAATATAAATGGACAAGGTGCAGCAATTGAGTGCTATCTCGACTTGCCGGATCATGCTTGCGTAAGATGGAATAATTTCAACTCGAGAATGGGCGCTTACCAAGGAGAATTGGTTAAAAAGACGGATTACATGCGGAAGTTTTTAAGCCAACGTGAAAAGATTCCTGCTTATAATTATTCCAGAATTGAAACGGTGCTTGACATGATAATAAGGCAATGCTGTGAAATGCAAGAGGTGGAAGTTAACAGGGAGTTTGATTCTGTAGAATTTGATTTACAGAATTCCCGCTAGATTATTTCTGCCATGATGTCCTCGGACAATTTCAAGCTTGGGCTATAAAACTATCTGGCGATTACCGGACATAACGGTTTCGGTTAAACCCCAAGATCTCAACTACTTGCCGTAAGTAATAAAAAAACGTTTTACTAATGTTGTAAAAGCGCATCCAGTATTAAAGATACTATAAGTGTAATTGAAATGCGCCATGAATGGCTGATTCGAAAAATTCATTTCAAAATAGATATATTCGGGTGATCAAATCAGGTCGAAATTCAGAATACAACCGGAAACAAAATGAGTGCTCCCAATATTTATAACGCTCGATGGAGCCAAGACGAGACACGGACAAAACTTGTATTACTGTCCGGCGATAGGGAAGTCGAAATTCCTGCAATGGCGATATGGGAAGCGCAGTTTGAAAAAAGTCAGATCGAAGGATTTGAAACACAGGCTCCATCTGAGGATCTCCCGAATCTGAAATTCAGTCGTTTCCCGCTGGAAGTGGGCCTTATGATCAGCGGCTCAGGGTTAAAGGACCTTTCCATTCATTTCAGCACGGTAACCAATCAGACTTTCATCAGCCTGAATAGTATCGATCAGACAATTAATAACGGTACATGGTATCCGCTGGACGTTTCCCTTCAGGAAGCTCTTGACGCGTTGGATGAAAAAGGCATACAGGTGCCCGGCAAAATCAACGTTGGACAGATGATCTGGCTAAAAGGTAAGGACCGGCTGGATATTCCAGTATTTGATAGTACATCAATCGAGCAGATCGATGCCGCGGACGATGGCTTTATTCTGCCGGAAGTAAATGCAGAACTTTTCCCCTACCAGAAGTCCGGAGTACGCTTTCTCTCCCACATATCCGATGAATCGCTCGGGTGCATTCTTGCAGACGAAATGGGACTTGGTAAAACACTTCAGATAATAAGCCTGCTTGCGATTGAAAAGAAAATGGGCAGAGGGCCGAACCTAGTAATCTGCCCTGCTACGCTACTTGAAAACTGGAGAAGGGAACTTCACCGCTTTGCACCTCAATTGTCAATATTGATACATGCAGGTGCACATCGTACAGGTCAACCAGCGATATTCAACGGCTTTGATGTTGTTGTTGCATCCTACGAAACAGCAATCAGGGACGAAATACTTTTATCATCAACCGGTTGGAACGTTGTAACGCTCGATGAAGCCCAGAATATCAAAAATCCGGATGCACAGCGAACAAGAGCGGTGAAACAGATTCCCAGGCGAAATTCTGTTGCCGTTACCGGTACTCCGGTCGAAAACAGGCTTACGGATTTATGGTCTATTGCTGATTTTGCACTTCCTGGTTTACTCGGAGACAGAAACAGCTTTGAAGCCTCTTTCTATAACAATGAAGCCGATGCTTCACTCCTTGCGCCACTGGTAGCTCCAATTTTATTACGACGACGCATTCTGGAAGTTGCCAAAGATCTCCCTCCCAGAATAGACATCGATCAGGCTCTGACTTTAACGCCTGACATGGCATCAGGTTATGAACGGATAAGAAATGAGATTATGGCGCAGTATGGTGGCCGAGGCTCCCTGGTCGCCATAGGCAAGCTTCGCCAGTTCTGTGCACACCCGGATCTGGTAGAGCCCGGTAACAGAATGCCCGTCGATGAAAATCCCAAATACCGTCGTCTTCTGGAAGTTCTTGAAGAGATTTTCGAGGCGGGAGAAAAAGTTCTTATTTTTACCAGCTATCTAGATATGAGTGATTTAATTACCTCTGATTTACCGAAACGATTTCCACACCTTTGGGTGCGGTCGATTGACGGCCGTGTTCCTGTTGAAATGCGGCAGCCCATGATTGATGATTTCTCTAACCATAAAGGACCAGGAGCATTCGTTCTGAATCCCATCGCTGCTGGCACGGGGCTGAACATTACAGCTGCAAACCATGTGATACACTATAATCCCGAATGGAATCCGGCGCTAGAGGATCAGGCCTCCGCCCGTGCCTACCGCCGTACACAGACACGTCCTGTAACGGTGCACCATTTTTTCTATGCCGATACGGTTGAAGATGTGATAATGGCTAGGCTTTTAACCAAACGGGGTATCGCCCGGGAAGCTGTAACGGGACATGAGGGAGATGAAGACTCACTGAGTATTGCCAGGGCAATGGAGGTTTCACCTTTAAGAAACGTGGGAGGCATGAAATGACGACAACATGTGCTATTCAGAAGACTTTAAGCCCCAACGATCTGGGGGAAACAGGCGGACATCAGGCGGGTATTCTCGTGCCGAAAAATCCTGAAATCCTTTCCTATTTTCCTGCATTGACCAGAACGTCAAAAAATCCCCGGCAGCCACTTTCGTTTTATGAACAGGACGACGTGACGAAATGGGACTTTGTGTTTATATATTATAATAACAGGTTTTTCGGTGGCACCAGAAACGAATACAGGCTTACATGGATGACCAAATATCTGCGCGCCAACAACGCGAAGGTTGGTGACCAGATCGAGCTGTCCATAAACGCGGAAGGCAGAAGACATGTGAAGCTTATCCGCAAAGTAGGCAGTGCCGATGACGATGTATTAAAACTGTCCGGTGCATGGAAAGTAATTAATTTAAAGAAGTAAAAAGTGATCTATGAGTAACGAGGCTGAACTTATTGAATGTGCTCCTGACGCAGTCCGCGTAGCCGAAGGCCTACGCGACACAGGCTACGAATTTAATACCGCAGTTGCAGATATCATTGACAACTCTATTGCTGCAGGGGCTAATAAAATTCACGTTGTGATGGAAATGGACCCTAAAGGGACTGTTTGGATCGCAATTGCAGATGACGGACAGGGTATGGACCGGGCAGGGCTGATTAATGCCCTCCGGTATGGATCGAAAGAACGTAGCGATCGTGCCAGCCTTGGAAAATTTGGAATGGGATTAAAAACTGCCTCTACGGCATTTTGCAGGAAGCTTACTCTCGTTTCCCGCGACAAGGCTGATTCAGCCCCACTATCAGCAACTTGGGATCTGGATAGCGTACCTACCTCCGGATGGAGCATATCAATCAATAACGCTTCAGCAGATGAGAAAGAACTGCTTGATAACTATGCACCGGAACACTCGGGAACGGTCGTAATCTGGGACAAGATTGACCGGATTCTGGCCGAATATAAAAGACAAGGGGGAGCGGCAGCGAGGAAAGCGAAAGACCGTTATCTTGATCAATTAAGGCAGCATATAGCAATGGTGTACCAGCGTTTCATTGATGAAACTGATGAA
This sequence comes from uncultured Sphingobacteriaceae bacterium, assembly GCA_946887045.1. Next base: position 20,209 of record CAMPKC010000029.1, on the reverse strand, counting down.
CGTGAACGTCATCTGAGAATAAGTGTTAACGGTGTTGACGTTGAACCTTGGGATCCGTTCTGCATTGCGGAGACCAAAGCACCAATGCTCGAAAGAAAAGTTGAGCTCGAACTGGCAGATGGGACCAAAGCTTCCTTTAATGTTCGGGCGTTTGTCCTTTCGAGAAAGGAAGACTTCAAGGATCAGTCCCTTGTGAAAACCGCGAAACTCGGTAATGACATGCAGGGGATATATGTTTATCGCGAAAACCGCCTGATCCACGGCCCTGACTGGCTCGACATGTACAGGAAAGAACCTCACTTCAGCCTTTGCCGGGTTGAACTTTCTTTCGACCATCTCCTCGACGAAGCGTTTCAGGTTGACATTAAAAAGTCAAGAATACTTCTTGCCAGTGAACTATATGACTGGCTGCGGGACAAGTTTCTGTCCGGTCCACGTAGGGCAGCAGAAGATTTATCCCGAAAAGGTCAGGTTGCAAAGTCCTCTGCCGCAAGTGCACTTCTTCATGCTGCATCAAACAATGCAATTCATGGCAAAGCAGATGCATTAAAGACGGCCCGACTGGATGAATATGACGGTCAGACCGGTGTTGCTACCGTTCACAATAAAGGTGGGAAAGCCCGGATCAAGATTAAGGTTATGGAGGCAGAATCTCCAAACGAGCTGCATATCAAGCCGGTTCCTGAAATCCTGAATGGCCTGCTGTTTGAACCTGCTTACATATCCGGAAACCAAGGCGTACAGATTAATACGAGCCATCCTTACTACGGAAAGGTGTACGTTCCGAATAAGGAATCCAGTGTGATGATACAGGGTCTCGATAGTATGTTATGGGCATTATGTGCTGCTGAACTTGGGTGTATAAGTGATGATACCAAGAGAAAATTTGAAGAGATGAGGTTCGAAGTATCACGTCTGCTTCGGAACCTGGTAGAGGACATGCCTAATGCACCAGACGAAGACTGATGGTAGAATGGAATCTCCTTGCCGAAAATCTCAGCACCCGCTTTAATCTTGAGCTGTCAGTATCACATATGTCTGACAAAAAGGGCTTGTTGCGCGTTGAGGACATCGAAGCACCAAATGGCTTCGGTATTGAAATCGTTATAGGTTGGCGATCTGTGAATGCTATTTTCAGGCCGGACTCTTTTGCAGCGGCCCTGCTAAGAACCATGAGTGAAAGCTCACCGGAACAGCGCAGTGAATTTTCCGGCCTTGCAAAAGCGTTCCTGAAGCATGGTATCAGAGTGCTATTAAGATTAAATGGCTCTGCCGTCGACACCGACCTGATGCCTTCAGGCAATCTTGATAGGTTTGAATTGCAGTGCACTTTTCTGTCAGACCGTAGTGACGATCATTCTGTAGCTTTGGAAGCTGCGAGTAGCTGTCTTGCTCTGGTTCTCGCCTTACTGCCTCTTGAGTCTACGGAAGCAGCCTCAACAGAAGAGCCTCTGGCCTTTAGCGAAGGGAACCAGTTCTATGTGGAAGTAACCAGATACGAACGCAATCCCTCAAACAGGGCTGCGGCGATTACCATTCATGGAACGAAATGCAAAGTATGTGGATTTGACTTTGAGGAAAAATATGGTGCCATCGGAAGTGGGTTTATAGAAATTCACCACAAAACGCCAGTATCACGGATGGGCGAAAACTACATGGTAAATCCTGCCGAAGATCTGGTTCCACTTTGTGCCAATTGCCACCGAATGGCTCACAAAGCTAATCCTCCCTTAACCCTCGAAGAGTTAATTCGGCTCCTAGAATCGGGTCGCTGATAATACCTCTGCTTTGGGTAATATTCTTTGAAGATATAGCTGCCTAGAGCAATGCGCTGAACCGCGATTTTTTGTAATAAGTTTCTGGGATAGGCCTAACGCTCCAACTTTAAAAATTAGGCTTTCTGTGTCTTATTTTGGCGAACGCGCTACTGTGCACACCGCTTAGAACTCACCGGTGAATCGATGAGAAAAAAGAGAAAAACGGAGTTGGAAATACAGGAAAATATAACCGCTAATAAATAACTACTTTTGATCACGATTCTATCGCATTTGAAGCAATCGTTCGCCAGCCTTTTAGGTAGTCAGTTTGCCACGGAATGGGGTGGCCAGTTTCGCCGGAATATACATAGTGGGACCACATTAATAAATTGGCTATTTCTCTGCTGAAGCAGGATATTCTGGCGCTTTCTGTATACCGCGTTGTTGCCCTGTTGTAATCATTGTCAAACTGATCACAATATTCTTTTAACTGCTGTATGCCATTTTCTGAAAAATCTGCTTCGTCGAAACCCCAAGCGCGGTAAACTGCACCAAAGCGTTTCTTTTCACTGACAGGATGCGGAATTCCGGACTGTTCGATATTCCAGCACTCAAACGGGTCGTTGAACGCGGTATAGTGATTGCAATATATCTGGTTTGATTTTAATGCGCTGATTGAGTAATCGTTAATGCAGTAAAATTTAAAAATACTTTTTTTCATTCCAGACTGACCTTGCCATCTTTGAGGACAAACGCTCTGTCATTTGATTCTTTGTATTCTTCAGCTAGTTCACTGAAATCATCTAGCGCCTTCTTTGCTTCTTCCAGGTCATTTACAAAGGCTCTCATGCCGTTAACGATATTTGTGCAGTACACTTTATATCCACGCCTGTGAAAGTCCCTTACAACGTCCGCGGAAGGGTGCTTATAACCCATTCCTGCGGAAGCAACAGCATTCTGAATCTGGAAATTGGTTATTTCATTCCAAAATCCACTCGAATGATTGACTTTAGATCCGTGATGAGCCATTTGACATACATGAAACCTGAGTCCTTCAAAATGTTCCTTATCGCGCGCCATGGCTCCGTCTAAGGCGGACTTTTCAGCATCGGAAGTAAATAAAAAATGATAGCCGTTTATTTCCAACTTTAAAACTGTGGAAAGAAGATTTGACGCATTACGTGCTTTATCAACGTTTTCTGCGGCGTTCATATTTACTTTCGCTTGATACCGCTGGAAGTCATCGTGCGAAGGAGCAAGACATGTGATCGAAGCTAAGTTATCAAACGTCATAACCTTGCCATCAGTGAGATGGTCAAGCCGTTTGATTATTTTGCTTTTCCTCAAAGCAAACCATTTTTGCTTTAGCTTTTGCAATACCTCTTCTAATTCGGAATTCCACTCAAAATATTTCCAATACGTTTCTGCTCCATCAAAACCAACTGTATGAGCAAACCTGCCTACAATAATCTTGTTTTCTTCCACATAATTTAGCAGCTCCAAAAAACCTGAAAAATGATCACTGTGGGGGTGAGAGAGGATCATAAAGGCAATCTCTGTATAACCACTGGTTTTCAGGTATTCAAGAACAGGATTTTCAGTGCCTTTCAGATTACAATCAATAATCCCTATTTTATCTTTTCCATCGGGCCCAACCCACTCTATGATAATTGAGTCTCCCTGTTGTACATCCTTAAACGTTATCTTCATCGTCTGGATCATTTAGCCAAGATAAATCTTCGGGTTGGGTTTCGGGTTTTTTAAATTTGTCGGCCATATCCCGTTCTTCAGGAACGAAGGTTATGTTTCGTTCGCCCGGACGGGTAGTAATTCTGATATTTAGGAATTTCCCGATTGCTAGATCATATAATTCGCCAAATAACTCACGCTCAAATTTTCGGATCTCAAAAAATGATGGTTCTTCTTTAATTAGACAATTAATGATTACATCTTTTTCAGTAACGTCAATAATCTCACCTTTAAAATCCAGTGTTGTTACTTCAAAAGAATTAAGTTTTTCTTTTAATTCTTTCAACAATGACGCGATGTCATAGCCACCTTCTTTTAAGAAGATTTCCTTAGCTTTAGTTTCAATCAAAACCGGCATAGTCAGCCCTCTTTCCTTCATTACCGGCAACAAAACATCTTTTTTACGAATATCCTTTGACCAAATAACTAAGACATATTTTTTCCCCGGAGGAAGTACTCTTTGCAATATGTCGCAACAAATATAGGGTTCAAATTCCGCCCCAAAATCTTCGCGGTAGTATAAATCCAAAAAGATGAGTTCGACATTATGTAATGGAGAATCAGGGTAATGCGGGTCAGCCAGGTCAACTTTAACGAATTGGTTGCCTATACTTAGCCGTGTTAATGCTTCACTAAGCGGCAAAGCTTCTGCTTCAAGATCATCAATGATTGCAACCTGCGGCCCGAGATCGAGTAACGCAGGTTCAAAAATTTCCGTCATTATGATTGGTTTTTGGTAAATAAAAGTTCTACAGCCGCGCCGTTATAATCTGCAGGAATATGTTTAGTATCAAGGTAACTCCTGTCAGTAATAATATTAAGCCTGCCATACTGTAACATAATAGTATCAACTAGGTAAAGCCCGATTCCGATACCGTTTTTCTTCTTGGTAAAATATGGCTGTATTAGTTTTTGAATATCTTCATCAAAGCCTGGCCCGTTGTCTGCCAGAATGATGGAAATAGCATGTTCAGATCGTGTAATACTTATAAATATTCCTTTGTCCTGCCGGAAAATTGTGCTTAGCCAGTAAATGCTGTTATCAATGATGTTCATCAACATTGTAACTAAAAGGCGCCTGTCGCAATTCAAAGTTTCCGTACCATCACCTTCAAAAGTATTAATACTTACTCGGCGGCTGTCGAGCTTTGACTTATAATTATTTACAGCGATTTGCACAGCTTCGTGCAGAGGCACAGCCGCGAGAACACTTTTTCTTAAAATAGAAAGCAGTCCGTCGGAATAATCTTTTAGCTCTTCTACCTGCCTGATCAGTTTTTCCCGGTTAAGCGTATCCTCGCGCACACTTTCCTGCATACGCGGTACTAGCTTTTCAATTTCATGCATAGATGCCGAAGCACTCAGTCCAACTCCTGCGGGAATAAGAAGTGTATCTCTGTCCTCAATATATTTATCTTCAACGCGTTGAGCTTCAGCCAGCAGCAATTGCTGACTCTCTTGGTCGGGAACACGTGTGGTAATCAATTCCCGGAAACCCGTAAGCTGGTGTACGAAGGAATTTCTGATGTTGGCTTTCTGATGATGGCTTAACCAGACTACCCTGTCGGACTGTCTTTCCACCATGAATTGCGTAAGAATAAATTCAAGTACTACAAGAAAGTTATCATAAGCAGGATTATGGATAAAACCTTCACGATTAGTTTGCTCTATAAGAGACACAGACGATTCGGGGTCAAGATAAATAAACCCTATCACCTGATTATTTGAAAACCATGCTTTATTATTTACACGTTTACTGTCTAGATTTAGCCAGTCATTTCCCGGATCTCCGTAGTCATAAACACGCAGATCGCCTTTAAACACCTTTATACCGGCATGGTCTCTTAAAAAATTTTTTATGATTCTTGGTTGGCTTGTGGTATCCCTTAGGGAATCTGAATCAAGATCATAAGAATATATTTCAAGCATAATATTGCCGTATGGAAGAGTTGAGTCGTCAAACTCCCGCATGATATTCTCAATGTTGGGTTTCTCAAATTCACGCTGTTCCATTGCATCACGGAAAAAAGGCATTAATCTGCCTTTAATATTCGTTTCATATTTTTTCTTATCAAATTCAGTTATTGCCTCAGGTGCAATTGTCCGGCTACCTATAATGTTATTATTGTGAAGGCTGAATTTATAATCAAATGTCATATTGTAATGGCTGTCAACCAATACATTCAGTTTGTAAGGAGCAAGGGCAAGTAATTCTTGTGTTCCGGGAATATTGTTTAACCACCAGTTCCGGAAATCTAAATTTATGTCAAACTTACTTGGATCATTTTTGGGTGACAACATTGAAAGCGTCTGCCGTTTCAGCTGGCGCGCCATACCCCTAGTCCATTCTTCCTTCAAATGGTCAACCTGAATAAATGTTCCGCTGTTGTCGGGGAAATGAAAGGTGGCCGGGTCAATATTTTTATTCCAGATTATCTGAACATCCTCCAGATAACGGCTTTGTGAAAACCTTGTCCAGTCAATTTCTACAGACACTTCATAATCTAAAAGTTCTTTGGAAACGACCTCTCCGGTTCTATCAAGGGTTACCTTTGCCGGCCTGGAAACGAGGTGGATTCGGTTGCCAAGTTTGTGCACGGCAAAACGCCCGACACCTTTTTCGCCCATGGGAATTCTTTTGAAAACCGGGCTGCGGCGGATTTGCCTGTTTCCCTGTGCGTCAACAGGTTTCCTAAAATCGGAACCAGGTTCAAACCAGACATTCTCCAGAACTTCAGCAGTCATACCGGTTCCATCATCCTCAATCAGGATACTCGCAAGCTCAGGCTTTTCAATTTCATTAAATATTACCTTGATATTGGTTGCATCGGCATCATAACCATTCTTGATTAGCTCATAGATTGCCATCACAGGGCTTTTAATGAGTTCTTCGCCTAGCAACACTAAAATATGCGCCTTCGGTTTAAAATTAATTTCAAACTTTTTAGGCTGAATGCCAAAATCCAATACCCTTTCGACCGGATTTATTTCTACGATATCAAAAGGTATTTTCGGAATCAGTTTATTGGTATCTTCATCGGAAAGTGAAAATTCACTTAAAAAAGCGGCTTTGCTTGCATCATTGTGCAACATAAATCCAAGATAATGATCGTTATCCTGTCTAACCATTATGAATAAATCTCCTTCTACTAATTGCTTGCCAAGACGTGTAACCCGGTATTCATTACGTGTTCCTTGGCCATAATATATAAATCGGCAATTTGAAGAAGAATTGTCAGACCATGTTAGGGTGGCAAATTTTTCCATGTTGGAGCCCAACTCACCCGGCTCATCGAATATAAGAGAAATGGAATTTTTAGGAATATAGATGCCCGCCTGATGAGCTCCAGTAGATCCTGCATCATTACGACTTATAAATTTACAGAAACTGTATTCGTAAGCTTTTACAGCAGCAATGGCACCTGATAAGTCATCAGTCATATTGGTTCAAGGTCTATTTAAAGATAAAAATATTAAAACAATAATGTAGTTTCACTATACTGACTTTGTTTACCTATTACCATATCAATAAATCCTTTTAAAGTCATCAGTTGTTTCTGCTGGTATAACGAATATGTGGCGTACAATGGTGAAGGAATAACCAGCTGTAGATTATTTGCAATCATTTCCTCAGTTTGATTTTTGCTTATTGCAGGTTCCAGGGTAATAAGATGCTTTTCAGGAAGCTTTACGGCTTCAGAAAGGACCTGTCTCCATCTGTCTTTTGCTGTAGTTTTAAGGCCCAGCATCGTAAGCAACTTTGTATCGAAGGTCACATCGTGATAGTATTTTACACCCGGAAAAACGAAATCGGGTTTATTGTTCCGCTCTGTGACAGCTCCATGGGAGTAATGAACTTTATTTAATGAAAACAATACGGCCAGGTTATTTTCAAAAGAAAAGCCTGCACGTGATTTGCGTCTGTTTTGGATACTTAAAGATAGCTTAATGAACTCTTCAACATCAGTTCCGTCGTCACCAAAGCCTTTCACCAGTTGTTCTTTTACAATAACTTTTTCAAGAGTCTTGAACAGTAGTTCTTCTCTTTCCAGCCATGCCATTAGCGTTTCGTCCGGTTCTTCTATCGGTGATACATACTTGACAGTTGAACGGGCGTAGTCAGAAAACTCTTTTGTGGTTGGAAATTTTTTACCAAAACGCCTGAGCAGTTCATCAAGATAGTCGGGAGCAGTTTCTTCCTGTTCCATCCCTAAGGATGAAAGTATATAACGACCTGCAAAGCCAATGTCCTGTTTTGAACCGGTCAGATCTTTAACTATAAATTTATTCGCCGCCTCCTCCATTCCGAATAACCATAAAAGCTGTTTTTCCGAAGTGGAATTTTGGGGTGCAACAATCACTGCTAATTCTTCCTCACCAGTTCGTCCGACAACAACCAGATCATTCGCTTCGGCTGCTGATATTACTTCATTTGAAGAATAATATAAACGGTATTCAGTTCTGCTGGGATGATTTTCGCGGGCATCATACCAGGTCATGAATCCATCTGCCTCCAGTAATTTTTCTTCATCGTCTGCCAGGTATATGTACTTGGTATTAAACTTTCTTTTTTCAGAACCAAAAATTGTTCTGAATTCGTTTATACCGTTAAACTCATGCTGGTTTGATAAAGCAGATGCTACTTCCACCTGGCTAAGGCGTTTTACACCTACTCCCGTAAAGAATTCAGATAACGGACTTGACATCTAATCTTTAAGTTTCATTAGATTAACGACCTGTTCACCAACGGCCTGTATCAATGGCATTACTACTGAATTGCCAAACTGCCTGTATGCCTGTGTATCAGACACCGGAATCTTCAATGACTTCTTCTTGCTTTTAGTATTGATGGGGTACATAGGGTAGCCCTGCAAAGCCGCGGCCTCCTGAGGTGTTAACCTCCTTGGATTTTTATTTTCTTGAGGTATCAGAATTTCTGCTCCATCCTTGTGGTATCTGGCACTGATTGTCCGGGTTACGCCTTCAAGATTGACCAGTCCAAAACCAAAACCATTACCTTTTTCCTTATGCTTTTTCGCATATTCATTCAAATAATTCCAGAGGTGATTGGTAAGGGTGTATTTCTCGGAAACTTCGGGCTGCAGAATATCTTTCGCAGCCTGCTTTTTCTCAGGATATTTAATCGTGTTAAAATCAAATTTAACATCTTTCCCGAACACCTTTTTATCAAAACCAATCATAAAGGTCCGTTCCCGGTGCTGCGGAACAAATGCGCTTCCGTCTATTACTTTTGGATCAAAGGAATAATCAAGGTTAAGCAATGTTTGTTTAATTATCTTAAAAGTATTGCCCTGGTCATGACTGACCAAGTTTTTTACATTTTCCAGGAAGAACGCTTTGGGACGGTGTGTTCTCAAAATTTCTTCAATATGAAAAAATAGGTTTCCCTGTTTTTCATCCTGAAAACCGTGTAAACGTCCAAGGCTGTTCTTTTTCGAAACTCCGGCCAATGAAAATGGCTGACATGGGAATCCACCGCAAAGAATATCAAAGTTTTGAGGGATATGTTCTTTTACATCGGGAGTGGTAATATCGCCAAAAGGAAAATCACCATAGTTTGCAAAATACGTCTGCTTGCTGTATTTATCCCACTCTGAGGTAAAAAGGCATTTACCACCCAGATTCTGGAGGGCCATTCTGAAGCCTCCGATACCCGCAAACAAGTCTATAAATGTAAATTTTTCTGTGCCTTTTTCAGGTGCAGGGAATGGTACATCATTGCTCTTTGAAACCATCAGCTGTACTTTTTTGAAAAGTGCATCTATGGAATCTTCGTCCGTCAGATAGCTGTATTTTTCAAGTAAATTAATTGCATCACAATAAACAACCTCCTTTGTAGAATGATAATGCGATAACAAGGCCAGTTCAAAATCATCTGGCACTGAAGGCAATTTGAGTATATTTTTTTTATTTTTAGGTACTTTCAGTTCCGCTTTTTCGTTCATTTCGTGTGCACAGTTTACCGAAGCAAACTAACGAAATTTTAAGTTAAATAGAAGACCTAATTTCATTTGCAAGTGCTGTTAAGGTTTGTTCAGCTTTACCTTTTTTTAAATCGCACTCCCAGATTTCAAGTACCTTCCATCCCAAAGCAGTCAGCTTCAACACCGATTTGCCATCGTTTGCTATGTTGTTATTTATCTTATTTAACCACCAATCTGTTCTGGTTTTAGGTATTACATAATAGCTGCAAGCCTCGTGACCATGCCAGAAACAACCATGAATAAAGATCACTGTTTTGTATTTGGGTAGTACGATATCGGGTTTTCCGGGCAGTTTTTTATCATGTAACCTGTAGCGAAAGCCGTAAGAAAATAGGTGTTTTCTTACGAGCATTTCAGGTTTAGTATCCTTGCTGCGGATACGTGACATATTATAGCTTCGTGTTTTTTTGGAGTGAACATCGCCCATTTTTATTACGCGGCAACTAAGATGCCAAATAGATTAGGAGGCCTGTGATGGTAACGGAATGTATTTATCAAGCCCTGTCTCAACTAAAAATATTTCCTGTGATATGCTATAAACATCCTCCCCCAAGCGTTCGCAAACTACAAAGCACTGATTGTTCAATTCGTTTCTTGCAGCTGCTTCTTCTGGCGAATAAGTTGGTTCATCCGTATGGATATTGATGTATTGGGTAAAATCGTCATCTGGATGATAGTTCAGTTCCTCCTCCACCAGTTGTTTTACAAAGGCTCTAACATCTTCTATTGTCTCTATCCGGGTGATCATTGTAAAGCTTTTAAATTTAAACTACCCTGTTTTCTTCGGCCTGACGGAGAATTATTTCTATTCCCTCTTCTCTAGACATCACCTTACCAAATTCTTTTAATGATTGTTCGTCACTGTAAATACCATTGGGATCATTCCACATCAGCCACTCGATCATATCTTCCCGAATGAGGCCGTTCAGTAACAGGATAAGTTCATCTTCACTAATTTCAACAACCTTATCGTAGGGATAGGCATTTTTTTTCCAGAAACTCATTTTGCTAATGCTTTAAATTCCTTTATTGTTCATGAATGAATGTGGCTGGTCTTCGCTGACCACTACCAAATGATTTTTTCTCCTTTCCGCTTTATCCGGATTATTGATATTTCGCTGAAGTCCTGTAAGACTAACAACAAACACATCATCGTCATCTGCGATATCTGAAGGGTCTTCAGAAACGATATACAATTCAGAGGATTCAAGATCCGGTACATCGGAAAAAATTTTTACTATCTGTCCGGATTTGGTCGGCATTAAGGTTAAGTCCATAAACATTAAACAACTGGTGTTCATGTAAATTTACTAAAATTATTAGTATAAAACAAGTGTTTACGGTGATCTAGACAAACTCCTTAATTCAAAACTTACACGGATTTTTTTTTTAGTCAGTCACTCTTTTTATTAAGAATTATTCATATTATTATATTGATCGAAACACCGGACATCCAACCTTCGTGACAATCCCCAGAGACCATTTCTAAATCAAAATACCGGACATTTGATTGATAAAATCAAACTACCGGACCTTCGCATCGAAATACCAGACATCTTTATCAAATTTCCAGACATGTAAATCAAATTACCGGACATCTTTATCAAAATACTGGACCTGTAAATCAAAAAGCCAGACATCAATATCGAATTACCGAACATCTGTTAAAGCCGTTAAAAAGTTTCCGGAGCGAATTAGATTAGCGGCCAAAGCGGGAGATATGACTTTATGAAATGCAGCATAATACGCATTTACAAGTACCTGTGCTTTTAAAGTCGTATCAAAACGGGCATTTGCAAGCCAGCACTGAAATGGATCTTTATCTGCTACCAGTTGTTCATTGATGACCTGCTTATTAAAAGCGCTACACAATCCTTCCAATAAACGACAATAAAAATTATGCTCTTTGAGAAGCAATTGCTTATTGGAACTTTCAGGAAAGCTTAAGTGGACCATATAGCCTTCTTTTCCTTGAGAATTCAGATAATCATACTTAAACGGAAACTTCCCGTCCTTTTGAATAAAATCTAGAACACGTGACAGGTTTTGTTTTTTATGATAGGGTTTGGAATCATTTATATTAGCCAGGTAACAAAGCCTGTCGAGGGGAATGGAGGTTTGACCAGATGTATTTACCGATAATAAGACATGATTTAATTTTGAAAGATAAAGCAATAATCGTTTGCGGCCTTCCCCACCCCTTCCTTTACCTACCAATTTATACGACTCAGCATTAACCGTATAATAGCGATATAAAAACCCGTTTAGAAGTTCATCAGACAAGCGAACATCATACACCTTTTGCTCTTTGGATTTCCGGTCGAAGTTTAGTTTTAGATCTTTTAGTATTGGAAAGTTATGCATCTGAATTACCTGCCCATTCCCTTTCACTTCATACCTGGATGAGAAAATAATATTCTTCTCCAACATGGAATACAAGGCAAAATCCATTACCGTATTAAAAACATAGCCTTCAATTATAGGAGCCATTTTAACACCTGATGCAAAATCAGGATGAATAACTGCAAGTTCCTGCCGTCTTCTGCCTGTGGCTGTACAAAACTCTTGCATGGTAAACCGGGTGTAGCCGAAAAGATCTGTTTTAAGCTTAGCAGAAATAAAGATGATGAAATCCTGTACAATCCCCGATTGGCTTCCGAAGGAGCGTTCAATATCTCTTAGATTATCCGCAATGGCACGGTCAATTCTTACTAAAACTGAAGGATCCATAATAATAAAGCTTACAGGTAACGTAGAAGAATTTCTGACTTAACGATCGCTTCAACTTCAAGTCGGTCGATTCTCCATGCGGCAGAATCATCGCCGTCTTTTCGAGGTGTAATTAAACCGTCTTCTATCCACTGTTCAATGTTTACCCTTTTGTACAAGCGGTATGCTTCGGATTTCTTTAAATATGGTTTCAGCTTGCCAGCTTTTACTAATGCTCTTATAGCTCCTAATTCTGCAGCTTGCTCGATAATAAGCTGCAGAAGAAATGTAGAGATTTCAATGTTCATTGGTATTCTTCTAATGAGTTAATCAATCTGATATGAAACAAAAATGGAAACCCAAGAAGAAATTTATTAGGTGGAATAACGGTGCACCCTAGTATTTTAAGCCAGTGATGCCTCTAAGTTTTTGGAATAATTTATAACCTATGCTACATATATGGCGTAAAAGGCATCATGAAAATTTTCAATCAAATCAAAGACCTTATAGCATCTGTAGAACAGGATGCTGACAAATTTTACAACAGTGGAAATTCTGCTGCCGGAACCAGAGTTAGAAAAGCCATGCAGGAGATCAAAAACCTGGCATCAGAAGCAAGAAAAGAAGTAACTGAAATTAAGAATAAAGCAAAATAAAAATTTTGTTATATTCTATTAGGTTGAAATCCCAGGGTTTGCACCTGGGATTTCTGTTTCAAAAGCTAGCTTCTTACTCCAAGTTCATTATCTATCCTTTCAAGAACAGATTCCTTCATACGATCAATAAACTTGGTATAACTGCTCCGTTTTCGTTGGGATATTTCAGTCCAGCGACGATGTGCCCTGCCAATGTTCACTTTAAATGCTTCTTCTAACCATCTGATTATTTCAGAAATACTCGCATTTCCGTTATTTAGTTGCCCAGTTAACCAAATTCCATAAGCAACTTCCACTAAGTTTATTGAATCACCAGTCCATTGTAAAGAGTTAGCATTTCTTTCTTTAAAAGCAATATTGAATCCACTGGGTGCTTGGAGCACCATTATTTGCTGGATAATCACAGCCTGCAATCTTTCATACGCAATGAATTTAGCAAAGAGGTAATCGAGGGGTGTTGAAAATTCAGGATCATTGTCTTGTACATCATGGATAAAATTTGCTGTCGGACTTGTGCTTCTGAGAAAATACAAATGATCAAGTTCTAAAAATCCGGAACGATAATATTGATAATGAAAGGAATTTAATTTGAAAAATCTTTCAAGATATTTTAACTCAGCCTTATAATAGGCTATAACACTTTCAGGGGTTCCCTTAGGCTTATTGAATTCGAGCTGGTATTTTTCAAGTTCAAATATCTTATCGGAATATAACGCGGGTTTAACTTTTTTGAAAAAATAAATTTCTTCCTTCTGATCAGTAAACGGCTGCTTTTTAATTCTTTCTTTAAGTTCTTTGAGGTTCTTCTGAATAAGGTCAATTGAAGACTTTAATTGTTCAAGAGAATCAGAGATGTCAGTGTTAATTTTGCTCAATTGGTTTTTTTGCTGCTCCAGCAGTTGGTCATAGGATTGATTAAGCATGTTTTAATAGGTTTGATTAATCTGCCTGAGCCTGTTAACTGGCGACAACTCTCACTCAGCAGATGTGACAAAATTGCTCTCCTGAGACTGAAAAAGAAATACGTAAAAAGCACTAATTGAACTACGTAAAATGACGTATTTGCAATAGAACATCTTTATTTTAAGGCGTATGCATTTGTCATAAAGAAGTTGAGATCCTACTACCCTTACTTACATAATTTGGTAAACAGTCCGAAATTTTTTAGAGTTACAATTGAAATGATCTGGTTTTAGATGGTGAGTTACAGCGATAGATGAAGCTAGTAAGCCGGACTTTGATGCGCTGCAACGATATAGGGAGTAATAAAGACTTCCGTACTATGTCTTTGACGCTGCTCTGGCTGGAAATGAGCTGACAAGTTTACTTTTATGAATAGCCCCCCACATCTCGTAATACAAGTAGTTAAGTTAAGGAATTCGCAAATAGGTAAATATGCCCAATTATGGGTATTGCGCTGATACTTATCCTATGGGTACATTTATTTCATGATTACCACTCAAATTAATCTTACGTTTTCTGACTTCAGCCAACGAATATAGAATAATAAAATGGAGACCAGCTACCACTTGAAAAAACGGGGCGACACCGAAAAGCCAAACGAGTAGGAATTAAAAAACATAGAATGGAAAAAACTAAATTTGAATTTAACTCTATTGAAGAGTGTGACAAATTCCTTGAAAAATTTTATCAAGACGCACTTAAAAATGCTTCCACATCGTCAGGAGATTCTCCAAGAAAAAATTCCACTCCTTTGACGGAGAGAAAAATCATGGATAACTCTCAAGCCAACCATGATAAAAAAAACATTGGCGTTCGAATGAAACACCATAATGACTCCGACCCTAATAGATGGCATGTTCACATTCAATCTTATGGAGAAGTTCTCCAAGCTGGCAGCTACGATGAGGAAAATATTAGTTCAATGGGAATTATTGCGATTGCACAATCATGGTATTATTTGGAATTAATAAATGGTAGATGGGTGTATGTCCCTAACAACGGAGCAGTAAATGCACCAGCAGGACAATATTTTCCGAGTGTGAGAATTGCGTGGAGATCTAATAAAAATGACGGGAATAAAGATGATATTTCTCTTGATTTTTCTACTGTTACTTTGAAAGACAACAACTAAACCATCCTATTTAAATAAAGAAACAGGATTATTTACAAAAAGTAAAGAACGGACGTTGTCTGGTAACATCCGTCTTTACTTTACAAAAATTACTATTCTGTTTTGTTCAACGTCTTACGGACAAACCGAGCCAACGACTAAGAATCACAGAACTCAAGATACAACTAGATCTGATACGGTTGATATTATGCTAAATTAACCGAGGGGAACTTTTCTGCAGAGCTTCCGATCCTTTTAACGATTTTACAGTAAGAAGTGGAAGGGTCAAAACATACCATGACGATGCTATTTCTAAAGAAAGGATTAGGTTTCAGTAAATAAGATCCCTTAGCAAGAATCAACTAAAAGTAAAACACTGGATGATATGGCATTGTTCTTTAGAAAAAACTGGACGGTCTCAGACGTAAAAAAATAACCCTATGGAAAATATAATTCAATTTTTTTAGTCAGCCATTCATCCAAATGAGCATTAATGAAATAATTGGTAAAATAAAAATTTGGTGAGAGGGTACATTTTGTTTGGAATAATCCACGATAGATAGTACTTAAGGTTGATCATCAAGCAGATCAGCAGGATTAACACCTAAAGCTGATGCAAGCTCTAAAAGGGTTGACAGTAAAAAATCTTCAGTAGCATTTTCAATCCTGCTGATCTTGGCTCTTTCAACATCACATCTGTTTGCGAGATCCTGTTGTGAAAATCCTTTTTCATCCCTGATCTTTCGAAGATTAGCTCCTATTCTCTTAAACTGTTCCTTATGCTTTTCCTTCATGGATTGGAAAAGTCAAAGTGCATTCTTAAAGGAAAATAAATTGTGTCAATACTGACACAATTTCAAACTTCTGTAATTCATATTCTTGCTTAAAACTTTGACACAAACCTGTTACAAATGGTTTGATAAGTCAATCCAATGGGTTCATCTTCCATTTGGGTTGGCTCATTTTTAACACAATTAAAAAGGCGTTTTTATCTATGAAAAAAGCTGAATACACTGATAAGAATATCATTATTGATATTCTCACTAAATCATTCAAGACTAATCAGAGTGTAAATTACATCGTTCAACAAGATCGTAAGAAGATCGAGCGCATAAGAGCACTAATGGATTATTCCTTCGAGATTTGCTATAATAACGGCGAAGTATTTCTCTCTGATGATACAAAAGCTTGTGCTTTAATCTTATATCCAGATCAAAAAAAGGCTTCTTTAAAAAGTATATTTCTTGATGTTAAATTAATTTCTAAATGCATAGGCCTTACCAACATAAGAAAAGCCATGCGTCGGGAATCATTGATAAAGAGCCTCCAGCCAAAAGATAAAATGTATTACTTATGGTTTATAGGAGTCAAACCCGAATTTCAAGGATCGGGGATTGGAACAACCCTATTAAAGGAAGTAATAGAACATAGTAATCAAATAAAACGCCCGGTCTATTTAGAAACTTCTACACTAATTAATCTTCCCTGGTATAAAAAACTGGGATTTGAAATCTATTCAGAATTAGATTTGGGCTACAAATTGTTCTTTCTTAAACGGACAAGCAATTATTAAAAGGTATGCTTGTATTCGGTTCACAGATGCACGTGGTTACGTTCATCTTTACTATTCTTGAAATAGTATTATTTTTCTATCAATTTATTTATTATTTGTCAAGGCCGCAAGACAAAGGCAGGTTTTGGTATTTGATTCTTTTAGCCCTCCTCATTGTATATAACATTACAGGTGGATTATTTCCAGACTCAAACATTCCCATTGCTGTAGTGACGCAAAACATTATCGCATATGGAAGCGGCTTTCTTATGGCCTCATATTTTCCTTATTACTTCTACAGAGGATTTGATCTTGTATGCTTACGTTTTCATGCAATTTACGGAGTGCCTCTATTCCTCATACTTCCATATATAATATTTTTTGTGGTCGTATATTCATTCAATAGGAATTTAGATGTTGCAATACAATATGGAATTATAATACCTTTTTTTTATTCGATTGTGGTTCTTTGGGCAATTGCTAAAGCAATTAGAATTAAATATAGTGAAAGGAGCTCTAGTCACGATACCATGGAAATGATCGCGGTATATTTCGCTGTACTTCCCTGGGCAAGCATGACAATACTCGCCTATTTTCATGCGAGTCAGTTAGTAGAAGTGTTATTTACCAATGGCGGATTTTTAATCATTACAATCCTATTTATTTCCAAATCTATCTCCCGGGCGAAGATGGAGTATCAACTATTAATTGATAAAACTAATTATGACAGCACGCCTGCGTTTTCAGAAAATTGTGAGAAATATCAGCTAACAAAACGTGAGATCGAAATCGTGGAACTTATTAGACAAGGTCTTAAATACAAGGCCATTGGTGAACAACTATTTATTTCGGAAAGAACCGTTACAACACATGTGCAAAATATTTTTGAGAAAACTGGTGTCTCAAGTAAAGTCGAGTTGATCCGAAAACTCGAAAAGGCAGAACTACTGCTCGAAAAAAAGGACTTATAAAAGCCCTTCATCTGCAAATGATAAATATGTCTCTGATGTCAGAATCAAATGGTCAAGCAGTGAAATATCTAGCAACATACCTCCCGTTTGTATCTTTTTAGTGAGATTTAAATCTGCCTGACTTGGCTTTAAATTTCCGGATGGGTGATTATGTGCCAGAATAATACTTGTTGCGCAGGTTTTCAAGGCTGCACTAAAAATAAGTTTTGGATCCGCAACTGTTCCGGCCATTCCCCCGGATGATACTTCGAATATCCCTAAAACTCTATTCGCTCTATTCAAAAATAAAACTTTAAACTGTTCTAGCAATTCCATTCTATTAATATCCCAGCTTGCAGATAGAATATTATAACAATCCTGAGAACTTGAAATTACAGGTCTCTCTGAAGCCTTAAATTT
The DNA here is from genome assembly GCA_946887045.1 of uncultured Sphingobacteriaceae bacterium. The sequence goes on along the minus strand of CAMPKC010000029.1, from coordinate 2,337 downwards.
TGGTCGATAAGAAACGTTAATTTCTGATACCTGAAACATTGAAATTTGACTTTGAAACTTTTCCATAATTAGCTGATTTAAAAGTTAATGAATTAATTATGGTGCTCCAGGAGGCTCAGGGCAATCAAGGGCAAAAGGAAAAGGAATAAATAGACCCGAGCAGTGTCTTTGCGGGTTTATGCCGGAAGCTTTTGCCCGCTACAGCAGCCCTTAGCCTAACTTTGTGCCGATAATTATGCATGTTAGCTCCTCTTCCGATTCTTTAAAACGAATTATTAAAAACTAAAATAATTAGCATATTTTAGCCGCAATTATGGGAATGCCACTGCGAATTACGTTTAATGACAAAGATTACAGCTTTCAGATACTTAATGAGAAGCCTTTTAATAAACAAACGACTGAAATCCCTCTATCTTTAGAAAATAAAACCATCGTTGTCATCAAAGAAGCAACAGGATAGAATCTTAAGGATGCAGATGATTCTCTAAACCGAGATTTAATTGGTGCTATTGGAAAAGCAATTGAGCTAAGATATCGATTGTAAAAACGATTAACTTATTTTTACTATTTCCTATAGTGAGATCTTAACCATTCATTGAATAAGCGTTCCTGCTGCCTACTCCGAGCCGATCGGTTTGACTTTTTGGTTAACCACACAAAAAACAAGATCCATACTCCAAAACCAATAACATAGCCAGGTAAACTATTAGGCATCTTTAATGCGGATAAAAATGCTCCGGTTCCAATAAGTGAAGTGATGCAGAGGAGGATAAATGTTTTCATCGTTTCAGACGTTAGGTAAACAAATTTAATAAATACATACTAATGGTCAAAAGACACTACATAGTTTTCAGATGTCTATCAGATGACTAAACTAGGAAGATTAATCTGCTTACTAAAAACATCAAAACTTCTAACTGAAGCAATGGTTATCTGTGGCTTTTTATCTCTTAATAGACTTAAAACCGCCTCTTGAACTTCATCAACAATACTCCAATCCTTTTCTAAATAGATATCGGTCGTTTTACGCCCATGGTCAACATGGTTAAGTGCCAGAGCGACATCATCCTTGCTCTTCCTGCATGTATTACGCGCCAGATTACCGAATGTATGTCGACCCCAATAGAACGTTATACCTGGTAATCCTGTAAGCTTTGAAATTTCATTCATTCCTTTACTGAGTGCGGCATTTAAGTTCCCAATTGAAGAATATCTTTCTGATAATTCACTTTTATACTTTAAAAGAAGTGGCAAAGCTTCATCAGGAATTTTGATACTTATAAATGCATTATCTTTCCTTTTATTTTTAGTTTTTGACCGGTTGTATTCAAGTCTACCATCTTTCAGAATGTACTGTGAAGCATATAAATCCACAGCGTTAATACCACATAAATAAAACGAAAGCATAAATAGGTCTCTTGCCAATTCCGCTCTACTGCCTGGTTTAACCTTGCAATCACGCAGTGATTTCAACTGATTAACCTCAATGTTGCGCTTTTTAGTTACTGGTGGCTCTACGATTTTATATTCATCAAATGGATTATAGGTAATAGGACTTATACCGAGAGATGGCTTATTATAGTAAGACTGAGCAGCCGTGAAGAAACCTTTGAAATCCCTAAGGTAGTTGTGAACGCTGGCATCTGAGACTCCTTTACATTTTATCGTTACAGTCTTACCGTGTTGGTTTTTTCGTGTAACTGTCCGATCGCTCCTCAGAAAACGCTCATAAGAGCTTATAACTCCTATTGTGATTTCTTCGATCGGAACAACTTCCCGTTTAAAAAAATCAATCAAACTGTAACAGACAGTCCGGTAATTTGAAGCACTTTTAACCCGCCCTGCTTGCAAAAGACTTTCAATATGAATATGGCAAAACTTAACAAAATCAATACATTCATCCTTGGCCAGTAAATATTCCTTTAGACTTTCAACATCGAATAGTTCCACTCTCTTTCCCAATTTGCTAATGGCATCTCTATATTCATCCAGCGTTTTATTCAAAAGTTTATTGATAAAATCATCTTTTATCTCGAGGGACTTTGTGAGCTTTTTTTCAGAAATGAAATGCTCCGTGTCTAAATACTTTCTTTGCATTTTGTGACAGATGCAAATTTTTATGTTATAAGTACCGTCTGATTTTTTGTGATGCTTAAAAACTTTCGAGCTTACAGTTGCCATAAATTTTTTGGTAGCTAACGAAAAACTGTAACATATTTGTAACATCCTTTCGTGAAGTTCAACAAAATTGTCTGTTAAATTTAACTATTGCTGTGGAGGCCTCAAAATCGTCAGGATGACAGAAGTATGCGAAAACGCACGAAAAAGGCCGTTTTT
>CAMPKC010000028.1 GCA_946887045.1 uncultured Sphingobacteriaceae bacterium | reverse complement strand
AAGTTGTAACCTTAACCGGCGGCACAGCGACCTTCTCGAGTTCTTCAGTTGGCACTGGCAAAACCGTAACTGCAACAGGCTTAAGTTTAACAGGAGCGGATGCAGGCAACTACTCGTTATCCTCAACAAGTGCAACAACTACAGCGGATATCACCGGAAGGGCAATTACTATCACCCTGGACAATGCTTCAAAATTATACGGTGTTGCGAAAGCGTTTGCAGGCACTGAGTTTAGCTTAACATCGGGCAGTTTGGTAAGCGGGGATGCCTTAACAGGATTAACTATTACCAGTAGCGGATCAGCTTCCGCAGCCGGGGCGGGCAGTTATTCCATCACCGGCAGCGATGTACAAGGTATCAGCGTAAGCAATTATTCCATAACATTTATCAATGGCACTCTGATAGTAAACAAAGCACCATTGTCAATTACTGCAAAGGATCATAGTAAAACCTATGATAAAATTTCCTATGTGGGGAGTAACGGAGTGAATTATTCTGGTTTTGTAAATGGTGATGGAGAAAGCAGCTTAAGCGGAACGTTAACGTTTTCGGGTACCTCGCAGGGGGCAATTGCAACAGGAACTTACACCATTGTCCCTTCAGGATACTCATCTCCAAATTATATCATTACTTATACTGGCGGTACATTAACTATTAATAAGTCTCCATTAACAGTAAAAGCAAATAATGACAGTAAGTTCTTTGATAATGTTGCCTACAGTGGAGGCAATGGCATTGTCTATAGTGGCTTTATTAACGGAGATAACGAGACAAACAGCATTACAGGTGTTCTATCCTACGGCGGAACTTCATCAGGTGCAAAAGCTACCGGGACTTACACCATTATTCCATCCGGATTAAGTTCTGAAAACTATGCTATTACTTTTGTTAATGGATCGCTGACTATCGCCAGTCCGTTAAACACAGCGCCGGTAGTTGTCGCAGATGCTTACACCGTAACCGCAGGAACTGTGTTAAACGTAATCGCATCTGCAGGGGTGCTTGCGAACGATACAGATCCGGATAATGATCACTTAACGGCATCTGTGGTGTCTCAGCCTGGTAATGGCGCGGTAACAGTAAATTCGGATGGTGGGTTTACCTATGTACCTAATCTGAATTTTACAGGTACAGATAGCTTTAGTTATCAGGCATGTGATAATAAATCACTTACTCTATGTCAGACCGGTACGGTTACGTTACATGTGAGCGCTCGTCCGATAATTGGTCTGGCAAAAACAAATTCGCAACCCTTACTACAAAAAGATGGTAGCTATAATATAGCATACACCCTTACTGTGAAAAATATGGGGAATGCTGAACTAAGCCAGGTTCAGGTGATAGATGACTTGGAGAAAGCTTTTCCGGCGCCTTTAAAGTACAAAGTTATAAGTCAGCCGGTAGCTGCTGGAGGTTCTCTATCCGGAAATATATTGTTCAACGGAAGTACCGACAAAAACCTGCTTAATGTTAATGGTACACTTTCAAAAGGCAGCAGTGCCACAATAAGCTTTACAGTCAATGTTGAATTAGCTGGTCTTGTCGGAACTTATTCTAATTCAGCAACAGCCAGCGGGCTCGGACAGGGTGTTACAGTAACGGACTTATCCACACCCGGTACTGATCCGGATCCCAATAATAATGGCAACCCATCCGATCCTTCCGAAGGAGATGCCACGTCGGTTTCACTACAAGGAAACGCACTGCTTGGTATCGCAAAATCCGTAGGTACTCCGCTAAAACAACTGGACAAGAGTAACCTGATTACCTATTCTATTACAGTCAAAAATCTGGGCAACGTGCCTTTGAAAAATGTTCAGGTAACAGATAATCTCTCTAAAACTTTCCCTATTCCGCTACAATTTTCCGTAGAAGGGGCTCCCAAAGTGTCCTCGGGATTGTTAAAACCTAATCTTTCTTTCAACGGAAAGGGAAGTGATAATCTGCTTGCCGCAGATAATATTCTGGCAGCAGGACAGGTAGATACTATTCACTTTACCGTCAAAGTAATTCCTGATCCTAACAACTACGGGCCGTTTAATAATATAGCAACCGGAACCGCTGAAGGCTCTTCAGGTCAAATTACAGATATATCTACTTCCGGAAAAGATCCAGACCCGGACAATGACGGGAACCCGGATGAGAGAATTGAGACGCCTATAACGCTCGAAAAGTCGACCATACGTGCACCCGAAGGTTTTTCGCCTAACGGAGACGGTATTAATGACGGCTTTTATATAGAAAACCTGGATGGCGAAAGAATTAGTCTTGAGATTTATAACAGATGGGGAAATGTCATCTATAAAGATGCCGACTACAAAAATACGTGGAATGGTATCTGTAACCAGGGTCTTTATACTGGTAAAGATATTCCAGACGGTACCTATTATTATATAGTAAGCAAGAAAAATGGAAAGGATCGATATATCGGCTTCCTTACCATCAACAGATAAGTATGAAAAAGAGCTTTATTACTTCACTTCTTTTTTTTGTTAGTCTTCATTTATTTGGACAACAAGATGCCATGTACTCGCAGTATATGTTCAATACGCTGGCTATCAACCCAGCTTATGCCGGCAGCCGCGATATTTTAAGTACCACCGCCCTTATGCGCAGCCAGTGGGTTGGGGTAGAAGGTGCTCCGCAAACTAAGACTTTATCATTTGATACACCTTTACGAAATAAAAAAGTGGGGATGGGAGTGCAGTTGTTTAATGACGAAGTGGGCATTACAAGCCTTTCGGGCGGCTTTGTTAGTTACGCTTACCGGATATTCAGCGAAAAATCAACTTTCGCTTTCGGTCTGCAGGCAGGAGCTTCGCACTTCAAGGCAGATTTTAATTCAGTTCAACTACAGGAAAACGGAATAGACTATGCATTTCTGAGCAATATCGACCAGGTATTACTCAATTTCGGAGCGGGAATTTATTATAATACTGATAGATTTTATATTGGCGCGTCTGCCCCGCATCTTCTAAACAATACGCTGAATAATAATAAAGTAGTTGTAACCAATGGTTTGGTTGCACGTCAGTACCTGCATCTTTTTATTGCATCAGGCTACGTTATAAACCTGGACGATGATTTTAAACTTAAGCCTTCGTTTTTATTTAAAGGAGTAAAAGGGGCCCCGCTTCAGTTAGACCTTAATACTAATCTTTGGATAAAAAATGTGTTCTCGGTCGGAGTTCAATATCGTACCAATGCTGATATCGGCGCTTTAGTCGAAGCTCAGGTGACTCCACAGATCAGGTTTGGCTATTCGTACGACAGGAGCGTAACCAAATTGGCAAACTTCAATTCCGGAAGTCACGAGATCATGTTACGTTATGAATTTAGCTTTGAAAAAGATAAAGTATTGTCCCCAAGATATTTTTAATATGAGGTTTTTAATTTCGATCAGTGTTTTTCTTCTTTGGGGAGGAAATACAGTCATGGCTCAGGATAAGAATTTCCGCAAAGCGGACACTGAATTTAGCCAGATGCGCTACAAAAGTGCTATTCAGTATTATGAAAAAGGACTGAAGTCAGATTCTTTGAATATCCGGGCGATTGAAAGATTAGCGACATCCTACGAAAATATTCGCGATTATAAGAATGCCGAGAAATGGTTTTCCAAAGCGATAAATCTCAATTCAGGAAATATAAATAACTATTTGAATTATGCCGAAGCGTTGGCATCAAACAGCAATTATAAGAGCTCTGCCTATTGGTACCAGAAGCTTGGAGAATCAGGAGATGCCAGGGCAGCTAAATTTTCAAAAAAGTATTCTGAAAGCATGAATGAATTTTATGCCGACTCAAGTCAGTGGAATATCACTTTCACTACTCTTAATACAACTTTTGATGAGTTTAGTCCCGTGTTTTTTAAGCAGGGTCTCATGTTCTCGTCAAACCGGGAATTTTCAATTCGTAGTAAATATATTTCAGGATGGGATTTCAAGCCCTTTATAGATCTCTACACGGTAGACAATCTCGAGTTTAAGCTCTTAGGTGAGGATACTATCATGTCTTCAAATGAAGGAGAAATTTTTATTCAGGTGAGGGATAATCGTACAGTTGGCGATTTTGGTGTCAGAGGATTGAATGGTTCAGGAGTTTATTCATTCAATAAAAAACCCGCCAAAGTAACACGTGTTCATGGTGCGCTTAAAACCAAGTTTCACGACGGGCCGGTGAGCCTTACGCTTGATGAAAAGTCAATCATGTTTACCCGTAATAACTTTTATAAAGGCACCCAGCGATTAAGTCGGGAAGGTGTGAATAAGTTGAAATTGTATTCTGCCCGATTTATTAAGGGTGAATGGAAAGATGTTCAGGAGTTTGACTATAATAGTAATGAATATTCTACAGCCCATCCTGCATTATCAGCGGATGGAAATATCTTATACTTTTCATCGGATATGCCGGGTGGAATGGGCGGTATGGACCTATATTACAGTGTAAAACAAAATAATACTTGGAGCAGACCGGTTAATCTGGGGCCGGGAGTGAATACAAAGGGAGACGAAGTTTTTCCTTATTTAAGAGATAACCGTGAATTATATTTCTCTTCAACGGGATTACCCGGACTTGGCGGACTGGATATTTTCAAAGTCGCGCTGGAAAAATATATTCCATCAAATGATCCCCTAAACCTCGGATATCCTGTTAATTCACAAAAAGATGATTTCGGGATCATATACAGACCTAAACTATCGTCTGGATTTTTTAGCTCGAACCGGAAGGGGAATGATGATATATATGGCTTTGAACAAAATCCATTAAGTCCGTCGAATGATAAGTTGCAGTTAATAGCTGTTAAGCCGGGCGCCCCGGATTTTACAGATGTGAAAAGAGTTACTGTTAAAGTGAAGACGATTTCTTCATCTGAAACAATTTCGGACAGATTAAATAATCCATTTATAAATCCCGGACTTACAGAAGCGGAATGTATGGAACTTAGAAAAAAAGTTCAGGTTGGAAATGTTTACTATAATTCAGATCAATCTTCGTTACGATCGTCTGAAATCCCGACACTGACCAGGCTAATAGATCTGATGAACGAATTTCCTTATCTGCAGGTTAAGGTGTCTTCGCATACTGATGCAACAGCAAGTTATTCCTATAATGACCAACTTTCTAAATATCGTTCAATGATGGTTAAAGGCCACTTGATGAGGCATGGTATCGCAGAAGAAAGAATCAGAGTAGAATTTTTCGGGGAAAGGCGTCTTTTAGTTTCATGTTCAGATGGCCATTGCGTTGCTAATCAGCCGCTTAATCGCCGGACAGAATTTCGTTTATTATACAATGGAACGCCGTTCGTTCTAGATTGTAAATAACCATTTTAAGTATATTATAAAAAAAGCGCTGTTCTTGATTTCAAAGTCAGCGCTTTTTTTATTAAGACAGCACAGCATTTAACTTATTTGAGAATTTATTTATCTTTTGTGACAATTGTCACCGAGGATGCGCACGTTTTCTTCAAAATTTGAAGAAAACATAAAGGACGTGAAATATTTAATTATCGGGGCTGTAGCAGGCGGAGCCAGTACAGCGGCAAGGTTAAGAAGGCTTGACGAACAAGCTGAAATTGTAATCTTTGAAAAAGGGCAGTACATTTCTTATGCGAACTGTGGTTTGCCTTATTATATTGGAAATGTAATTAAGGACAGGAATAAGCTGTTTGTTCAAACGGCAATCTCATTTTCTACACGCTTTAACATCGATGTCCGAATCGGAACTGAAGTTACCTCAATCAGCCCTGCACAGAAGACTGTTACTGCTGTAAATTTACAATCAGGCGAAGAGTATACTGAAAGCTATGACAAACTAGTGTTGTCGCCTGGCGCCAATCCTATTCGGCCGCAACTTCCCGGCATTGGAATCGACGGCATTTTCACTGTCCGGAATGTTTCGGATACTGACTATATAAAGGAATTTATTAATGCGCGTGAAGTGAAAAAAGCGCTGATAGTTGGCGCCGGTTTTATTGGCCTTGAAATGGCCGAGAACTTTCATGAACTCGGCTTAGATGTAAGTGTTGTTGAAATGGGCAATCAGATTCTGGCCCCTGTGGATTTTCCGGTAGCAGCTATCGCACAAAAACATTTGCGTGAAAAAGGAATTGATCTTCATCTGAACACTTCGGTAACTGGATTCGTGAAAAATGGTGCAGCGATAGGGGGTCAGCTAAGCACAGATCAGGAGATTGAAGCAGATATCGTAATCTTATCCATCGGCGTTAAGCCTGATACACAGCTGGCAGAAAAGGCGGGCCTTGCACTGGGGACAGCAAAGGGCATTTATGTTAATGAATACCTTCAAACCTCCGATCCTGATATTTATGCGGTAGGTGATGCCATTGAATTTGCGAGTCCGATATCGGGCCAATCAACAGTAACCTTTCTGGCAGGTCCCGCCAATAAACAAGGACGCATCTGTGCCAATAATCTGGTGTTTGGCAATGTTCGAACCTACAAAGGCTCAATCAACACTTCAATAGTTAAACTTTTTGATCTTACTGTGGGAGCAGCGGGAATGTCTGCTAAACAGCTCAAAAAAAGCGGGATTGAGCATGTTGTATCCACTATTCACGGCAATTCTCATGCTGGGTATTATCCTGATGCGCAACTGATGACTATCCAGATAGCATTTTCGCCAGACAGCGGCAGGGTATTAAGTGCCCAGATAATTGGAAAAGAAGGGGCTGACAAGCGTGTTGATTTACTTGCCGCAGTAATAAAGAATGAAGGTACCGTTTACGACCTTACCGAGATTGAGCATGCCTATGCACCACCTTTTTCTTCAGCTAAAGATCCGGTTAATATGGTCGGCTTCGTTGCTGAAAATATATTGCTCGGACGGTTGAGAGTAATTCAATGCTCAGAGCTAAAATCCCTGAAAGCGAACAGCTTTTTACTGGACGTCAGGACAGAGGCCGAATTTATCTCTGGAAGTATCCGTGGTGCCGTCAATATTCCTTTGGATGAGATCCGCAACAGACTTGAAGAAATTCCGGATGATAAGGATGTCTATATTTTTTGTCAGCAAGGGATGCGCGGCTATCTGGCTCAAAGAATATTGATACAACGCGGCTTTAAGAATGTTGCCAATCTTTCCGGTGGATATCTTTTATGGGAAACCTATTGCGAAGAAATAAATAGGGGACAGGTAGAACCGGTATGTGTATAATATTAATTCCTGAGGTTGGTATTGCGACCTCAGGAATTAATATTTTGATATCTGTATTCTGAGATGAGAATATTAATGAGGAAGCTTTTTCTGAAGTAAACCGTAAAGATAGGTTCCGAGTAATGCACCCAGTATTACAATAAGCATGGCGAGATACCCATAGCCAACATTTACGAACATTGGCCCCGGGCAAGCACCCGTCAGCGCCCAGCCTAAACCAAATACAGATCCGCCAATCAAGTATCTTTTCCAACTCCTTTCTTTATCCTGAAATACTACAGGATTACCTTCTGTGTCTCTGATTCTGAATTTCTTAATCAGATATACAGCAATAACACCCAGTATTACCGCTGTTCCGATTATGCCATACATATGGAACGACTGGAAACGGAACATTTCCTGAATGCGATACCATGATATGGCTTCAGATTTTGCCATTACAATGCCGAAGAAAGTGCCGGCCGCTATAAATTTCAATCCTTTCATGCTATTAAAATATTAATGGGAGCAGGAAGTGCGTCATCACTAAACCCCCGACGAAAAATCCGATAACTGCTATAAGAGAAGGGACCTGCAAATTAGATAAGCCACTGATTGCATGGCCCGATGTACAACCCCCGGCATAGCGGGTGCCAAAACCTACCAGTATTCCGCCGATGAGTAGAATCAGAATACCTTTTAAAGAACTGACCGCTTCAATTCCGAAGAGTTGAGCCGGGTTTAGTCCGCCGTCGAAGTGGATTCCCAGGGCTTCTATTTCCGCAGTTGTTGCCGACGAAAGTTGCAGTGGTGCATCGCTATTGAGCCATGTGGATGCTATAAATCCACCCAATATTGAACCGATTAGAAAATACAGGTTCCACTTCTGTGTTCTCCAGTCGAAATCGAAAAATTTTACTCTTTTACCCGCACCCATAATGGTGCACATTGTCCTTAAGTTGGAAGAAAATCCAAAAGATTTTCCGTAAATCAGCAATAAAACCATAATAAAAGCGATGGCCGTACCCGAAACGTACCATGGCCAGGGTTGACTAATAAATTCAAGCATTTTCTTTTAATTGAAACGTTAACAATGGTTTTATACAGTGGTTCACCAGTCGTTCGGCAATACTTCCGAAGAGCAAATGATTTATACCTTTTCGGCCATGAGTACGGATGCAAACCAAATCCATATCGGCTTCCTTATTGAAATTTTGTACCCCGCTAACAACTTTATGGTCTCTGTAAAGATGGGTTTCAAATTTTAAAAGCTCATGCTCTTTTGCAAAAAACTTCATTTGTTCTATTATTTCATCTGCATATTTCTCTTCTTCAAGGGTCAGTATCTGTAATAAGTGTATGGTTGCATTAAACGCGTTGGCAATTGTTTTTATGGTATTTATCTGGATGCTTTTTTCAAAATGTTCGAAGTCGGCTACAAGAAGAATGTTCTTTAATTGTCTAGCCATAGTTCCGGGTCTCAAGCTAATTACCGGAACCTGCAGATGCCTCACTACGTGTTGTGCTTCTGAGCCGGAGATTTTCTCCATAAAACCATCGGAGCCATTAGTTCCCATTATAACAACATCGGCTTCTAACTTTGATGCGGCACGGTTAATCTGGTCGGTCAATAACCCTGTTTCGATATGAAGTTCGAAATCTCGCCAGGTGTTTCTCAAGAAAGCAAAATTGTGCAATGCTTCTTTTTCTCTTTTAGAAATGGAGCTTACATCATTAAGGCCTTCAGAATAATCCGAACTTGAATCGTTCACTTCAATTACATGAAGCATATGTACCCGAACCGGAATTTTTTGAGACAGCAGATCAACCATCGGAAGTGCCAGAAGGCAAACTTCCGAAAAATCAGTAGGGATTAGAATGGTCAAAGGTTTCATCTTTTTTAATAATTGAGAACATTTAGTGTGGCCAGGCTCCAATTCCGCCAATCAGGTTGAAGCTTGTTAAGCCAATCTTTCTTAGCACTGAAGCTGCTGCGCTACTTCTTCCGCCGCTGCGGCAGAAAACGAAGTAGGTCTTTTCTTTATTTAGTTTTTCAACTTCTTTTTGAAATCCGGGCGACATGAAATCCATATTTATTGCGCCGGGAATTGTGTCGTTATTAAACTCGGGAGCTGTACGAACATCCACCAGAACGCCGTTATTGCTGTTTTCAAACCTCTGTTTGAAAGTTCTTCCATCCAGGTCGTGTTCTTTGTTCGGAAAAAAACTGCTAAACATATTCATTTGTGATTAATTTTAAGTGAATTAAATCATCGTACTGGCACAAACGTAAGGACTAATTTTAAACTTGCCGGATTCCTTTAAGGCTTTAAAGCCGCCCTTGATATTAATAAGTTTATTAAAGCCTCGTGCACGCAGGATAGAATTGAAAATCATTGAACGATAACCACCGGCACAATGCACGTAATACGTTTGGTTTTTATCGAGCTGGCTCATACTATCGTTAATGTAGTCTAAAGGCACATTTTGCGAATCAAGCAGATGCTCGGAGTAGTGTTCTGTATTTTTACGCACATCAAGGATACCAGCATTCTCGTTATCTGCTATTCGCTTTGCTAACTCATCAGCATCGATCGACTCAATTTTATCGACTTCTTTTCCTGCGTTTATCCAGGCTTTGATTCCTCCTTTAAGGTACCCGATCGCGTGGTCGTATCCTACCCGGGCGAGACGGGTTACTACTTCCTCTTCACGGCCTTCATCAGCTATGATTAAAATTTCCTGCTGAATATCCGGAATTAAAGATCCCACCCATGGAGCAAAGCTGCCATCGATACCAATGTTTATTGAGTTTGGCACAAACCCGGTTGCAAAAATTTCAGGATCGCGTGTGTCGAGCAGAACTGCGTTGGTTTCATTAGCCGCTGCCTCAAAAGCTTCAGGATCCAACGCCTGAGTTCCTTTGGCAAGCACTTTTTCAAAGCTCTCATATCCCTCACGGTTCATCTTAACATTTAAAGGAAAATATGCAGGGGGAGGCGCTAGTCCGTACGTTACCTCCTTTATAAACTCTTCTCTTGTCATGTCTGCCCGGAGAGCGTAATTTGTTTTTTTCTGATTGCCGAGCGTGTCCGTTGTTTCTTTACTCATATTTTTGCCACAGGCAGAACCCGCTCCATGTGCGGGATAAACAATAATGTCATCGTTAAGCGGAAGTATCTTAGTTCGCAGCGAATCAAATAAAACGCCTGCGAGTTCTTCCTGCGTCATATGTGCTGCTTTTTGAGCAAGGTCAGGACGTCCTACATCTCCGATAAATAAAGTGTCGCCGGAAAATAGCGCTTTTTGATTCCCCTGCGCATCTAGCAGTAAATAGGAGGTCGATTCCATTGTATGACCAGGAGTATGCAGTACCCGGATGGTAAGTTCTCCTATTTTAAACTCTTCGCCGTCTTTGGCTATATATGCATCGAAACTTGGATTCGCATTCGGACCGTAGATTATCGGAGCGCCTGTTTGTCTCGATAGATCGATGTGGCCCGATACAAAGTCTGCATGAAAATGTGTTTCGAACACATACTTTATGCTTGCCTGGTTAGCTTTAGCTTTTTCCAAATAGGGATTTATCTCCCTCAAAGGGTCAATTATTGCAGCCTCATTTCCTGATTGGATATAATACGCACCCTGTGCTAAACATCCGGTGTAAATTTGGTCAATGATCATTTCGTAAGTTTTAATTAATTGATACAAAGGTCGTGGCTGGCCTCGATGTTCAACGGTGACTTTTGTCACCCAGCCGGGTTTCCAAAAACTTCTTTTATTATAATGAAAATGCCCATTAGCAGGACAAACCATCCAAAAAATTTCTTTAGGCTGTTACCGGGGATTTTCTTGCTGATTAGGCCTCCGGCTAAAACTCCCGCAATAGCGATAAGAGTGATTGTCAGAAGGAACGGCCAGTCAATCAGGAAGTGACCCAAGTCGCCTGCAAAGCCAATAACGGAATTAAGTGCAATGATGAGCAGGGAAGTACCTACGGCCTTTTTCATGGGGAGCTTAATCAGATATACTAATGCCGGGATGAGCAAAAAGCCTCCTCCAGCGCCTAAAAATCCCGTCACCAGTCCGATACCGATTCCGTAACCGAATAGCTTAAAGAACCTGATGCAGTCAGAACATTCTTTTGCATCTCCGGGTTCATCTCTGTCTCTAATCATGCTGACTGAAGCAACAAGCATCAGTAACCCGAACAGCACCATTGTTAAAAACGATTCCGTAATCGTTATACCTCCAAAAGTTATTATGTTTTCAGGGATGAAAGGAATGATAAATTTCCGTGTGATAAAAACTGTGACAACCGAAGTGGCGCCAAAAAAGAATGCGGCTTTCAGATTAACAAGGTGCTTTCTGTAATTATTAAAAGCACCGATAAAGCTTGTTGTGCCAACAATAAAAAGCGAATACGATGTGGCCAGCAGCGGGTTAACGCCAAATAAGTACACCATAACAGGAACGGTAAGGATTGAACCTCCTCCGCCTATAAGCCCTAAAGAGAGACCAATTAATGCTGATGCGATATAACCTGCTATTTCCATGAGTGATTTAAGATACAAAGGTGCAACAGGCCCGAGAGTTTGAACGGTGACAAAAGTCACACCAGGTACGAAATCGAAATCAGAGATAGGAGTAAAGGCAATTGACCAATTCCATAGGATGGAATGATGAAATTAGTTTCCTGAATGCTAAATCAAATTATCTTTTTTTCGGAGTCTCTGCCTCTACAAATTCTACATCTTTAATTTTTTCAGATTTTGTTTTCCGGGTGGGAATTGCGCATCCTGATGCGCCGCAGCAACCGGTATTGCTTAGTGCCTGAAAAATAAAAAGTGCAGAAAGCAGCCACATTAACTCACTATGTTGTTGAAAAGCTTGAAAGGCAATAAATAGCCCTATCGCCAGTCTAAACCACCTCATAAAATTCCAATGGCTGAAAAGTGTTCTCTTAAGTGTTTCCATTATTATTATCTATTGAAACTCAAAAATCGGACACACCCGGCATATAGTCGGTGATAATTGTCACATAGATAGCGATGAAAATAGATGTTAACTTACTTTAACCACTCGATATAATTTCTGTGGAGTATCAGGTCGCCTCTTTGTTCCATCTTCTTTAGCAAACGTGAGATGACCTCTCTGGAAGAATTTAAATCGTTAGCAATTTCCTGGTGAGTAATATTGAGCTGACGGCTTTTCAGTTTCTCATGCTGGTTTTTTAGATAAAATTCCAGACGCTCATCCATGCTCTTAAACGCAATGTTGTCAATTACAGTGAGCAATTCTTCGTAGCGCGATCGATACGTTTCGATTACAAAATAATACCAGGATTTATAGTCTTTCATTAATTCGTCCATGAGAGCTATAGGAACGAGTAATGCAACAGTGTCATCAACAGCTTTGGCCATTATTTCACTAGTTTCCTGTTTAGCCGCACAAATCATTGAAAGGGCGCAGGCACCACCGGGCTCGATATAATACATGAAAAATTCATCCCCTTCATCGCCCTGGCGATATAGCTTAACACGTCCTTCAACTATTAGCATAGTCGAACGGAAATACTGACCTGGCTGCATTAAAATCTCGCCCACTTTAAATTTTTTAAGAGTACAGCTCAATAGTAGTTTTTCCTTCAAAGATGGCTCAAACTGTGGAAAAAAAGTATTGATATAGTGAGAGATGACTGCTTGCTGATCCATGTTCAAAAATAGGAACATTAATGATTATTCCCCACGATTATGAAGATGCATCGTCGTGTTAAATTCATTTTTTTGAAACTGCAAATATGTTAAGGGATGTTTTGTGGGAAATCTTTTTGTTCAACTCGTACTGTTAGTTCTCAGTCAAATCAATAGTGCGACGGTTCAATTGCAATTCTTTATGGATGCATCCAGTCTGATCGCATTGCAAAATCTTCCTGTACCTGTTTTCTCCATTTAAAAACCGCTTCCGCTCCCGCAGGATCATCAAACCAGTGATTCTTTTTTTTATCAGGTCGAACAAATTTTCCGCCCCAGCTTTCCTGGTCTGGCTTTTCCGCATTATTAAGTCCACGCATGGCACTAACCAAGTGCAAAAATGAAGGGGAGTCTCCTTCCCAAACACCTGGTGTTTCGGGATAGAAGCCACTTTCAGGATACATAGCGCCTAAAAGGCCATGTGCTTTGCGAATATTCTGATTTATCCAATTTAGGTCAGATAATTTAATATCAGCCCCCTTAGCATTATTAAACATTCCCATATAATTTCCTTTGGAAAGAATCAAAAATATGTCGGGAAACGTATCAAGCAGCCACTGCCCGGAACCATCCTGAAGACCAATTAAATAAACGCGAACTTTATTCAAAAGACGTTTTGCTTCAGCGGGTGTTCGCGTTTCCTTTATTTTCCACAAGGCTTGAGCCAAATCGCAGGATCCTCCCCAAACACAAAACCAAACAGGTCTTTCGTCTGATTGGTTTAATAGAGAAATGATTTTCTCTGATGCCTCACTATCTTTATTTACTCCGATTATTTCTGAAGCAGGTCGACCATATGTTCCAGAACGACCTTGCCACGTAACCGACCGTAATCGTTCGGCGGTCGGAAATCGCTCATCATGTTTTTGCAAATTTTCATCGACATGATCATAGAGATACAGCATATCCAAAATATTCTGTTTATTGGACACATTCGCGAATGTTCCTGAAGAAGCTATCAAACCGGCGACATCAAATTCATTTGTGTAAAGTAAAAAACGGATTAGAGATTGCACATCGTCTGAATCACTTCTCTTCTCAGCAGGACCGTAACCCGCGCCACCTGGAATTACATCAACAGGAGGGAAATCTGTCAGGATTACCACTCGGGTTTGTGAAAAACCCTGAACTCCAGTTACTATTAATGCCATGCAACACAACAGTAATTTTATTTTACGCATGTCTATTCTTATATATATATGAAGATCATAACTATCGTTGACTTGGTTCTACAATGATCCTGCGATAAGCAGTGAGATTCGGGATCCCATTATCCTTTACTTCACAAATTAGATGAAAGCTACGACCGACTGAGTCGGTCGGTATCTTTACCGTGACTTTATCTGAATCAGGATTGTCTAAATTAATTGCTTGCCTATAAGTACCTGCTTCAGACAAAACCCACCATTTATAACTTAATTTGTTACCGTCAGGATCAGAGCTTGCCGAAGCATCAATAATTATTGATGATCCCTGCTTTGGCGTAAGCCGGATAATATTGATATCTTTTTTCCGATTTATGGCAATAACAGGGTTTCGATTACCCATGCCGTCTTTTGCCCAGTCCATACGTGCGGCGAAATCATTAAATATGGCAGGATAAAAATACGATTCATATTTTGATGAAATCTTGCTTGCCGGTAGTTTGCTGTGATTTGTATAAGCATACGTTACATCATCCGGAGTAATATCTCGTGTAAAATAGCCTCCCCATCCTCCATATTCAGGATTTTCAGGAACGTTTAGTCCATTAGGCAACACATAAAGAAATGAAGGGGTATCACCTTCCACCCCATATTTGTACTTAGGGTATACACTTCCTAAGTTACCATGATCCTGAATATGGGTTTGGTACTGACTCCATTCCCGCTTTCCCGTGCCGTTCTGATAACTCCATGCAGATTCGTCCCAAAGAAAGAGAAGGCTTTTTTCAAACTCCTTACGAAGCCACTGGTGGGAACTTATTGCATAGGGGGTATTTTGATCTCTATCTTGATCTGTTATCGCATAGAAGCGGATTTTATTAAGAAATTTTTCAAGGTTGTTTTTATCATGTTGAACTCGCCAGATTGCCTGGGCAAGTGTATTTCCTCCGCCCCAACCCAGTACCCATATTGGCCGATCATCATTTTCACCTGCTAACTTTATGATGAGTTCGCTGCCTTCCGAATCATTGTCACTTCCAATAAATGTAATGCCTCGTTTTTTACTTCCAAAAACGGTACGGGTCCTCAGGTAGTTTGCGCTCGGCCAATATCCTATCTTTTGCCGGTTATCATCTTGCGAAAAGTCTGTTTGTCCTGATCGTTTACGCAGGTTGGGTAGATCTTTGTCGTAGGCCTCAATTGCTTTGTGAATCAGATCAAAGAAATCTTTTCGCGTACTGTCTAAACTCCAGCCGGTTGTAAAAACCAAACCTTCTATTTCAAACATATCTGCATAAGCGAGAAGTCTGACCAGCGATTCACTATCGTCAGTTTCCCAGGTGGAAACATCTGTAAGCACAATGATGCGAGGCTTAAGAGAATTCGTTTGAGAGGCAACAGAAAGCTTTATGAAGAAAAAAAAGAATATGACAAAAACAGATTTTTTCCACATCATTTAGCTGATTTAAACTTGCACTTTTACCTGACGAAACTACAAAGATAAATGCCATCAATGTGCCATTAATATACATTTGTTCAAAGCTATAGCAGATATGTGCAAATTATCGAATTGATGATCCGTAGAAAAAGTCAGAGTTTTAATTCTTTTGGAAACTGGTTTAAGATTTACCACAAAGGGGTTGCTTAATAGGAATAAATTAACAACGTCATCGAATTTATTCGATAAAGTATCGTTACAGGCAATAACCAAATCAAATAGCTCTAAACAGAGGAAAACGAGGCGTCGTTAAGAGGTTTTTTCGATTTTGTTACAAATCTGAATATCAATTGTTTCGATAATAAATTAATAAAAAAAATCAGTAGGTATATAATAGTATATTTGATACCTATCTAAATTCTACTTATTATGGCTAAGATCACCAGTAATCAATATATCATAGCCATTGGCGCTTCGGCGGGAGGCTTGCAGGCCATATCTGCATTTTTTGATTATACACCCCTGGACGCAGTATCTTATATAATTATTCAACATCTTTCTGCCGATTTCAAAAGTGAGATGACCCAAATACTTTCCAGACACAGCAAACTGGAGGTAGTTGAAGCAACTAACAATGTAAAAATTCAGGCCAATACCGTCTACCTCACTCCGAGTTCTAAGTTTATGACTATTAAAAATGGTCAGTTGGTTTTAACCGATAAAAAGGATAAGAAAGTACCACACATGACGATTGACCATTTTTTCACTTCGTTAGCCCGGGAGCGCGGAAGTAAAGCTATTGGCGTTATTTTATCCGGTACCGGAAATGATGGTTCGAGAGGAGCAGAGGCTATTAAAAGTTCGGGGGGACTGATATTAGTGCAGGACCCGGACACCGCCGATTTTGATGCAATGCCTTTGGCTGCCATCGCTACGGGCTGTGCAGACAACATTCTTTCGCCTCAGGCCATGCCCCAGGTAATTGAAGATTATGTAAAAGATGGTACGCTTGAACCGACAGATCAGAGGGAAGATGAAATAAGTGAGGCAGAGCTTGGACTCATCATTAATTTAATCAAAGGCAACTTGCCTCTGGATTTTACCGATTATAAACGCCCTACAATAATTCGGAGGATTAAAAGACGAATGGTTCAGCACAACTTTAGTCGGGTTGACAAATACCATACGTTTCTGAGTACGAATCCGAAAGAAATTGAAGCACTTTCTAATGATTTTTTAATAGGAGTTACGTCTTTTTTCAGAGATCCCGAAGCATTTAAAATTATCGAAAAGAAGGTGATTCCTGAAATTATAGATCATAAGGAGCACGGTGATGTTTTAAAAATATGGGTAGCCGGGTGCGCCAGTGGCGAAGAGGCATACTCATTGGCTATCCTGGTAAAAGAATATTTAATCAAAGCTCAAAAAACTATTGAAGTAAAAATATTTGCAACCGATATCAATAAAGCTTCGCTCGACAAGGCATCCAAAGGAGTATTTGCCGATACCCTGGAAAAAACTGTTTCGAAAGAAAGGATGCAAAACTTTTTCACCCGGGAAGGATCCGGCTATAAGATAAAACACGAAATTAGAAAAATGCTGATTTTTGCGCAGCATGACCTTGTGAAAAATCCTCCATATTGTAATATCGATTTGATAAGTTGCAGAAACGTTCTCATTTATATGAATGCAGTGCTTCAGAAAAAAGTGTTTTCAATGATGCACTTCGGCCTTAAAAAAGATGGATTCCTTTTTCTTGGACCAAGTGAAAGCGCGGCCTCGCTTAAGTCCGATTTTACCGAATTAAGCAACAAGTGGAACATTTTGAAGAGCACAAGAAATGGCCATACGGTACGATTCAATACTTTTTCATCTCCTGTTATAGAAGGGGTAAAGACGACAACAATGGAGGTTGATAAGAAAGCGGAAACTCCTAAAAATAAGATGGCTGTTGCCGATGAAATTAACCGGGCTCTACTGGAAGAGTCTGATTTGAGCGGTATTTGTACTGATGAAAAGCTGACTGTAATCCGTTCGTTTGGGGATGTAGCAAGGTATCTCAAAAACGAGATCTTTAACTTCGATTTAAACGACCTCTTGCCTGATAATATTTCTATTTCGTTTAAAGCGGCAGCGCATAAAGCACTTAAGCTTGGCGAAAAAGTTGTACTGGACGATTTACGATTTAATGAAGGCACTACTTCTGTTCAGATTGTGAAGGTTGTGTTTAAACCTATTTTAGCTCCTAATTCTTCAGAAAAGTTATTACTCATTCTTTTTATAGACAAAAAAAACAATGCTAAAAATGGAAGTATTATTAAAACTTCCGAGATAGCTCAACTTACCCGCGAACATATTCAAACACTTGAAAAAGAATTATCAGAAGCTAACCATAAACTGGAAGTGGCTTATGAGCGTATAGAGTCATCGAATGAAAATATGCAGTCTTTCAATGAGGAGCAGTTGTCGGCAAACGAAGAAATGCAAAGTGCGAACGAGGAACTCCAGTCTGTTAACGAGGAGTTGCAGTCAATTAATAAAGAGCATCAGGCAACAAACCAGGAATTAACAGAATTAAATGACGATCTTAACAATTACTTCAGGAGCAATGTAAACGGACAATTGTTTGTTGACCGTGAAATGCTTCTTAAAAAATATTCTCCCGGAGCGGTTAAACATATTAATATCAGGGAGAGTGACATTGGTCGCCCATTAAGTAACATCACTACAAATATCAAATTCGAAACATTAACCGATGATATTGTTAAAGTTCTGCTTACCCATGAAACTATTATTAGGGAGGCTGAATCTTCGGATGGAAAGGTTTATCAGGTGATGACGATGCCTTATGTCCGTAAAGAAAGTAACGAATCTGATGGTGCCATCATCAGCTTCCATGATATTACAGAACTGAAAAAGCTATTACTTGAGCTTGATATTAGTAATAAAGCCCTTCTTAGAATCAATAGCGACTTAAATAACTTTGTTTATAGCGTTTCGCACGATTTGAATGCTCCTGTAAACAATATAAAATCGGTATTGGATTTATTGAAGAAAAAAGTCGACATGCGCGACCCTGAAGTTCTCAGATTATCCGCAATTATAACTAAGGCGCTTAAAAATCATAAAGAAGTTATATCCGATATGATCAAAGTTGGGAAACTGGATGCGGAAATGCTTAGCGAAGGAAATGTAGAAAGTTTTGAAGATATGTGTAGCGAGATAACGGAAATTTTGTCTGAACGGATTGCCTTTTCCCGGGCTTCTGTATCCTTTGATTTGCAGGAAAAAAATGTCAGATTTCCGAAAAAGAATTTGAGAAGTATTATTTTAAACCTTCTTACAAATGCGCTTAAATTCGCCTCCCCTGATAAACATCCCGAGATTATGGTTTGTACCTCAAGAGTCAACGATTTTATTTTGTTATCGGTTAAGGATAATGGTATTGGTATAAGTAGAGATAGGATTGATTTTATCTTTCAAATGTATCATCGAATTAATAATGATACTGAAGGCCAGGGAATTGGACTTTTTCTTATCAGGAAAATTGTAGATGCTTCCGGCGGAAAGATAGAAGTTGAAAGTTGTCCCGGTCTGGGGAGTACTTTTAATATTTTCTTCAAAAATTAAGATGGGAGTATTTTTACCCTGAAATCTCTTTAAAACCGGCAAGGTATTCTTCGTATGCCATTCCTTGAATAAATTCTTTTTTCCTGGTTATTGCTCATTTAATAAAGTAGCATCCGCTATTGCGGATGCCATTATACATTATTTTATTTAATATCAATAGACAAACCGAGAGTAAAGTTGGTACCTCTGCCTTTTATGTAGTATTGGTTTATACTAGGCCATAACGAGCGAGCAGGGAAGTAGTCTTTATTCAATAAGTTTTCTACACCGAATCGAACAGTGGTCATGTTCGAAAGTTTATATGAAGACGAAATATTAATAAGTTCGTAAGCATTAACTTTTCCTTCGTAAGTTTTATAAACTCCGGTAGTTGGATTAGGACTGAACCTGTTTCGCGTTCCCGAAGCTATGAAATCTGTGCGTAAGTTAAGTTTGTTCGAAAATGCAGAATACTTGAAATATGCAGTGTACTTTGGCGGACTTATTCTTTCGCCCCCAAGGTAAGTGTCTTCTGTATCGTTGTATTTATCATTGCCGTTACCGTCTCTTTTGCCCTCTACAAAAGTATAAGTTGCTCCAAGCATTATGTTTTTCGTTGCATAAGCATCTGCAGAAAGTTCATATCCATAAACTCTTTCCGGTTGCCTGGTTATTACGTAGAAGCCATTCTCTTCCACAAAACTTGAACCTAATTTCGATTTACTGATATAAGCAGAACCTTCGACTCTAAAGACCTTAAACTCACTGGCAAAACCAGCCTCATAATTATCTACAATAACTGCCTCGGTTTGGATTTTTGATATATCGTCAACCTTAGCGCCTCTTAAAACTAATCCGACATCGGCCACCGAGAAGCCTTGCGAGAAGTTGATGTATGGCTTGAAGAAATCATATTTTTTATATCTCAAACCGCTGTTAAACACCAGATTGTTATAATTTAAATCTCCGCCGTTAACATTCATACTTGTTCCAAAAGTTTGATTGCTGGCATTATATGGCTTGAGAGTTGTATAGTCTACAACACCAATATTAATGCTCTCGTATCGCAAACCTCCGTTAAATACAAAGTCATCGGCTAGTGTTGCTTGTAATTGTACAAACGGGCCAGCATTAACCATGTCCATTTCAGGCACCCAAGATCTTCCATCCAGCAAGGGTTGAGAAGTTACATCATTTAGTAGATCGACGCCATAAGTTAAATCAGCTGACACTTTGCTTCCGACATTAAATGGCGTGTGGAGGTCTGCTCTAAGCCCTTTTTTTGATGATCGAATAGTTGACTGCCCTCCGCCTTCAAAATTGGTACTATAAAAAAACACTGTGCTAACATCTTGCAGATACCCGCTAACATTTAAGCCAGTTCTTCTGATCAGATTATCGTTCGTATATTTAAGTTGCGCATTATGGTTCCATCGCGTACCCGGATCACTCCCGGGAGTATTTCCTTCGATCGCAAGCGTTTTTTGGCCATCTTTCATACTGCCCATAACTTCTAACATGTTATTTTTTTCCAGACTTCTGAAAAAATTATAGCTCAGCTGCATTCTTTGACTGCTATTTATCTGATAGCCTATTTTTGTAAATGCATTATAAACTCTGTTGTTGCTTAAGCCGTAAGTTGGACCCACAATATCTCCCTCAGCATCTTTAACCTGACCTGTTTGCTCGTAACTGCCACTTGTGGTATAGTCGAATTTTCCTGATTTACCGTAGAACGACTGGTAAATTCTACCTCCGAGAGTATTGTTTGGGTTTAATACAGACCCCGTTGAAGCCAGATCAGTTTTAGACGCAATGCTTCTATTATTCTTGAGATTATTTTTTGTGATGTAATTTATCATTCCGCCGGCAGCACCATTTCCATAAATTGAGGTTGCTCCTTTAATCACTTCAATTCTTTCTATAACATTAGGGTCGATCGTTCGCATATCAACCGATCCGTTGCGTAAAGGCGTTGATTGAGGAACACCGTCAACCAGAATTAAAACTTGTCTCCCTCGTAACGATTGTCCCCAGTTACTGCTTGTGCCCGATGAAAGTCCCAATCCGGGAACGGTAACCGCTAGAATGTCGCTTACATTATTGTTAACTGTTTGCAGTTCTTGAATGCTCTGGGTATTCACAATGGTTACCGCTGAAGTGAAATTTTCTTTCAGTTGCTCTCTTTTTCTGGAAGTAACAACAACTTCATTTAAAAATGAAGGGGTGTTTGATATAAGGGATACCGCCACATCATTTGTGGCCCCTTCATTTACCTGTACCTGCTGTTGAATGCTTTCGAATCCTACAGCTGAGATCTTCAAGGTATAGTTTCCTTTCGGGACATTTATGAAAGAAAATTTTCCATTTCCATCTGCATTTGCCGACTTGTTGATCGGATTTAAACGGATGGTCGCATATTTCACCGGAGCGCCGGTTGAATCGGTAACAGAGCCGGTCAGATTGCTATTTGTTTGTGCGATAGTTAATTGCATCCCGCATAGGGTGAAGAGGAGTAGTATTTGTGCTTTCATTATTTTTTTTCTGCAAAACTATGTTTATTTAGATTAAATCCAAATAAATATAATGCGCTTTCGTCCCATGTCGATTCGGACGGGAATACATAAAAAGAGGCCGGTACTATTAAAACCGGCCCCGGAATTATGCAATTGAAAGGATAAACTCTTTTTGGGTAATGTTGCCCGGTATATCGGCAGCACTAACAATCAGCTTTGTGCCTTCCAGAAGAGCGTTTGCAGCCGTAGTGGTGTAGATCCAGTCGACACCGTTAGTTCCCAATACTGCTGCGCCTTCCTCGATTGCAGCATTGCTGCCGTCGTTAATCTCCAGCCGTACCGATTCTACTTTAAAATCGTCGGTTGCCCGGATACTTATAACCTGTCCGACCAGACCGGTATAATCAGAAGAATTACATAATTTGATCTCCGGTGCCTTGCAGAAATCAGAGACTGCAAGATTATAAGCCGTTTGGTTTCCCTGGGTTTTGGCTTGATAGATGGCTTTTGTTGCTTCGTTAGCAATAACTGTTTTAGCATACAGCACAGCGTTGTAAAACAACTCCCGTGTTGCTATCTGACCAGTTGTGTCGGGCTTGGTTTTTGGCCTCGGCCTTTTGGCGATAATTGTTTTACCCCCACGCTGCCTGTAAACTAACTGGTCGCCGATGCGCCCGCTTGATCCTTTTACTAAATCATTATTTATTAATTCCATGTTTTTGTTTTTATGTTAATCAATCTGTTTCACATTTGAAATTACCGGTAACGAAATGCTTGAGTCAAAGGTAAGGCGAGATCGGGCAAATACCTCATGGATGGTGCCGTAAAGACGGTTTTTTACAGTTTTGTACCAAGTTGTCGGCTATAAACGGAAATGGCGCTTTTATGCCACAAAGTCTGATTTTGACGCTGCTCTTAGAACCGCTATAGGACCGCTTAAGGACTGCTCAAGTACTGCTCAGGAAATACCCGGGGAAATGTTGTCGGATTGCGACCGGGAATTGTGTATTTGTGGGCTATTTAGGGAAATGACGGTTTGATTTGAAGGCGGTAATCATTGCAATTTGTGGCCCATCGTCGTGCGGTGGCCGACATCTTAATCCAAAAATAATTAAACTGAAATTTCAATATGGCTTCCAGGCGTTATCTTCCCCTCTTCTTTCAAGAGAGGATCAAGGAGGGAGGGTCGACGACCTCTATCGAGCTCGTTTTATATATTCTGGCAAACCCTCTGGAATAAAAAAAGCCCCCACACCGTGCGGGCGTTGGAGCTTATGGGAAAGAACCGTTTTGTGATGTTAAGCCTAGCTCATCAGGTAGGGAGCCAGCTGGTCTGTCGGAACATTAAGGTATTTGCTTGCCTGGTGTAGCGTTATTACCTGGCCTTTCTGTAAGCCGAAATGTTCTCTCATTTTTTGCATTAGCCGCTGACAGCTGCGCTCGCATTTTCCGCTGATCCGTACCATGTCGGCGGTGTAAATAAACAGTCGTGGTGTTTGTTTCATAAGGTGTTTTTTTTCTTTAAAGTTAAGGCGGGTACGAGGCAAAGTCAACACCCTCAGGCAATTTTAGGAAATTGTAAAAGGCTCCCGAACAGGCTTTATGAATCTGTTAAGAGTGTTCGAGAGCGATTGCGAGTTTCAAAATGGCTGTTGCAGTCGGGTTATGAAAATAGAAATTGGAAATTTGAGGGAAATGAACTGAGGGGAGTGGTTTAGGGTTGAAATGCCGCTAGAAAAAGAGTACAGAAAAAAAATAGCGATTTGGTGTTTGAATGAAGCTAGTTTTGAACTGACCGGAACCGCCTCTTTAGCCTTTGAGAGCAGGGGGCGTACAAACCCAAAGTATAATACTCTCTTAAACTTCATTAAAAGAAACCGCCTCATAATGATAGAATATGAGGTGGTTTCTTTATTCTATAGGAAAGCTTATTGGTTTATATCAAACCTGTCAAGGTTCATCACTTTTACCCAGGCTGCTATAAAGTCTTTAACAAATTTTTCTTTAGCATCTGTGCTTGCGTAAACTTCTGCTACGGATCTCAGCTCAGCATTTGAACCAAAAACAAGATCTGCACGAGTAGCGGTATACTTAGGTTGCCCCGTTTTACGGTCTGTGCCTAAATATAATTCTTTGTCTTCGCCCATCGCTTTCCATGCAGTGCCCATATCGAGCAGATTAACTAAAAAGTCGTTAGAGAGCACACCAGGACGATCGGTGAAAATACCATGTTTAGAGCCATCGAAATTGGTGTTTAATGAACGCATGCCTGCAATTAGCACCGTTAGTTCCGGAACTGTTAGCGTTAGGCTTTGTGCTTTGTCAATCAATAGCGCCTCTGTAGATACCAGCGTGTTGAATTTCCGGTAGTTACGGAAACCATCTGCTTGTGGCTCGAGGTAGTTAAAAGATTCAACATCGGTCTGTTCGGCAGACGCATCCATGCGGCCTGGTGCGAAAGATACGGATAAGTTGAATCCCGCATCGCTTGCTGCTTTTTCAACCGCAGCGCTTCCTGCTAACACGATCAAATCG
This sequence comes from uncultured Sphingobacteriaceae bacterium, assembly GCA_946887045.1. The sequence continues at coordinate 27,487 of CAMPKC010000028.1, read as the reverse complement.
GCAAGTGACACTCTTTTCCCGCCTTCCGCTGCTCCGTTAAAATTATTTTGAATACCTTCCAGAACTGCCAGTACTTTGGTTAGCTGAATGGGATTATTTACATGCCAATCTTTTTGCGGCGCTAACCTGATGCGGGCACCGTTAGCTCCACCTCGCTTATCAGAACCACGGAAAGTAGAAGCGGAGGCCCAGGCTGTAGAAACCAGCTCTGAAACACTCAGGCCAGCTCCAAGAATTTTTCCTTTGAGTGTTGCAATATCCTGATCATCAACTAAAGTATGATCAACTGCCGGGATCGGATCTTGCCATAGCAACTCCTCCTGAGGAACCTCCGGTCCGAGGTAACGGGAACGCGGACCCATATCGCGGTGGGTTAGCTTGAACCAGGCACGAGCGAAAGCATCCGCGAAAGCATTGTGATCATTTAAAAAGCGTCTTGAAATTTTTTCATATTCTGGGTCCAGTCGCAACGATAAATCGGTTGTGAGCATGGTAGGACGATGCTTTTTAGAAGGATCATGCGCATCCGGGACAATCTCTCCGGCATCTTTTGCCACCCACTGATGTGCACCGCCCGGGCTTTTGGTCAATTCCCATTCAAACGCGAAAAGATTTTCAAAAAAGTTATTGCTCCATTGCGTAGGAGTGGTTGTCCAGGTAACTTCCAAACCGCTGGTAATGGTATCGCCACCTTTCCCCGAGCCAAAACTATTAATCCAGCCAAATCCATTCATTTCCAGGCCTTCGGCTTCAGGCTCTTTGCCGACGTGGTCTGAAGATGCGGCTCCATGTGTTTTGCCAAAGCTATGTCCGCCCGCAATCAGGGCTACCGTCTCCTCATCATTCATAGCCATCCGGCTGAAAGTAGTACGTATATCTTTTGCGGCTGCAATTGGGTCCGGGTTGCCATCAGGTCCTTCCGGATTTACATAAATCAAGCCCATGTGTGCAGCAGCTAAGGGTTCCTTTAAGTCGCGGGAGTGGATTTTTCCATCTGCATCCTCATCAGAAGGTAAAACACCGTGATCGGCAACACCCTCGACACCTTTTCCATAACGGTCTTCGTTGCCCAGCCAGGTTTTTTCTGAACCCCAAAATACATCTTCGGCTGGTTCCCAAACATCAGCACGCCCACCCCCAAAACCAAATGTTTTAAAGCCCATGCTTTCTAATGCAACATTACCAGCCAATATCATTAAATCTGCCCACGATAGGTTTTTACCATACTTTTGCTTAATGGGCCACAACAACCTTCTTGCCTTGTCAAGATTTACGTTATCCGGCCAACTATTTAAAGGAGCAAAACGCTGCAAGCCCATGCCACCGCCACCACGGCCATCAAACACGCGGTAGGTGCCGGCACTGTGCCAGGCCATCCTGATAAAAAGTGGGCCATAGTGCCCGAAATCAGCAGGCCACCAATCCTGAGAATCGGTCATTAAAGCATGCAGGTCGGTTTTTACTGCTTGCAGGTCAAGGCTTTGAAACGCTTTTGCATAATCAAAGCCGGGGTCCATAGGGTCGGAAATCGTAGCATGCTGACGGAGGATACCAATATTTAAACTATTTGGCCACCAATCGCGATTTTTGGTGCCGCGGCCAGAAGCGTTTTTTAGGGCTGCGCCCGAGAATGGACATTTTCCTGCGCTTTCGCTGTTCATGCCTTCAATTGTATTTTCCATGTTTTTATAAATTGATTCGTTTAGCATCTAATTTACGTGATTATATTATTCGATTTCCATTTTAAAAATTGATATTGATATAGATGAAATTGATAATGGTTGAAAATAGATAATATCGGTAATCCGACAGGATGAATAATCTTAAAATGAAAACCTGGACTCCGTCCGGTTTGCCACCTAAATAGCTCAGCTTTTAGCATTTTTCGCCGGTTCTCCCGCGTTGACATCGGGCGTGAAAAGATTTTTTTATATTGCCGATGGAGTCCTGTTTTTCAAAGATGATTTATGAGCGCTGCACTGAACTTTTAAACCAGATGGAGACGCCTAAAGGCCTGATTTGTTGGTTAATTGAGATGACGTAAAAAACATTAGGAATGATAAGTTTGAAAATACCGCAGATAAAAAGGCTTAATAGCTTGTTCTTGTTCTTTCTATTGTGTTCCGGATGGGCGTACGCCCAATCGAATACCTACCACATAGAAAAGTTAAGTAAGCCCAATAAGTTATTACCAACCGTTAGTCCTGAAAATTTATTTAAGAATGTAGATAAGAACTTCCTCAAATTATCGGTATCAGACAAGCTGGTTGATTTGGGAACCCGTCCGGTGATTACAGGATATTTGCGGGCCTATCAAAATCATTATCCCATTACGATTAGCCCAGACATTGTGTGGCTGCTTATATGCCAGGGTTTTTCTCATCATGTGAATAATAACCCCGAAGCCTTGAGGTCGATGTTTGTGGATTTTAAGGGAAAGAAAGAATTGGTAGTAGCACGTAATATGACCGGAACTGCCGGCCTTCGCGATTTTCCATGGCCGAGTGTTTTCCCAGAATTTGTGCAGCAAATATCTGCATATACAGGGAAGGAACTTTCCGATAATTTGTCGCCAGCCTTTAGTACCACAACTCCCACATCCCTTATAGCAGGGCAGATAACCATTATGGAGTCTATGAAAGAATTTTTCAATTACAAAGTTATCATGGTGGGCTGTGGTATTCCGGAAGTTACTATCGAGGGGAGTGTTGAAGATTGGGAGAAAATAAACAGGCGTTTAGATTATCTTTCCAAATACGACCTTAAATGGTGGACATCTGAATTGAAGCCCGTTATCCAGAAGATTGTGGACAGCAAGAGAGGAAAGTTTCAAAAAAGCTTTTGGATGAACATGGTGAAGTATCACAAAACCGGGCTATATGGGTCGTATGATGGTATTGATGGCTGGTTGTTGAAGTTCTATCCATATCTTGAGCTAAATGGGGAGGGGAACGGCCTGACAAGGTCTGAATTTAAGGAGATTAAACATGTTGGCGTTCTGCCTAAGGAAATTGCAAGTGTGCCTTTTACGTTCGAAATTCAGGATGTCTTTAAGATGGTTATAGCAACTCACAAAATGGAGTTCTGGGCTGGCTTTATGGGAGTGAAACAAGATAAGCTTACTTTCAATGTTAAACCTGAAATTGGTTGGGCTGTAAACCTGCCTGGTCAGAAGTAGAAGGAATTAAACGAACGCAACATATTATTCCCTACTGGCATATCCGTCACCCTCATTCGTGTCTTTAGGACAATTAGAGAAAAATGGCTTGAGAGTTGTTAATTACTGAACGTGCTATATCTGAGTTGGCTGGGGATTTGCAGTGGCTCGTCGTTTCGGTTCTCTACTCTTTCTTTTGGTTCGGTTATACCAGATTATAAATCCGGTGACCGGCAAAGAGGCACAGATGAGCGAAACAAAAAAGGCCAGTAATTTGGTTGGTAATCCGGAAAATGCGCCTGTGTGCAGGTCGTAATTCATGCTTCTGAACTTTTCGCCGCCCTTTACATCGCTGTCACCATACGATAAAAGAAGTTTCCCACTGTTTCGGTCAAAAAAATACCACTTAAACAGGTGAGTGCGTTTTTTGGCCAACCTTACCTGCACATCCAGCGGATCTGTACTTTTATCCCGGAAACGTATAGAAAAAACGTCTGCCTGCGGGTGCGATCGAAGCAGAGCGGCAACTGCGCCGTCTAATGCTGTGGGTTGGTAATCCTGATTAGGTGTGGATGAAGGTATAGCACGATTTTCGGCTGATTTACCTCCGTCAACAGCGTATTTTATAGAATTATCAACCCAGGGAAAGGCAAATACCAAACCTGTAATACAAATCAGAATGGCAGGAACAAGGACATAAAACCCCAGGACATTGTGGAGATCATAGTTCCGACGTTTTAAGCCCGCATTCCCCTTAATCAACAGGCCCTTTTTGAAGCTTTTAAACTTCCATTTTTTTGGCCACCATAGAAAGAGGCCACTTAATAACAGAACCAGGAAAAATAGGGTGGAGGTACCGGTAATTACGCTACCTATAGGCTTTCCAAGAAGCAGGTTCATGTGTAAATTAAGCACAAGTTGAAAGAACTCATTGCGGGTATCCTCAACATACGCGACCTTGCCGTTATAAGGATTTATGTAAGCGCGGTAATAATATTTATAGTAGTTCCAATGACCGATGCCCTTTGGGTCGGTTGAAGTAGCTCTGAAAATCCAATTCCGGCCCGGTTCGGGATATACTTCGCAGCGTGAGATTTTATACTCGGGGCCAATGGCCTTCTGAGCGCTGTTGCGAAGATCGCTAAAGTTCATCACAGGCAGCTTTTCAACCTGGCCTGTATAGAACCTGCCGGGGTAAAAAAGTTCTTTCAGTTCATCGGCAAACACGTTAATACAACCAGTGATGCTGATAATAAGAACTATCAGGCCTGTCACCAGTCCCAGCCATTTGTGCAGCCAGAAGAAAAGTTTTCGAAGCATGCTGCTAGAAGTTGTAAAACAAGTTTAGACTCACTGTTGCTCCATTGCCTTGAACATACTCTGCATCCATAGCACGATACTGACTTACCACGGGATAGTATGAACTGTTTAGCAGGTTTTCCACTCCAAGTCCTGTCGATATCCGGCTGTTTACCTTGTAATTTGTTGATAAATTGAATAAACTAACCGATTTGACAGGACCCTCACTGTTTGCATACAAACCGTTTGACCGAGCGTCGAAGCGGTCCCGGCTTCCGGTGTATACCCAGAATAACTTCATGCCTAATGCTTTGGTGGGGCGCCAGTCCAAATATGCCGTTGCTTTTGGGGGAGCGATGCGTAAGCCGTTCATATAAACTTTGGTGCCATCCGCGTTTTCGGCTTTCCCTTCTACAAAAGAGTAGCTGGCGCCTAAGGCCCATTTGGGATTTAAATAGGCATCGACAGTTATTTCGTACCCATATACCTTTTCCGGCTCTCGTTGCGGCACCAGATAACCACCCACATCCACCAGATTAGCGCCCAGTTTTGATGTGCTGATATAATATGCTGCTGTGAAATTCATAATCCCTATTCTGCTGCTGAACCCCGCTTCATAGTTGTTAGTAATGATCGGGTCAGTAGCAATGTTTTCGAGCGTATTGCTGGTAGCACTACGCAGAATGCGGCCAAGCTCGTTGATGGCAAAGCCCTGAGAGAAGCTAATAAACGGGTTGAAAATCTGGAATTTTTTATAACGCAAGCCAGCATTTAAAGTGGTTGCGTTGAATGGAATTTTACCACCGGTGATTGCAATGCTGCCCTCCCCATTCGGGCCTTTAGCAATAGTATTAAAGTCTTTTACTTTTACAGTGGCATTTTCGTAGCGGATACCCGCTTTCAACACAACGTCAGTGAATAAATCGACTTTCATCTGTGCATAAGGAGCAAGGTTAAGCATATTCATGTCCGGAATATATACTCGCCCGTCAGTGAGCACCTGGTTTGTGCGATCATTCAAAAGATCCAGACCGTAAGTTACTTCGCCATCTGCAAATGCGCCTAACTTCCATGGTGTATTAAGGGTAAGGCGAAGACCTTTTTTGAACGATTGAATTTTAGTTTGCCCGGGGCCATACCATGCCGATGCTTTTTCAACATATCGGTTCATTGATATAAATCCGTTGTAATAGACCGATGCATCAACAGTGGTAGCCAGGGGAAGTGCTTTATGCTGATAAGAAACAAAGACGTTATGATTGTAGGGAGTTCCTGCTGGGTCGCCCAAAGATTCTCCGGTTGCTCCAATTGAAGGAGTTTCGCCGTATTTACCTGTCACATTAATATAGTCGCTGCTCTGGACACTTCGAAACAGGTTATAGGAAGCCGTAATCTGGCTATTATCGTTCGGCTGGTAGCCCAGTTTTATAAAGGTATTGTAAAGGGAATTTTCTCCCAGCCCATCTGGCTGCGCATTTACTTTTCCATTGGCATCTTTCAGAACTCCCGTATAATTAAACGTCCCGTTTATCAGGTAAGAAAACTTATTAAGCGTTCCTGAAAAGTTTTGTGAAAGTCTGTAACCTCCTGTATTAGAAGGGTGAGCCAGATTGCCATTAATACCAAGATTAGTTGTTCCGGCAAATGTTTTGTTGGAGGACGGTTTCTTGGTGATGAAGTTTATAATTCCTCCGGCTGATCCGTTGCCGTAAATGGAGGTTGCACCCTTGATTACTTCAACTCTTTCAATAGCAGAAGGATCGAGGGTACGGATATCCCGGCTTCCATTCATTAGTGGAGTTGATTGGGGAATACCATCGATCAAAACAAGTACTTGGCGACCACGTAGTGTCTGGCCAGAATTAGTTGCCTTATTAGTTGCAGTACCCAGCCCGGGGATTGTGTTACCAAGGATTGCAGCAACTGAAGGATTGACACTTAACTGTTCTTTCACATCCCTTGCAGTAAGTATACTCACGGAGGATGGAACTTCATTTATGCTTTCCGCCTTTCTTCCTGCGGTGACAACAATTTCAGAAAGTGTACTACCTGGTTGCAGAACAAAGGAAGCCTCAATAGTGCTATCGGCATACAGTTCTACATTCGCAATAGTCGTCTGATATCCTACCAAACTTATGCGAATTATCTTGGCTCCGGCAGATAGCCCCTGGATTATATATCTGCCTTTTTCATCAGTTCGACCGCTTTTTTCTTCCCCCAGGCTAATGCTGGCATTCGGCAGAGGCTGTCCATAGGAATTATTGATCGTGCCTGTAACTGCTGCATTAGCAGGGCTTTGCCCCCAAGACACAGATGGAGAAAGTACTAAAAATAAGATATGGAAAATGAAAGAGAAGCTAAGCCTGAATCTATTGAATAATCCCTGACTAGCTTGGACTGAAGAAAAGCTCATTATTATTGTTTTGTGTAAAGTAATATTTTCGCCAAATATAGTTTATTTAGACTAATTACAAATAAAGATCTTCACAAATCAAATTCTCATTACATATTCGTACGCACTGATTATTAAATGCAGTTTCTGTGATGTTCAATACATTGGAGCGAAAAGCAGTAGGTATTGATTTTATCTGAAATAGGGTAGATGAAGTCCGGTGCGGCACATGATGAATATTTGGACTGCATATTCGCACCATTAAAAAACAGGATCATAACTTACTGTTCATTTTAAGGGCAACATCGAAAACTGATTCCAGGGAAGAATTGGTTAGCGTTTTTCAAGATCAATTCGTTTTTAAACTGGTGCATTTCTCCTCGATTTGCAAAGATTAAATTGGTAGTGTAAATCTCATAAAAATACCAATTATTGAACCATTTCGACCGTTTTTTGTCCCTCGTCTCAAAGTACTTTAGCTAGTTTTGAAAGGAATTATCGTTGTAAAACACATAATTTATAAGCTAATTATTAAACCCGATTATAAACCTAATTCAAATTGTATGCGTAAATTTTTACTCTTAGTAGGTAATTTTTTAACCTTCTGGTGCTTGTGCAGCACTATTGATGTCCAAGCGCAGCTGCCTGCATTTCCCGGAGCGGAAGGCGCCGGTATGTACACCACAGGTGGGAGGGGGACACCTTCTGCGTTCACCACGGTTTTTGAAGTAACAAACTTAAGTGACGATGGCCAGCCAGGGTCGCTTCGCTATGCGTTAACAGCTCCGGCAACTTATCGGACGGTTGTATTCCGCGTATCGGGCACGATTCATCTTAATTCAAGATTAAGCATTAAGGCAAATACCACCATTGCAGGCCAAACGGCCCCGGGTGATGGCATTTGCGTGGCCGACCATCAGGTATCTATCAGTGGTGATAATGTTATTATCCGCTATATGCGTTTTCGCGTGGGCGACCGGTACCAAAAGGTAGTAGATTCCAATGGTAACCCGGTTGATGGCAGTGGTGGAGCGGATGCTTTAAGCGGTACCGGGCCCAGCAATATTATAATTGATCACGTAACCGCGAGTTGGAGTAACGACGAAGCGCTAACGGTTTACAGGGGCGACAATCTCACCATTCAATGGTCTATTATATCTGAACCACTTAACTATTCTTACCATTGGGAAACAGGAGATACCGACTATGAGCAACATGGTTATGGTGGAATCTGGGGAGCCAAGCGCGGCAGCATGCACCACAATTTATTTGCTCATTGCCGAAACCGTACCCCCCGCTTTGCGGGTGTTTCCAGCTACACGCCTAATACGGTGGGGGTTGAAAACGTGGACTTACGCAATAACGTTCTTTACAACTGGGGAATCAATAATGTGTATGGCGGAGAAGGTGGCAACTACAATGTGGTAAACAACTATTACAAATATGGACCGAATACGGGAAGCGGGGTAAGATACCGGATTTGCAACCCGAGCTTTAATACAACCGACGGCTATGGAAAATGGTATGTGGATGGAAACTATGTAGACGGGTCGCCAACCAACACTTCAAATAATTGGGCGGGTGTAGTGGCACAGGGAGGCAGCGCTGATGTGCCCCTGGCAAAAGCAACGTCACCTTTTGATATAGGTTATCCGCTAACACCGCAATCTGCCGTTGATGCTTACGAAGCTGTATTAAATGGAGCAGGTTGTTCCTTACCCAATAGAGATACCCTTGATGAAAGAATTGTCAATGATGTTCGCAACCGTACAGGACGCATTATTGATGTGCAGGGTGGTTATCCGCACGGTACTCCATATGCACAGACTGTTAATGCATGGCCTGCTCTTAATTCAATAGCTCCGCCTGCCGACAGTGACCATGATGGAATGTCAGACACCTGGGAAACCAACAATGGGTTGAATCCAAACGATGCCAACGATAGAAATATCATAGCGTCCAATGGCTACACTAATCTTGAAAACTATTTAAACAGTCTTACTAATCCTGTTGTCAACACCAATCCGGTTATCTATGCCAATGCTGCTTTTAGCAGTTTTGCGCAAACTCTGGGTTCTCCTTCAACAGCGCAAACATTTCAAATTTCAGGTGCTAACCTTACAAATGATATTGTCGTTACAGCTCCAGCCAATTATCAGTTATCAACCAATGGCACTAACTGGAGCAGCAGCATTAATTTAACGCCTAATTCTGGCAATGTTTCTGCTACTATTAGTGTTCGTTTGAATGCCAGTGCAACTGGCACCTACAGCGGAGTTATCTCTGCTGCAAGCGATGGTGCTACTACCATCAACAGCGCAGTTAACGGAAGTACTTCTAACCCGGTGCCTCCAGTGATAAACCAGAAACAAATTATTGGCATCTACCCGGCGATGGAGGGCGGCTTTGAAAACCAACCTGCTGGTACAGTCTCTTCAGCGGCGCCAACGGGAGCATTAAATCCATCACCAACTGTGTGGACAACCAATGGTAATGCTAGTATAATGAATGATGGAAATGCAAGAACCGGCAGTAATTATTTTACGTATACCAGCACCAGCACCAGCACGAAAAACAATTATTCACCTGCTGTTACAACGCCTTTGTTTGTAAAAGGAACAAAGTACATTGTTCAGTATTATTACCGGGCACCTGCGCCATCTTTGGGTAATACCGTAAGTGGTTTATTGGCAGCAACGGATAATACCGGCACTACCAATTTCACTACGGCATATTCTACTATCGCATGGGTCGGAACAAACGGGGCATGGCAAAAAGCAGCTTTACCGTATTCGCTCAATAATTCGTTTGCGCCAACAACTGTGTTTGCAGGATTTCGGTTTAACGGGGGCGGCACTGCTATTGCTAAGCCTTTTGATATTGATGATTTTGTAGTATATCCAGCAGATAACCAGTTATTACCGTCCGCAGATATTTTAGCACCCGATCCTGTTCTGGCAGCTACTACAACAGGTAATAATAATACTATAGATATTAGCTGGTCTGCTCCGGCAACCGGTTTAGATGGAGGTGGTTACATTGTGCTGAGAACCAGTTCGTCAGCAGTACCGGCATTAAATGCCAATGGCCTATATTCTCTTGGTAACAATATAGGTACAGGCAACACGGTAGTTTACATTGGCAGAAATACCGGTTTTACCGATAATGGAAGCGTAGCTGCATTAACTCAGGGTATCACTTATTACTATCATATTTTTACAGCTGATAAAGCATTCAACTATTCGCCTGCTGTTACTACTTCAGGAGCAACTACAGACACATCTCCTGTGGTTTCAGTTTCTGGCATTTTGAATCCATTTTCGCAAACTGTCGGTACGCCTTCACCTTCACAATCATTTACCGTACAGGGAAATAATTTGACCGCCATTACAAATGTTACTGCACCTGCAGGCTTTGAGCTGTCGGATGATGAAAGTACATGGAAAGCAAGTTTAAGTTTTCAACCAGAAAACAAAAGCCTTAATGAAACGGCATTTGTGCGGTTAAATGCAAGTACGCCGGGCTCGCATAGCGGCAATATCACAGTAGCAAGTGCGGGTGCAACTAATGCTCAGTTAGCCATAAGTGGTAATACCAGTAATCCTGTTCCGGAAGGCTACGATGTAGTGGTAGCAGCAGATGGCAGCGGTAATTATACAAGCTTGCAGGCGGCCATTAATGCTGCGCCGTCTAACAGGACAACGCCTTACAGGATTCTTGTAAAGAAAGGTAAGTATATAGAGAAAGTAACTATTCCTTCCAACAAACCCTTCTTACATGTGGTGGGTGAAGGCATTAATGAAGTAGTATTTTCATGGGATGATTACGCAGGGAAACCGGGTGTTACCGAGATCGCTACGATCACCATTAATTCCAACGATTGCGTTTTCATGAATATGACCATTGAAAATTCATGGGGACGTAAAAACGACGGGCCACAGGCGCTGGCTGTAAAAGTAACCGGCGACAGGGTGATATTTAAAAGCTGCAAAATGGTGAGCGGGCAGGATACCCTGATGGCGCATGGCAATGGTAAAAGACAATATTACAGCAACTGTTATATCGATGGCAATACTGATTATATATATGGTTCTGCCATAGCTGTTTTCGACTCTTGTGTGCTTTATAACAGGGATCGGCTAGATGGTTCAACCAGTAGTGTATTTACTGCTGCCAGTACACCTGCTGGTCAAACGTATGGATATGTGTTCCGGGATTGTCTGCTACCCAATAACAATGGGCAAACCACTTATACCTTAGGCCGTCCTTGGGGAAATGCGGCGCCACCACATACCTCAGAAACCAAAGTGGTCTTTCTGAATTGCAGAATGGGTACAACTGTGAAGCCTGAGCGTTGGCAGGTATGGACTTCCGAAACAAATACTTCTTTAATTACCTACGCAGAATATAAAACAAGATATTTCAGTGGTGCCCTGGTTGATTTAAGTAAAAGGGTGAGCTGGTCAAAAGAGTTTACTGATGAGCAGGCGGCCCCTTATTTCGTAAACAGCAATATATTTGGAACCTGGGACCCTTGTTCTGTGTTACCGGAAACTTGCGCGCCTTTTTCTGCGCCTATCAGCCTGAGCAATTTCAGGGTGAACCGTTCATCTTCGCAATCAAATATTCTATTCAATGTCTGCTGGCCAATAAATGGTGTAACCTTCGAGCTGCACAGAAGCACCGACAGCGTAAGCTTTTCAAAGGTCAAGGAGTTGGTTACTTTAACCGATACCACTGCAGCATATATGTTCACTGATGTTTTGCCGCCATCTGGTATTAGCTATTTTTATAAAATAGTAGCTAGTAAAGGTGGCTATGAAACGTTTACAACGGATACAGTAATAAAGGTTGATCGTTCTGTTCCGCTCAACGGTGATTTCCGTTCTGCAGGTTCCGGCTTCTGGACCAACGCATCCAGCGGTAATGGTTCCAATCCCGCTTCTATATGGGAAAAATATGTTGCTGCTTCTAACAGTTGGGTGCTGCAACCTGCAGGGGTTCAGCCATCTAATGCCAATGTTACGGTCCGCTCTGGACATATAGTAAAGATGGACGGCTTAAAGAGTGTGAACAACCTAACAATTGAGGAAGGTGCTGTCCTGAACGGCAATGGCGGATATGGCGCAACGCCGGGTGCACAAACCTTACGCATAGGTGTTGGACAAGCAGCCAGTGTTACCTTTCAAAACGATGGAATTTTTGGGGGCGATACTAACCCGCAGGATTTAATTATTCTTGAATTTAATCCGGCATGTGCCTCTGTACTGTGGACCGGTTCGGGCGTTTCAAAAATCACCAGACTGCGTCCCTTACCTGCCAATACCAATGCATTGAGTGTAGTATTCGATCAGGATGTAAGCTTGTCTTATAATCTTTCGGGCTTTACGGCGTACTACAATACTGCCACTAATGCAACGGCTGAAAATGTAACCTACACGATTAATAAAGGAAAAACTATAAAACTTACGAATCCCAGCGCTTCATTTAGCCCAACCGGAAGCACTACCACCAACCCCGGTGGCCGCTATACCTACAATATAGAAGGAACCCTTGATATGAGTGTGACTACATCCACTTCTAATCTTGTGCCTTATTCTAACAATGCTTCTTCGATTGTTTCGCTGAATATAGGTTCGGAAGGAGTATTAAAATTGGGCAAAGGTTTTAACACGGTAAATAGTTCGCCATCCACAACAGGTAATAATGGCAAGCTGGTTATGACCATTGCCGATGGTGGTTTGGTAGATGCTACAAAAACAACCAACCTTAATTTCGGAAATAATTATTTCATCACTTCCGGAACCGGGGCTTTGAAACGTTCTGTAGGTAGTACTTCAGTAAGTTTCCCTATCGGAACTTCTGTAACCAGCTACAATCCCGTAACGTTAACCAATACAGGTACGGCCGATAATTTCTCTGTAAGCCTTAAAAATACATTTGATTATCAGGTTGCAGATAGTAGTAAAGTCGTGAATAAGCAATGGGATATCATTGAAGATGTTTCTGGTGGAAGCAATCTTACTGCAAAGTTCGGATGGGTTGTTGCTGACCAGGCTAGTGGATTTGATCCGGCACAACCTACGGCGGTAATGCAGTATAAGGAAAGTACCTGGTCGAACACTCCTGCAGCTATTGCCGGAAATGGAACTGTAACTGATCCGTATACCGTTTCTGCTTCAGGAATTAATTCCTTGTCTGCGTTTGGTGTAACCAATTACACTAAAGCAACACCAACGATCAAACTAGATGCATACAACTACAGCTATGATGGCAATCCACATGCGGTGTCAGGCTTTGCTTATGGTACCGGGGGAGAAGAGGATAAGTTAAGTCCGGCTTTAAGCTTTGTTTATAAGGATACGGTTGGTAATATTTTAAACAGTGCTCCTGCAAAAGCAGGCACTTATGTGGTCGGGGCTACATATGCGGGTAATGCTTATTACAAGCCTGCCTCAGACACGGCATTAATTACTATTACTCCAAAAGCATTAACTATTACAGCGAGTAACCAGGTGAAGGAATGCGGTACGGCGCTTAATCTGGGCACAACAGCTTTTACAGTAAGTGGTTTGCTTGCCGCAGATACTGTGCATAGTGTTTTGCTGACAAGTGAAGGCGCGGCTGAAAGCGGGAGTAAAGGAACTTACGCTATTGTTGCTGCCAACGCACAGGGTTCTGGACTTTCAAATTACCTTATCAGTTATTTAAATGGTAGCTTAGAAGTAAGCGATGTAAACGCACCGGTAATCACCTCTCGTCCTGAAGTGCCTGCCCTGTGTTATAGTAACAGCGGAACTTACACCATACCAGCACTAAGTGCAACTGATGGTTGCGGAAGTGTAAATGTTAGTTATTCTATTAGCGGCTCTACAAACAGAAGCGGAAATGGCGCCAATGCCAGCGGTAGCTTTAATATTGGTACAAGCACCATTCATTGGGTGGTAAATGATGGCAATGGTAATCAGGCAACGACTGAGACAAGTGTCGTAATTAACAACCCTCTGTCTGTAAGTATTCCAGATGTTTATGCAGTAGATTCTAACGTGGATGCGAAGAATACCCTGTATTTAGGCTATGGTCCTTCGTCATTAACCATTAATGCATTGCCATCAGGTGGCACGGGGCCTTATACCTTTTTGTGGAATAATGTGGAAGGTGCTTCATCTCTTTCAGTAAATTCAGCAGGAGTGTATACTGTCAATGTAATTGACGCTCTCGGTTGTTCCAGCTCAGCTTCTATAACAATTAACGTAGAAGATGTACGCTGCGGCAATAACAACGACAAAGTAAAAGTTTGTCACAATGGTAAAGAAATCTGTATTTCCAGCGGCGACGTACAAGATCACTTAAATCACGGTGATCGTTTAGGCTCATGTAATCCAGAGCTCGCATCAAATTCGAAAGAGGTTGAAACAGCAAAGTTAAAAGAGGTTGAAACTGCCAATTCCAGTTGGGTTAATGTGTATCCTAATCCGGTTGAACTGGTAGTTCAGGTTTCGGTAAGCTCGCTGCAACCTGGTGCTACCTTGCATTTTTATAATGGTACCGGAATACTGATGCGCTCCTTGCCAATGAATAAATCAACGGAGAGTGTATCAATGCAGGGATTTATTCCTGGCCTGTATTTATTGGTTATAAAAAATGGTAATGAAGTGACTACCAAAAAAGTCCTGAAACAATAGTTTCAAATAATAAGCAGTAAAGCGGAAGAGATGTTTCTTTTATTGCTTGTTATAAGGAAAGTTATAGGTAGAAATTCACTATTAACAAATTAGATTTCATAAAGAATCCCAGGTTAGCACCTGGGATTTTTTATTAGAGTAGCACAGATTCCCTTATTTTGCTTTATTTTGATTTCTTTAGGTCTTTGGCGCTTCTGAGGTAGCAGTTTCTTATCTGCTCGAAGATCTTATAGCATGGTACAGCAAACTAAATACTCAATTATTTGCGTGTCACAAACTATTTATGCTTTCCGCTACAATTTATAGGGCCAATATTTATATATATCATTGGGAAAACTATGTCAGACACTACCTGCAACAGTGGTGTTGTTTCGACGATGTTTTTTAGAGAGTATTATATGCCAAATACCGTCGGTTCATTTGCATTTGCAGCCGCATCATTTAAGGAAAAATTATTAGATCGATTGATGATCAAATTGGACCAATTTTACCAAAATTTGAACCTCTTTTTTTCGTCCCGCCACTAAGTTTGTATACTAATCTTTGAATTGAGTTGGATAGAATCCTACTCGTTCAACACCAATTATCAATTAACCATTATAAACTAGAATTATGAGGACAACTTTACTCTTTTTCATGGTATCATTTCTTTGTGCGCAAATATCCCGGGCACAAGAGAAATTGTTATACTCAACAGACTTTCAAGATTGGGCAAGTCTTACGTCAACAACTGAAACAGTTGTAAACAAGAAAACAGATTTTTCAGATGAAAATCTAAATTTTAAATTTTATCAGGTGAATGTCGATCCCGCGGGAGAAAATTTAAGTCGCTTTAACTATTCACTCGTATCCAAAGGTTGGGCACAGGCACAAAAAATTCCAGGTTCATATATTGAGCTTTCCCCATTAAAGTCGATAACAAAAGTTCAATTTATTCAGGGAGCAACTGGTACTAACCGGGGCTTTAAGTTGTGGAAAAAAGGTCTTTTGGATGTTCTTTGGATTCCGATTTACACAACACCTTGTGCCAATCCCTCAGGAGAAGTTGTTAGCGTGCTTATTAATGAGCCCAACGTAGCGATCAAGTTCACTAACATTGATGAAACGCAGAATGCCTATATGTTTGAACTGAAAATATATGGCAATTATATATCAACAAAGCCCCAGTACACGCTTGATGTCGCCCCTAATATACCGGAGGCGGGAACGATCGTAAAAACACCCAGTTACGAGACCTACGATGAAGGAATGACGGTTAAACTGCAGGCAAACCGCAACTTCGGCTACCGGTTTGTAAAGTGGGCTGATTCGCTCGGACAAGTGCTGTCAACAACGAATCCATGCAATGTGACGATGGATGCGAATAAAAAAGTAATTGCCGTTTTTGATACAGTAACAACATATGCATTTAATGTAAATATTGAAGGTACCAAATGGGCCGAAGTACAGCTAATGCCACAACCGTTTGGGGGCAAATACGAAGCCGGAACCGTGGTTAGTATGAAAGCAGTTCCGAATGCCGTTGCTAACTTCAGCAGGTGGGAGGACAATACAACAGCACTTCAAAGAACAATTACGGTAAACGGGAACCAATCTTTTACAGCAACATTTATCGAGCAGCCTTTTATTGTTGGTTGGAATTTTAAAGCACCATCACCGTTGGTTAGCAGAACAGGTGATTTTTACTCAGAAACAACCAACATTGGCATGGTATCGGCCTATGATCCCAATGGAAGCCCGATAGCATGGACGGCGAATGCCGGAGCCTTTACACCATCCTATCCCAATGTTCGCCTGGGCACACCGGCGGTCGACTTTAAAAATAAACGTCGTTACCTGCAAGCCGATTTTTCTACCTTGAATTATAAAAACATTCAGCTAACATCGATGGTTGGTGCAGCTTCACAGGCTTACACCGTGCAGACCTTGCAATATTCACTGGACAATGTAAACTTTACAGAACTGGCACGTGTAGATATTACAAGTGTATACAATACGGGCTGGAAAACATTGAGTGGAATACTTCCCGCGGATGCGGAAGGCAAAAAGAGGGTTTATATCCGTTGGGTAGCCGATGCAACAAGCCCTGTCCTTGGCGATCCGGCTTCAGCCGATGGTACTTCCTTCGCTAATGTTTTTGTGCATGCTGATAAATACACACCGGTTGATACAGTAGCACCGGTGTTGATTGCAGCCGAACCGGTTAATGGCTCTAAAACAGCTGCTATCAATGGAACCATTGTTCTTAATTTTGATGAAACCATGAAAGCCGGTAACGGAAGCATTACGCTTGGTTCTACTGTTTTATCCGGAACATTCGGGTCAAGAACAGTCAGTTTTAATTACGAAAAACTTAATTACAATTCGCAATACACTTTAACTGTCCCAGCCGGTGCACTCACCGATCTTGCCGGTAATCCTTTCCCGGGTATTACAGTCACGTTCAATACAAGTGTGCGGCCACAGCCTGCAAAAAAATTGTTTGATGCGGTAGTAGCCCAGGATGGATCCGGTGATTATCCTTCCGTTCTTCTTGCTATTGCCGCTGCACCAATCAATAGAACGGCACCATGGTTGATTTACATTAAGAATGGAAAGTATACGGGGCATATTGATATACTTTCGAACAAACCATTCATTCACCTCATAGGGCAAAGCAGGGATAGCGTTATTATTTCCGACAACCGTTTAGCTGGAGAAGATGGTAATCAGACTACTCCCACTTTTCCTGTTCAGCAAGGGGCAACAGTGTATGTCAATGCGCCCGATTGCTACTTTGAAAACCTAACAATTGAAAATAGTTTCGGCTTCGAAAAGCAGTCTGGCCCGCAAGCACTTGCTCTGTTCAGTGACTGCGACCGTTTTACAACAAACAATGTTTGGTTGCGTAGTTACCAGGATACCTGGTTAACTACCTATGGACGTGTAAATAACCGGCATTATGTGAAGAACAGCAAAATTGAGGGAGCCGTAGATTTTATTTATGGTGGTGGTGATGTGTTTTTTGATAAAAGTACCATTACCGTTACCCGTAAAGATGGTGGTTTTATTGTTGCTCCAAGTCATCAGACGGGAACATTATGGGGCTACGTATTTAGCCATTGTACCATTGACGAAGCACATGCTTCAGGCGTAACAACTTATTATGGCCGTCCATGGACTCAATCTCCGAAAACAGTTTTTCTTTATACCACTTTAAAAGCAAATATTTATCCGAAAGGCTGGTATTATAAGATGGGCGCTATACCAGCTGTGTTTGCAGATTATGGTACAATGGATGCCAGTGGCAATATGGTGGATTTATCGTATCGCATTGAAGATTATGAGTACAATAAAACCGATTCTTCGGGCAATATAGTAACGATTAAAGGAAAGGCAAAGAGCAGTCTTACGGATGCAGAAGCGGCCACTTATACGTATGACAACGTAGTGATAAGAAATGGCAGCAATTGGGATCCGAGAATGTTGACGGAAGCTCCTGAAAAACCAGGAAAGGTTCTTTTGAAAGGATCAACGATAAGCTGGAAAGACATACCTTACTCGCGGCTGTACATTGTTTTCCGCGATAAAAAGGTGCTGGGTTTCACAACAAACAGTACATACACTGACGCCAGTGCTATAAGTGGGAATACACACACCTATGCAGTTCAGGCTGTAAGTGAGTATGGCGCACTTAGCGCAATGACCAATGCGGTTGACGACACCATTCCTCCTGTGGTGAAAGTTAAAAATATTGCTGTAGCACTTAATTCATCAGGAAAGGTTTCCATCACCGCTGATATGGTTGACAATGGTTCTTACGATGAAAGTGGAATTGATACGCTTACTATCGATAAAAGTAATTTTGATTGTGCAAATATTGGTGATAACCAGGTTACACTAACCGTAACGGATAAGAAGGGAAATACCGCTTCAGGAACAGCAGTGGTAACAGTCAAGGATTCCATTGCTCCGATAGTAAGTACTAAAAATATTGTACTTACACTTCAGAACGGAACAGCAAAGTTAAAGCCTTCAGACATTGATAATGGTTCTACAGATGTTTGCGGTATAGATTTGATTACTATAAGCCGCTCTACTTTTGATTGCTCAGATATAGGAGAACAGCCTGTAACGCTTACAGTTACAGATAAAAGTGGCAACTCTGCTACGGGTATCGCAGTAATTAAAATTGAAGGCAGCGTCCCAAGCCCATCTATAGTTGCTATAAAATCTGATTCAACGTATACGGGAGCTGGCGCTGAAACTATATTTTTAGGATATGGAGCTCAAAGCCTCACCCTTAATGCATTTGACAATACTTTTGCCAGCAATATCGTTTATCACTGGTCGCCAGCAAGTAATCTGTCTTCTGCAGATGTGGCTAATCCTGTATTTACACCTACAGCTGCAGGAATCTATACCTTTACTGTTACAGCTACAAACGAATATGGTTGTTCTGGTTCAAGTACTATAAGCATTGAAGTTATTGATGCAAGATGTGGCGATGATAAAATAATTGTTTGTCATCATGGCCAGTTAATTTGTATTGGTCGGGCTAATGTAAAAACCCATTTATCACATGGCTGTAGTATTGCCAGGTGCAATAGCTTTAGTAGTAGTTCTTCTATAGCCAATATTAATTCTGAAACAGTAATCGATGATTCATTTACAGTAGATAATAGAAAAAGTATAAAAGTTTATCCAAATCCTACGTCAAACTCTTTATCAGTTCAGTTTTCGCTAAATAAAAATGCAAATTATAGTATTGATTTAATTGACTTAAAGGGATCTCTTGTCAATAGATTGGATAAGGGGAAATCAAGCAAGGAGGATGAGTATTTACGTCAGTTTGATATAAGTGGCCTGAAAAGCGGCCTATATCTTTTAAGAGTTGTTGTAGACAAAGTTGTTTCTACGGAAAAAATTATCATACATTAAATTTAGTATAATCATTGAGAAGCTCTGGCTATTTTAGTCGGAGCTTTTCTGTTTTTAATTTTATTGCGACAACGGAATACAGCGCAGTTCCACCCACGACATCTGTAATTTAATGAGAACAATGTAACCAGAATAGTAGTTCCATTTATTATGTTCTCTAGCCCTTGGCAAACTGTTGTTGCACAGAAAGCTGCCCCCGAGATAGGAGCGGAGGTGTTTATTGAGCCAGGGCAATGCCAAGAAGAGATCGATGTATGGTTTCGGAGGATGAAGGAGGGGGGAATGACCGTGACGAGAATCCGGATGTTTGAAAGTTATATGCATAAGCCAGATGGCACATGGGATTACACGTTGTTTGACTATGCGTTTAAATCGGCTGAAAAATATGGCATAAAGATATATTGTAATTTATTTCCTTTAACTTCTTTTACTGATGTGGGCGGGTTCAAATTCCCCAGAGATGATGCTCATTTATATTCTATAGCTGATTATATTAAAAACTTAGTAACTCATTTCCAGAACTTTAAATCATGTTATGGTTGGGTGCCAATTAATGAGCCTGGCGCCGGCGGTTGTCCCGATGAAGAATTCACAAGAAATAAATTTCAGGAATGGAAAGTACGTCAACCGGTTAAAGAATATATGAGCAAAGGATATGAGCATTTTGATTTTGCCGACGAACGCTTCCTGTTAGATTATAATACATGGTTCTTAAAATGGTTGACGGATAAAATTCGAAAATATGCTCCCGCCGCTCTGATACATGTAAATAATCATGCTGTTTTCCAAAATATTGCCGAATACAATTTTCCTGAATGGCGGAAATTCCTTACGAGTTTGGGCGCTTCGGCTCATGCCAGCTGGCATTTTGGATATTTTCGCAGAGAACAATATGCTTTAGCAGTTTCTGCTAACAGCGAGATTATTCGTTCAGGTGCAGGTAATATTCCATGGCTTATGACTGAATTGCAAGGAGGCAATAATACCTATAGCAGTTATGATCCTATGTGTCCTACAAAAGAAGAAATAAGTCAGTGGTTATGGATAACAATTGGAACAGGAGGGAAAGGTGCAATTTTCTGGAGCCTTAATCCACGGTCATCAGGTTTTGAAGCAGGCGAATGGGCATTGCTGAACTTTCAAAACGAACCATCAGACCGGATGAATGCAGCATCTGCTATTGCTGGTATAATCAGGGATAATGAAACTTTATTTGCTGATTCTTACGTAGCTGAATCGGGCATCAATATTTTATATACCCGCGAATCTTTATGGATAGAAAAGAAAATGCAGGTGGGTGGGTCGAATTATGAAGGGCGCAATGTTGGAGGTGTAATGAAGTCGGCCCTGGCGTATTTTGAGGCATTAAGTGAAATGGGTATTCAGTCTAATTTTAAGGCAATTGGTGAGTTTGACTTTACCAAAGGTAATTATGCCGGTGTCACTATTATTTTAGCTCACCAAATTTCAATCCCCTCGAACTACTGGCATCAGCTTGAACATTTTGTAAATGAAGGGGGAAAATTAATAGCTGAAGGTTTGACGGCGTATTATGATGAAAATGCCTTGAGTATTATGAAAACAGGCTTTCCGCTTCAAAAGCTTTTCGGGGGAAATATTGCTGAGTTTAAGTTGGTAAATAATTTATTCGAATTGCAATTTACAGGTCACCTTAACTGTTTTCCTGCGCATTTATGGCAAGGTTCCATTAAAACTACAACAGCTAAACCTTTAAGTTTATTGAATAACGAAGTTCTTGCAAGCCGGAATAAATATGGTAATGGAGAAGTTTTATGGCTTCCTTCACTTATTGGTTTGGGAAGCAGAATAAAAAAAGATTATCAGGCACTTTCATCTTTATTATCTGAGGAACTTAAAGCGAGTATTAAAGTCATCCCTTTCATATTCAAAGCCTTGCAGAGCGGAATGTTAATGAAGACTTTACGATCACAGAATTCTTATATAACCATTATCATTAATAAATCTAAAGATAAAAGAGAAGTAGAACTGGAGTTTGCTAAAGATTTAAAATTAAAGCCAACAATATTATGTAGGAATAAAGAGGGAGGTGTTTCAGAAAATACAGTCGCTATATCACCTGAAGAAACGTTAGTTATACATTGGGTTTAAAGGGCAGATTAGTTAGGCTAAAGTAATTCTAAAACTAGATGATGAATTTAATCGTTGAACTTCATGAGATGATTAGTGGAATGAAACGGATTTCTATGGAAAATCTAGAAAATGCAATAGCGTAAGCAAGTCAATCTCATCCTGCACTTAGAAGCATCTGACAGAACGCTTATTGTTCAAAACGAAAAATTAGAAAATGAGGTCTTAGCAACGATTATTAACGTTGGTTTTAAAGCTGAAAATATTAGCTAATTGGAGGACTCCCTAATAAAGAGTCCTTTCTTTTTAAATAGCAATCTGATATAAGTCGCTTAAATGTCTTCGAGCAGTATATAGTATCCTCGGGTAACTCGTCTTGTTGAAAACAATCATTATACAAGCTGACCGTTGTCAGCATCCATGTATTCCTGACCAACTAATTTCGACTATGCATTATCTTATCCTGCTGTGTTCTTTTATCGGCTTCGGCGTTCAGGCTCAATCAGCCTATGAAATTGTAAAAAAAGCTGACGACAAAATGCGAGGAAAAACATCTCAATCGATGCTGTTAATCCGTACTGTCAGGCCTACATGGACACGCGAAATGGAAATGAGAACATGGATGAAGGGTTCCAACTTTGCTCTGATAAAGATTCTTGCTCCGCCAAAAGACCGGGGTACCAGCTTTCTGAAGAAGAAAAAGGAGGTATGGAACTGGCTGCCCTCGCTGGAGCGTACCATCAAACTTCCCCCTTCCATGATGACCCAGTCTTGGATGGGTACTGATTTTACCAACGACGACTTGGTGAAAGAGTCTTCGGCACTCGAAGATTATACTCATACTCTGTCCGGAGACACCACCATAAATGGCAGAAGCTGTTATATCATCAAGTTTACCCCCAAGCCCGATGCTGCCGTGGTTTGGGGTAAACTGCTGGTGAGTATCGACAAAAAGGATTTCCTTGAACTGCATACCCTTTTCTTTGACGAAGACGGGAGTTTGCTAAACATCATGAATGCTTATGATATTAAAATGATGGGCGGCAGGTTGATACCCACGCGGCTGGAGATGATTCCGGTGAATAAAAAGAATCAGAAAACGGTAATCGTGTACAAGTCTATCGTGTTCAATCAGCCAATCAGCGATAATTTTTTCACCGTGGAAAACATGAAACAACTCAACTGATATGTGGCTGCTAAATCTGGCATGGAAAAACCTCTGGCGAAATAAACAACGCACGTTAATTACCATGGCGGCTGTTTTTTTTGCCGTCATCCTCACAACCGTTGTCAGCAGTTTGCAGAAAGGTGTATTCCAAAATCTCATTCAAAACCTTGTGAGCTTTTATTCCGGATACATTCAGGTACATAAAAAAGGATACTGGAATGAGCAGACCCTGGAGAATACCTTCCGTCAGGACGCCGAAACCGAACGGAAAATACGCACAGACCCATTGATAACGGGCATTGCTCCGCGTCTCGAATCCTTTGCGCTTGCTGCCTCCATCGAACTAACCAAAGGATGTTTAGTGGTTGGGATGGTTCCGGAGGAAGAAAATAAAGTTACACGTCTGAGAGAGAAACTCGTAAATGGCAATTATCTCCAGCCAGAAGATGAGTCTGTGTTAATCTCTGAAGGGCTTTCGCGAAGACTAAAACTACGTCTGGGCGACACGCTGGTGTTAATAGGACAGGGATATCACGGCGCTACCGCAGCGGGAAAATTCCCTGTCAAAGGCATTCTCAGGTTCGGTTCTCCCGAGCTTAACAATAAAACGGTCTTTTTACCGCTTCGGGCCACCCAAACGCTTTATTCTGCTGAGAATCAACTCAGCTCTTATGTATTGTCGGTCAGCAATCCCGATAATCTGGATAAGATCACGGAACGCGTTCGATATCTCATTGGGGACCAATACGAAGTAATGAAATGGGAAGAAATGATGCCCGATATTAAACAGCATATACGAACCGATACAGCTAGTATGTCTATCATAGCCGGTGTACTTTATATTTTAGTCTGCTTCGGCATCTTCGGAACCTTTCTGATGATGATGGTAGAACGTCGCTTCGAATTAGGAATGCTGGTTGCGGTGGGGATGAAAAAGATATGGCTTTGTTTGTTGATGTTGGCAGAATCGGTATTTACAGTACTTAGCGGCTGCGTGCTGGGCATACTGGCCAGCGTCCCCCTTGTAATTTATCTGAAAGTAAATCCTATTACATTTAGTGGTAAGATGGCCGAGATTTACGAACGTTTTGGTTTTGAACCGATCTTTCCTGCATCAACAGATCCGGAAATCTTTCTGAATCAGGCATTGATAATTTTGTTGCTTGCCCTGCTTTTATCACTATATCCGGTAGTCAAGGTTCTGCAGCTTGACCCTGTGCAAGCTATGAAACAATAAATTTTCTGCGATGATGCTTTTAAGAATGGCCTGGCGAAACGTATGGAGAAACAGAGCGAGAAGCCTGACGCTGATAAGCTCGGTTGCCGTGGGGCTATTTGCAGGAGTGTTTGTGCTCGCTATTTACCAGGGATTGCTAAAGGTGCGGGTAAGGACAGTCATCAGAGACGAAGTGTCGCATCTTCAAATCCACCATCCACTTTTCAGGAACGATTACGAAGCCATCTATACGTTGCCCGGGATTGAAAAGCTTGAGGAGCGGCTGAGAACCATCACCGAAATTGAGCAGAGTTCGTCCAGAAGCATAGCCGAAGGGATGCTGGCTACCGGAACAGGAAGCAATGGAATAGAGATACGCGGAGTAGACCCGGTAAAAGAAGCCCAGGTTTCGAGCCTGAATGAAAAGGTATTTGAAGGCGATTATTTCGATAAGGGTTTAAAGAATCAGATTCTTATAGGCGGAAAGCTGGCCAATAAGATGAAACTGGAGTTGAACAACAAGGTGGTGCTCTCTTTTACTGATAAGGATAACAATGTTATTTCTGGAGCTTTCCGTATTAAAGGGTTTTACCAGTCGACCAATACTCCCCTAGATGAACGAATTGTTTACGTAAAGCGGCAGGAGTTAAATCCCCTGCTAGCTATTGGTCGTGGAGCGCATGAAATCGCCATACTGCTAAAAACCGATGACAGCCTGGATGCGGTTCAAATACAGCTGCAAAAAATGTATCCGCAGCTTTCGGTTCAAAACTGGAAGCAACTGTCTCCCGAAACCGAAATGAGTGTAGCTACGGTAAATCAGTTTTCCCTCATCATCATCATTATTATCATGCTTGCTCTGGCATTCGGCATCGTTAACACGATGTTGATGGCAATTCTTGAACGCCGGCGTGAAACAGGTATGATGATGGCTCTTGGAATGAATCAGTTTAAGGTCTTCTCTGTGATACTTTTAGAAACCGTTTTCCTGACCTTTGCAGGGTTGCCAGTCGGATTGCTTCTTGCCTGGGGACTGAGCCTTTACACAGGCTCATACGGTATAAATATCAGTTCATTTGCTAAAGAGGCGATGTCATCTTTCGGCTACGGAAGTATTATTTATCCGGAATTTCCATTACAGCATGTATCAGAGGTGCTGCTGATTGTGATTGTTACTGCTTTACTTTCTGCGATTTTCCCA
Organism: uncultured Sphingobacteriaceae bacterium; assembly: GCA_946887045.1. Next base: position 2,340 of record CAMPKC010000028.1, on the reverse strand, counting down.
GCCATAAAAGCGTTGAGTATGCCTCCTGTAGAGGCTCTAAAAAAATAGATATGAATACAGTAATAGATGCACATAATATCAGCAAGATTTATAATAAGAAAACCATTCCGGTTTACGCTATTAGCAATGTGCACTTGCATGTAGAGCGGGGAGAATTCTCTGCCCTTGTCGGCCCTTCGGGATCAGGAAAGACTACTCTTCTGAATATGATTGGAGGACTGGACAAGCCGGATGAAGGGAGAATTGAAATCAACGGCGTAGATATTACAGAATTGGGTCCCAATCAGCTAATCGATTTCCGGCTTCATAATATCGGTTTTGTATTTCAGTCGTTCAACCTGGTTCCGGTCTTAACGGCAAGAGAAAACGTAGAATTTATTATGCAGTTGCAGGGGCTCCCAAAAAAGCAACGGGATGAACGCGTGCTTGCGTTATTTAAACAAATCGGACTGGAGGATAAAATGTACGTCCGACCTTCACAGCTATCTGGCGGGCAGCAACAGCGAGTGGCTGTTGCGCGTGCATTGGCTTCTAAACCTCAGTTTGTGCTGGCTGATGAGCCGACTGCCAACCTCGACAGTAAATCGGCCGCTACCCTGCTGGATATTATGGCTCTGCTGAACAGCCAGGAAAATATCACCTTCCTCTTTTCGACCCACGACCAGCGGGTCATTGAACGGGCCAGAAGAGTAATTACGCTGACCGACGGGAGGATACTTTCTGATACTGCTACGGTAGACACTTCGCATCAGGCTGAGAAAGCGAAATCGTGAACGTATATGACCCGAATCTTTCATTTTCTGTTCGTGCTGTTTGTTCTGATTTCGAAAGCTTCAGATATTTATGGACAGGATAGCCTTTCAGTTGTGGATAGTACTGAGGACAAAAAAAGGTTTGAGCTTCAAGGCTATGTGAAAAATATGGAGTACATCAGTTTCAACGATGGTTTCAGGAATTCATTAAGCAATAACCTTATTCACAACAGAATAAATATCAAATGGAAACCCGTCCGAAATTTCACAGGGGCAATTGAACTTCGGACCCGGCTATTTTGGGGCGAAGAAGTAAAGAGTAATCAGGCTTTTGAAGAACTTCTGGAGAACCCCACCGAAGCAATTGGCCTTTCGAAACTTTGGTTCGGCAGCCGGTCGGCTGTATTTCATACCAATATAGAAAGGCTATGGGCCGAATATCACACTGATAAATTAAGTTTTCGTCTGGGGCGGCAACGTATCAACTGGGGGGTTAATACCCTGTGGAACCCCAACGACCTGTTTAATACCTATAATTTTCTGGATTTCGACTATGAAGAGCGGCCGGGTTCTGACGCAGTTAAAGGGCAGTATAATTTTAGTGATAATACGAATCTGGAACTGGCAGTATCTGTTAGCCGCCAGAGGGAGCAGATTGCAGCCCTGAAGCTATTTACCAATAAGTGGGGTTACGACTTCCAGTTCATGGCTGCCTGGTACCTGCAACAATGGGCTACAGGTTCTGGTTTCGCTGGAAGTATTGGCGACGCAGGCTTCAAAGGCGAACTGATGTACTTTTTCGAATCCGCGAAAGCGACAGACCAGTTTAATGCGAGCCTAGAATTCGACTATATGTTTGAAAATGAATGGTATTTGAACCTCGCCGGGCTCTATAACATGCAGGGATTAAACCAGCAACTCAGCAACTTTGAAAGTCTGGATTTTCGCTTATCCCCCAAAAACTTGCTTCCGTTGAAATGGACACTTGCTATCACCACAAGTAAACCGGTTACAGAGCTTCTGCAGGCAGGTTTAACCGGAACGTATTCGCCCGGAGCCGATCTGATAATTCTTTACCCTTCTCTTCGGTATAACCTTGCCACTAATCTGGATGTAGATATGGTGTGGCAATCGATGATGGCAGGAATGCAAGGTGAATTGCATGATTTGAATCATACGGCATTTTTGCGGTTTAAGTGGAGTTTTTGAGGGAAATTTTGAAGCATGTAAGAGCTTTCATCCTTGCTTGTAAATTAGAAGGCTTATAGTTTTAGAATGTGTAGGGGGAATTATTTCGTTAAATCCTTAAAGGCAGACAAATCCGATCAAGCGCCTTCTGCATTTAAGACCAACTGTAGCAATTCAACCGACGTTTACAATTCTTCTTTTATACTAGTTTATAAGGACGGTTAAAAGCCTCCTGTCTCACTTTGAAGTACTCAGCCAGCTTCCTGGTTACTTCTTTAGACAAGCCTTTTTTAACGAAGATTTGGGAGATTGGCAAATTTCGTTGTGACGTATTTGTGACGGTGGGGTTTTGAAAACTTGGTTCTTAATCAGAATGAAAAACAAAACAATATAAAACGAA
>CAMPKC010000027.1 GCA_946887045.1 uncultured Sphingobacteriaceae bacterium | reverse complement strand
AAAATATTAATTTATCGTGAAAGGGAATACTTGCAACATGCGGATGATATTGATAAAAGTAAAAAGGCTCTCTACCGCTTATTTCAGCCATTTCCGTAGACGCAGTTTTAAAATATCTACCTTCACCTCTTTCGAACCGATAAGGCAATACAAACCAGCTAAAGCCGAGTCTTACAACTAACAGAAACCCTAAAAATGCTACCACTTTATGATTTTTGAACCTGATGACCAAAACTGTAAAGAGGCCAACCAATAAAAAAACAAGGGCAACTTTAGCAGCAAAAAAGTCTACGTAAGTATTAAGATCAAACAGAAAAGCTGTAGGGATTACCAATGTTACCAGAAGGCTTAATCCAATCAAAATAGCTTCGAACACCTTGTTTATCTTCGGTAGGCTATCCCGGAAGGAATAATAAGCATAGCTCCAGATAATAAATAATAATGGAAATAACATCAGCAAATACCGCGGTCGCGTTTCAGGCGAAAGCCAATATACCAACACATTGACAATGAATGTCAGGCTGCAAAATTTAAGGAAATCATTTTTGAACACTTGCGTGATAAATCCCTTATGGAAGCAAAATACAACTAATAAACTTGCTGGGAATAAATGTCCAAGGTATTCAATGGGAAACAAGAACACATGTTTTATACTTTTCCAGATCCCAACGCTCGCCGCTGTACGCTGGCTACTTTGGTCCCAAATAGTAGAAAAATACCCACGCAGGTCCGAATTGTACAATGAATAATTGTAGAAATACGCTGAAATTAATAAAATACAAAATAAGCCATTGAGGATATGCTGCCAACTGAATAAGCGTTTGAAATTTTTTGTATAGATCAACAAGGTGATGATTGTTAAACCCTGAAAAATAATTGAAGGTATTCCCTTAGCAAGAAATGTTACCGCGGTTAATACATATGAAGAAAAAAACAGTAGAAACCATTGCTTCTTTTGATAAAAATAAAAGATGCACATAAAAGAAATAAAGGTAAGCCAGGAATAGAAGATATCGATATGCCCCAGCATTGAGTCGTATATCAGCATCCGCCCATTCACCATAGAAAACATCGCGCTAAGCAGTGCCACAAACTTGTTCCTCAAAAAATATATTACAGAGAAATAAATCGTGACAGCAAACAGGAAGAGTGGAATCAACGCCGGTAATCTGGTTACAAATTCGGAAAAACTGCCACTTACCTGGTAAATCAATGCCAGTATCCAATTGTATAATGGTGGCTTATTATAATAATACTCGCCACCAATCGTGGGCACAGAGTAATTGCCTGTGAGAATCATTTCTAAGGCTACATTCGCCCGTGTGGGTTCGTCGGCGAAAAGAGGAAGCAAGCCTAGGTTAGAAAAAAAGGCTGGTACGGCCAAAAGAAGTAAAAAAGCAAAAGTTTTGCCGGGAAATTTCGAGATAAAACTTTCGATCTTTTGCATCCGACAGCAAAGATATAAAAGGTTTATTTTTAAGATTGTAAACCTAGAACACAATTTTAAAGGCACAGCCCTTATCTGGTTCACTTTTTACAGTTATAGAACCTCCTAAAGATTCTACCTGGGCCTTTGTCATATGCAAACCCAATCCTTTACCTTCATTTTGAGATGTAAAACGCTTATATAAACCAAATATCTGCTGTCCATATTGCTCCAGATCAATGCCGATTCCATTGTCTGTTACTTCAACGTGGGTAAGTTCCGATTCTTTCCAGGCTTTTATAGAGATCTCGGGATTCCTTTCAGATGCTTTATACTTGATAGCATTCGAGATTAAATTATAGAGTATACTTTGAACATAACTTTTTATGCTGATCACCTGATCTGCTTCATCGCTTATATCAATACAAATAATAGCTTTTGAATAAGAAATTTGCTGCTCCAGATTATCGCAAACCCCCTTTATTAGCTCAGTTAATCTAAAACCTTCTCTCTTTTCATTTAACGGAGACCGCGCCGTTAATACATCATTTAAGTCTTTTATGAGTGTATCTATTGATTCGGCAGACTGCATGATGTAATCAAAAATTTTCTTCGCATCCTCGGGCAAAGTGCCCGGATTTACGATATACGACATTCCTAAAATGTTCGCGATGGGAGATCGGAGATTGTGCGATACAATATAATTAAACTGCATCAGCTCGTTGTAGCGGTTATTAATTTCCTTTATTAAACGCTCGCGTTCCTGCTCATTCTGTTTTTTATCGGTAATATTTTGAGCCAGGAGAATAACAGACAGCACCTTACCAGCATCATTTTTAACCGGACCAATACTTACTTCGTACCAGCCGATTTCTTCGTCCAGACCATTTGCCTGCAAATTGAGATTCTCAATGATCCCACATGCTGTAACTCTATCTATACTTTCTTTCAGTGTCTGACGATATTCGGGTAATATGTCGTCGAAAACAGAAACCCCAATTACATCCTCTCTCTTTTTACGACCCAAATTATTTATGTACGTAACTGTGTAATCTGAGCAAATTTCAATAATGAAAATAGGTGAGCTTTCGGCAATTGCCCTGAAGTGTTCTTCACTGTGAGTCAGAGCGTCTTGCGATATCTTCATTTCTGTAATATCCTGCACCATGCCGAACAGATATGAATTGGAATTGGAATCGGACCTGCGATTTGATGACTGCTCTTTTATATATTTAACATTCCCATTTTTTGTAACAATCCGGTATTCCAATGAATAGGATGAATTCTGCTTCCTTGATTCAGTTATTATTTTTTTAAAATACGCCCTGTCTTCGGGATGGATATATTTTAAATAAGATGTTAATGAGGGGGTAACGTGTTTTTTATCTTCCTCGAGGATGTCAAAAATCCCATCGCTCCATTCATGCTTCCGATAACTGCCGTACCATACCCAATAACCTACTTTTGCTAATTTATGGCTGAACGACAGAAGATGTTCCCGGCGCAATAATTCATTTTGAATAAGCTTCAAGGCTGTGATATCAACCCCATATCCCACTTTATAATTTTCGTTATTGGGACCTTTGAGTGGCTTTAATGTTCGGGCAAAATATCTCTTCTTGCCTGATCCGTCAGTTAACTCTTCAATCCATTCAATTGGCTTTTTGAGCTCATCCACCAGGTTATACATCTCGGTCCGTGATTCCGCTATTGTAATACTTTTATCACGGAATGCGCAATACTCAAAATCATTTTTCCCAATCAACCACTCCCTGATATCCGGATCTTTAACTGCGGACTTACTGATTAACAAATACTTGTTCTGATGATCGATAACCGCAATATCAATATTCACATTATTGATAATGTTCTCGTAAAACTCTTTAGCTGTTTTTATTTCCTCCTCAGCTTTTGTGATATCACTGATATCTCTGATGATGCACACAATTTCCTTATCGTCACTCTTTACAAAGCGAGCTTCGTAATACAGCTGCTTATTATTGGCATCGACTAAATGATATTTATATGTAAGGCTTTTGCTGTACTTTAATGCATTTTTAGTATGAGCAAGAAAATTCTCTGCTACGGCAGAAGGAAAAAGGTCTTTTAAATTTGGTTTTCTGACAGCGTCCGTTTCAATTACCAGCTCTTCATTTTCGTTTTTGTATGATAGACAATCGCCATTTTTATCAATGCGTAGTAAAATATCCGGAATACCATCTATAAGTGCTTTTAAACGCTGTTCGTTTAAAACCTTTTCATTTACATGTGCCTCGAGTTTTGATATTATTTGTCTGTACTCTTTCTTTTCTGAAATATCTGCTATATATCCTTCAATATGAAGCAGCTGACCGGAATCATCATATACCCCGTTGGCAATCTCGCGCACCCACTTAACTTTTCCACCTTTGTTTATAATCCTGTACTCGCAATTACATTCTTTTTTGCCCTGAAGACTCTCTGAAAAATACTCCCATACCCATACTTTATCCTCCGGGTGAATAAGCGCGGTATAAGCTATGAATGAATCACTTACTATCTCTTCAGGATAATATCCTGTTAAATCATGACAGCCGTTACTTACAAAAGTCATAGTCCAATTCGGGCTAAATTGTGCCTTATAAAGCATTCCTGGCAAATTCTTTAGTAAATTTTGCGAAAGGGATGTAGGTAAAGTACTTTGCTGCATGGCTGCTTATTCAAGGAAATCTAAATATATATTAATTTTTCAAAAAAACAGGGGCTTAAGATCGTTAATTCGAATATTCGGCCGAATTAAATCTTCAAAATTCTACTGCAAATCCGCCGTAAAAGCTCCTGGATGCGGCAGGATTAAAATATCGTGATCCAAATGCATTTAAATCATTGCCTAAACTATAATCAGAGTTTAACATGTTATCAGCTCCTGCAAAAACCCTCATAGTGGCTCCTTTAAGCTTTTTATACAGATTACATTTCGCTTGCAGTAAATGATATTCATCGGCGAAAACTGTATTTGCATCATTTAAAGGGATTGAAGAAACATACGTATGTTGCAGATAAAGGTTTAAATTAAATGGGAAGTGAAGATTAAAAGAGCTAACCAGATTATGTTGGGGCACACCTGTAAGTTTATTTCCTGAAAAATCTGACGAGTTAATGCTATAAGAATCGAACTTAAATTTGCTCAAAGTGTAGCTTTCGCTGATTTTGACACCTCTTATAAATCCGTTTAACTTTAATGGAATCACCCATGCATCCAACTGGGATTCCAGGCCAGTTTGTTTAGTACCGCCTGCATTTACGAAAAATTCGCTATCAGATGCGTTAACCCGTCTCGCGATGGCATCGCTAAGATTATAATGAAAAACAACACCGTCAAAGTAAATCCTGTTATTGAGCAAAGACAATCTCAAGCCAGATTCATAATTCCAGCCATTCTCGGGCTCAAGTGAGGTGTTAATTTCACGGCTTGAAGGCCTCACCTCTTCAATTGTGGGCGGAGAGTATCCCCGGCTGGCCGATCCTCTTATTACTAAAAAATCCGTCAGAAAATACGACAAAGCCAGTCGGGGCATTAGTTGAGGATTGAAATCTCTTTTCTGTTTTTCGGAAACAGCCGGAAATATACTCTTAAAGCTATAGTTGTAAAAATTCAGACTTACCGCAGCCTCTGTTGTTAACCGATCAAAAGGCTTATAAGATAAATGAGAAAAAATAAAACCCTGCCTTGCGTCAAAATCTACAAAATCCTGTCTTTCTCCAATCTCACCTTTTATGTTTGTATAATTTCTTTTTTGAGACCTGGTTTGCTGCGCTTCCGCCCCAGTTTGCCAGCTCCAGATCCCTGAAGTATTGCTTTTACTGTTTAATTCAATATAAGTTCTTAATCCTGAACTTTCTTCCTTTCGGGTTTCATAAGTGGTTATAAACGGATTTACAAAATCGGTAAACGAACCGGTTAAGGAAATCACATGTCTCAATCTGTTATTAAAAGATTTTGAATGTTTTACGCCAGCTAAAAAGGTTTTATTAAAAATAGAAGCTTGCTGTTCCTCTGCTCCGGGTACCGTCGGTGTTCCTGGTCTTGCAGACCGCGAATTCTCGTTGGCCTGCGCCAGAGTCAAGCCTCCCGGTGTTTCATATTTCAGGTCTGAATACAGAATTAAAGTACTTACTTCAGCAGATGGTGAATATTTCCATTTAGGGAGTAATTGAATGCTCTTCCTATTCATTGCACTGTTATCACGGTAACCGTCTGACCGCTGAAAAGCCTGACTTAAACCTATCTCAAAATTGTTTAATTTGGTGTTGATTACTGCATTTTGCTGCATCAGGCCAAAGGAACCGCCAGATATTTCTGCGGAGAATAAAGAACTATCGCGGTCCGGGCTTTTGGACGTAATTAAAACTACTCCGCCTGAATTTGCTCCAAAAACGCTTCCCTCCGGACCCTTAAGAATTTCTATTCGTCCGACGCCCGAAGCATCAAGAATATTGAGATAGGTATTTCCTCCAGCATCGCTTAACAAAAAATCGTCGAGATACATTTTTACATTCCTTATCCCGAAAGGAGACCGTAATAAGCTTCCGCGGATGGATAATCGATAACTTCCGGGCGATCGTTCCTCCATTCGGACACCCGGAGCTGTATTTATCGCAGGCAATAATGAATATCCGGGCTGATTACGAAAAACCTCGGAACTAATTATACTGACTGAAACTGGAGCACTTAATAATGGCTGATCTTTAAAATAGGAACTTACGACAACTTCTTTAAGTTCAGAAGTATCAATAACTGTTTGAGCTTTTACGATTAGTTGCAAAGAGCTTAAAAACAGAATAAATAAAAGAAATCTCATAAATGAACAATACTGGCTGTGAAAAAACGGGCAAAACGGTGAGGTCCAAAAATACATTATAAATCAATAGAATAATTGCAACCGGGCAAACACTCGGGCATATTTGGCGTTTCTATAATTAAACCTAAAATTCATGGCTATTATCTATCCAGACATGTATAAGCATCCCGAAAAGTATAACACCGGGAATACAGATAATCATTTCAACCTGAGAGAAGAGTCTATCAATATTAATATGCCTGAAAGGGTGGTATCCGTACTCGGCGGAGCTTTTCTTCTCTACTCCGGACTTAAATCAATACCCAAACATCCTTACGCCAGTCTTTCGAAATTGATAGCAGGCGGCTTTTTGTTTGTACGGGGTGTCAGCGGCCACTGCTATGCTTACGAAGCGATGGGATTAAATAGCACCAAGCCCGAGGTTATTAACATCAAACAGCAATTTACAGTAAACAGGCCCAAAGAAGAAGTTTACCAGTTTTGGAGAAGATTGGAGAACTTGCCTTTGTTTATGAAGCATATAGAATCTGTAGTAGAGAAAGACCCCATTCACTCTCACTGGAAAGCTAAATATTCCAAAAACACTCCCCCAATAAGCTGGAATGCTGAAATAGTGAAAGAAATAGAGAATCATTTTATTGGATGGCACTCTGTGAAAGGCTCGGCCATAGATCATGGAGGGAAGGTAGAGTTTAACGACGCTCCGGGGGGCGGAACCGAAGTTGAAGTTGTTTTTAGCTACCAGTCGCCTATTGGTGAATTAGGAACTGGAATTGCCCGGCAATTTAGTCCGGCTTTGGAAGAAATTATAAAAGAAGATATCTTAAATTTCAAGCACTTTATAGAAACCAAAGAGGTGCCGGAATCAGCAGCAATATAAATTATAAGGGCCAAAATAAAGCTTTTGGCCCTTGTAATTAAGCATGCACTCCCTCTGCAAATTCCTCGCATATTTTTGCGTTAAATGCGGGTAAATCCTTCGGACTGCGACTGGTTATCAAACCATGGTCAACTATTACCTCTCCATCAACCCAATTAGCGCCTGCATTAATTAAATCAATTTTAATAGACGGGTAGGAAGTAAGCGTTCGTCCTTCGGCCACTCCTGCGGTAATTAATGACTGCGGACCATGGCAAATAGCAGCTACAGGCTTACGATCATTAAAGAAAGATTTTATAAAATGTATTGCCTGCTCATCCATTCTTAACTTATCCGGATTGAACACACCCCCGGGTAAAAGCAAAGCGTCATAATCGTCGGCATTAGCCTCAGATATATGTCTGTCAACCGGCAGCTCAATTGACCATTGGTGATCTTTCATTGCTTTAACTTTATCACGTTGCGGAGAAATGATATGCACTTTAGCTCCAGCTTCTTCCAATGCTTTTTTCGGACTCGTAAGCTCCACTTCTTCAAAGCCATTCTCGGTAAGAATAGCGATGTTTCGATTACTCAAATTAGCCATAACAATTAAATTTTAGATAGGTATATGAGAAGCCTCAAGAATAATACCACCCATTCCTTTTTTTAAGATACTTTTGCAACATTATCATTTGATTATTGTAAATGATATATTTGGTTTCAGGTTAAGCTATGTATCTTAAAAAACGTATCGCTATTTTCGCTTCTGGTTCGGGCTCAAACGCTCAAAAAATAATGGAACACTTTAAAAAGCATAACGATGCTGAAGTGGCCATTGTGCTTAGTAATAATCCGGATGCCTTTGTGCTGCAGCGTGCCGACAATTTTGAAATTCCTACGCATATTTTTAACAAGCATGAATTTTATCAAAGCGAAGCGGTTGTTACTCTGCTTAAAAGTCTGGAGGTTGACCTCATTGTACTGGCTGGATTTCTATGGCTGATTCCTGAAAATTTGCTTAGAGCTTTTCCGAATAAAATTATAAATATTCATCCTGCCCTATTACCTAAATATGGGGGTAAAGGCATGTATGGAGATAAAGTTCATAAAAGCATTTTAGAGAATGCCGAAGAAGAATCGGGTATAACCATTCATTTCGTGAACGAATGCTTTGATGAAGGAGAAATCATTCATCAATCACGCTTCCGAATTGAGAAGGGTGATGATTTAGAAATGATAAAATTTAAAGGGCAGCAACTGGAACATCTCCACTACCCTAAAATAATTGAACAACTGATAAAAAGAATGAAATCAGTGTAAACAGAAAAGCTCCTTTTTACGGAGCTTTTCTGTTTTATAAAGAGTTCTAAAGGCTAAATCCGATCAATATTCCTGTGCGGATGCCAAAACCATCAATAGCAGAAACGCTTACGTCCGGTTCCTCACTCCCATCATCTGCTTTCACCTTCCCGGAATTGTAACTTGGTCCGAAGAAAAGATCCAAAACAAAGCCGCTTTTATATGCCCACTGTCTGCCTAAAACTACACCGCCGCCCACAGACGAATAAGAGCCCTTGCTTGTCTCATCTTTCACTGTAAGGTTTTGATATCTTAAATAAGGTCCGATATACAAACCACTTAAAGCGTTTTCTTTAGGATAGTACCGATATTCTGGCGTAACTGAAAAGCCGGAAAATTTCACATCCTCTATTTTTAATCCTAAATATGCCGCTCCCAACTGAAATGATTCCTTTTTTGAAAGTTTATGCTCATAAAAAACCGACCCCGTTCTTAATAGAGCACTTAGGGGGTTAATTTTAAAAGCACTTTTAGCGTCTTGTGCTGAACTTGTAAATGATGCAAGACTAAATAAAGTCAGCGTGATAAGTAAGGTTTTCTTCATCTGTTAAATTTAATACGATTTAATATCCTTCTGACGATAACATTTCCTTAAAAGTTACAGTCGGGTAAATTTTTCTGTATTCGAAATGGATTTCTTTCGCACTAAAGCAATTTCACAAGTGTCCTTAAACTAAGAAAGATCAACAGCAACCCGATCAAGACGGTTATGGGTTTTCTTGGAATCTTATTCACTAAATATGCTCCGATCGGCGCGGCAATTACTCCCCCTATTATCAACCCGGCTATAACCTGCCATCCGTTAATGCCCTCAAAAAGCACAAAGGTTATTCCGCTGGCAAAGGCAATGGCAAACTCTGCCGTATTTACCGAGCCAATTGTATAACGCGGGTCTCTGCCTCTTCCCATTAGCGTTGATGTAACAATGGGTCCCCATCCCCCACCTCCGATCGAGTCCATAAAACCGCCGAATACCGCTAAACCACCAAGCCGTTTAGTCTTCTTCTTCTGAATAGTTTTTCGCAGGCCTTTAATGATGATTATGACCGCCAAAATGATCATGTATATAGCGATATAAGGCTTTATCAGATCTCCATCTATTACATCTGCCAGCAAATAAGCGCCTGTAATTGACCCGGCTACCCCAGGTATAACCAGGTTTAAAACCAGTTTTTTGTTGATATTCTTAAACCGGTAGTGAGAAATAGCAGATGCTCCCGTTGTAAACATTTCAGCAACATGTACCCCCATGCTGCTTGTAGCCGGATGCACTCCAAATGAAAGTAAAAAAGTTGTAGAGGTGGCACCATACCCCATGCCGAGTGTACTGTCGACCAACTGAGCAAAAATGCCTATCAATAAAAATATTAAAAAATCGAAAGTTAAACCGCTTTTGATGTTTTCAATAGAAATACTGTCGTGATAATTATATAATAAAATCAATAATAACCCGATTAATAATACTATAGGAATAATATACCAAAGATTTTGAGTCAGTCTCCCTTGGACTTTTATAGCTTCGACCCGTTCTAAATGTTCTGTACTCATGGCTAAAGCGTTATTTTTTGGGATACTGAAAAACGTAAGATATTTCGGTTATAAAAGTCGCCGGTAGGTCGTTGCTGAAACCAATTCAAATATCCAAGGTCAAAAGTGAGCTTAGGCAATGCATCGAAGCTTAGGCCGGTGTAGAGCCGGTTTTGATCGAACACGTTTTTAGTGATTTTGGAACCGGCGTTGAGTAATACCTCATCATTTACCTTAACTTTCAAAGCCCTTTTATCATCTAACTTCCAAACCGGAACTGTTGCCTGCAGTCGGTATCTGAGCCTGACATGACCGAACTCAAATCCATCTTCAAGGCTGGTGCGTGCGATATTCGTCTGATGAAAAAACCTGGCCTCGGCTCGGTATCGATGATCGAATGCCAGGAACTTAGCCTTTTGCCGATAAGCAAACTCAATATGAGGCCGAAGCTCCGGAACAGTTAAATTAACCGCAGCATCAGGATCGTTGGCGTTTTGGAAAAAGGCACACAAACCAGCAGATGTCTCCCAACCATTTGTCCCCAAAGTACGGTGTATATCGCTACGAATAAGAAACTGGTGCTGTGCCACAGGATTGATAAAATGTCTCTCCTGTACTTCAGTTTGCAAATACCATTTATCGTTAAACTGCAATGATAGAAAATAACCGTACCATACAAGTTGCTGATCGGTTATACTCTTCTGGGATTTAGCCCCCAGACTAAAAATTAATAACATTATTACCAGGTAGGGTTCTTTTTTAAGCATATGATGACAATTTGAATTGCCAAATTTAACAAAATCTATTTAGTCTACAAATTTAATAGAGTATATGTTATTACAGCTGGATTTTATGCCTTAATGCCATCATAAGCGCAAAAAAAATAATTATAGATAACCGAAGCCATTACCCAGCAAGGCGCAAAATCGCTATCTGCATAATTGATCTTGCTGCAAGAAACAGTTTTTTGCAAATCGATGTCAGGTCATGACTCTGCTCTCATCTTATCGTTTAAGAATCTTATAGTCACGTAGTACTCTTGGTCTACCAATAAAAAAATAAAGAAGTCCGGTTAGGATACTTAATAAAAGGAAACCAATGGTCCACATTATCTTCTCCTGCATGGTTATTCTTTTAGATCCATAAATTTCGTAAAGAGCACTGACTACCCACACCGCAGTTAAAAGTACACTAATAACGATGAATATTTTTCCTCCGGGAAGATGCATGATTTTTAGGAAAGCTGCGGTTAACATTGCTAACAAGCTAAGTAAAAAGGTCGGTTTGAAAAGAGAAGATGTATGATTCATATTGTTTTGGGTTATGTCGGTTGTATATTGTACGGAAGGGATTTCCACTATGCAGGTTATGGATTCACTTCCCTCTAATTGCTAAAGTAATTAAAACGCAGAAAAAAATTAAAACGCAGAAAAAAAACCGCTCTATGCGGTTGCTGCTCTAACTATGTAGGGAGTAGTCTATACCGCTTCGTCTACAATTAAAAAATCAACAGCCCCAATGCTCCCCAATAAAGAGGAACAAAGATGAGAATTGTCTACAGTATCCATTCTAGTTTTGTTTGGTCATCAGATTCCCAGTCTACACCATACTTCATATAGAAAAATATATGTCTATCTAACCTATTGAGGATCATTTGGTCAAAAAACTTGTAAAGTATTAGAAAAGTGAGAGGGCTTAAAGACATTAAAGTTTGAATTTTTTCATCTTTTGAAAAACTCTGCGTGTAATCCATTACTGAAAGTCCAAAAACTAGAATCGCTAATACTATGCAAAAAATGTACGCTCTAATGTCTCGCAGAAATTTATGGGCAGGCGGGAAAATACAAGTCGGCACCCAAACTGAAAAAAATATGATGAACAGCATCAGTTCTAAAGTATTGCAGTTAACGTATAGGGCTTTGCGAAGATGGCGGATAGAAAGCACTTCATTGTCATCCAGCACAAAACTTAGTTAAATGTAGAAAATTTCGAGAATAACGTCACCCGCCATTTTTGCAAGAGCCTGTGTTAGCAGCAGAGCATTATTTCAGTTTCAATCGTCGCAGTCCAAATGGAAAGTCATAACACAATAGATATTTATCTCGTAACAAAAATCTGGCTCTGTTATCACCAAATGTTTTTTGTAAAAAAGTCCACGTGGCACCTTTGTCAAATGAAACAAAATAGTAATCAGTCATTGTCTCTTCGCCGTAGCACACATTTACAACGGAGTGCTCGTTCCGGTAGATTTCTTTTATATAATACTTTTTGTCCTGATGAAAAAAATCATGTGTTTTGATGTCATGTCTATTGGCACTGAAGTGTTTTCTAATAATTTCTTTTTGCTCATTTGAATCTGGCGCTGCTAGTATGCGTTTGCCTCCGTCCGACAAGAGAAATATAGAAGAATCAATTTGACAGATTAAAGTATCACCGCTGAAAATCGCGTTCTCGATGGCGCCCTGCATCGTAGGGCTAAATAGCACTTCAGTCCAATTCCTCCCTCCATCTTGAGTTAAAAACAGAATCGGTTTCAGTGTTAAATCAAAATCGTTTTCTGCATTTGCGTCCCTAACTGTGTAATAGCCTCCAACGACACCTTCGTTCTCATTTTCGAAATAAATTACATTTCCAATCGACTTCGGTTCATCGTTGATGCCACTACCCTTTATAGTTTCCCATTTCGAACTGTCGCAACTACTAACTAGAATGATAGACCACAAAAGTATAGCTGCGTTTTTCATGCGATTTGTTTTTGCTTTGCTGCTAACGGTTAAGGGTTTAAGTTGTGCCCGGTTAAAAGTCAGTCACCTGTCACCCAGCACTAAAGTAATTAAAAAGTAGAACAGGAACGAGATTCACGTCGCCCGGGCATAATTTGAACCCTGTGTTAGCAGCAGCAATTCTTCATTCCAGATGTCCAATTATCGTTCTGGCATTGATGTAAGCTTCAAACTTTTCCTTAAACGTCTCTGCGCCATCTGAATGATAGTTCATCATTGCGTCACTTCGTCCAAACCTAAGTGAACTCAAGAGAATGTCTTTTCTGTCAAATATAACTGTCAATTGTTTTTGAAAGGTGCTTTGGGGGCCAGCAATTAAATGGTCTGCTTTTTCAACCTGAATTAACCAGCTCATTTCCTTCAGTACTTCTTTGGCGATAAGTTTATTTTGTTCTATACTTTGCCCGCTAATCTTATGCAATCTGGTCGGTTTCTTAAGCCATTCATAAAGAAAATATGCAAAGCCAAATGCTACCAGGTTTCCCATAAGTTCGCCGAAGTAGTCTTCCTTAAAAGTGTCTAAATGCTGTAAAGTGTAAGAAAGTGTTATTATAGGAAAGGTAAATATCATTGCTGTATCGACAACGAAAGCGAAAATTCGCTCAAATAAATTCATTCTGAAGACTAGCTTGTTCTCGGCTTTACTTAGTTGAATATCAATGTCGGTAATCATTTGGTTCAGGTCGGATATGTCTTTGGTCGGGTCCGATTGTTGCCACTAACGGTTAAGGCTTGTTGCTGTTGCGGCATTAATTGCACGTCACTTTCAAACCTGCACTAATGTAGTAGAAAGCACTGAAATTACATAAACCACGTCAGCCTCAATTGCAACAGAGCCTGTGTTATGTGGCGTTTTCTTCAATGCGGACTGAATCTACAATATCGTTTCCCATGGAAGTCGAAGTGACGTTCAATCTTTATTTCTTTGCCTTCTCTGTCTATAAGTTCCACTTGAATGTCCGCTGAAAAGTTTTCGAAGTCTATTGACTTTTCGCTATTATAATGCGCCGTATACGTTACAAAAAAATCATTTTTGTTAGTCCTTCTATTTTCTTTGGGAAGCTCTTGAAATTTGTCGGCAAAATAATCTTCCCAATAAATTCCTTTATCGCCTCTATTTCCTAGAGATTGTCCGTTTCCCGTATAATAAGAATTCATAGCAAAGTCAGAAAACCAAGGATAAAACTCTCCATCCTTTCTGAAAGGCTTTACAATTATGTTTTTTACAAAAAGGGAGTCTTTCCTTTTTATTTTGATGTCTATTCCAAGATATTCATATTGTCCTTGCCACATTCTGGCTGATGCACTGATGGTCGTGTCAATATTGTCGACTTGGCCAGTTTGTAAGGTTTTAAAGTCGGTGCTACACCTACAAGATATGGAGAACAGAACAGTTATTATAAGGAGTAGTCTTGTCAATTGGTCGGTTTTTTAAAATGCCACATAACGGTTAAGGGTTTAGGTTGTGCCCGATTAAAAGGCAGTCACCGGTCGCCCAGCACTAAAGTAATTAAAAAGAAGAAAAGGAACGAGATTCACGTCGCGCGGGCATAACTTAAACCCTATGTTATGGGCTGGCTATTTTTTCTTCCGCAAGCTCGAGTTGTATGCTTTTGATGATATTCATCAATTCGACATCAGAAGGAATGTCTTCGTCGCTCCAGAGTTCATTCTTAACATTTTTTGTAATTGCCTTTTTTAGAGTCCGGTTCTCGACAATGTAGTTCGCTTGTTCAAATGTTAAAATGGGCTTTTCGGAGTCATATTCATGGCCTTTTGATTCAAATACATACTTTCTATAAACTGCAAATATCGGTTGTCCTTCTTTGTAGTAACATTCCAATATAGTCGAACCAGCCTCGCCACCGTTTTCGGAACATAGGTACACCCGTGATTTATCCTCCTTAAGGAGCTCATACACATACCCTCCAAATTTTGATTTATGAGATAATTCCTGTTTTGAGAACCTGTGACTTTGTATTCCTTTTTTTATCTCACTTACAACTGTGTCGGTTAAGACGAAATAAGATTTATGGTTGTCGCCCATGTTGTTACATGAAGACAGTAGGTTAATTAGCAGCAACAGGAGTGAAGTGGTCTTCATAGCTTGCCCATAACGGTTAAGGCTTTGCGAAGATGGCGGATAGAAAGCACTTCATTATTGCTCGGCACAAAACTTAGTTAAATGTAGAAATTTTCGAGAATAACGTCGCCCGCCATTTTTGTAAAGGCTGTGTTAGCGGTAGTTACTTTTCTTCTGGTCCAATTGTCTGTTCGTGAATTCCAGTATTAAAATCTCAATCGAAAAGAAGAATGTTGCTATTATAAATTGTCTTGGTAAGGGGTCAACATTGTAAAGTGAGCTATTCTGAACAATTGCTAACGCTGAAATTGTCGCAATCAACGTAAGAAAGACAGAGGCAATTATTGCTACAAATGTATTTCGATTCAAAAGTCTCTTGAAAAACGGGATTTGAAGAATGATAATAAACAACAGAAGTAGGCTAAAGCCTCCATCATGCAGATGTTCTAGTTTTGGTTGAATTACTAAAAGAAAAATTGCATTAAGGACGTAGAATGAAAATCCAAGCTTTAAATAGGTTTTTATTCTTTCATTCATGTCAGTCTTTAGACTATTTGGTGGGTTTGGGTAATTACCGCTAACGTTTAGGGCTTTGCGAAGATGGCGGATAGAAAGCAATCAATTGTCACCCGGCACAAAGCTTGGTTAAATGTAGAAAAATTTAAGAATAACGTTACCCGCCATTTTTGCAAGAGCCTGTGTTAGGTGCTGGCTTTATTGCTGTCACTAAAGCATTGATATTTTTACGATTCCTACCCCACGAGGAGATTGACGGACGACTATCAGGGTCGCATATGCTATTTATTAAGAGAAAGTCTCTTTCACGGATGACTGTTATTCTTTCGCCCCAACTTGCCCAAGTGAACCCGGTTTTAGCAATCATTAAATCATTGGTCAAACATTCCACCTGCCAGCCTAATTTCCTTCCCACTTCTTTAACTGATTTTTTAAATTCTTCTGCTGTTAAAGAAACTTCAACTTTTTTAAGACTTAATCGTCGATATTGAATCACCGCGAATAGGGCAGCGGGGATTAACCAGGGCCATCCCATATTGAAGTGTTCATTAGTAGTCCGTACTCCGCTGTAAGCCCCACTTACCTCTATTTGAAAAATTGCTATTGCACTCATTATTGGTGTAATGAGTATGAAAGGCACGACTGAAAAATGCCAAAACATTTGCCATCTAGATAATGCCAATCGTTTTGTTTGTAGCATCTTTTGAGTCCTGCTTTTCTTCATCAAGCTCGAAGGGTTTTGTTATTATGTCGGTTTGTTAAGTTTGCACCTAACGGTTAAGGCTTTGCGAAGATGGCGGATAGAAAGCACTTTATTGTCGCCCAGCACAAAGCTTAGTTAAATGTAGAAAATTTTCGAGAACAACGTCACCCGCCATTTTCGCAAAACCCATGTTGGCGGCTGGCATTTTTTAGTCCCCCTGTATATTAAGTCCTTGCTTCTTAATCTGTCGCCCGAACCATATCCCCACAATGACCACTGGCACTATTCCAAAGATTGTCACCCAATACATTGGTTTGAAATAGTAATCGAAAAACGGATTACCAAAGTCCCCTATATTATCGATTCCTTCTTCAATAAACCCGACTGTGCTTCCTATTAAAGTTCCAAGTAATAAAGTGAAAAATCCATACTTTATTCCGGTTAAAAGTTCATTTCTGTTTTTCAGAATTATTTCAACTCCTGCTTGTTGTCCAAAAAGGTAAGCCATTATTAATAATCCGAAAGCTCCAATTAATAAGTGGTACCAGAAGTGGACGTCGAAAATCCAAAAGATTGCTTTGAATATCTTCAGGTCCCAACTGAAAATTAGTCCGCCGAAAATGATGTAAGCGACGACAATTCCTATGAGTGCAGACTTTATTGCAAGTCGCTGCCCAATTTTTTTTGCTGTCTTAGTGTCCACCATGTCGTCTTTCTTATGCTTGCCGCCAACGAGTATGTTTACGCATATGCGCAAATATCCGATATAGCTGAGCTTCTGATTCCGATCCGAATTTTTCTTTTTTTAACAGTTTCAGCCATCTCATACACATAATTAATCATATAAAATCATATATCCAAATTATCTAGCGGACTAACAATCTGATTAAATCCCTTTGTAGTAACATGTGTGTAAATCTCGGTGGTTTTGCTCGACGAATGGCCTAATAAACTTTGTATATATCGCAAATCCGTGCCACTTTCCAATAAATGAGTAGCAAACGAATGTCTTAAAGTATGCATACTCACCTTCTTCAATATACCAGCCCTCTTGCATGTGTACTGCATCACAGCCTGAATGCTGCGCGTACTGTACTGACCACCGTCTACACCTTCAAATAACCATTCCCTTGGTTGGTAGTTTTTAAAATATACCCTCAGCATGTCCAGAGCCTTCGTGCTAAGTATCGTGTAACGATCTTTCTTTCCCTTGGCCTGACTTACCCGCAATTGCATCCGCTCCGAGTCGACATCCTTAATCTTCAAACTTAACAGCTCACTCACCCGCAACCCTGAAGAATAGGCGAGCATCAGCATCGCCTTGTGCTTCTGGTTTTCCGTAGCATTTAAAATACTTATAACCTCTTCCTTATTCAAAACTACCGGCAATACCTTTTCTGTAATCGGTCGCTCAATGAAATAAAACTTGCGCTGTCCTCCCAAAACCCGCTCGTAATAAAACTTTATCGCATTTATAGCTTGGTTTTGGTATGACGATGATACCTTCCGTTCGGTTACCAAATGGCGCAAAAACGAAACAATCATACTCTCATTAATACTATTTATATCATGCTTGTGGAAGTAATTAATAAACTCTTCAAACGAATTACTATACGTTTTTATGGTTTTCTCGCTATACCTTAGCTCTGTAAGCTTATCTATAAGCTCTTGGGGACAGGTTCTGTAATTTGGTATATCAAAAGGCGTCAGGCGTGCCAGCTTATCATTTGCCCTTTCTTCTTCCTCATAGTTAAAAATCAAATTATCTTCTGCACACTGACTTTTTATTAGTTGCAGAAACTTATCGGTATACGGAACCGTCCACCATTTATTTTGCGCATTCCAGCTATGATAGGGAATCGTGCGAATCAGCGAACTTAACCGTTTATGAAAACCAAAAATAATTTTCAATCTCCCCGCAATGGTTTTTATAACCAAAACTTCGGCTTTACGCACCGAACGACCGTCATTTGCGGCACTTAAATCAGATCCACCTTCTTCAAGTACGCTTATCCTGCCGGCAAAATGCTCTTTTATCTGTTCAAGGTTCCCAGGATACGAGGGGATGTTCCAGCATTTATTTTGAGCATCCCATTTTGAATAGCGCAGGCTCAGTAAAAATTTTACGTCCACATCCTTTTTAGGCATCTTCAGTATTATCTTCCTTCCCGATACATAAATACAAATACTATCTTTTCGCCAAATTGGCGTTGTTGCCTGCTCCATATCTCTCGGCTCTGCAGTCACTTCGGGTTCCTTCTGTTTATAGCCTACCTCCGGAAAAATCGCTTTCAATTCAACAAATGCAGCTTTTGTATATGGAATATGCCAGGCGTTATGGGTTCTGCTCCAGCGGCAATCAGCTATTTCCTTTAGCTGAGCAGCAATTTCGGTATTATAGGGAAAATCTATTTTGATTCGTTCTATCCCATTATGGATAATTTTTTCCGCATTCATAGGTCAGGTTAGGTATGCACAAATATATCAGATACAGCGACTTTGCGCATAAACTTTATTTGCCGTTAAAATTTAGTCCTTACGAGACGAGCGGAAGAGACAAAGGATGTGACAAACTTAGGGCATCTGTATAGATACTGTATAGATAAAGCATAGATACTGTATGGATACTGTATGGATACCGTATAGATACTGTACACATACTGTACTAACAGTGTACTAAACCAAAAGATGTAAATGATTTTCAATTTTACCTTTTTAATTTTGACTTTTTAATTTTGACTTTTCAATTCAACTCATCACTAGCCGTTTTTTTAATTTTGCCTTTTTAATTTTGCCTTTTTAATTTCTACCCATAACCCTCTTCAAATTATTTCAAAAAACCTATCTTTGCGCCTTCAAATAAAACCCCCGCAATGAGTCATCCCGTTAAAATTAAAAACGCTTTAATTTCAGTCTATTACAAGGATAATTTAGAACCTCTGATCAGGCAGCTGAATGATTTCGGAGTAACGCTTTATTCTACCGGAGGAACAGAAAAGTTCATAAAAGATCTGGGTATTGATGTAGTTAGGGTCGAAGATTTAACGGGCTACCCGTCTATTTTAGGCGGACGGGTAAAAACCTTACATCCTAAGGTTTTCGGTGGAATTTTATCTCGCAGAGATTTGCCTGAAGATAAAACGCAGGCAGAACAATACGAAATCCCGGAAATTGATTTAGTGATTGTTGACCTGTATCCTTTTGAAGAAACCGTTAAAGCAGGTTTGGGCGAGGACGAAATTATTGAGAAAATTGATATCGGAGGAATTTCATTAATCCGTGCCGCTGCTAAAAACTTTAATGATGTCGTTATCCTGGCTTCTAAGGATGACTACAGCAACCTTCATACAATACTTAGCGAAAACAATGGAAGCACATTGCTTTCTCACCGTCGCGATTTTGCGAGAAAGGCATTCAACACCTCTTCTCATTACGACACTGCAATCTTCAATTACTTCAATCAGGATAATGGACTGAACGTGTTTAAACAAAGCGAGCAGCATGTAACTCCTTTACGTTATGGCGAAAACCCGCATCAAAAGGGTTTCTTCTATGGCAATTTAGATGAGATGTTCACCAAATTAAACGGAAAAGAACTTTCTTATAACAATTTGGTAGATGTTGACGCAGCAGTTGCATTGATCGATGAGTTTGACGAACCAACTTTCGCCATTTTAAAACATACCAACGCCTGTGGAGTGGCTTCAAGAAGTAATCTTGCAGAAGCATGGCAGGTAGCACTGGCCTGCGATCCGGTTTCGGCTTTTGGCGGTGTGCTGATCTGCAACGGCGAACTTGACGAGAAAACAGCTTCCGAAATCAATAAATTGTTTTTTGAGGTTCTTATCGCGCCTTCCTTTAGTGAAGCTGCCCTGACGATTCTTACCGAAAAGAAAAACCGTATCATTCTGCAAAGAAAGGAAGTACAACTTCCGTCTAAGTTATTTAAAACTCTATTGAACGGGGTTATAGAGCAAGATAAAGATGCGGCAATTGAAGGCCCGGAACTAATGAAGCCGGTTACCGACAAACAACCAACGGCACAAGAGCTTAAAGACCTTTATTTCGCGATAAAATTGGTAAAACACACAAAATCCAACACCATAGTTCTGGCTAAAAATGGGCAGTTATTGGCTAGCGGTGTCGGCCAGACTTCCAGAGTTGATGCTTTAAGACAGGCTTTAGAAAAAGCGAAATCGTTCGGATTCGACGTAAAAGGATCTGCAATGGCTTCTGATGCATTTTTCCCGTTTCCTGACTGTGTTGAAATCGCCGCCGATGCAGGAATTGCTGTTGTTGTTCAGCCGGGTGGCTCAATTAAAGATCAGCTTTCTGTAGACATGGCAAACGCAAAAGGAATTGCAATGGTTGTAACCGGAGTTAGACATTTTAAACACTAAAACAGATAAACTTTTTGATATTTGCAACATTTAACGAGTTTTAACGTATTTCGATTGTTATGTTTGTAACAACACTTTTTGAAAAAAGACGTTAACTTAGCTTAATTTTAATCATCTAACAATATTTTTTAATGGGTTTATTTAACTGGTTTACACAGGAAATTGCAATCGACCTAGGCACTGCAAATACCCTTATCATACACAATGACAAAGTAGTAGTCGACGAGCCATCAATCGTGGCCTTCGATCGCACAACCAATAAAGTTATAGCTATTGGCCGTCAGGCGATGCAAATGGAGGGTAAAACCCATGATAACATACGTACTGTACGCCCCCTTAAAGATGGTGTGATCGCAGATTTTAACGCCGCCGAACACATGATAAGAGGGATGATTAAAATGATTAACAATGGTAAAGGCTGGTTTTTCCCTTCTTTACGTATGGTTATCTGTATCCCTTCGGGCATTACCGAAGTTGAAAAACGTGCCGTAAGAGATTCGGCCGAAATTGCAGGTGCAAAAGAGGTATATCTTATACACGAGCCAATGGCCGCCGCGGTAGGTATAGGCATCGATGTGGAAGAACCCATGGGAAATATGATCATCGATATCGGTGGTGGTACAACAGAAATTGCGGTTATAGCCTTGTCAGGGATCGTTTGCGACCAGTCAATCCGCGTTGCCGGAGATAATTTCGATAGCGATATCGTTCAATACATCCGCCGTCAGCATAATATCATGATTGGCGAGCGTACTGCCGAAAAGATAAAAATCGAAGTAGGTGCAGCCTTACCCGAGTTAAGCGATCCGCCTGCGGATTTCGCCGTACAGGGCCGTGACTTGATGACCGGCGTTCCGAAGCAAATCACCGTATCATATACAGAAATTGCACATTGCCTTGATAAATCGATCTCTAAAATAGAAGAAGCAATTCTGAAAGCATTAGAGATAACCCCTCCCGAACTTTCTGCCGATATCTATCAGACGGGTATCTATTTAACCGGCGGAGGCGCACTATTAAGAGGCTTGGATAAACGTGTTGCCGCTAAAACTAAATTACCGGTCCACGTTGCCGAAGATCCGCTACGTGCCGTTGTTCGTGGAACAGGTATCTCACTAAAAAATATCAATAACTTCAAATTCTTAATGCAATAATTTGAGTTGAAGGTTCGAGGTTGAAGGTTGTAAGATAAAGTCCTGCCTTCAACCTGCAACATTCAACCCATAACCCACAACACCAAAGTCCATGCGTAACCTATTGATATTTATCAGCAAGTACAACGCATTTTTTTTCTTCATAATTTTCTTTGTTACCTCTCTTATACTTGTCATCAGAAATAATTCATTTCAAAGGGCCAGTATCCTTAATTCTTCCAACCTCATTGTTGGTCAGTCATATCAGAAAGTAAACTCTTTGCAGGAATACTTACGCCTGGCGCAGGTAAATGATAGTCTGGCAGCAGAAAATGCACGATTAAGGGCCTCGCTAAAAAATTCGTTTTATGTAGACAGCATTCAGCAGGTAACCGTGAAAGACACTACCCATCTTCAGGAATACACCTATCTGGTGGCTAAGATTGTCAACAATTCTATCCATCAAAAAAACAATACAATTACAATTAATAAAGGGAAGCTCCATGGAGTTGCAAAAGGAATGGGTGTAATTTCATCTTCCGGTGTTGTAGGCATAGTCAACAATGTTTCCAACCATTATGCCACAATAAAATCTTTATTACATCAGGACACCCGAATCAGCGCCAGAATTTCGGAGAACCAGGCTTTCGGATCATTGGTATGGGGCCAGGAAAATTACGACCCGCAAATAGCAACACTGAAAGACATCCCCAATCACGTAGAGGTTAAAAAAGGTTTTCATATTGTTACCTCGGGATATTCTTCCCTTTTTCCGGCAGATATCGCTATCGGCAGGGTTCTTCAAACCAGGAAAAAGACAGGAGAAATTTCTTCAGACATAAAAGTTAAGCTGAGCACCGATTTCTCCACCCTCTCCTATGTATATATCATTAAGAGTAAATTTGCATCCGAACGTCAGGCTTTAGAATCTCAAACGCAGGAAAATAAATGATCAGAATAATTACCAGCAACCTTATACGTTTTGCCTTACTGGTTTTTATCCAGGTATTTCTGCTCAAGAATATTGGGTACTACAATCTGTCTGTACCTTTTCTATATATCTTGTTTATTCTTTTGCTACCTTTCGAAACCCCCAATTGGCTGTTATTTCTGCTTGCATTTTTAATGGGACTAACAATTGACACTTTTTACGATACGCTGGGTGTCAATGCCGCTGCCTGTTCAGCTCTCGCCTTTGTACGAATCATATTTATCAACCTCACAGTGCAACGCTTAAGCTTCGAAATAGAGCCCGAACCCAAGCTGGGGATCATGGGATTCAGGTGGTTTTTCTTTTACGCCAGTATACTGACGCTCGTACATCATAGCACCTTATTTTTGATTGAAGATTTTAGCTTTAATGATCTTAAATACACACTAATTCGCATAATTTTGAGTTCTCTTTTTACAGTGTTCTTAATGTTAGTAGCAGAGTTTATCTTCTATCGCAAGAAGGAGCGTTAACACAAAATGAATAGTTTTTTCCCACGCAGATATGTTATCCAGGGAATATTTTTAGCCATCGCTTTAGTATTATTGCTCAGGCTGTTTTATATCCAGGTGATTGATAAAAGTTATTTCCTTTCTGCCAACAACAACGTGTTGCGCAAGGTTATAATATACCCGGCCCGTGGAGTTATTCTAGACCGCAAGGGAGAAATATTAGTTCAAAACGAACCCGTGTACGACTTAATGGTCATCCCGAAAGAAGTGAAACCGTTTGATACACTCGAATTTTGTCGACTGATTGGGATCGACAAACCCGGCTTCGACAAGCGATTCACCAAAGCAATCAAATACTCCAGGTATACATCATCCATTTTCGAGAAACAACTCTCGGCCGTAACCTTTGCTACGTTCCAGGAAAAACTATCCGACTTTCCGGGCTTCTATGTACAAAACAGATCGGTCAGAAGGTATCCCGATAGCATTGCCGCACAATTTTTGGGTTATATTGGAGAAGTAAACGAGAGAGATATTGAACGCTCCGGTGGATTTTATCGAAGAGGTGACTATATCGGTCGTACAGGAGTAGAAAAATCATATGAAGACCTGTTGAGAGGTCAGCGCGGAGTCCACAATTTAATGGTTGATGCATTTAACCGTCCTAAAGGGCACTTTGCGGATGGACGCTATGATACCACCGCCGTTTCGGGTGATCAGCTGATTAGCTCGCTTGATAAGGCTCTGCAAAAATACGGCGAACAGTTGATGAACAACAAAATCGGTAGCATTGTAGCTATAGAACCTTCCACCGGAGAAATTCTTGCTTTTGTTAGTAGTCCTACCTATAACCCTAATTTAATGGTGGGCCGTCAAAGAGGAAAGAACTACGAAATACTGGATAAAGATCCGCATAAACCGATGTTTATACGGCCCATACAGGCCGAATACCCTCCGGGATCTACGTTTAAGGTAATCAATGCGCTTCTGGGGCAACAGTTTGGCCTAATCAGACCCGAAACCAGCGTTAATTGTACTGGCGGCTATTGGTACGGGGCCCGCCGCCCCATGAAATGTACGCATATTCATGGAACGGTTAATCTAGCCCGCTCTATCCAGGTATCATGTAATACCTATTACGGTAATGTGTATGCTACGATTGTGGATCGGTCGGGAATGCGCCCGGTAAATGGATTTAAGCGTTGGCGCGAGGGAGTCGCTAAATTCGGGATCGGCTCAAAATTAGACATTGACCTACCAAATGAAAGAAAGGGTCATCTGCCAACTGATGAACTGTATACGAAACGATGGGGAAGTGATAAATGGCGATCAGGATTTAATATCTCGCTTTCTATAGGTCAGGGCGAACTAGGAATAACACCGCTACAAATGGCAAATGTGGTAGCAGCCGTGGCTAATCGCGGCTTTTATTATAAACCACATTTGGTAAAAGCCATAGGCGAGAAAAATATCATCAAGGAAGAATATACAAAAAAGAACAACGTAGGCATTGATGCCAAATACTTTGAAACGGTTATTCAGGGCATGAGTATGGTAGTCAATCATCCCGGAGGAACGGCCACATACTCCGCAATCCCCAATATTGAAATATGCGGCAAAACAGGAACGGTAGAAAATCCTCATGGTGATGATCATTCTGTATTCTTCGCTTTCGCTCCAAGAAATAATCCTAAAATCGCAATAGCCGTAATCGTTGAAAACGGCGGGCATGGCTCTACATGGGCGGCGCCGATTGCAAGTCTGATGATTGAGAAATATATCACCGACAGCATATCAAGACCAAAATATTTTGTTGACAGAATTTTAAATGAAAACTTACTGCCGGGGGCAAAAGTAAAGGCAAAACCTGCGGCGATTAAAAAGCCTGATAGTACTTCAAACAAACCCAAACCAGCGCCGGTTACGGCTAACACTAATGCCATTTTGAGAAATGATTAATCAGCGAAGCCTTTTCTTTAATATCGACTGGGTAATAATTTTTATCTACCTGGCGCTTTGCATTATTGGCTGGTTTAATATCCACGCTGCGGTATACGATCCGTTAAACCCGAGTATTGTAGATCTGGACACCAATTACGGCAAGCAATTACTTTTCATCATTGTGGCGCTTATTCTGGGAGCCGCCATACTTTTATTAGACAATAAGTTTTTCAATGCGTTCTCACCTGTTTTCTATGGGGTAACCCTTATCCTTCTTGTGGTGGTGTTATTTGTCGGCCGGAATGTCGGAGGAAATCAGGCATGGATACCAATCGGCAGCTTCCGGCTTCAGCCTTCGGAGTTTGCAAAGTTTTCTACCTGTCTGTTACTCGCAAAATATCTCAGTTCAACCAATCTGAAATTAACGTCATTTCAAACATTATTTTTTACCGGACTGATCCTGATCATTCCCATGGCGCTGATTATGCTGCAGCCGGATACAGGCTCGGCCATGACTTTCACTTCTTTGATATTTGTTTTATACCGCGAAGGATTGCCGGGATATACGCTTGTTA
The DNA here is from genome assembly GCA_946887045.1 of uncultured Sphingobacteriaceae bacterium. Next base: position 27,866 of record CAMPKC010000027.1, on the reverse strand, counting down.
TAGGAGCTCTGTTTATCGCCCTGTTTGTCCTGTCACTTATTTTCAGCAAATTTCTGGTTATAGGAGTTTTAGTTGCTATTGCAGGTCTTTTAATTTATTCAAATAAAAAGAACAGGTCGTTTATAACAACAATTGCGGTAGGCACGGCTTTATCAATTGCCTTCATCTTCACTGTAGATTTCGCATATAACAACATATTGCAGTCGCATCAACGGAACCGAATTGATGTAATTTTAGGTAAAATTGATGATCCGAGGGGGCAGGGGTATAATCTAAATCAATCGAAAATCGCCATAGGCTCGGGCGGGCTGTGGGGTAAAGGCTATTTACAGGGTACGCAAACCAAGTATGATTTTGTACCCGAACAAAGCACCGACTTTATTTTCTGTACCATCGGCGAAGAATGGGGCTTTATGGGAAGCTTTGTTGTGATAGCCCTCTATGTCACCCTGCTCATCAGAATAATTAACCTGGCCGAACGGCAGAGGTCTTCATTTACACGAATTTACGGCTACGGCGTGGCCTCTATTCTCTTCTTCCACTTTTTTATCAACATTGGAATGACCATTGGGCTGGTTCCGGTAATCGGTATCCCCCTCCCTTTTATAAGTTATGGGGGATCTTCACTGATAAGTTTTACAACCCTGCTATTTATTCTTCTGAAGCAGGATTCAAACCGAATGGGAATTATTTAAACAAGCTTAAAATCGAGCGCTAGTCCTTATCAGCAAAGCGCCGGTTCAACAATTCATAAAGCTTATCTGCTGTGGCCTGTTTAGATGTCCAATTATTTTTCTGTGCGTAATTTGTCTTCAGAAAGTTATCCGCAGCATCGAATGAATCAAAGCGATTAATAATTTCTATTGCCTCGCTGTAAGCAAGACTATATCCGTTAAATAAGTCTTTTATAAACAATAACTTGTCATTCAGATTGATGATGGACTTTAAGTCTGAAACCGGCTGCCTTTTTAATTGAGCAAGCGGAGCACTTTGAGACCGCTGTGCAGACATCATTTCATTTAAAGTGGGGACTTTTTCCGGCACCTCCGCTATATCAGGAACTTCAACAGTCACTACTTTCTCCTCAATTACTACCTCATTTACGATAGGTTCAGCAACATCCGGAGTCACCTGCTTGGGTTCCGGAGATTCCTCAGCTTTTACCGGACTGGGCTCGGGAGTAAAAAAGGAATTAAAAACAGGTTTTTCCTCTGCAACTTCTGGTTCAGGCGTCCGCACAGCTTCTTCCTCGGCGTCTCTTTCATTTGCCTCCTGGTTCAATTCATCAAGAGTTTTATCTTCAATCACTGTATCGAAATTTCCGCTTGGCATTTCGTTGATTACCGGCTTACTGAAGGATGCGTAATCTTCCGGAAACTCCTGTTTAATTAAATCATCGGTCGGGGAAAAATCTTCAACCTCTTCATGAACATTTTGCTGATATTCCTGGGTTTCCGACAAATTTTCGTTGGATGTTTTGATAGAGGTATTTGGGGTATTGCTCTGTGCTAAGTTTAATTTCTTAAGCACCTTTATATGCTCTGCAAGAAAGTCAGCATTTGCAGAAAGAAGTTCGAGCTCAAGGTCATTTAGATTTTCGGGAGATTCTGACAGATATTGATATTGCTCATTAATCTCGGATAATATGCCTCCTACTTTACTAAATATATTGTGTGTTTTCATTCTAAGGGTAACGTTTAGAGCGTGTATATGTTGGTAACTCGGCTGCCAAAAATAGTATTAAATTCTGATATTAGTCGCCGGATAGGGGCTTTTACATGCTATTTAGCGAATTACATTACAGGTCTGCAGCCAGGCCACGAGGCAGCATAGAAGTAATTTGCGGATCTATGTTTTCCGGAAAAACCGAAGAACTTATCCGCCGCTTACGCCGTGCCCAGATAGCTAAACTCAACATTGAGATTTTCAAGCCCAAAATAGATGTCCGATATGATGAAACGGCTGTCGTTTCGCACGATCTAAATTCCATTCATTCAACTCCGGTTGGAAATGCTTCATCGATCTTATTATTAGGATCAAATACCGAGGTAGTCGGGATAGACGAGGCTCAGTTCTTCGACGAAGAATTACCGGATGTTTGTATCAAGCTTGCATCGAAAGGAATTCGCGTAATCGTTGCCGGATTAGATATGGATTTCAAGGGCAAACCATTTGGCCCCATGCCTGCTCTGATGGCAATTGCCGAAGACGTAACGAAAGTGCATGCCATTTGTGCCATATGCGGATCTCCGGCTACTTATTCGTATCGGAAAATTGCTCTGGTCACCCAAATTCTGCTGGGCGCAAAAGAAAGTTATGAACCCCGCTGCAGAATCTGCTTTAACTCAGCACACGAAGAGTTATCTTAAAATACTAATTTTACTTGTTGTAAGCTGATTGTTATAAATTAATCGGTAAAAGTAAACTCCACTTACAACATCGGAGAAGTAGCCGCCCGAAAAATCGTAATTAAGATAATGAATCCCCCTCGAATAGGGCTGTCCTGAAACAAGTGTCCGTACTGTTTGACCCATCACATTGCAAAGCTCAAGAGTAACTAAACCCTCTTCCGGAAGGGCGAAACGCAAAATGCTTAAACCATTGGAAGACGCCAAAATAGGATTGGGATAAACTTTTAAGTCAACCCTCGTGATAGGCTCGGGTGGGGGCATAGCACTTATCAGGTTGTATTTCACCTGGGCAAGACCGGCAGAAGTTTGAATATCCTGTAAATTATCGCCTCCAATCAAAGCAAATGCGACCTTAATGGAGCTATTAGCCGGAATAGTAAACGGACCATTTCCTGAAACAAAAGAAACATCCACACCTGCCGTACTTGTTCCTAAGCTCAACGCCTTTACACCGCTTGATAAAGTCTCCCATTTTTCTGCGATAGTAAAATCACTGTCACTTAATGGGTTGCCCGAAATATTATATGATAATGGGTAATAAATTGGCGGACTATTCTGGTTTAATAACTTCACCGCAGCATATGGAGCTGTTTGTTGCTTATCATAAACATACGCTAAACGCGCCGATGGATCGAATTGTGTAACATTTGTAGATCCGCCAAATACGTCAAAATCTGTGAACAAGCCAACATACACATTACTTAATGCGAAATTAGTTGTATTAAAAATCTCGTACTCAGAAATAACATATTTATCGTTTGGTTCAGGTTTATAGCCAATCATCTGCTGCTTTACCGCAATAAATAAGCGATTGGGATTTCCGCTATCGTCAAACCGGGCTTCGGCTTTCACCGAATCCGCATTGTTTGCTAACTCATGCGCCCGCACAACTTTTACAAAGTGCTCATCACTTTCATCATTAACAGACCGGGCATTATTTGAAACCTTTGTAGATGAATTACCAATCATTAAAGAGGCTTCGAATAATAACTGATTGCCTTTATAAGCAAATCCGGCCCCACCTTCGGCGTCAGGAACACTGAACCCGATTCTACCGTTACTGGAAATAGTGGTAGCAATAGAATTAGTAGTAATGTTCAGATAATCTTTCGCCACAACTACAGAAAATTTCTCAAAGTCTTGATAAGACGTATTGTTTGCCAGATAATCAAGCCGGAAAGAAACTAGTGTATTTGTAGCTGTTCCCGGTTGAATGGCCACCTTAAAGGGACCAACTTGTGATCTTGTTTCCAAAGTTGCTAATGTTCCCAAATTAATCTGGGGGGTTAGAACGACAGCGTTTGGATTTTCTGTGCTTAAATTAAGAGTAAGGCCATTGGCAGTAAATAAGAAGTTCTTGACGTCCAGGAAAAGGTATAGCGTGTCGGGAAATTGCACATTTGCAGCCGTTCGGTCTTCCTCTTTAATGTTTTGAATCCTGACAGAGGGAGAGCTTTCAGTTAATGCTCTTAAAACATTTAATCGCCCTTTACCCAGCAAACCCCTGTAAGCTGGATTCTTGACATCAACATTATCTGCTGTCACCCGCAACTGTTCGCCCACTTGTTGCATACTTAAAGATGGCAAATAAGATTTTACAAGAGCCGCTGCGCTTGCCACCACAGGTGTAGACATTGACGTACCCGTACTATAGCCATAGGTATTATTAAAGGTGGTACTGAGAATGGAATTTCCTGGCGCCGAAAGGCTAACATAATCGCCAAAATTGGAACTGGAGGATTTTATATCGGCATTACTCGTATTGGCTACCGCCAGCACCCCCTGAAACGCCGCAGGATACTCAGGCTGGTTGGTTCCGCTATTTCCCGCCGCTGCAACAATAAGACAGCCCTTATTCAATGCATAGTTGACGATATCACGACCAAAGCTACTTGCACTTTTGCTGCCCCAGGAACAGTTTATAATGTGGGCTCCTTTATCTGCTGCATATTTAATCCCCTCATATCCGCGATAAATATCCGAGCCGCTATCGTCAGGTCCCGCTTTAACAATGAGCAGTTTTGCATTAAATGCGATACTTGCCACTCCAATACCATTATTACTAACAGCCGACGCAATTCCGCTTACATGCACACCATGGTCATTTGCCGGGCCGACAACATTTGGATTGTTATCTGCTTTTATACTATTTCCGGTAGGTCCGACAAAGTCCCAGCCTGCATAATTATCTGTAAAACCATCTCCGTCGTCGTCCGAGCCGTTAACGGGATCAGCGGTATTATAAAAGATATTTGCTGCAAGGTCCTGGTGAGCTAACTCCGAACCACTATCAACAATTCCGATGATTATTCCGGACGAATTGCGGATTAAATCCCAAGCCTGCGGCGCCCTGACAACGTCTAAATAATTCTGCTCGCCAGATGTATACCGTGGATCGTTAGGTGAATAATACGTGTGATGTATATAAGCAGGTTCGGCGTATTCAATAGCTGGATCAGCTAAAAGTTCGCTGATTACCTCCTCGATTTTAGCCGATTTTGAAAAGTTAAGCTCGTAAATGCGGTTAAGTCCCCCATCCTTCCGACCTCTTGCATTAAGTTTGTACTCAGAATCAACTTCGGGAAATTTCCTTTTTATCTGTATAACTGAACTTGCTTTAACTGTCGGAAGTTGTTTCGTCGAAAGAGTTTGGGAAGATGGTGCTGCACCGGCTTTAAATTTGAGAATGATAAGACCCGGAATATAATCTTTTGAGGAAATATCCCGCGAAAATTTAAAAGGTATCTTTTTCTTAATAACCGTATTCTGCGCCTGCGAAGCCAGGATTTGCAGCATTAAAAAAATAAAGATGAAGTATTTTGCCATTGAAGGTGCGCTCAGGTATAAAGGTAAATTGGAAACAATATTATTTTGGACTAAGTTTCAACTTTCTTGGCCTTGATAGAATTTTGTGAAGTGCCCGGTTAAAGCAATATATTTTCTGTGGAGACTGTGACCTTATTTCCATTCAATAACAGATTATTACTATTCATAAGCGAGGGGCGCCAAAATTCGTTCACTCTAAATTAATATTTTAAAATATAAATTTAGCAAATTACCGGCGTTACCAAATCCCTACTTCAACTCATCAAGCACCTTGAACATTTTTTGCTTTATAGCGGAAGTACTGCCATTATAATTATTGGTGATAAATGTAAAAACCAGCGGTGTTCCCGAACCGCTTTTATGATAGCCTGCATAAGCCAAAACATTCCGTATACTTCCGCTTTTCATTTTCATCCCGTTATAAAGAGGCAAACTTTCATATAATGCATTATACCATGGCTCTTTTACCGCAGATCGAAGAATTGAAGCCATTGAATTACTGGTGATCCGGGTTTCGGGAGATAAGCCACTACCGTCGAGAATCGACAGGGCATTAATATCTATATTTAATTTCTTCAACCAAAAGTTCTGAATTTCTGAGATACCATTTTCTGTACTCGCAGTCTTCGCATGTCTCAATGCGATCGTTTTCAATAGATTCTCAGCATATAGGTTTATACTTTTCTGATTTAGCCAGTAAACAATCTGGCTTAATGCCGGAGAGCCGTTTCGGTCCAAAATAGTGGCTACCTGCGAATATTTCTCTTTTGCTAAATCAAGTCGGCGTGCAGTTGTGGCCAATCCCGAAACCGGGATACCATTCTCACGAAGACTTTCCCGAAATTCATTACTGAGGGACAAGGCAGGGTCGGGCATTGAGATCATAATTGTTTTTTTAAGATCTATCCCATACGTGCCTCTTAGATAAACGATATCTGTATAAGGCGCAGAATATGCGTATACATTATCTCCGCTCCCCTGAGACCCGGTTTTGACTTCATTTACGAGTTTTACCCCAAGCTCTGTACTCGACGGGCTTGCCAGTTCCGTCATATCGCCAGGCTTTGCTCCCGCCCGAAACTTAACACCCATTTCATTCTCTTTCCAGGAAAGCGAAGTTGCTCCGGCGCCATAGTAATTTCCTATATCCTGCCAGATCCATCCTAAAGGGGTAATTTGTGTACCGAACAAGCGGTCATCCCCTATAATCCGGCCCTTTATGTTTTTTATACCAGCCTTTTTTATCGCCGAAAGCCAACTGGCAAATATTTGCTCCGGCTTAGACTGACCGAAACGATCACTACCAAGCGTAGGATCACCACCACCCGTAATAATAATATCTCCGTTGAGCGTACCATTCACAATTGAACCGCTATACCCTAGCGTAGTTTCCCACCTAAAATTAGCACCTAATAAATGAAATGATGAAATAGCTGTTACTGTCTTCAGGGTCGAAGCTGGAGCTAAACCAATATTACCGTTCTTTGAAAACACCACTTCTCCGGTTTGCGCATTCTGTACTGTTAGTGAGCTTAATCCGTACTTAAGTTGGGGATCCTTTTCAAATTTAGCGTAAGCACTTTCAACATCCGGGATTCGGGTTTGCGCACACGATATCTGGGTTAAAATAAAAAGTATAAGAAAATGGTATCGCTTCATAGAACATTATTATTTGTAAGCCAACAGATGAAGGGCAATTTGCACCGATTCGGTCAATGACTTTTACCTATTATAACAAAAAAGGCGGCTAAATCTTATCATTTGCCGCCCTGTATTATTTAAATGTACTAATTATCCGTTCAGAATACCTTGCTTAACTAAATATTCAGCAATCTGTACAGCGTTTGTAGCAGCTCCTTTGCGAAGATTATCTGCAACAACCCAAAGATTCAAAGTTTTATCCTGCGACTCATCACGACGGATACGACCTACTAAAACCTCATCTTTTTCATGGGCATCTTTTGGCATCGGGTACTTCAGGTTTGCCGGATCATCAACTACAATCACACCTTCCTGCTGCTCTAACAAGCTTCGTACCTCAGTCAAATCAAAGTCATTCTCAAACTCGATATTTACAGACTCCGAATGACCACCCATAACCGGAATACGCACTGTAGTAGCTGTCACACGAATAGAATCATCTCCCATGATCTTCTTAGTCTCAAGGATCATTTTCATCTCCTCTTTCGTATACCCATTATCCTGGAAAACATCAATTTGAGGAATGACATTTAAATCGATCGGATATGCGTAAGCCATCGGTCCTTCAATACCTTTACGTTCATTCATTAACTGCTCTACAGCTTTAACCCCTGTGCCTGTAACCGATTGATAGGTCGAAACTACCACCCTTTTTATTTTGTATTTTGCGTGAAGCGGCTGTAAAACCACCACCATTTGTATAGTCGAACAATTTGGGTTAGCGATGATCTTATCATCTGCCGTCAAAACATGAGCATTCACCTCAGGAACAACAAGCTTTTTGCTAGGGTCCATTCTCCAAGCTGATGAATTATCGATAACGGTGATACCAGCAGCCGCAAATAATGGAGCCTGCTCTAACGAAGTACTACCACCGGCGGAAAATAAGGCAACTTCAGGCTTCATCTTAATTGCATCTTCCACTGTTACTACTGTGTATTTCTTACCCTTGAAATCCACTTGCTTACCAGCACTTTTTGCTGATGCTACGGGAATCAATTCAGTAACCGGGAAATTGCGCTCTGCTAAAACTTTTAACATCACCGAACCTACAAGGCCGGTAGCGCCTACAACTGCGACTTTCATCTGTTTTGCTTTATTTATTTGTTTGTTTTTTAAATATCCGCCAAAGATGGAAAAATATCTACTTTTCTCCGCTATATATCATAGATATTTTGCCTGACAATAATGGGTTAGTCAATTTAATGACGGTAATTTTACAACTTCACAGTCATTGCAGCTTCTTCGGTGCTAACCCATTAATACTAACATTATAATATTTCTTTCGCAAAGCGATACCACTTCCGGATTACTGAGGTAAGATTCTATTTCGCGGTATCGATAAAGAGTTTTTTGGATGTTTGTGAGATCAACACGATTCGTCCATCTGCCAATCAGCTATTATTTACCTTTAAGTAAAGTAATTTTCACAAATTATCCAAACTTTATTACTTTCGAGTTTGAATATCTACCAATATGAAAAATTATTTATTGCTTCCACTCATTTTATGTGGAAACCTCGCTTTTGCGCAATTAAATGAGACTTTTAATGACGATAATCTTACCAGTTCGCCAGCATGGACAGGAAGCAACTCGACAAATGATTTTACTATTTTCAATAAACAGCTTAGGTCAAACTCAACCACAGCGAGTACCGACTTTTATTTAAGTACACCTAATACTCTGGCTGTAAGCTGTCAATGGGAGTTTTGGGTTAACCTGCAATTTAATCCTTCAAGCGCCAATTTTGTTGATGTATACTTAACATCTAGCCAGGAAAATCTTCAGGCTACAAACATCAACGGATACTTCATTCGCATTGGTAACACCAGCGATGATATTTGTCTGTACAAAAGAAGCGGCACAGCCGCATCAAGCGTTAAAATAATTGATGGCGTAGATGGCATCTTAAATACCTCAAATAACAAAGTAAAAATCCGGGTTAGCCGAACAAATAACACGTTTACCCTCGAACGGGATATTACAGGTTTAGGAACATCATTCGTCACTGAAGGCACCGTTGTAGATGGAACTTTTACCAGCTCGGCCTTTTTCGCGATCTATGTTAAGCAGTCAACTTCCAGCTTTTTTCAAAAGCATTTTTTTGATGACTTTAGTGTTAGCCCAATCGTTACAGACACGGCTCCGCCGCAACTTGTCTCAGCAACAGCTTTAGATTCGGCAACACTTGAAATCGTATTTGATGAAGCATTAGATAGCATCTCTGCTAAAACAGCTGCTAATTATTTAATAAATGGCGGCTATGGAAATCCTGTTTCTATCAAAACTACCTCAGATGCTGCAAAATATATTTTAATATTATCGAAAGCACTGAATACAGCATCTTATCAGATAAGCGCCTCAAACGTAACAGACAAGACAGGCAATGCAATATCATCAAATAATACGGCCACATTCTCTTACACGAAACCTTATATACCAAAAAAGGGCGACATTGTAATTAATGAGATCTTCGCCGATCCCGCTCCGCAGATCGACATGCCATCGGTAGAGTTTATAGAACTATATAACACCACCACACAAAGCATCTCATTAAAAGAGTGGAAATATTCTGATCCGGTATCAACTGGTGTTTTGCCAGCCGACAGCATTGCCGCCGGAGAATATTTGGTTCTTTGCGCTAAAGCGGACACCAACGAGTTTAAGCGCTTTGGCAAATTTATCGGAATATCCCCCTGGCCCTCGTTGAACAATTCATCGGATATTATAAAACTCTCTAGTCCAGGCAATCTGACGATCGACTCTGTCGCATATTCCGATACATGGTATCCGACATCCGTAAAAAAGCAAGGTGGCTGGTCGCTCGAAAGAATTAACTACCAATCGAAGTGTTCCGGGTTATTTAACTGGAACGCCTCAATGGATCTATCAGGGGGAACTCCAGGGAAACAAAACGCTGTCTTTATAGAAAACTACGACCAGCAGAATTTCATAGCAGACAGCATCAAAAGACCATCGGACAGCACTATAATCGTGTTTTTCAATAAGCCTGCTGATCTTACCAGCTTAAATAATTCCTTTATTATATCCCCCAGCCCGGGCTCCATCCAGTCTGTAAGTTTTGACACGAATGCGAAACAGGCGACACTCCTTTTCACTAATAGATTTACCGGGAATACCACTTATCAACTACATGTAACACGACTGCTCGATTGTGCCGGCAATACAGTTTCGACGAACTCCTTTCAATTTACTACTCCGAAACTACCTTCCCCTCGCCTCGATACGGCAAGAATTTTCGTCACCGAAATATTTGCAGATCCATCGCCTGAAATCAAACTTCCTTTAGTCGAATATATTGAGATCTACAATCCCGGTCAGGATACTATAAATCTGGATGGCTGGACATTTAGCGATCCCACGGTCAAAGCATCGATAAAAGCATCAATACAACCAAAAGAATACCTCATTCTTTGCCCCGCAGCTGATACTCTGCAATACAAACCTTTTGGAAGAACTATTGGCCTGTCGCCATGGCCTTCGTTAAACAACGCATCTGACCAGATTGCATTGAAAAGCTTTAAAGGAAGACTTGTTGATTCTGTTTCTTATCAGGATTCATGGCATAATAATTCAGATAAAAAATCAGGCGGCTGGGCACTTGAAAGAACAGATTACGCTTCGCTTTGCCAGGGGCAATTTAACTGGACATCTTCCACAGACAGCTCGGGCGGAACACCCGGAAGAACAAATTCGGGAAATATCGAGAACTTTGATAAACTTACCTTTAAAGCAGACAGTATTAAAAAACTGTCTGATTCAACAGTGATGGTTTATTTAAACAAACCTGTTGATGTATCTACAGCGATGAATAGTTTCGCTTTAACACCAGCTTCCAATAATGTAAAATCAGCAATAGCTGCAGTAAGCGCAAACCAGATCACACTACTTTTTAAGGATTCATTTCTGCCTGGCACGGATTACCAATTAATTATTTCCGGCTTGAAAGACTGTGCCGGAAACAGCATCAGCCCAAATTCATCGTTGACTTTTAATACTCCAAAACTCCCCCCAGTTCGGACCGATACCGCAAAGTTGTTTATCACGGAGATCTTCTCAGATCCTTCGCCCGAAGTTGGCTTACCACTAGCAGAATTTATAGAAATCTACAATCCAGGAAAAGACACCATAGACTTAGAAGGCTGGACACTTCACGCATCTTCAGCGAAAACAACATTAAAGAAATTCGCCGTTTTACCCAATCAATACATTATTCTTTGTCCGGCAGCCGACAGCACGCAGTACAAAAGCTTCGGTAAAACCATTGGCATTTCACCATGGCCAGCGTTAACCAATGCCTCGGGTACTGTTTTCATCAAAAGCTTTAAAGGCAGGTTGATTGATTCTATTGCGTACGCAGATACCTGGCACAGTTCGACTGCAAAAAAACAGGGTGGCTGGTCGCTCGAAAGGGTCGATTATACTTCAGTCTGTAGCGGCTTATTTAACTGGAAATCTTCTGTCGATGCATCCGGCGGAACGCCTGGCAAGATAAATTCTGTAAATCTTGAACGATATGATAAAATAGCTTTTAAAGCCGACAGTATAAAGCGATTATCAGACACAAGCATAAATGTTTTTTTCAATAAACATGTCGATATTTCCACCAGCATCGCTGCCTTTTCGATAGATCAGGACGCCACTATAAAATCGTTGACATTTGACTCTCAATCGCTTAAAGCAACATTAGTTTGCAAGGAAAAATTCAAAGCGGGCACGAGCTATTCTCTAGCTATCACGCTGTTAAAAGACTGTGCCGGTAACATCATCGAAAAAAGAGATTTAAACTTTACAACACCCAGAGCGCCTGCGGTAAGGCTGGATACCGCGACGCTTTATATCACAGAAATCTTCGCTGACCCTTCGCCTGAAGTGCATCTACCCCTTGCAGAATTTATAGAAATCTATAATCCCGGAAAGGATACAATTGACCTGGACGGCTGGGGCCTGAGCGATCCGACAACACAAGCCACAATAAAAAAGGCGACCATCCAACCTCAACAATATGTCATACTTTGCGCTGCTGCAGACACATTACAATATAAACCTTTTGGAAAAACAATCGGTCTTAGTCCTTGGCCCTCATTGAACAATTCGTCAGATCAGATAAGGCTTAAAAGTCACACAGGGCGAATAAGCGATTCCGTCTCGTACTCAAACACTTGGCACAAAAACGACAAAAAGACCTCTGGAGGCTGGAGCCTTGAACAAATAAATCAACAGTCTTTTTGTAACCAGAGCCAAAATTGGATCGCCAGCAAGGATACCAGCGGAGGAACGCCCGGGCGACAAAATTCAGTTTTTGAGATTTTTAAAAACCTCCCGTTAACCCTTTTGGAAGTGAAGCTAATAGACAGCGTAAGCGTCCTGGCAGTATTCAATCGCCCTCCTGATAGCTCGACTGCTTCTAACCCCAATAATTATTTCGTCAATAATGGGATTGGGAAACCTGCGAAAGTAATGTCAATTACAGATACAGAGTTTGAACTCAAATGGGAAGCCCCCATAATCAGGGGGAATAATTATGCTGTCAGGGCCACTAATGTTACCGATTGCCAGGGGTTACTAATCTCCTCGGCACACAGTTCTACAGAATTTTACTATCCGCACCGAATCAAGAAAAATGACATCCTGATTTCTGAGCTTTTATTTAATCCGCGAACAGGAGGTAAAGACTTTGTAGAAATTTTCAATAATTCTAAAAACACTCTCGATCTGAAAGAGCTTACAATAGCAAGCATTACAGCGCCGGATAGCATTACAAGCAGAAAGAATATTTCTCTCAGTACGGTTCTTTTACATCCTAATCAATATTTAGTATTGAGCACAGATCCTGACAATATTAAAGCTAATTACCAGTCCCAAAATCCTCAGGCATTTTTTAAAGTTGCCTCACTGCCTGCTTTTAATACCGATAAAGGTTCAGTTGTGATTTTATCCAGTGAAAACCGCATCGATCAATTTGACTATACAAATAAGATGCATTTTCCATTGATTAAAGACGATAAGGGAATTTCGCTTGAAAGATCCCTTTTTGACAGGCCTGCTAACGAACCCGGCAACTTCCGTTCTGCCGCAGCCTCGATTGGTTATGCCACACCCGGCTACAAGAACTCGCAATTCACAGATACAAACTTTCCAGGTCAGGAAGAAATTGTGCTGACATCCACAACATTCTCACCAGACAATGACGGATTTGAAGATGCGCTTCATATTAATTATCATTTTAGAGAAGCTGGAATGGTTGCGAATGTGAATATCTACGATGATAAGGGCGCATTAATTAAACGACTAACGAAAAACACTACACTCGCAGTTGAAGGAACTTTAATTTGGGATGGAATAGCGGAAGGAGGGCAACGCGCAAAAATTGGTGTATATATAGTTTACTTTGAAGGATTTAATCTTAATGGACACACTGTTAAATTCAGAAAACCCTGTGTTTTAGCAGCTAAATTTAAAGGGTAAATCGAAAGGATTTGTTCGGGTATTAGCATACAAGGATTAAATAACGGTTTATCAGTCTTCCTAGCTGAAAATGGGGGTGAATAACATTCAATCATTCTGTTTAAATTTTTACTTTTGCACTTTGATTTTTTATTTTTTGTAAATGGGAAGAGCATTCGAATTCCGTAAAGAAAGAAAATTTAAGCGCTGGGCCAAAATGGCTGTTCAGTTTACCCGATTGGGAAAAGAAATTGTAATGGCTGTAAAGTCGGGCGGTCCGAATCCGGAGACAAACTCACGTTTACGCACGGCAATTCAAAACTCCAAGGCTGTTAACATGCCTAAGGATCGTGTTGATGCGGCAATCAAACGGGCATCAAACAAAGACGATTCTAACTACGAAGAACTTGTATACGAAGGATACGCGCAGCATGGTGTAGCCATCCTGATCGAAACCGCCACCGATAACACCAACAGAACCGTTGCTAATGTCCGCAGCTACTTTAACAAAACCGGCGGAACATTAGGTAAAACAGGATCACTTGATTTTATCTTTAACCGTAAGGCTGTTTTTAGATTTGTTCCACCTGAGGATTTAGATTTGGAAGAGCTGGAATTTGAATTGATTGATGCCGGCCTGGAAGATCTATACATCGAAGCAGACGAAGAAGGAAATGATATCGGCGTAATTCATACTGCTTTTGAAGATTTCGGAAAAATGCAAAAGGCACTGGAAGAAAAAGGATTCGAAATGAAGAGCGCAAAACTGGAAAGAGTAGCACTCTCTCATACAGCAGTTTCAGAAGAACAAGCAGCGGATGTTTTCAAATTAATTGATAAACTGGAAGAGGACGATGATGTGCAAGCGGTTTATCATAATATGGCTGAGTAAACGATTTATTGAATTAAATTCACGATTGGCAAGTTGAGGGAAGATGACTTTTGAAGAATTCTTTGCAAAGAAAAAAATAGACCTGGTTCAGCTTGAAAAAGCGGATCAGGTGCTTTATAATGAATTCAAAAATCATTTTTCGGCCATGGGAGAAAAGAGTTTCGACCATACAAAGAAGTTTTGGTTCAATAGACTTCGTCGGCTTTATCATTTGAGGCTACCAGAAAAAGCTATCACACAAGTTGAAACAGCCATTGCTTCTCAGGCGGAACCTCTTAGCTCTCCAACGATTGAACAGAAACCTGCTTTTACTCCGAGGTTTAAAAGTGCAAACATCAACAAAAGTACAGCAGCAGAAGAACAACAATCAGAATCGAAGCCTCTTGCTAAACCTGCATTTAAACCAAGGAATATTTCGGTTAAGAACATTGAGATGTCGGCCGACAGTCAAGAAGAGAAAACGGAAAGCACACCACCGGTTAGACCCGGATTCAGACCCCGGAATATTCCAGGACAACAAGTTGAGATAAAGGCGGAAGAAGCTAATGTTCCGGAGGAAACCAAGGAAGAGAAATCGGACGAAAGTAAATCCGTTGTCCGGAAGCCTGGGTTTAAGCCCAGGAATATTAAACTAGCTCCGGATACAAATAGTGCAGATGCGCAAACATCCGACAGTCGCCCGGGCCAGCAAGGAATTTCAGAAACACCTGTTTCAAATCCGGAAGACCAAAAAGATACCGAAAAAAAGGAAGCTTACAAACCTAAGTTCAAATTAAAGAACATCCCAAAAAAGCTTGAAGAAAAGCATTCCGCCGAGCCGAGCCCGGAAGAGCTGGCGCAAGCAAGTACTCAAGATCATGTAGAACAGGCTAACGGACCAGATATTGAACGGAAGGTATCCTCATCAACTGAAAACAAAACAGCAGAACAAGAAATTCAGGACACTGACATAGATCTGAGGGGCGGTGATGATGCCAGTGTGAACGAAAAGCCAAAACCTGCTTACAAGCCAAAATTCAATTTAAAGAATATTAAGCCTAAATCAGGCGAGTAAAAAACCGTTAGCTATTTCTCGCTAAAAGCAAAAAGCCCTATAAGCTTTAAAAACTTATAGGGCTAACATATTACTGAGGCAAAATTTTAATATCTGTAAGCTTCAGGTTTAAACGGACCTTCAACATTTACACCGATATAATCAGCCTGATGCTGATCAAGTACATCCAGTTCTACACCAATTTTGGCAAGGTGTAAGCGGGCAACCTTCTCATCTAAATGTTTAGGAAGTGTATATACTTTATTTTCGTATTTACCAGGGTTTGTCCAAAGCTCTAACTGGGCTAAAGTTTGGTTGGTAAATGAATTAGACATTACGAATGATGGGTGACCTGTTGCGCAACCAAGGTTTACCAAACGACCTTCAGCTAACACAATTATATCTTTCCCATCAATAGTATACTTATCTACCTGAGGTTTGATTTCAATTTTTGAATGACCGTAGTTGGTATTTAACCATGCCATGTCAATCTCGTTATCGAAGTGACCGATATTACAAACGATAGCTTTATCTTTCATCACTTTGAAGTGTTCTGCACGAACGATATCGCAGTTACCAGTTGTAGTTACAATAATATCTGCCTCTAAAACTGCAGTAGCGAATTTCTTCACTTCATAACCTTCCATAGCTGCCTGTAAAGCACAGATAGGATCGATTTCAGTAACTATCACACGTACACCTTGAGAGCTTAACGACTCTGCAGAACCCTTTCCTACATCACCATAACCGCAAACAACGGCAACTTTTCCAGCCATCATGATATCGGTAGCGCGACGAATCGCGTCTACTAATGACTCGCGGCAGCCATATTTATTGTCGAATTTTGATTTTGTAACCGAGTCGTTCACGTTGATTGCAGGTAAGTGCAATGTTCCGTTTTTCATACGCTCGTATAAACGGTGAACACCTGTTGTAGTTTCTTCAGATAAACCTTTGATTTCGGCGATAAGTTCAGGGAACCTGTCGAATACCATATTAGTCAAATCGCCACCATCATCCAGAATCATGTTTAATGGTTTGCGGTCTTCGCCGAAAAATAAAGTTTGCTCGATACACCAGTCAAACTCTTCCTCGTTAAGACCTTTCCAGGCATACACCTGAATACCAGCGGCAGCAATTGCGGCAGCAGCGTGATCCTGAGTTGAAAAAATGTTACATGATGACCAGGTAACTTCAGCACCTAAAGCAACAAGAGTTTCGATAAGTACCGCTGTTTGAATGGTCATGTGCAAGCATCCTGCGATACGTGCACCTTTTAACGGCTGCGATGCGCCAAATTCCTCCCGAAGAGCCATAAGACCAGGCATTTCTGCTTCGGCAAGTCCTATTTCTTTGCGGCCCCATTCTGCTAGGGAGATGTCCTTAACTTTGTAAGGAATGTAAGTTGTCTCTACTGATGACATAGTTTTTAAAGTTATTTAATTGATTTACAATGCCTTAACAAGGCTACCACAAGCCCATTGCACACGGAATTGCAAACATTTTCATTTTGTGCTTACAAATTTACCAATATTTATAAATGGTTGTGTTTATTAAAAGCAAGAAAAATCAATTTGACATTGATACATAAATATATCATTTGCAGTTAATCCACTAAACCGATACCAAATAACAGAGATTCTTTTCCTATCTATTATATTGCACAACCATTATTATAAATATGAGAGATTTTCTAACGAGTTACAATCTATACGATGCATACATTTTGAACGATGTTTTTAGTTTTAACGAAACAACTTACACTAATCCTTTCGATTTTATAGGGGAGACGTTTGAATATCATTGTGAATACGAAAACAAAAGCACATTGTTTGAACTAGACTTGGACGAACCGATTAAAAAATATCTGAGCGCATTACCTGCCTACGGCATATTGGACGAATGTTATACCAATGGCAGAGTCGATTTCACGTTTAAAGCAATAGGAAAATGCAAGTCCTGCAGAACGTATAATATTTATTTCCTACTCAGGGTGTATACCACAACAGAATCATCTCAATCGAAGGGAAAAGACCCTTTAAAAAACTCAACTTTCCCAGCAATCACACTCTGTCTTGAAAAAGTAGGTAGTTACCCTAAGCCACAAACAACAGTTAATAAAGCTGTTTTAAAGCACTTTGATCGGGAAGCCGGCACATGGTATTACAAAGCCAGCGCCTTACTATCTCAAGGGTATGGGATTGGCGCATTCGCATATTTTAGAAGAATTATTGAAAGAGATTTAATAAACATTATTCAAGAGATAAAAAAGCTACCTGATTCAGATGCAATTGGAATTTCCAAGCTGATAAATGAATACAATAAGAACTCTAAGAATTATGTAATCTATGATAACATCTTCCACTTACTACCCAACTCTTTAAAAGTCTTAGGGGAGAATCCCATTCAAATGCTTTACCAGCAGACATCCGAAGGATTACACTCGCTATCAGAAGAGGAATGCCTGGAGCGGTCGAAAAGCATACTCATGTTGTTGGATTTTACAATAATGAAGATTTATGAAGAACGGTCTACACTAAAAGACATTAAGGAAGCAATAAAGAAACTAAAATAGCTTCTTTTGAATACACCAATGCACAAAAGGCGAGTTACGGAACCAAGCATTTAGATATATTGAAAAAAGATAACAAAGCCTATCCTGACTTAGAGAGTCAAAAAAAACGTTTTGAATCAGAGCTGAAAGCATTATCTGATTCAAGACTTGAGTTAGATATTATTCTTATCTGCGGTCAATATTTTGAGTGTGAAACTTTGTGCAATAAGACGATGACGATCGATGAAGCTTTGGGATTGAAACTGTTTCCCTGTAATCACTCGCCTACAAATTATTGTTCAGCTACGTATGCAGGTAGAGCAAAACGGGATGAAAATGGCTTTCCCATACGTAAGAGTTAAAGACCCCTCGCGTGCGCGCGTATCGTTCCCTTTTCGCTGAATATTAGAACACGGCTTCTTCTTGACTGACTCGGAAAAATCAGCGTGAGTGCTTTATACGCGCACACGCGTAGTGACCGTGTTAAAATCTTGTATACACGCGTAATGACTGTCAGAAAACCTTCTATACACGCGTAGTGACTGTTAGAAAATCATTGAAATAGCAAATGCTACATACTTTGTTATAACTTAGCAATAGTAAATCTTACACCAAATGAAAAAAATACTACCCATTGTATTACTCTCAATACTTTTTACCGGATGCAAAAAACAAACATATTGTTATAAGTGCAAAACTTATGCGGTAACAACCGAGATTACAGGCACCTCAACAAAGACTATTAGCAGCGGCAACACTGAAAGCGAAGTTTGCGATAAAACCCCTGAAGAAGTTGAAGAACTTATTAGAGCTACTAAGACACTAACAACTGGAACGTCCGGCAATGTTACTTTAGAGCAAAAAACTTTTATGACTTGTATAAAGTAACAGTTGTCTCATCGGTTAAATTCACTTAAATGAAGGCTCTATGTCAATAACCTTAGAAATATACGAATTAAGAAATCTCATAGCCGATTGCATGGAAATAGCGATTAAGAGATACCAGGTAGAAAAGGGCGAAACTCCTTCCATGATAACTCTTTCGGAAGCTTACAGAAGATACACTCAAAGAAAGGTTGATTCTTGGATTCGAACAGGAGAATTACTTGCGGTAAAGCGCGGAGAAAGCAGGAATTCAAAAGTTGAAGTGAGTCTCATTCAGTGCGAGATTCTGAATAAAGAAGGCCAACATAGCTATTTAACACAGCAATTATAGACGCTCCACCTATGTAAGGTGGCGCACCGACACTCAGAAACCAGCTTTACAATACCTTAAATCGACATTTTTAAAACCAGAGGTAAAACAATGGTAAAACACACTGTCTTTTTGTGCTATACTGACTCAAAAAACTCAGAAATTCATCTTTCCAACTATTGAGGCCGGGCGACAAATGCTTACTATTGTTTATTGCTTCTTTCCCCTTCTTAACTGACTCCGAAAACTCAGGATGTTCTCTTTTAAAATTATTCTATCTTCTCGAAAATTAGTTAAGGTGGTTAAGTAAAGCCTCTTTAAGCAATCCCGATTGTCTTATCGGTCAAATTCAATGAAAGCAACATTCAAGTCTAGGCAGTAATATCCCCAAAGTGAAGATTCCCACTTTGGCTAGTTTTTAGGTCAAGGGGGGAAATCCCCTCTTGGATATCCCAAACTGACGATTTGCAGTTTGACTATTTACTGGGTTCAAAAGGATTATAATCCTTTTGGGAAACCAGTCCGCAAATCTATGGGAGCGCCCATAACGATTTAAATCGTTTTGCATTTATTGAAGCCAAAGCGGGAAATCCCGTTATGGGAAATCACATAACGAGCGGGAAAAAATGTTTGTTATTGTTTACTATTTCTTTCCCGCCCATGACCGACTGTAAAAACTCGGGAATTTTTAGATTAGTTAAGCGTAGTTAAGTACAACAAGATTCAATGTTCCTTTTTATGGACTCTAAAAACTCAGTAATAATTAGAACTCCAAACACTTAATTTGGAGTTCTTTTTCAGAAAACATCCTTAACGGCATCGGAAAGGCACTTTTTTAGCGATTTTAAAAAAGAGTGGTAAAACAATGGTAAAACAAGCAGTATTTTTGTCGTTATCTGGCCTAAAAAGCCCGGTTTATTGGATGTGTTGACTCTCTGAAATATTGTAAAGTCATACGAACATAGAAGTGTGAGTCTTTTTAATATGCGCGTATGACCGTATTAAAATCTTCTAATATGTCTAAATAATGCAGCTACACTCTTACACCTCCATTTAAAGTATCAATCGCTGTATTAACTAATTCGGTTTGAGCCTTATTTTCAAAATAGTCTTTAATTCCCGGCGTTGCCTTTTCTAGTTTATTAAGAAGCTCAATCAGTATCCTCCATGTGAATAAAATATCGCCATGATCCGTAGCAGTTAATGGCCTACATGCCTGGGGACAAATGAAAAATGCGAACATGGTTGCGAATTCCAGTCTAGTACTCTCCTCTCCAGCATGTGAGATTATTTCATCTAAAACCTCGTCAATAATAAAATGAGGCGTTCCATCAGTAAGTCCATCTATCTTATATCCAAAAGAAATTCCACGATTGCGACGGTCATACGCAAGAGATAAAAGCTTAG
The DNA here is from genome assembly GCA_946887045.1 of uncultured Sphingobacteriaceae bacterium. The sequence goes on along the minus strand of CAMPKC010000027.1, from coordinate 7,379 downwards.
AAACAGCTCTCATAACTTCGGAACATTCCTTTATATCTTGTGCATCTAATATAAAATCGTTGCGCCCATAAAGAATCGTCTCAACCATTTTGTGAAACCTCTCATTAAACCATACTAAATCCCCTCCAAACGTCTGAAATATGTCTAAAACAGATTTATAGGACTCTTCGTAACTTAAGCCCCACACAAGCTTAAACTGCTGTTCTGTGGGATCTTCAATTGATTGCATGAATTCGGAATGCTTTTTTTTCGTGTTTCGCATTTAATGTTATAGTAAAAATCCCAAGCGCTGCGAAACACGCCGACTTAACGGAAGAATTACAGGGCTAACCTGCTCGCTTGGGGTATGTAAATAAAAATAATTGCTGACTTACGCCAACGTGTTTCGCACTGCTAAGATATGATTAAACAATAGAAAAACAATAGCTAACTAACTGATTTTCAATTATTCTAAATAGAATAAATATAATAAAATCGGAGCGAATAAAGCTTACTGAATGAACAGCAAAGGCTCTCCAAATGTTTACTATTGTTTACTCTGCCTTCTTTCCTCGAGCGTTAAATAAGTATGCCTGGTAGATGCTTTAGAAAGGACCTCTAATTTCATCCGATCTAATCGGATACTTGATGAGGTGCTCCCGTCTTTAACTGCCTTTAAATTGCCTTCTCTTATCCACCTATCTACAGTTCCCCGCCCATATTTTTTGTAAGCTTCCCTTTTAGAAAGAAAAGGTTTCAAAATATTCATTTCAACTAAAGTCTTCATTGTTCCTAACTCCACGCAATCGACCATAAGTTTCTGAAGCTGATCAAAATCCATTGTAATTTCCATAATTTTAATACACTCTATTTCTTTCTCAAAAACTTAAATAAATCATTATTAGGCGCTAAAAGCCCCCTAAACTCTTGTTCCTTATTTTTGGCTACATCAACCGATGCTTCTAATATAAACAACTGAAAATCACTACCCTTGTATGTGAATTTAATAAATCCGGTCGGGAATTTATCTAATAAACTCAAGATGTTTTTTGGAAATGCGGCGGTGATGGAAGCCATGTAAGGCAAAAATATGCTTTCCCTTAATTTGGTTACGGTAATACTATCTTTTTCCGCTGTTCGCACTCCGTTTAAGTCTACGGTAACCAGGTCCGTATTCTTGTCTGCAGACTCAAAAGTTACTTGCTTAGCTTCTAATCTATGTAAGATACTCCGCAAATAATCTCCGTGACGCTTTAGGCACTGCTTAGGGCTTAGTTTTAAGTTAAACACATTAGTAGGCGATAAAACGCCCGTAACGCTTGTATAAGATTCTGATCGCTCAGGCCTGTATACTGTTCTTGCTGGTTCAAGATCCGGCTTGATGTAAATAAAGAACGTATCATTATCCCCTTTTGAATCGGTGCTATCCTTTCCGCTTAAATTAATCCGCGTATACTCAATACCAAAGCAATCTGCCCGATACGGAGAAACTAGATTTAGTTCTTTTTGTATCCTGGTAACAGGCAGGCTGTAAACCTGAGTCGCGTTAAATTCATCTCTTCCGTTCAGCTCGTCGTAGTTCTGGTTCTGATAGCCTATTTTGACAGAGTTATACATGTACTCGTCTGCAGGCTCTAAAGAGAAGTTCTTTATTGTTCCGACATTGGCCGCCGGGAGGTTTGATTTATAGTAATAGGATTTTGCCTCTAAGGTTGGTTTCCCGTTCTCAACGCTGAACCCAATATTTAACGTACTGTTTATTGACTGGAAGAAATCGCGGAAAGAAGTTTTGAGCTTGGCGCCAACAATCCCCCTTATAGCATCTCCCGAGGTGATTGTTAATTGCTCCCATTCCTCCAGTAAAAAGCTTTGTGTTTCAATAGGAGATCCGTTCATTTTCTCCATTAGCTTATCAAATACGTATTTAGGTCGTAAGACTTTACATGTAGTAGCGGCAAAAGCTGAACCAAAAGAGCATTTAATTAAGCCTTCGTCTATTTTGAAAATAGCAACACTACCTGTCCCGTACCTGACATCATAAAAGATCCGTTCTCCTGGCGCCACGGAAAAAGAAACAGTATTTACTATTTCAGATTTTATCCCGGTTAATCCATTAAAGATATCACCAATCTTTACGTTGGAGTTATTATAGATCCCAACGATTAAGTTAAGCCCATTGAATGCACCTTTAATTTCAAAGTATAGGTTTATTGTAATTGCCGATGCGGAAATATTCTTTAAAAACCATTTACTGGAGCTTGTGTAATCAGGGCTCGCCCCAATGCCTGAAAAATGCTGATTCTCTACCTCTTGAATTTCTATTGAGCTGGTAGTTAAATCGTGAAGGATATTCGATAACCCAGGGATATAAGCATTAAATCCTAAACTTCCAGTAAACGGGATTTGAACGTCAGTAAACGTTTGCTGCAATGGGAGCCCCGGAAACTCCACCTCTATCGCTTCCGGCACATCTATATCAATTTCATAGGCGATGTTCTCATACGCCTTTATTTGCTGTGTAATGCCCCCTTCCATTACTGTAATGGTAACGATATGGTCCGAATCTTTAAACCTTGAAAAATCTAAAGCCCCTAATAATAGAGTTTCATACTGCCATGTGTCAGAGTTTAGCTCTTCGATAAGCAAATCAACCTTCGCTTCGATCCCGAATTGATAGAACTCGGCTCTCAGTAAATCTGCACCATCTTTGACAAAATCAAGTGACACTGTGAATGTTCTGGCCATACCAAAATACAGATCGCTTCTTTTCCAGGTTATCAATGATTCATCCCATCCACCCGGAGAGAAAGCAAGAACGTAGTCTGTCCCTCTTATCTTAAGCGTATAGCGAAAATCTTGAGGCTGAATCCGGTTTGTTGTTGACATAATTATCTATTGATTAAATGGCTTTAATTAAGTGTATTAGAACGCCGCTATCGATATCCTTAAACTTGGAGAAGTCTAACCCTCCGGAGTAGATATTATCCCCTTGATGCTTTACAGTTAGACATACATCCGCTTCAATCCCCTGGCGGTAAAAGGCGCCTCGTAGGAGCTTCGCACCTTCATTTTTAAACTGTAGCTGTGTTTCTCTTACTTTATCGAGTTGCTCCCATCCTGACGGCTGCTCTATTAAATTATAGTCAGTCCCTTCAATGGTTAAAATGTACTTTAAATTGCATTTAGTGTTTATCATTTTGTCTTTGATTTAATTGCTTGTTTTTAGAAAAAAGTAAAGTATAGTAAAGCTTATAGCTGTTAACCATTTCCAACAATACTTAAATGTGGAAATCGTGAATAGTAACCTGTTTTATAGTCTTGGAAATCGTGACCACTTTTATTATGATTCATAAGCTGTAAGTATTTCCGTTTCATGAGATCAAGAACAAGGGCCTTATCGTGGGATATTGAGTACTTTTTAATTAGTTGCGTGAATTGAATCTTCTTTTTACTTCTTTTTTCTTTAGTCCATTGCTTCCAGTATTGAGAATTAATACACTCTAAATAAATCCTCTCTTCGTTTCTGGTTAACTTACTTCTGTTTAAATCCTCATTGTACACCACCTCCTCCACCCTTTTAAATAAATCATTCGCTAGAGCATCAATTGAATGACTGTTTAGCACATCTTTAAAGGATTTAATGTCTGCGCTTTCAAATACTCTACTGCGTAAGTACTTAACCTCCAGTCTAAGGATATTTACAGGTTGTTTATACTGCTTCGACTTATTATAAATCTTAATTCTATAGTCTGTACTGTTAAAAGATATTCCTTTATCGTAGCCTTTAAGATCATCTCTAATTATCGGTGTACGTTCTTTGTTAAAGTGGCTTATACACCTCTCAGTAAACCTCTGAGGAGTAAATGGAGTATTGATATTAATTCCAAATTCGAGCCCTGTAACGGTCATATTTAAAATATCGGGACCAAACTTATCTTTCAAGTCATTTATCACGCCAATTAGCTGATTGTATCCGAAATCATTGTAATTATGATCCCCATTGTTGAAGTACTTATGTAGACTACCAAATATGACTATACGACCCGTTACAAAGAGCTCAAAGGTCAATCCCTGGTATTTTACCTTGATAGTGCCTAATACTTCAGCAGTGTCATGATTATAGCCGGAAACCTTATTTTTCAACAATGGCGCCTTTAACAAATCATGTAAAAAACTCAATGATTTGGTTTCAAGCCTGATGAAGTCATACATAAGCTTATCCTTTTTGATTAGGCCCCAGTTCACAGGCAAGCCTTAACACTTCCTTACAAAACCGCCTATTGATCTTGGCTTTGATTCTAACCACCTTTGCCTTTGGTTTTGGAAGAATTATTGGCCCTTCCATTAGTTTTGTTCAAATAGGCTTAATTGCTGAGGCTTAGAAAACAGAGCCGGATTAGTTGTGTAAAAACCTGCCCTGTGATTTGTATAAGGGCATCGCCCTACCTTGTAGAGCTGAATAAGTCCTGAGTCCTTTAGTGTCGCAACGTAGCGGCAGATATTGGGGCGGAGTATCCCAGTATAGACCTCTACCATTCGCATTGTGCAAGGCTGCTCAAAAAAGGCTTCTTTGGCCTGTAGTAATTGCCTGTGAAAATAGTTACCTTTAGGCTCTGAGTTTAAAGGATTTGAAGGAGTTATTGCTGTCATGGCTTAACTCCTTTCTTCTTTGATATCCCCTACTATCCATTTCTCCAAGTATTCCCTTTCAAAATAATGACGAGAACCTTTTTTGATAGATCTTAAATTACCCAGGGAGATCTGAACTCTTAAAGCGTTTGCTGACTTACTGGTTATTCTTTCAGCTTCTTTCATTGCCACGTATTTAGTCTGTGGCTGTTCATGGCTTATCGGATAGCTCGCAATAATTGTTTCAATCCGATCAATTTTCGCTAACAGTTGTCCGATATACTCAGGAAAATTACTGTGGGTTATTACTTCCATTACATTGTATTTTAAGTACATGCAATGGTACGAGGGGCATTTTGGGGCAGAAATATGGTAGTACTACCTTTCTTTAATGAAGTTTATTATAATCGTTTATAACTGTTTTTACATGCATCCATGACGTGTACCTGGCCTTACGATCTTCACTGGTCCCTGCGTTAGGAGTTAAAGTGTTTACTAAGTTTTTTGCGGTGTCAAAACTAACACCTAGAATTTTAGCCAATATTTCGTTACGCTTTGTATTTGAATTATTGGAATGATTTTTCCTGAGATAGTCATTAAAGCCTAGATATTCAAGCATCGCCACCTGATAAGGTGTTTTGCTATTCACTAATAAATTAATAAGCCCATCTGAGTTCTTGAGCTTTGCCACCTTTTCTAATTCAAAAAAATTATATCTCCTTAGCCGCTCACGGATAGTAGATGTATTTGTGCTTTCGACTTCATTTGAAACGGAAGCGATAAATCGCTGTGGATCATTTAAGTAATAGGCTAAAGCAGCCCCCTGTGCGACAGTCCGAACAATCACTTCCACATCAAAGGGCGCAGAGACTTTAATTAAGTTGTCTTCACCATCTACGTGTTGATATACCTCTTTAAGAACTAAATGACCTAAAGCAATAAGTGGGGGATTCTCGCCAGACAGGGATCTATTATAGCCTACATATCTTAGTTTGGCCAAATAGTTGTCATTCTCCTCTCCTTCTACATCACTACAATCAACAAGAGTTAGCAATTCAGCCTTAAATATATCCATCGCTATTTGCATTGACGGAGCATTATTCAATCTATGTGCCAGTACTCTATCCCACTCCTTTGTAACTGATAGTAATTTTGCTAATTCATCCAATTTTGTTTGAAGCGAGAGCTTTAGATGTACGCTTTTTAGTAAAGATTCATAATAAACCATTAATTCTTCGTCTCGAGAATAAACGTAGTAGTATTTCTCTTCATCAATCGGCTTAATAAAATTTAATGGCATATTCTTAATTCAATAATATTTAGGATAATAGCTAAGCCTTCTTTAGGAGTTTAGCTGTATACAACACTTCGCTCTCCTTGCTGAACTGTGATAAATAGCTTTGCGTTGTGGCTAAGTCGCTATGTCCAAGCTTCTTGGATATAAAGGCCAGTGGCGCTTCACTTTCCATAAGAATATTAGCAAACGAATGTCTAGCATAATAAGTAGAGATGGTTTCTGGTATTCCAATCTTCTTAGCAATGACTTTCAACGCCTGATTAATATTAGTAATCATCCGTCTGACAGCCTGATTCTCTTCCTGTAAGCTCATTCCGGGACCAAGTACATTAAATACATAGTCGTTGCCTATTTTGCGGATGCTATGACGCTCTATAATACTTCGTAGGTCATCATTTAATAGAACGGTTATCTTATCAGTCTTTTTGCTTTCAGTCTTTTTACGGATAAATGTAAAACGATCTTTGTCAAAATCTGAATGTTTTAATCTGAATACATCGTAGAGGTTCATGCCGCTTGCTAGATAGGAAAACATAAACATGTCTTTTGCGAACAAATGCAAATCAGATTTAGCATCATAGTTATAAAGCTCCATAATTTCAACCAGTGTTAAAGGCCGCTTTGCATTAGCCGCTTTAGGGATCGGATATAAGCCATGTTCTTTTTTTCCAAACGGATAATTTGCTTTATTAAGCTCACCAGTACGCATTAAAGTATTTAAAATAGCTTTAGTCCGAATAAGATACATCCCTACCGTAGTGAGGCTATAATCGTTTTTAACGGCCCATGATTCAAATGCCTTTAACCCTTCAGGAGTTAGCTCCTCAATTTTAAATATCGATTGCTTCTTTGCTTCTAACGTATACTTGGCAAATAGCTTCGATGCCTGCTTATAAAGATTACTATTTGCAAACTTATTTTCCTTTTCAAGTTGAGCAGACCTTTCGCTAAGCAACGTAATAATATCATTTCGGCCCGCTGTTTGATTATAGAAATTTTGGAATACTGAAAAATTGAAAGGATTTAAATCTTTTATAATGCTATTGGCCTTCGCTTCAGCCGCCTTAACCTCTTTTCTTATCTTCTGCAGGTCAGCGTTATTGTTCATATTTAAGCCGGTAACTACCTTCCGATAGTCCTTCTCATTCAAAGAATAAGGCAACTTGATGTAAATAGACTTTCTTTCGTGGCTTACCCGGAGACGAATGCGAAAAGTTTCATCAATTAACTTAAATCGCTTGTCCAGAAAGATGCTTGCATTTGCCATGCTTAAATATACCTACTTGCACACACATTTGCAAACAACTTGCACACATTGATAAATATTTATTAATCGTGGTAAATATTAAAAGCTGGATAATCAGAGCACAAGAAAGGATTTTTACAGAGGCAAATATTAGAAAACTATGTGATTTGTCCCTACTGATGACATAGTTTGTTTTTTAAAATGAACTACAAAAATACGGCATCGACC
>CAMPKC010000026.1 GCA_946887045.1 uncultured Sphingobacteriaceae bacterium | reverse complement strand
AATATGTATAATAATATTATTATTTAGTAAATATAATGATAAAGTATATCTTAATGAGGTTATATCAAATATACTATATCTATACCTTATATATACCTTATCTATACTTTATTGTTTTGTCTTTTCTTGGCTATATAATCTTCATGTAGTCTTAATGTGCGCAAAATCGGAGAGTCTTGAATCATCCTTAATCTCGTGATAAATAGATAAAAAAGTAGAATTTTAGAAATCTTAGCATCCTGGAATCAAGAGATTAGCTCTGAGTTTTTTCCATTCATAAGAAAATATTTATATTCACTGAATCTGGCCTATGCCCTGGGCATGTTCTTGCCTCAGTGATTTTGATTATTAAAAAATTTATGATGATGGATTCAATAAAAGATAGATCTGGCCCGATGACCGTTGTAATTGGCGTATTTGCTGTTTTTAGCGCTATTGAAATTGCCAGACTCGGTTATAATTTTGGAGTTTTGCTAAAGACTTATTTATAGATAACGATGTGTTAAATCGAATTCTGACTGATCTTCCATTACAGGCAACAATTCACGGAGATATTCACGTTCTTGTGCCGATGACTGGCCTTCTCAACTCGATGCCTTAAATTGCGGCCGCGAGAGGTTTGCAACCTAAGTGTTGACACTTGTTTTGGAAATGGGTTGCAGGGGGAAGTATCGTGTCGCCCAAAAAATTCAATAAAGTAGTTGAAATCTGCCAAAAACAAAGGAGCTTCTATTTCAGAATTTTGTTTTTCTTTTTTGTCTCGGTCGGATCAGGTGCTTCTTGTATTTCCTCTTCAGGAGATTCGTCATCGGAAGGATTAATGAAGTTTTCATCGTCGTCAACCTCGGGAGCATTTATGAGATCATAAATCATCCAAAGCAGTCCGATTATCATGATAGAAATGAGTATTTGCATAGATATTCTTTCTACGATTGTCCTTTTTAAAAAGTTCAAGGTAAATATAGAAAGTCTTAAATACTAATCAATCGAAAAAAAATTATCATTTGAAGAGAGATTCGGTTGATCTAGGTTAATCGTGTTGAGTATTACATTCTAAATCTTAACGATACCGACCTGCCAAGTGCCTGAACAAATTCCGGATCTAAGGCAGCTCCACCTTTTTGTACCCAAACCTTGCGGTCATCTTTTACCAAATCAATTGTTTCACCATTCAATACAATCTGAAGTTCTGTGGTTGCTTTATCTATCGACGAACTATTATTTATGTAGTAAACATAGTCCTTGTCGTTGTAAGTAATTCTCATTGGTAGTGCCATCTTTCTATCTACGCTTTTCATCATCAATTGTTCTAACGAATATATTGTCCCTTTCTTTTCCCATGATGAATTAGTTTTTTCAAAAATATCTTCATCCATTAAATATCAGCACTTTAAAAAAAAATAGTCCCGCTTGTTAGCGAGACTATTTTTTCTTGTTGTTTAACTGAGGGAAAAAGAACGAGTGTGTAAAATCGTAGGTAGATGAAATTTTATTATGCAACCTGCAATCCGTCGTCAGAATTTGGTCGTAAAGTTTTAATTATATTATCCTTCGTAGCTTTTATCGAGTTCAACTCTTTAGATAAAATATTCAATAGTTGTTTGTCGAATCTTTCGCTTAATTTAATGACTGTGTTGTTGCGTTGCTTTTTCATATTTTGCGTTTTAGGTTGTTAACTATTGTCTTTTTCTTCTTTCTCTTCAGGATCGCTTAAATTGCTTTTTCTGCGTTCTGCTTCATGTTTCTGACGAAGAAGCTGCTCGACGTCCCGCGTGTCTTCTGCGTTTTCAGGATTTGACGGGTTTTCCCAATCTTGTCCTTTTTTTTCAGATTCATTCGGAATCTTTATTTTATTAACTACTGTCATGCTGTTTCGCTAATCTGAAATATTCTATTCCATTATCGTACCAATTATTTTAAACGTGTTTAAAAATTGTAGTTTATGGCCCCTGGAGCTGTTATTTTGCGAGATATTTTTTTTGTTGGCATCGAAAATCCCTTTCCGAACAGCCATAAATCAGTTCACGGGTGGTGTATCCCGGATCTGGAAATTGTCATTTAATTGTATACAGTTTAGGACGAGCACTTGAAATGTGAATATTTTAAAGGAAGGAGAATTCTTAAAAACTTTAGTTTTGTATATTGCTCAAGAGTTTTGATCCGAATTCATATCTGTTAAATGGCCGAAGTTAATTATAGTGAAGATAGCATACGTTCCCTCGACTGGAAAGAACACATTCGTTTACGACCCGGTATGTATATCGGAAAACTGGGTGATGGTTCTGCATACGACGATGGGATTTATGTTCTGCTTAAAGAGATCGTAGATAATTCTATCGATGAGTTTGTGATGGGTGCAGGAAGGAGTATTGATATTACTATTTCTGATCACAAGGTTTCTGTTCGTGATTATGGACGTGGAATACCGCTGGGGAAAGTAATTGATTGCGTGTCTAAAATAAATACGGGTGGTAAATATGATTCAAAAGCTTTTCAAAAGTCGGTAGGTTTAAATGGGGTAGGAACAAAAGCTGTCAATGCTTTATCAGCAACGTTTGTTGTTCAGTCCTATCGGGATGGCAAAACAAAAATCGCCGAGTTCGCTAAAGGCGAGGTGATTCGTGATGAACCGGAGAAGGATACTACACAAAGAAACGGTACCGCAATTTCGTTCATTCCCGACGAGACAATTTTCAGGCACTACCGTTTTATTCCCGAATTCATCGAAAACATGATCTGGAATTATGTATTCCTGAATTCTGGTCTTACCATAAATTTCAACGGACAGAAGTTCTTTTCTGAAAAAGGCTTGCATGATTTGTTGGAAAAAAATACCGATGCCCAAAACATACGTTATCCTATCATTCACCTTAAAGCCGAAGATATAGAAGTTGCCATGACGCACGGCCAGCAGTATGGTGAAGAGTACTATTCGTTCGTAAACGGTCAGCATACTACACAGGGGGGAACTCATCAGGCTGCCTTTCGTGAAGCTGTGGTCAAAACAGTACGCGAATTCTATAAAAAGGAGTTTGATGCATCGGATATCAGGGCCTCTATCGTTGCGGCGGTGGCTATTAAAGTGCAGGAACCGGTCTTTGAATCCCAAACTAAAACAAAACTTGGTTCTCAAAATATTGGGCCGGAGGGGCCTTCTGTTCGGGCTTTCGTGGTGGATTTCTTAAAAAAGGCTCTCGATGACTACCTCCACAAGCATTCTCAAACTGCCGACGCTTTATTAAAACGTATTCTTCAATCAGAACGAGAACGCAAGGATATCGCCGGAATAAAAAAGCTTGCGAATGAACGGGCAAAAAAAGCGTCGCTTCATAACAGAAAGTTGCGAGATTGTAAGCTTCATTTTGATGATACACACGAACGAAAACAGGAGACCACACTATTTATTACCGAGGGTGATTCTGCCAGTGGGTCCATTACAAAATCGCGGGATGTAATGACTCAGGCTGTTTTTAGCTTGAAAGGAAAACCCTTAAACTGCTTTAGTCTTACTAAAAAGGTTGTTTATGAGAACGAGGAGTTTAATCTGCTGCAGCATGCTTTAAATATTGAAGACGGCATGGAAGGATTGCGCTACAATAATATAGTAATTGCCACCGATGCTGATGTGGATGGTATGCATATCAGATTATTGATGATGACTTTCTTTTTGCAGTTTTTTCCGGATCTGGTAAAAGCGGGCCATGTTTCTATCCTACAAACTCCTTTGTTCCGGGTAAGAAATAAGAAAGAGACTATTTATTGTTATAACGAAGAGGAAAAAAATCGAGCTATAGAAAAACTTGGTGCAAGACCTGAGATAACGCGATTTAAAGGACTGGGAGAAATTTCACCAGATGAGTTCGGCCTGTTCATCGGGAAAGACATTCGTCTGGAACCTGTAATTCTGAAAGATGCTAATATCCATTCTTTACTGGAATACTTCATGGGGAAAAATACCCCCGACAGGCAACAGCACATAGTAAAAAACCTAAGGGTTGAAAAGGATGAAGCTCAATCAGCTGCAAGCGTTGAGTCAATTACCGGTGAAATAGACGAGGATAATTTCGCTGCCTGAGCGATTTTTCCCTGAGAATAGGTGTATTTATTGATTTGATAAATGTTCAAACAAAGACAAAGCAATTTGCTTTATCTCAAATTGGATTATTTATCTCAGATCACCTGTCGCCATGAAAAAATACTGCTTATTTTCTCAGTCTGTTTTTTTACCGGAACTTTATTCGCACAAGAGTGGGTAGATAAGCGTTTGAAGAATTCTTCCAGGCATCAGGAGTGGGTTCAAACGAAAGCCGGCGACCGGATGGTTCACTCTTTTATTACTTATCCCGAAGTAAGTAAAAAGGTTCCGGTAGTAATAGTGATTCATGAAAATAAGGGTTTAAATGATTGGGCCAGAAGCGTAACAGATCAGCTTGCCGAAGCTGGTTATATTGCTATCGCACCTGATTTGCTTTCTGGTATGGCGCCGGATGGAGGAAAAACTTCAGATTTTAAAACCTCAGAAGATGCAACTAAAGCCATATATTCTTTAAAGCAGGAGCAGGTTACAACAGATTTGAATAGTGTATTCGATTATGCGAAGAAAATTCCTGCTGCAAATGGGAAAGTTGTTGTGCTTGGGTTTTGCTGGGGCGGAAGCCAGGCTTTTAATTATGCAGTCAGCCAGCCGGCATTAAAGGCCGCGTTAGTGTTTTATGGAACAGGAATAAATGATCCGGCCCGGGCTGCAAAGATAGCAGCCCCTGTGTATGCTTTTTATGGCGGTAGCGATGAGCGTGTAAATGCTACTATTCCCGAAACCGAAAAGGCTATGAAAGCGGCTGGCAAAAAATATGAATACAAAGTTTATGATGCTGCAGGACATGGTTTCTTCCGCGCAGGTGAAGATCAGGACGGAACAGAAGCCAATCGAAAAGCCAGAGATATGGCTTACGAACGAATGCTTGAAATATTAAGAACTATCTAGGGCAGCACTTATTATTTAATTATCGAAAAAAGCGCAAGTTGTCTGTAGACGGATTCAAAAATCCCTCTTTCAGAAGTAACTATTGCACTATTTTATTAGCGCATGTAGAACTTGCGAAGGCTTCCGGCTTGGCTTTAAAAACAAATCCCATACTTAAAATATATCCCATTGCTTCGTGCAATGCCTGGTTAGATTTGAACATTGGATTAGTGTTGATGTCAGCATGGACCTCAAGGTCTATATCGTAGAGATCAAGTAAATCGCACAAGGCATAAGCTGTTTCAATGGATTTTTGCACTTCCATAAGCATTCTTTCTTTGATGCTCATTTTTCTTGTGCTTTTCTCTTGATGAATAAACATAAAGGCACCTTTCTTCTCTCTTAAAAACACTATTACGGTCGCGAAATCGGTATAGCTGCCTTTAACTTGTGAATCTGTGCCTATGCAAACTTTTAATTTGTTACCAAGATTAGTCTCTCTTTCTATGGCCTGCTCTACTTCTTCTAAAATTGGACTCTGAATGATTTCACCACTAAATTTTTTCCAGGTCATAAAATTAAATTTTTTGTATATCGTTTAAATGACCAGTTTGCCTTAGGGCAATGGAGTTGGTCTACTAAAGATAGTTCTTTAATAATTAATTGTCGTTTACTATTTTGTTAACATATTAACAATCAGATAGTATGGTGGGTTCGTATATAACTAATAACATCGGGATCTGTTTTATCGTACAAAACACCGGTATAATTATCTTATATCTTTAACGAAAATTTTCAAATGAAATCTCAAATCTTTAACGGACTTCTTGTTCTTCTTTTTATGCTTAGCGCTGCTTCCTGCAAGAAAGACAAGGCAGATGAATTTTTGGAAGCGGTTACGATAAAAAATGTTTCATACGGAGCTCATGCAAAAAATACAATGGATGTGTATTTGCCAGAGGGGAGGACTGATACCACCAAAATAATAGTCATGCTGCATGGTGGCTGGTGGGTTGGCGGAGACAAAAACGAGTTGGATGATCAGGCTGTGTATTTTCGGAACAAGGGATTTGCTGTAGTTAACATGAACTATCGTCTTGCAGGTTCTTCGGAGCATATTCATCCTGCGCAACAGTTCGATATTGCTGCTGCGATCGATTACATCTCATCAAATGCACTTGAATGGAATGTATCGCCGGATAAATTTGCATTGGTGGGCGTAAGTGCCGGAGCGCATCTGGCTTTGCTTTATACCTATACCAATAATGTTAATAATAAAGTGAAGACAGTTGTATCTATATCAGGACCTGCTAATTTTACCGGGGAGATGGATCTGAGCAAGCCTGCAGTTATTCAGGCCGCAATTGCGCTTGAGTTATTTTTGGGCGAATCATTTCAGGAGAATCCAGAATTGTATATACAGGCCAGTCCCATTGCCAAGGTTACCTCATTATCTAAACCGACCTTGATTTTACATGGGCTACACGACGAGATTGTGCCGGTGAAGCAGGCAAGTGATTTGAGCGAAAAGCTTAAATTACTGAATGTTAAATCTCAAATAAATACCTATTCCCTGGGTCATGAGATTTTTAACCAATCAAATGCCGGCGAAATTCGCGATGTAGTCGAGTTTTGGCTTAAAGAAAACCTGAAATAAAAAAGAGGGAGATTTTCACATCTCCCTCTTTTTTATACGACACCGCGTGTTGGATGAGGTTTTATTGAAGTCAGGCTTTTTATTTTTACAGGCTCTCCCTTGTCAATGCTGTTTCTGGCAGCAATGCCGATTAAGCAAGACATAGCTCCATCCCGGCTTCCCGCACCCTGTTTATACGGATCGGCGCCGGGGTTAAATAACTGCTTTCTTAAGCGGGCGTCGCCACCGCCATGACCGGCTTCCGTATTGTCAATTCGGATGTATTCAGTTTTGCCGAAATTTTTGGTGAGTTGCAATTCATCGAATTTTTCCATTTCCCATGGCTGTCTTTCGTGAATCCAGGCATCCAGCTTTCCTTCGGTTCCGTTAAATGAAATCCGATAGCCCTCATAAGGAGAATAAGTGGTTAGTGAATAACTTACCTGTACGTCATTCGCGTATTTTATCTGTACCGCCATTTTATCAAAAATGTCAATATCTTCCCGCCATACACAACCGTCCCGGTGGTAGCCATCATATTTTTCGTTGTCAGCGTACAATTGCATCAAGCGCTTGTCTTTCGTCATATCGAAGTAGAACTTGCATTTATCTTTGTGCGGGCAGGGGCGACAATGGGTATGGCGGAACGGATTGTTTTTACCATAAAATTCAAGCTTGCCATATGCAAAAACTTCTTCGGGGTCAGAGTTTAGCCACCAGTTTAACAGGTCAAAATGGTGCGTCGACTTATGTACCAGTAAAGATCCTCCGAACTCTCTTTTTCGATGCCAGCGACGAAAGTAATCCGAGCCGTGTGATGTATCAAGGTACCAATGGAAGTCTACAGAAGTAACTTTACCTATTGAGCCGTTATGTAGTAGTTCATAGATTTTCTGCCGGTGAGGTGAATATCTGTAGTTGAAAGTGACATGAACTTTTTTGCCGCTTTTCTTTTCAGCATCAATAATCATCTCACACTTCTTTTCATCAGTGGTCATGGGTTTTTCGGTGATGATATCTGCTCCGGCCATCAAGCCCTTGATGATCTGCTCATGATGTGTGCTGTCCATGGTGGTTACAATCAGAATTTCCGGCTTTGTTTCTTTCAACATTTTGTCGAGGTCGACGAAGGTGGGACAATCCAGTTTCAACATTTTCTTTGCAGTAGCCAGTCTGCCTGCATTTATATCACATAAACCCACAAACTCAACAGTATCAGAGTATTCTTTGATGATGTCGGCTCCCCACATTCCGGTACCACGGTGCCCGGTACCAACCATGGCTATTTTTTTCCTTGAGATTTTTAGTGCGGATGCAAGTAAATTGTCGGATAGTAAAGTGCCTGCGACAACGGCACCTGTGTGTTGAATAAACTTTCTGCGATGCATATAATTGGGTTAGTTAAACGAATTTAGCCATTTTGCCCGTTTTTACTAATTATTGAGGCGGCGAAAATAATGCAATCGTTACCGTAACTAATATATTACATGCCAGGAGACTGGGCATAAAAAAAGCCGCTGAACGCGGCCTTCTTTTTAAAGAACTAATTTTTTGTACTTAATTCGTTTTGGTGCGGCATCCCCAAGACGCTTTTTCTTATTTTCTTCATAATCCGAATAGTTTCCTTCGAAGAAGTAAACCTGGGAATCTCCTTCAAATGCGAGGATATGCGTGCAGATCCTGTCGAGAAACCAGCGGTCGTGCGATATAATTACCGCGCAACCGGCAAAGTTTTCGAGTCCTTCCTCAAGCGCACGCAGAGTGTTCACATCGATGTCATTGGTCGGCTCATCCAGAAGTAACACGTTGGAATCCTTCTTTAAAGTGATGGCTAAATGAGCCCGGTTACGTTCTCCGCCCGATAAAACGCTAACTTTTTTCTGCTGATCTGCACCATTAAAGTTAAATTTCGATACGTAGGCCCGGGAATTTACCGGTTTGTTACCCAGCAGAATGGATTCGTTGCCACCTGTTATATTTTCCCATACAGATTTTTCAGGGTCTAAATCGTTATGCATTTGATCTACATAGCCCAGCGCTACTGTTTCGCCCACTTTGAAAGTACCCGCGTCCGGAGTCTCCTGTCCCGTGATCAATCTGAACAAAGTGGTTTTTCCGGCGCCATTTGGTCCAATGATCCCGACAATACCAGCAGGAGGTAATGAGAAGTTCAAATTGTCGAACAAAACTTTGTCGCCATAGGCTTTACTTACATTATTGGCTTCAATAACGATATTTCCCAGACGCGGTCCCGGTGGAATGAACAGTTCCAGCTTATCTTCTCTTTCTTTTCCTTCCTCGGAAGCCATTTTTTCGTAATTCGCTAAACGAGCTTTGGATTTGGCGTGACGTGCTTTCGGCGCCATCCGAACCCATTCTAACTCGCGCTCAAGAGTTTTCTGACGTTTGCTTTCAGTTTTTTCTTCCTGAGCCAGGCGTTTTGATTTTTGGTCAAGCCATGAAGAATAATTCCCTTTCCATGGAATTCCCTCCCCACGATCGAGTTCGAGTATCCATCCGGCAACATTATCAAGGAAATACCTATCGTGGGTAACCGCAATTACGGTTCCTTTATATTGCTTAAGGAATTGTTCTAACCAGTCGATTGATTCAGCGTCAAGGTGATTGGTTGGCTCATCAAGCAACAAAACATCGGGTTCTTTTAATAAAAGTCGACATAAAGCCACCCTTCTTCGCTCTCCACCTGACAATGTGGCAATCTTACTATCCGGATCTGGAGTGCGCAGGGCGTCCATGGCTCTTTCAAGCTTTGAATCCAATTCCCATGCGCCGCTTGCATCAATTTTATCCTGAAGTTCGCCTTGACGGGCCAGGAGTTTATCCATAGCATCCGGATCTTCATAAACTTCAGGAAGTCCGAATTTTTCGTTTATTTCTTCATACTCCTTTAGTATTGCAGTGGTTTCGGCAACGCCTTCTTCCACAATTTCCCTTACAGTCTTCTCTGGGTCAAGTTCTGGCTCCTGGGCTAAATAACCCACTGTATATCCCGGAGAAAAAACTACTTCGCCCTGGTACGACTTGTCAAGGCCGGCAATTATCTTCAGTAATGACGATTTTCCGGACCCGTTTAAACCGATAACACCGATTTTTGCACCGTAAAAAAAAGATAAGTATATGTTTTTAAGAACTTGTTTCTGAGGCGGGTAGATCTTGCTAACTCCGGCCATAGAAAAAATTATTTTTTCGTCTGCCATTTTTACGTTATTGTTGAACGGCAAATATCGGGTTTTTGAACAATTGATGTAAATTTTTCTTATCTTAAGGCTTAGGAAACTATTTTAGAAAAAATGGCGTAATTGTTGATAAATTATTACAAACAAGGACAAACGATTTATGAAACAAATTTATAGATTAGGGCGTTCAAGACGAAGAAAGGTTATATAATGGAAGCTAAATTTTCACCACGTGTAAAAGACGTAATTTCTTACAGCAGAGAGGAAGCATTACGCTTAGGGCACGACTATATTGGTACCGAACACTTGTTGCTGGGGCTTATTCGCGAAGGCGATGGAATGGCGATTAAAATTCTCAAGACCTTGGGTGTTGATACACCTCGTCTGCGCCGCTCAATTGAGGATGCGGTGAAAGGTACCAGTAATACAACAGTAAATCTGGGAAACATTCCGCTTACAAAACAGGCAGAGAAAGTGCTTAAAATCACCTATTTAGAGGCTAAAATCTTTAAAAGTGATGTTATTGGAACAGAGCACTTATTGTTGTCAATACTTCGGGATGATGATAATATTGCTTCACAAATTTTACTACAGTATAACATAAATTACGACGTGTTTAAAGCAGAAGTAGAACAAAACAAAGATGGTTTCCGCGATGAACTTCCTGGTTCAGCGGCAGGTGATGACGACTTTCGTGAAGAAGAGTCCTCGTTCAGCCAACCTAAAAAGGTATCAGATATCAAGTCCAAAACTCCTGTATTAGACAATTTCGGAAGGGATTTAACCAAAGCTGCCGAGGATGGAAAGCT
Organism: uncultured Sphingobacteriaceae bacterium; assembly: GCA_946887045.1. The sequence continues at coordinate 47,701 of CAMPKC010000026.1, read as the reverse complement.
TGATCCGATTGTTGGTCGTGATAAGGAAATTGAACGTGTTTCTCAAATTCTTTCCCGCCGGAAAAAGAATAATCCTATTTTAATCGGCGAGCCGGGTGTTGGTAAATCGGCTATTGCCGAGGGATTAGCCCTAAGAATTGTACAGAGAAAAGTATCACGTGTATTGTTTAATAAACGTGTTGTAACACTTGATCTTGCTTCACTGGTTGCCGGTACAAAATACCGTGGACAGTTTGAAGAGCGCATGAAAGCGGTAATGAATGAACTGGAAAAATCTCCGGATGTTATTCTTTTCATTGATGAGATCCACACCATAGTTGGTGCGGGTGGTGCCTCGGGCTCTCTTGATGCATCCAATATGTTTAAACCAGCGTTGGCCCGTGGTGAGATTCAATGCATTGGAGCAACTACGCTTGATGAATACCGTCAGTACATTGAAAAAGACGGAGCATTAGATCGTCGTTTCCAAAAAGTGATGATTGAGCCGGCTACTCCGGATGAAACTATCGAAATTCTTAACAGAATTAAAGAGAAATACGAGGAGCATCATGCGGTGACATATACACCAGAGGCCATTAACGCTTGTGTGGCTTTAACTTCACGTTATATTACCGACAGATTTTTACCGGATAAAGCGATTGATGCTTTGGACGAGTCGGGTTCAAGGGTGCATTTGACCAATATCCACGTTCCTCAGGAAATTATTGATATTGAACAAAAGATCGAAGAGATTAAAGTTGAGAAAAATAAAGTTGTAAGAAGTCAGAAATACGAGGAAGCAGCTAAACTTCGCGATACTGAAAAGAATTTGCTGGAGGAATTAGATCGCGCCAAAACTTCATGGGAAGCAGAAACCCGCACTAAGCGTTATACTGTAACCGAAGATAACGTTGCCGAGGTAGTGTCGATGATGACTGGTATTCCGGTTCAGCGTGTTGGCCAAACCGACAGTCAGAAATTATTGGCTATGCCTGAACTGATTGCCGACAAAATTATCGGACAGGGGGAAGCGATTAAGAAGCTTACTAAAGCTATTCAGCGTACCCGTGCGGGATTGAAAGATCCTAAAAAGCCTATCGGTTCGTTTATTTTCCTTGGTCCGACCGGAGTTGGTAAAACAGAATTAGCGAAGGAGCTTGCCCGCTTTATGTTCGATAGCGAGGATGCATTGATCCAAATTGATATGAGCGAATACATGGAAAAATTTGCCGTATCACGTTTGGTAGGAGCGCCTCCGGGATATGTGGGTTATGAAGAAGGTGGACAGCTAACTGAAAAAGTTCGTCGTAAGCCTTATGCTGTTGTTCTTTTAGATGAGATTGAGAAAGCTCACCCTGATGTATTTAATATTCTTTTACAGGTATTGGATGAAGGACAGTTGACCGATAGTTTAGGCCGTAAAGTGGATTTCCGCAATACGATAGTGATCATGACATCTAACATTGGTGCCCGTCAGCTAAAAGACTTTGGTCAGGGAGTGGGTTTTACAACTTCAGCGAAAGCTTTACAGGCCGAAACTCATTCGAGAGGTGTGATTGAAAACGCTCTTAAACGCGCATTTGCCCCCGAGTTTTTGAACCGTGTGGATGATGTTATTGTGTTTAATTCTCTTTCGAAAGAAGACATCTTTAAAATTATTGATATTGAACTGGCTTCATTGTTCTCCAGAGTTACAGCTCTTGGATACGCAGTAACGCTAACGGATGCAGCGAAAGATTTTATAGCAGAGAACGGATATGATGCTAATTTCGGAGCCCGCCCGTTGAAACGAGCGATTCAGAAATTCCTTGAAGATCCGATTGCGGAAGAAATATTAAAGGGAGAGCTGATAGACGGTGATGTACTCGAAGTAGACTTCGATACCGAAGCCAAAGAAATCAAAATTGTTCGTAAAGCTCCCGGAAAGAAAAAGAAGGAAGAGAAAAAAGAGGAATAATATTCCCTCATAAAAAAACCCGGTTTATCCGGGTTTTTTTATGCTCTTTATTTACAGTGCCCGGCTCATACAAACACTCTCCTCATAGCCTTTATATGGGCCGAAGTTTTCGACGATCTCGAAACCGTGTTTTCGGTAAAGATTAATTGATTCTTGCTGTTGTTTCCCTGTTTCTAAAACCGCGGTCGTGTAATGTAGCTCTTTAGCCCAGGCAACTAATTCCATCAATATAGAGGACGAGACACCCAAGCCACGGAAATATGGATTAACAAACATTCGTTTTATTTCTACCGTCTTTGAATCTATCTCTTTAAAGCATCCGCAACCGACAGGATCATCGTTGATCAACCCTAATACAACTGTACTTAAATCGTCAATATTAATGTTTACATCATATCGATACTCGTGATCATTATAACGGGCTCCTAAATCATTATTCAATTCATTAACTAAATTCTGGAAGTTTTTGTCGCCTGCGGTTGTTCGCCTTAAATTAACCATGCTTAAGATGGATTCTTTGGAACTATTATGGAAATCGACCCGATATTGAACGCGCATGTATGTATGAGTAGTAGTTTCTCTGGATGTTTTCTAAAAATCTTTTAAATTTTTACAATGTTATCTGTGAATTGGTTATAAAAGTATAAAGTTTTTAATAAAAATCAATATTTAGTATGGCAATTGTTTTTGTTTTGATGTTTGTGTATGAAATGTGCAATTTGATTATTTAAAGTCGGGGTTCTTAATCATTTTTAAGAGACCAAACCAAAAATGATCTGTATCAACCAGAATGCGTATGAGAGGAGCAATCTCTATTTATGCTCTACATAATTCCCAAAACTGTTATATTTACCAATCCAGAGTTTTTAGATAGGAATGAGTGAAGAATCACTAGACAACAATTTCGAGAACGAAGAAAAATTGCATAATGTAACGTCACTTAGCGGTTTATATGAGAACTGGTTTCTTGACTATGCATCGTATGTAATTCTAGATCGTGCAGTGCCCCATATCAATGATGGATTAAAGCCTGTTCAACGCCGTATTCTGCATTCCCTGAGAGAATTGGATGATGGTCGTTTTAATAAGGCCGCCAACGTAATTGGGAATACAATGAAGTACCATCCGCATGGAGATGCTTCTATTGGTGATGCGATGGTGCAAATTGGTCAGAAAAATTTGTTGATTGATACTCAGGGTAACTGGGGCGATCCGATTACGGGCGACTCGGCCGCTGCTCCCCGATATATTGAAGCCCGTTTGTCGAAATTTGCAAATGAAGTAGTTTTTAATCCGGATACTACCATCTGGCAAAATAGCTATGACGGACGGAATAAAGAACCAATAACGCTTCCTGTAAAATTTCCTCTTTTACTGGCTCAGGGAGCCGAAGGAATTGCTGTAGGTTTGGCTACTAAAATCCTCCCTCATAATTTTATAGAATTAATCGACGCCTCAATAGAGGTGCTTAAAGGGAACAGACCCAATTTACTGCCGGATTTTCCTACTGGTGGAATGGCCGATTGCTCAGCCTACAATGAAGGCCAGCGTGGCGGAAAAATAAGGGTAAGGGCGAAAATTGTTGAGAAGGATAAAAAGACACTTACGATCACTGAAGTTCCTTTTACTACCACTACAGGCAGCCTGATTGACAGCGTGATTTCGGCGAATGATAAAGGAAAAATAAAAATCAGGAAAATTGAAGATAATACCGCTCAGAATGTTGAAGTGGTTATTCACCTGGCACCGGGTATTTCGCCTGATGTTACTATCGATGCGCTTTATGCTTTTACTGATTGTGAAGTTTCTATTTCTCCGAATACCTGCGTTATCCGCGATGATAAGCCTCAGTTTTTAAGTGTAAACGATATACTGATATCAAATACCGAATACACAAAGCACCTGTTAAAACGCGAGCTCGAAATCAGGCTGGCGGAGTTAAAGGAAAAGATTTTCTTTAGTAATTTATTGAAGATCTTTATCCAGGAAGGGATGTATAAACATCCTGACTATGAAAATTCAGGTGCCTTTGAAGCCGTGATTGAAGTGTTAGATCGCTTATTTGAGCCTTTCTTCCCTCAGTTTTACAGAAAAATTCTTCCCGAAGATTATAAAAAGCTTATCGAGAAACCGATGAGCAGTATCACCCGCTTCGACGTTAAAAAAGCGGATGAGCAGATGAAAGCTTTAGAGAATGAGATAAAAGAGCTGAAGCATCACTTAAAACATTTAACTGATTATACGATTGCCTGGTTTGAAAAGATCAGGGAGAAATATGGGAAAGATAGGGGAAGGAAGACTGAACTAAGAACATTCGACAGGGTAGATGCAACTCAGGTGGCTCTGGCTAACGTTAAATTATATGTAAACAAAGCGGATGGGTTTATCGGAACAGGTTTGCGTAAGGATGAATTTGTATGTGATTGCTCTGACCTGGATGAAATTATTGTGTTTCGTGAAGACGGCAAATGTGTTGTCACGAAAGTTCAGGATAAGATATTTGTGGGCAAGGATATATTGCATGTCGCAGTGTTTAAAAAAGGGGATGAGCGCACTGTTTATAATATGATTTACAAGGATGGACAAACAGGTACATCTTTTGTAAAACGTTTTACGGTGCTGGGGGTAACCCGCGATAAGGAATACGATTTAACAAAAGGCTCTAAAGGTTCAAAAACCTTATACTTTACTGCTAATCCAAATGGCGAAGCCGAGGTGGTGAATATTCAGCTTAAGCCGCATTCTAAGCTTAGAAAACTCCAGTTTGATTTAGATTTTGCAGAAATAGCGATTAAAGGTCGAAGTTCAATTGGTAATACAGTGAGCAAGTATCCAATCAAAAAAATCATACTCAAATCCAAAGGTGTATCAACGCTGGCAGGACGCAAGATATGGTATGATGATATTTTGAAGCGCTTGAATGCTGATGGCAGAGGGAAATATCTTGGTGAGTTTGATGGCCCTGATAAAATTCTGACCATTTTAAGTAATGGATCTTACGAGCTTACTTCTTTTGATTTGAGCAATCATTTTGATGATAAAATGATCTTGATTGAAAAGTATGATCCCGAAAAGATTTTTACCGTGGTTCATTTTGATGGTAAATCTAAGAATTATTACGTTAAACGTTTTGTATTTGATGATACCCCGGTTGGTAAGGTCACCAGTATCATTAATGAAGAGCCGGGTTCTAAGCTGGTTTTGATTTCAGGTGCCGCACAGCCGGTTGTAAAGGTGGATTCGTTGAAGGGAAAAAGCTTAACTCCGGAGACAACAGAGATCAATCTTGCCGATGTTATCGATGTGAAAGGCATGAAGGCCCAGGGGAATCGCTTATCTCCGAACGAAATTAAAACTATTGAATTAATTGCGGAGCATGATGATCCTGAAGATGTGCCTGATCCGGTTGCTGAAGTGTCGTTAGAAGAAGTGGTTTTAGAAGAAAAGCTGGACATTGAGGCTGAAAAAGAAGTTACATCAACGGACGAAGAAGCGATTTTGACGCAGAAGCAGACGCCTAAACAACCGCAAAGTCCTGTGGAAAACAAGAAAACTTCCGACCAAGAAAGCGTACCAAAGGCGACAAAAAAAGTTGATTTCGAAATAACCAATCCTGAGGATATTGAAATTGATGATAAAGGGCAGCTAGGATTGTTTTAGATTAGCTACTTGCCAACTATTGAAAACTATTCCCGACCGTCCTTCCTGCGCAGGCAGGAATGCTAATGCGAGTAAGGCGCTCTTGTTAGGGTGTGACGACGATTGAGGTTGATAATAAAAAGACGAGGTATAATTGCCCCCGTCTTTCCTGCGAAGGCAGGAATCCTAATGCGAGCAAAGTGGTCTTGCTGCCGGTATGATGCATTACAATGGCCGATCGGGTCGGCAAAGGACGATATTGCCAGGTGACAATTGCCGTAGAAACATTGAACGCTCCCGCAAGCGTTTTACAAAAAACGACTACAGTAACTCAGTCTTTATTTTTTCTTTAAACTTTTCTCCAAACTTGATCAGCTTAGGCTGGATAACAAATGTACAATAGGGTTGTCCGGAGTTTTGGTTAAAATAATTTTGATGATAACCTTCAGCTTTATAAAAATCCGAAACCGGGGAAACTTCAGTTACAATGGGGCTATCATAAACCAATTCTCTGGTTAATTCATCAATCATTTTATTTGCTTTTTCCTTTTGCTCCTGGGAGTGGAAAAATACAACGGAACGATACTGAGTGCCAATATCATTTCCCTGCCGATTTAAAGTGGTGGGATTATGAGTCTTAAAAAAGATTAGTAAAAGCTCTTCATAGGTAATTACTTTAGGATCAAAATCAACCTGTATAACTTCGGCATGCCCGGTATTTCCACTACACACCTGCTCGTAAGTTGGATTGTTTGTATGTCCGCCCATGTAGCCTGAAATTACGCTGGATACGCCTTTTAAAGATTGAAAGATTGCCTCTGTGCACCAGAAGCATCCTGCGCCAAATGTTGCTGTTTCAATATGTAAAGGGTTACTGGTGTTTCTATTATCGTTCATATCCGGAGATTAATGTGATTGTTTCCTAGTTTTTTTTAACTGAATGAATAAAGATACTAACATAGAAATCATATTAATGTTACAATACTTCAGCCTCTGTTCAGATCTGAATTTATCGTTATTTAATTTTTTTTAGATAAGTTTGAGAAAACCATTGTGCCATTTTTTTATAAACCTCTTTCCTAAATGAAATTAAGCTCAATTTTAACATTTTTAGTTGTAATTATTGTTCTTCCGCTACAAGCCCAGTCTTCCAGGGATGGATGGGAATCTCTATTTAACGGTAAAAATTTAAGTGGTTGGAAACAACTCAACGGAAAAGCCAAATATGAAGTTAAAAACAAGGAGATTGTCGGCACCACTGTTAGTAATGAGCCAAATTCTTTTCTGGCCACAGAAAAGAACTATGGAGATTTTGTACTGGAGTTAGAGTTATTTGTTGATACTTCTATGAATTCGGGAATTCAGTTTAGAAGTTTGAGTTCTCCAAATTATCAAAATGGTCGTGTGCATGGTTATCAGGTAGAAATAGATCCTGCAAAGAGAGCATGGAGTGGTGGCATATACGACGAAGCGCGAAGAGGGTGGCTTTATCCTCTAGAGCTTAATCCTGAAGGCAAGAAGGCGTTTAAGAACAATAGCTGGAATAAATATAGAGTAGAATGTATTGGTAATACCATCAGAACCTGGGTGAATGGAATTCCAACCGCGCACTTAATCGATGACGAAACGAAAGAAGGTTTTATCGCTCTGCAGGTTCACTCCATTGATAAAAACAAAATACCCGGAACACAAGTTCGCTGGCGTAATATCCGTATCAAAACGAAAGATTTAAAACCCTCTCCATACGATAATATTTTCGTAGTGAATCTTTTGAAAAATGATTTGTCGGCACAAGAGAAGGCTAATGGATTTCAGTTGTTGTGGGATGGTAGGACAAGCGATGGTTGGAGGGGGGCTTACAAACAGGAGTTTCCAAAAGCGGGATGGGAAATCAAAGACGGCGTTTTAAGCGTGCTTAAATCTGATGGTGGAGAGTCAACGAATGGCGGTGATATTGTCACTGTAAAGGAATTTAAAGCCTTTGAACTGAAGTTTGATTTTAAATTATCTGAGGGAGCTAACAGTGGCGTTAAATACTTTGTCACAGAATCGGAAGGAAACAAGGGCTCTGCTATTGGGCTGGAGTACCAGATTTTAGATGATGAAAAACATCCGGACGCTAAATTAGGAAGAAGTGGTAACCGTACACTTGCATCGTTGTATGATTTAAAAGCATCAGATAAAATCAAAGCTTCAATAAAGAAGGTAGGTGATTGGAATCAAGGGGTTATTAAAGTGCTTCCCAATAATAATGTTGAATATTATTTAAATGGCTATAAAGTTTTAGAGTATCAAAGAGGTTCTAAAGAGTTTTCTGATTTGGTAGCAATAAGTAAATACAAGGATTGGGTGAATTTCGGAATGGCAGAGAAAGGCCGGATTCTGTTGCAGGATCATGGCGATGCCGTATCCTTCAGGAGCATTAAATTGAGAGAAATTAACTAAGCTTATTCAATATCAAATGGAAAATTCAAGAAGAAAATTTATAAAGCAATCTGCTATTGCATCGGCAGGGGTTTATTTTGGCACGATGGGTTTTAGTGCAAAAAGTTATGGTCGGATAATAGGAGCTAATGACCGGGTTAGGGTTGGTGTAGTGGGTTTTTCAGACCGCTTTCGTACTTCGTTATTCCCATCGTTTTTAAATCATAACAAGGAACTGAATTTTGATATCGTTGCAGTTTCTGACCTTTGGAACTTGAGGAGAGATGAAGGCGAAGCATTTTTAAAAGATAAAACCGGGAATAAAATAAAGGCATTTCGAAACAATGATGAACTGTACCAGATGAAAGATCTGGACGCTGTGATTATAAGTACAGCAGATTTTCAACATGCATTACATACCATCGAAGCCGTTAATGCGAATTGTGATGCCTATGTCGAAAAACCTTTCGCGGAAACAATGGAAGATAACAGAGCTGCTTTAAAAGCAGTAAAGGCGTCCAATCGAATTGTACAGATCGGCTCGCAACGCAGAAGCGGCGAGAATTATAAAGCTGCAGAAACCTTCATAAAAGACGGAAAATTTGGTGATATCACTATGGTTGAACTTACCTGGAACGTGAATCAACCTGGCAGATGGAGAAGACCTGATTTAGTTGAAAAATGTAGAGAACAGGATACAGACTGGAAAAGGTTTTTGCTGAACCGCCCGTATGAAGCCTGGGATCCCAGAAAATATTTAGAGTACAGATTGTTCTGGCCCTATTCGTCAGGAATGCCTGGACAATGGATGTCGCATCAAATTGATACAGTGCACTGGTTTACAGGTTTAAAACATCCGAGGAGTGTAGTTTCAAACGGAGGTATTTATCAATGGAAAGACGGCAGAAGGAATTGGGATACTACGACAGCTGTTTTTGATTATGGAAAAGAAGATGATCCATCAAATGGGTTCCAGGTGACTTTTGGATCGAGAATGCACAACGGTGATGAAAATCCCGCTGAAATTTATTATTCAAATGGGGGAGAGCTTAATTTAATTACCAATAAGGTTTCATCAAAAGGTGGATTAAGCGAAAAGCATGCGACTGCTATGAATATGAAGCCTAATTTGCTGACTCAGGTAAATCTTACAGCTAATGCGGCTAAGGTTGTAGCTTCTGCAAATACGGGCGCAGATCCCTTAACTTCTAATCACATGAGAAACTGGATGGAATGCGTTCGGAGCAGAAAGCAACCAAATGCGCCAGTGGAAGCAGGATATTATCATTCAATTGCGAATATCATGACAAATGCAGCAGGCCGTACTGGCGAGAAAGCTTTCTTTGATTCAAAGAGTCAGGAGGTTATGGTAGGTGGTAAAGTATTCAAATATTAGAGGAAATTTTTTGATAAAAGGGTTGGGGTGGAGAACTAGCTGTCCGTTATTGTTTATTACTGCTGTATTCATTTCGCTAACTTCATTTTATTACCCTAAGGCCCTTAAACGATATCAATTGTCGGGTTTTGCCCAGGGTACAACCTGGCAATTGAATTATTATGCATCAGACGGTATTATTGTAAAAAGCAGTATAGACAGTATTCTGTTTGAAATAGATAATTCTATGTCGCTTTATAAACCCAATTCGTTAATAACTCAATTTAATAAGTCGGTAAAAGGTGTAAAACTCGATTCGCACTTTAAAAAAGTGATGGAAAAGTCTTTCTCTATTAATAAGGAGACGAATGGCGTGTTTGACGTGACTGTAAAGCCATTGGTAGAAGCATGGGGTTTTGGCCCTGAAGCTTCAAATAAAACACCTTCAGCTGCGGAGATTATAAATGCCTTAGGTTGCGTGGGTTCTGGGAAATTAAAGTTGAAAAGCGATAGTTTGATTAAATTTAAACCTTGCGTAGAGGTTGATCTAAATGGTATTGCTCAGGGATATACAGTGGATGTGTTATCGGAGTTCTTAGAAATGCATGGAATTAACAATTATTTAGTTGAGCTGGGAGGAGAGATCAGGGTGAAAGGTTTAAAGACCGATGGAAGCCGGTTTAAAATAGGAATTGAATCTCCTGAGGAGAACGAAAATAGTTCTATGAAAAAAATTATTACTGTTAACGATGGCGCAATTACTACCTCAGGGAATTATAGACAATATAAAACTCAGGGCAACAAAAAAATCAGTCATTTAATTAATTCCCAAACCGGTTTTCCCATAGATAATGAAATGATAAGTGTTACGGTTTGGGCCAGAGACGCCATTACAGCAGATGGATTTGATAATGTATTTATGAATTTCGGGGTGAACAAAGCTTTAAGTTTTTTAGAAAACAGAACAGATATGGCTGCTTATTTCATCTATCTTAAAGAGGATAGGAGCATAGCAGATACTGCATCCGCCGGGTTTTATAAATTTTTCAATAACTAGTAAAATGGAAAGAAGGGTTTTTCTAAAAAATGCAGGCATTTTAGCTTCATCAATATTTATATCGAATGAGTTATTAGCTGCTGATTCGTTTGTTACTGACAAAAAGATCAGGGTGGGCATAATAGGCTGTGGCGATAGAGGCGTGGGTATTATGAATGTGATTAAACAATTGCCGGAGCAATTTGAGATAAACGCTATTTGTGATGTATTAGATTTCAGATTGCAAAATGCGTTGAATGTTTATACTTCGAAGGATTTAAAGTCATATAAAGATTATCGTGAAGTTTTGGATAATAAAGCTGTCGATGCTGTATTTATAGCGACACCGCTAAACATGCATTTTGAGATCGCACAGAATGCTTTAAAGGCCGAAAAGCATGTTTATCTGGAAAAAACCATGACATACAATGCCGATCAGGCATTTGAACTTATCAACATAAAAAAGAGATATCCTGCAAAAGTGCTACAGGTTGGCCATCAATACCGCTCTTCACCATTATATTATAAGGTTAAAGAAATGATTGATGCAGGTTATTTGGGAAAAGTTACCCAAATAGATTGCCGTTGGGACAGAAACGGAAATTGGCGAAGATCTGTCCCGAATCCTTCATTGGAGCGACAGATTAACTGGAGGATGTATAAGGAATATTCTGGTGGTTTAGCTGCTGAATTGCTCTCTCATCAAATTGACTTTATTAATTGGGCTTTTAATACCCAGCCAGATCAGATTTACGCAACCGGTGGAATCGATTTCTATAAAGATGGCAGAGAAACTTTTGATAATATTCAAGCTACGTTAAGGTACGAAAAAGAAGGCATGATAGGCAATTTCGGCGCTACCTGCTCTAATAAACGAGATGGATATCTTTTTAAAATAAAGGGTTCAAAAGGTACTATTTCCTTGTTAATGAATCAGGGTATGTTTTATACTGAGGAGCTTAACAGCAAGTTAGATGTCGTTGATGGCGTTACCGGCGCTACCAAAATAACATGGGATAAAGATGGAGGAGCACCAATATTACCCCAGCCTACTAAGGATGGAACCTGGTATGCCCTTAGAGAGTTTTATTCGTCGATACTAACCGATAAAATACCAGACTCAAATATTTATACCGGAACTAAAACTGCCATAGCTGTTGATCTGATAAATAAATCATCGTATACCAATACAATCCAAAACTGGCTTCCGGAATATAATAGATTCGATAAAGGATGATTATTTCTAATCCGCCAAAGTTATATTGAAGTGATTCGTTGTATAAAAAAAGCGCCCTGCAAAATTTACAAGGGCGCTTTTATGCTGAAACAGTTTAATCCTACTGATATTGTATATAAATAGGCTGCGGCTTTAATTTCATCAGCTCTTCGGGTGTCATCAATCGGTGAGGAGCCTTTTTCAAATCATTGTAATAGAAAATTTTGTATCCTGTAAACTGAACCGGTTCCTTTCTGATATGGTTGCGATATGTGCCGTGTTTTAGTTCAGGCTCGCCCCATCCGTCCATGTGCATTACAATTTGTACTTCCGGGCGAAGTTTGATGTTCTCGTAATTGGTCACCATTCCCTGTGTAAATCGGTGGATTACAAATACTTTAGGCGGAAGATTATTCTCGCGCACTATCTTAGCCAGATAGTCTGACACGAAGTTTATTTCCTCGGCATCATATGTCCCTATCTTCTTTCCCGGAACAACCCCTTTTTTTCTCATCGCGAACTCAGGATCGATACCTAAGTGCACGTGAGGCATCTTTAGATATTTATCAAATCTGCCAATTTCTTTCTGGATAGTACTTAATCCTACCTGGATATCTAGAAACAGAATAGCATTCTCCATTTTCGCAATGGTTAATGCCGAGTCAATTTGTTTTTCAGGCATCCTGTTCACATAGGCTCCGTCTTTTCCCGGCAAGCCGGCTGCAACTGTAGCTATGTAGTGAATGCCTTTTTGTACCGGAGTTTTCGGGTCTACTTTTTCCCACCTTTTAACTTCAGCATTTAATCGTCTCCACATTTCTTTAGGGGCATATTCTCCTAGCGCGCCCATTTTTTTCGAATGCATATTTCCGTAATACACAACAATCCTCTTGAAAGGAAGAATTGCACCAGGCAGAGGATACGGTTGGTTTTTCACCGGCCATAATCCCGTAGTATCGCCATTGGCATTCTCACGCACTCTTTGATTATACAAAGCCGTGTCAATAGTGCCGTTGTTATTTGAGGTAGTAACATCAGCTTCTTTTTCTTTTGTAATTACAGTCGTGTCCTTACCTTTTGCCTCAGCATTATTGCCGGTCTTTACATCTTGTGTACAGCTGAACAATGTGCCCAGTATTGCAACTCCCAAAACAGCTTTGTACATGTTGTTTATTGTCATTAAAATTGATTTACAGTGTAGAATTGATTTGTTTTTATTTTTCAGCAATTTTAAATTGCTAGTTTTCTGACTTTCCCGAACACCCCTAAAGGTAATTTGTTACCGGCTTTCGCCTGCAAATATAACTCGCCAATCTCAAGGTTATTGCTGGATTTTAAACTTCCTTTCAACAGATTTTCAACAATTACTGAAGAGAAGCCCAAAGAGTAGCTATTTAAGATCAGAAAGTGTTCCTCTTCGTCTAAAAGTTGACTTACTTCCTGCATCATCTCTAAGATATGATCTTCTAATTTCCACTTTTCACCGTTGGGGCCATGTCCGTAAGATGGCGGGTCCAAAATAATGCCGTTGTATTTTTTTCCACGCTTGATTTCGCGTTTTACAAATTTCAAGGCATCTTCTACAACCCAGCGAATGTCTTTTACGTTAGAGAGCTCCTGGTTTTCGTTTGCCCATGTAACTACCTGTTTTATCGAATCTACGTGAGTAGTATCTGCTCCGGCTGCTTTTGCGACAATAGATGCACCACCGGTATAGGCAAAAAGATTAAGGACTTTTGGGTTCGGTGTTTTAAATTTACTGATCGTATCAGAAATGTAATCCCAATTAACCGCCTGTTCCGGAAAAACACCGACATGTTTAAAAGAGGTCAGTCCTAGCCGCAGTTTAATCGACACCTGTTCATTTTGATAGCTGATGTGCCAACGATCGGGTGTTTTAGGATTCTTCTTAACCCACTCTCCCGAAGTTGCCGATCGCCCCTTAAATTTAATGTCATGGAGTTTCTGCCATTCGGAAGCGGGAAGTTGTTTTGCCCAAACAGCTTGAGGCTCTGGTCTGATTAACGTTATATCGCCGAATCTCTCCAGCTTTTCGAAGTCACCGCAGTCTATCAGTTCGTAATCTTTCCAATGTTGCGGTGTAAGTAATTGAATCATTTATGTATCGACTCCTCTTATTAAGTCTTTTATGTAGTTTATAATTTTTCTCTCGCTGCCTGAGTGAATTTACTGGCAAATACAAAATCATTTAGATTTTGATTGTCTGTATGTGCGATTTCTTTATTTGATCCTTCCCATTCTTTTTTTCCATCGTAAAGAAAGATAATGTTTTCTCCGATACCCATAACAGAGTTCATATCGTGAGTAACCACAACAGTAGTAATATTGTACTCATCAGTAATTTCATTAATGAGTTCATCAATTACGATTGATGTTTTCGGATCAAGACCTGAGTTTGGTTCGTCAACAAAAAGATATTTCGGCTGCATTGAAATTGCCCGGGCAATTCCGACACGTTTTTTCATTCCACCCGAAAGCTCCGCAGGGTAAAGTTTGTTTTTACCTTCAAGGTTCACTCTCTCAAGACAGAAGTTTACTCTTTTTAGTTTTTCTCGCCTCCGCTCTTCTGTAAACATGTTTAAAGGGAACATTATATTCTCTTCAACAGTCATCGAATCGAAAAGAGCAGAACTCTGGAATAACATTCCTATTTCCTTTCGGATTTCTATACGTTCTTTAAAGTTTAAACGCGTAAAGTCACGGCCATCATATATAACAGAGCCCTGATCTGGTTCATGCAGACCGACCATGCATTTCAAAAGCGTCGTTTTCCCTGATCCTGAGCCCCCGATAATTAAGTTATTATCACCATCCTGAAACTTTGCAGATATCCCGTTTAAAACATGATTCTCTCCAAACGTTTTATGTATGTTTTTAATCTCGATCATAATAATAGTTGCGCCACAAGGTAATCTGTAAATAAAATAGCTATACAGCTAACCACTACTGCTCTTGTACTTGAAATACCTACTTCTAAGGCTCCTCCGGAAGTGTAAAATCCCTGATAGGCGGCTACAGAAGTAATTATAAATGCAAAAAGCACCGACTTAACCATACAAACTGTTAGAGTAAAAGGAATGAATCCTTCTGTAAGTCCCATTATAAAATCGTTTGGAGTAACAGCTCCCGAAAGCGTCCCGGCTATATAACCGCCGAAAATGCTTAAGGCTATCGATATGATTACTAAAAGAGGAATCATAACCACGGCTCCGATAATTTTAGGTAAAATAAGATACCCGGGAGAGTTTATGCCCATAATTTCAAGAGCATCGATTTGTTCTGTTACACGCATGGTTCCTATCTGCGATGAGATACTTGAACCTACTTTACCGGCTAAAACAATGGCTGAAATAGTAGGACTTAATTCGAGAATAGTTGAATCGCGTACGATAGAGCCAATAATTGACTTTGGAATAAGATCACTTACCAGCTGAAAGGCTGTTTGCACCGTAGTTACCATTCCAAGAAAAATGGATATAATTGCAATAATACCGACAGAACCAACACCGATTGATGTCATTTCATGAAATATCTCTCTGCGGTAAATGTTCCATTTTTCAGGTCTTCGGAAGACTGCTTTTAACAATAAGATATATTTACCAAGAGGATAAAAAATCATAAATTATTTTTGGACTAAAATAAGGCTTTTGGCCTAATACTTTAAATTTACTTTTATCATGAATGCAGTTATTACAGGAGCAACCAAAGGGATGGGTAAAGCTATCGCGCTTAAGCTGGCACAAGCCGGATATAATTTGGCTATATGTTCAAGAAATCAGCCTGAAATTGATTCTTTCTGCCAGCAAATAATGTCGCAACATCCAATCCATGCTGTTGGATTAAGTACTAACTGTGCTGAACCATTAAGTGTTACTGCTTTTGTAAACTTTGTACAACAACAGTTTCAACAAGTGGATGTTTTAATTAATAACGTCGGCATTTTCAACCAGGGTTCTATATTGGATGAAGAAGAATCCAGTTTAACAACTCAATTGGAGGTTAATTTTCATACTGCTTACACCTTATCCAGAGCCTTCGGGCGACAAATGCGAGACAGAAGATCTGGCTATATTGTGAATATTTGTTCAATTGCGGCAATTAATCCTGTCGCAGAAGCGGGTTCTTATACTGTAACAAAGTTTGCTTTGCATGGTCTAACAAAAGTATTACGACTGGAACTCATGAAGTATAATGTCAAGGTAACAGCCATTCTTCCGGGATCCACGCTCACAAGCTCCTGGGAGGGGACAGAACTGCCGGCAGATCGTTTCGTAGCAGCAGAGGATGTAGCGAACGCAGTGATTTTTTGCCTGGGTTCAAGCGCCGGATCCAACCCTGATGAAATAATTATAACTCCTCTTAGAGGTCAAATCTAATAGCAATGGAAAGAAAGTTAGAACGAAATCAACAAAATAAGATGATTGCCGGAGTTGCGGCCGGACTGGCAGATTATCTGTTAATTGATGTTACACTGGTAAGGATACTATTTATTCTGTTGGCCGTTTTTGGCTTTTCCGGATTGCTGATATATATAATTCTTTGGATTGCGGTGCCCGAGAAACCTTTCCTCGAAACTTATAGAAATTTTGATACCGATTATAAGGTACAGGAAGCAAATTCCGGGATGTATATCCCTCCATTACAATCCACAAAATCGAAGGGCGACTCAGGCCGACTAATTGCCGGACTTGTGTTGATTTCTATTGGAGCCTGGTTTTTATTGGCAGAATTTAACATTATTCCTCATTGGTTTTCAATAGTCAAGCTGTGGCCAATGATATTAATCGCCCTGGGGCTTGTTATATTATTCAGGCCAGAAAGGAAGAAGCCTTATGATAATCTGACCGACAAACCATCAATAACCGGCGAAGAGGAAAAAACTCAAACCGAAGAAACCGGTAAACGCGATGAACAACCTTTAGCCTAGAAGAAATGAGAACTGAGAAAATTATTTGGGGACTGATACTTGTTTTTGTAGGCGGTGTTTTATTGCTCCAGAACTTTGGAGTAATAGATTTTCAGTGGCGGGTTATCTTTCGTTTTTGGCCTGTGATTTTGATTTTGATTGGAGCAAATTTGCTTTTTTCCAGAGATGATTCGCGTGCAGGAGCTATAATATCAGTTTTGTTAACATTGCTGGCCCTTGGATTTATAACCTACAAAGGGATTACTTCCCTTGATGAAGAACCCGAATGGTCATTTCGCAACGATCGGGAGGATAGTGACAGACGCCAAGCTACACATACTTTTGTTGAAGAATATAACGATAGTATCGCGAAAGCTGTGTTAAATATCTCGGGTGGTGCAACAAAATATGTTCTAAAAGATTCTACCGGTAACTTATTTCAGGCAGACGTTAAAAAGAGCTTTGGCAATTATTCATTATTAAAGACTTTTTCTGATAGCACCCAGGTGCTGGATTTCAAAATGAAGGGTAATTCTAAATGGGAATTGAAGGATAATGATGGAAATACAGCAACCTTGAAGCTAAATTCAAATCCTATCTGGGATATAAATGTAGAAATGGGGGCGGGGAAAGCAGATCTTGATTTGTCTTCCTTTAAAGTGAACAAAATATCAATCAAAGGTGGCGCTGCATCATTCAAAATTATACTTCCTGAACCCGTAAAATCCACCACCGTTTCTGTTGAAACAGGAGTGTCTGAAATTGAAATATCCATCCCCTTATCAGCTGCCTGTAAAATAACTACAGAGTCCGGATTGTCTTCAAATGATTTTACAGGCTTTACAAAACAGGCTGACGGAACTTATACGAATAAGAATTACGAGGGCTCTTATAATGTAATTGTACTGGATCTTAAAGGCGGTTTATCAAAGTTTAAGGTTAGGCAGTATTAAAGAAAGTAATTACAGATCAAGCGAAATACTTGATCCAATAACCAATAACAGCTATCATTTTTTTGCTTGATCCACTTTGCTGAAGGGTTTAAATACAAAAAAGCCTCTAAGTGATGAAATTTAGAGGCTTTTTGTCAGATGTTGCTCTGATTTGTCGGGGTGGCAGGATTCGAACCTACGACCTCCACATCCCAAATGTGGCGCGATACCGGGCTACGCTACACCCCGAGCGGTATCTTTATTAGTATTTCAAAATTAAACCAGATGTTGTTCTGATTAGTCGGGGTGGCAGGATTCGAACCTACGACCTCCACATCCCAAATGTGGCGCGATACCGGGCTACGCTACACCCCGAGCGGTATCTTTATTAGTATTTCAAAATTAAACCAGATGTTGTTCTGATTAGTCGGGGTGGCAGGATTCGAACCTACGACCTCCACATCCCAAATGTGGCGCGATACCGGGCTACGCTACACCCCGAACGGTATCTTTTTATTTCTTTTAAGGTGTGCAAAGGTAGCAATTTTACCCGCCTTTTAAAGTTTTTATTTTTTGCGGAGAGAGAGGGATTCGAACCCTCGGTACCGTTGCCAGTACGACAGTTTAGCAAACTGTTCCTTTCGGCCTCTCAGGCATCTCTCCTTTGATGTAAAATTAAAGAACTAAACCCCTTTTCAGGGAGTGCAAATATAGCAATTCGAGGGTGCCTTCAAAAAATATTTTTTATTCATTTAGTATTATTTGAAGTTTATAAATTAAGGATGTTGGTTTTGAGGGGATTATGTTTCTGATTACTCCATTATCCATTTTCGTCAAGGTGAAAATGGGCTTGAATAACTTGCAGATTATTAGGAAATACCGTGGTAAAGATCAGATACTCGGGTCCTCCATCACTGATTTTATGTTTCTTCTTCAGTTCGTCGGGAGAATGAGGGAAATTTCTGGAAATTACATTGGCTTTTTTTAGCTGATTTTCTTTAATAAACTGCTTGTAATCGCTGACATCATTTATATTAAATACTTTTCCCGGAAAGTCGGCAACGAAGTTTTCTGAGGTGTAGAGATGGGAATGCTGATGTAGTTTTAGTACAGGAAAAGCCTGAGTGATACTTTTAAAGCAACCGGCTTTGAGTAGGGCCACATCGGGCTCGTAAAGATATTTTAAGGGAACAGAATAAGAATCAATACTCAGGCTTCTTTCATCTGATATTTTAAACCTGAAAGATTTCTGTCCTGAGGTGCTGATCGCTGTACTGATGATTTCTGCTTCGCCTACAAAACCCTTGTCAATTACCCATAGAAGTTCTTTGCAATCGTTTTTAACACTGACAACATGCACTGCACTTACTTGCGATAATTCATTCAATCCAGACTGTATATCAAAAAGAGGGGAGGTTTTTATAATTATTCTGGATGCTTTAGTTAAAAAGAGAGCGAGATTGCTCACGACGTCCGGCTCAGTGTCTTTCAGTAAGAAAACTTTTTTAGACTCAATTCGTCGTGACGGATCGATATAAAGAGTGTCGAAAATTTCTTCTGTCTCTTTCAGAAACTCGATGCTGTCTGCATTGATGAATCGGATATTCTCTGCGCCCAGAATAGATAAATTGTGTCCGGCGAGGATTGATAGTTCGCGGCTTTTTTCGCAATGCACAACTTCCTTTGCTTTTTTCGAGAAGAAATAGGTGTCTACACCGAAGCCACCGGTAAGGTCAATAATCTTATTGCCTTTAATTAATTCACTCTTATATGCTGCAGTTAATTCGGAGGAGCTTTGTTCTATTGATAGTTTTGGAGGGAAAATTATACCGGAAGTGTTAAACCAGAGTGGCAGCTTTTTTTCGGCTCTCCGCCTGCTGTCCAATTGTTCTGCCAGTTCTCTTGAAGAAATATTGTCAAAAGGGCTTCTGCTTAAGGCAATTTTATGAATATCACCTTTAATATGTTCTTCAAGAAATTGCTGTACCCTGGGATCAAATATATTCTTGTTCAAACTAAAATAGGATTATATATTTCGTACTACCATTTGTGCTGTGTGCCTGCTGGTTTGTTCTAAAAGTACTGCTTTGTTTTGTGTAAGATTGTTAATGATCTCTCTATTGAAATGTCTTACAGTCAATAATTCTAAACCTGAATTGTATTTTAGTTTAAACTTTTTTTCAAGCGCCGTCATTAGTTTTGGAAATCTTCGGTCATCTGCATCAAAACAAGCTGAATAAGTTATTGCCGAAAGTTGCATCATATTAATTTTTACGTGCTCTTCTGCAAAAATCCCGTAAAGGTCGCACAGATGATCTTCGGTTATAAACGATAGATCGGGTGTCGACACTGTTAGAAGTACCTGGTTGTTTTTTAGAATTATGGCCGGCTGGGTGATTTTCACCTGGCTCTCCTGTATGCAGGTTCCGCTTTCCAACGGTGAAAGGAAAGGCTTCACCATTAAAGGAATTTTTGCGTTTTGTAATGGTTTTATTGTTTTGGGATGAATTACTGTGGCTCCATAAAAAGTCATTTCTAATGCTTCCCGATAGGATAGCTCTTCATATTTAATAGTGTCCGGAAACAATTTAGGATCCGCATTTAAAACGCCCGGCACATCTTTCCATATGGTAACCGCTTCGGCATTCAGACAAGCGGCAAATATCGCGGCTGTATAATCCGATCCTTCCCGGCCAAGGGTGGTAGTGAAGTTTTCGGACGTGCCTCCTATAAATCCCTGTGTAACGGCAACTTGATCCTGGATTACATGCGGAATGTTTTTTTCAATCGACTTGCAGGTTTTGTTCCAATCTACATTGCCTTCACGGTAAGAATTATCCGTATGAATAAAACTTCTTGCGTCCAGCCATTTACTTTTTATTCCGACATGATTTAGGTAAGCGTTTACTATTTTCGTAGAAATGAGTTCGCCCATCGACACCAATTGGTCGTAGATGAAATCAAATTCGTCATGTGGTTCATCTTCAATAATCCAATCGATTTCTACAAAGCTATTTTCAATTTCATCATAAACAGGATGGTTTTCATCTTCAAATAGCTGAAGTAAAATGTTTTGGTGGTAAGTTTTAATATTGCCGAATATCTGCTGCATATCAGGTCTTTGATCGGCGTAAGCTTTGGTAAGATCTTCGAGAGCGTTTGTGGTTTTACCCATCGCAGATACAACTATTAACAGTCGTTTATCTTTATTAAGCTCGATTATTTTAGCAAGGTTTTTAATTCCATCGGCATCTTTTACGGATGCACCACCAAATTTAAATACGTTTATCATTTATTAAATGTGTGTTCTATGCCGGTTATATCAACCTGAAATGCTTCTAATTGTTCTTTTGACAATGAAGCGTTTAGCCATCCGGCATCAAATGCCGAATCGTATTTGTTATAGAAATTTATGGCCGGCTCGTTCCAGTCAAGCACCTGCCAATTCATGCCGTTAAAGCCTTTTTCTTTCGCCTCAACAATAATCCTTTCGAATAATATTTTTCCAATTCCCTTTCCCCGCATATGCTGTGTGACGTAAAAGTCCTCCAGGAATAACCTTGGACCCTTCCAGGTCGAATATCGGATATAATACAGTGCAAAGCCTTCAATATGCTTATCAACTTCGGCAACAAACGCTTTCCAAACGGGTCTTTCTCCAAATCCGGCATCTTCAAACTCTTGAAGGCTAACGGTAACTTCCTGCGGAGCCCGTTCGTAATCTGCTAATTGATGAACGAGTTCAAGTAATCTGCTACAGTCTTCTTTTTGAGCCTCACGAATATTAAAGAGCATTATGGTGAATGATAAGTATTTTTGACTTTTTAATTTTTCCTTTTGACTTTTTTAGGTTAATTGTTCTTCCAGTGCGGAGTAACCCTGCTGCCAAAAATAGTACTGCCGACGCGGATCATGGTGCTGCCATTTTCAAGAGCTATTTTATAATCTCCGGACATGCCCATGGAAATTTCTCTGAACGATTCCTCTTTTCTGAAGAAGCTTTGCTTAATACCTTCAAAAAAGACATTTAACTCATTAAATTCATCATTTATTTGCTTTTCGAGTTTTGTGTTGGTGGCAATGCCCATTAAGCCAACAATCCGGATGTTTTTTAATTGAGAGTATTCTTCAGAACGAAGCAGTTCAATGGTTTCATCATAACCCAGACCAAATTTCGTGTCTTCATCAGCAATGTAAACCTGTAAGAGACAGTCGATAATGCGCTTGTTTTTTGCCGCTTGTTTATTGATCTCAATCAGAAGCTTCAAGCTATCTACAGAATGTATAAGCGATATAAATGGAGCTATGTATTTTACCTTATTGGTTTGTAAATGACCGATTAAGTGCCATTCTATATCTTTCGGAAGATGTTCGTATTTATCTGCCAATTCCTGAACCTGGTTCTCTCCAAATATCCGTTGCCCGGCATTGTATGCTTCCATAATCTCTTCATTAGATTTAGTTTTCGAAACGGCAATAAGTTTTGCGTCGTAAGAATCTAATTCCTTCTTTAATTTCCTCAGGTTGGCTGCAATGCTCATTTATATGTATTTTTAGCAAAAATTTCCTGCTAAATTAACAAATGAGGCGCTTACTACTGTTGTTTTTTGTTTACGTTTTTTTTTCTGCCTGTGGTAACGATACTCCGGAGGGAATAGTTCCTAAAGAAGAAATGATTTCATTGCTGACTGATTTGCATCTTGCAAATGGCTATGCATCTATGTTTTATGATAACAGCGATAGCAGTAAACAAAAAAGTGCTGCCAGCTATAAAGCTTTATATAAAAAGTACGACACAGATTCGCTTGGTTTAAGGAGGAGCATGTCATATTACATAGAGCGGCCTGAGGAACTTGAGCTAATGTACAAGCAGGTTGAGCAGAATTTAACAAAGCTTGACAAGGACGAACGTGCACGGCAGGATAGGATTCAAAAAGAAACTTTGCGTAAGATAAGGCTCGAGGAACAGACTGAACGCAGAAAGGAGAGAATTGACAACATACGTGCGCAAATGCTTAGAGGTAAATATGATTTCTACCTTCCATCTTACAAATCTCCGGCAGAAAAATTTTTAAAAATCTGGAAGAAATATCCAACAGCAAAAAAATCCGTTACAAAGAAAGTGGATACTTTAAAAACCGATTCCCTAAGAAGAGATTCTGTATTGAAGAAGGAACAGAGAAAGAATGATTTACCCGCAAAACGCATCAGATAAACTCGGATTTTCAGAAATTAAGTCGCTGATAAAAGCTCAGTGCCTGAGTGATATGGGAAGGCAAATGGTTGATCGTATTCAAATGATGACCAGTTTCGACCAGATCAATAAATTTTTACGGCAAACCAAAGAATTTAAAGATATTCTGGAGAACGATGCGCCTTTGCACATTCGCCATTTATTCGATATTAAGTCTTTAGCAGAGAAAATAAGGGTTGAAGGGAGCTTTCTTAACGAAGCGGAACTACATCAGATTTTGCTCTCGTTACAGACGGTTTTTTCGGTTATTAATTATTTTAACGAACGGGAAGGAAGATATCCCAATCTGGAAGGCTTGTTTGAGCACCTCCCTATCGAAAAAAAGATAATCAAGAGCATCGAAGCGGTAATCGATGAAAAAGGGAAAATTCGTCCGAATGCTTCGGTTGAGTTGCAACAAATAACATCAGGTATCGCCAAAGCCGAATCGGATGCACGGAAAAAAGTCGATCAGATTTTCAAAAATGCCCAGAACAATGGCTGGACTGCGGACGGAAATTTAACTATTCGTGACGGCCGCTTATGTATACCAATCCTTGCCGAGAACAAACGTAAGCTGAAGGGCTTTATTCATGATGAATCTGCCTCCGGGCAAACAGTTTACATGGAACCGGAGGAAGTTTTTCAGTTAAATAACCTGGTTCGGGATCTGGAGTTTGATAAACGCCGTGAGATTGTTAAAATCTTAACAGGATTGAGTAATGAGTTGCGGCCGTATGTTCCTCTATTGCTTTCATATCACGGTTTATTAACAAAGCTTGATTTCGTGAGAGCAAAAGCTCTTTTCGCTCAGCAGATAGAAGCTGAAATGCCAGTTTTGTTGCAAACGCCCGAACTTAATTTGGTGAATGCTAATCATCCTTTATTGTATTTAAATCTGAAAAAGGAGGGCACTTCTGTTGTCCCTTTAAATATAAAGATTGATGATCAGCAGCGGGTGGTAGTTCTTTCTGGTCCGAATGCAGGAGGTAAATCTGTGGCAATGAAAACTGTTGGTTTATTGCAGATTATGGTGCAGGCAGGCTTGCTTATCCCAGCCGACGAAAGTTCGAAACTCGGAATATTTAAACAGGTATTTGCAGATATTGGCGACGATCAATCAATAGAGAGCGACTTGAGTACGTACAGCGCCCATCTTTCAAAAATGAAATACTTTGTTGAAAATGCCGGGGGTAAAACATTAGTGCTTATTGATGAATTTGGTACAGGTACTGATCCGCAATTCGGCGGACCTATCGCTGAAGCTGTTCTGGAATTATTAAACAGGAAGCACATTCGCGGAGTTGTTACAACGCACTACTCCAATTTAAAGGTGTACGCAAATGCCGCCGAAGGCCTGGAAAATGCCTCAATGATTTTTGATAACCTTAAGATGCAGCCCTTATATATTCTCGAAATGGGTAAGCCGGGCAGTTCGTATGCTTTTGAAATTGCTCAAAAAATCGGACTTCCACAGAATGTGATCAATGCCGCCAAGAATAAAATAGGAGTCTATCAGAAGAAGGTGGATACCTTATTGGTTGATCTTGAGAGGGATAAAAAGGAAATACTTGAAAAGAAAATAGCCCTTGAGAAACAGCAAAAGCGTGTCAGTCTGCTTTTAGAAGAGAATGAAAAGCTGAAAGCTTATCTGGACGAAAACAAAAAAGGCATTTTAAAAGAAGCTAAAAAAGAGGCTCAAAATATTATTATTAACGCCAATAAGCTGGTAGAGAATACTATTTCTGAGATTCGGGAAAGTAAGGCTGATAAAGAGAAAACCCAAAAGCTTCGGCAAAACCTGCAACAGGAATTACAAAAGAACACGATAAAGGAAGCTACTGCCAAACCTCAGCAAGATACTTCTGTTTTAAAAGCAGGTGATTGGGTTCGGCTTGAAGATTCTGAAACTGTGGGTCAGGTAATGGATATTACAAAAGACAACGTCATTCTGGCCATGGGCGATCTTCGCTCTGTGGTTAAGCGTAAGCGCGTACAAAAAATAGCCAATAAGGAGGTTCCAAAAGAGATTCGTCGTTCTTACTCATCGCAGGTTTCTGATGCGATCGCGCAGTTTAATCCTGAAATAGATGTAAGGGGTTTGCGCGGAGAAGAAGCCCTGTTTGAAATTGAGAAATATCTTGACCGGGCATTAATGATGGGCTTCTCGAACCTGAAAATTATTCATGGTAAAGGCGATGGGATTCTAAGAAAATTAATACGCGATTATTTACGCAAATATTCTCAGGTCTCCCGCATTGAAGATGAACACGCCGACAGAGGTGGTGATGGGATCACCTACGTTTTTTTGTGAAACGTCGCGGTTGCTTTACATTAAAGCAGCTCCCTTCCATAAAGCTCAATACGAAGCATTGACACTCGTTTATGCTAAATTTCTATAAAGTCTTGCAAATAATCTACACAATGCAGTCTTTAATTCCAGCTATGTTTGAAAATATGTATTGATTGGTTGATCAACGAACCTCAATCATTAGCCAAATAAATTCATCGGTGGATCTTGAATGATTTCCTGATAAACCAAATAGACTATCGTCATATGAATATGCCTGTTCTTGATCTGTGTGTTTTCCTGATTTATATGTTAGGGATTATCCTTTTTGGATGTTCTTTCTATTTTAAAAACAAATCTGCCGATTCATATACATCAGGGGGAGGACGCTTGCCAGCATGGGCGGTTGGAATGTCAATATTTGCAACTTTCGTTAGCAGTATCAGTTTTTTGGCATTACCTGGAAATGCTTATCTCACCAATTGGAACGGCTTTGTATTTAGCTTGTCAATACCTATTGCATCTTATATGGCAGTCAAGTTTTTTGTTCCCTTATACAGAAAAGTGAATAGTCCGTCTGCATATACTTTTTTGGAAAAACGTTTTGGCCCCTGGGCCAGAATCTACGCTTCCGTTTGTTATTTGTTAACACAGATTGCCCGTATGGGATCTATAATGTATTTGCTGGCTTTACCCATGAATGCGCTTTTTGGCTGGGATCTCTCCTTAATTATAATATGTACCGGAATATGTGTATTGCTTTATTCGATGTTGGGAGGCATTCAGGCAGTTATCTGGACAGATGCCATTCAGGGGATTGTTTTGATTGTGGGTGCTCTAACCTGTGCCCTGGTTTTACTTTTTTCCATGCCAGAAGGTCCAATGCAAACAGTTGCCATCGCAAAAGAATTTCATAAAACCAGCTTGGGCAGTTTTGATTTGAATTTCTCAAATTCTACGTTCTGGGTGATATTGATTTATGGCTTGTTCATAAACGTGCAGAATTTTGGAATCGATCAAAACTACGTACAGCGCTATATGACGACTAATTCGTTGAAAGAAGCCAATTTTTCTACATGGTTTGGTAGCTTGTTATACATCCCGGTTTCATTGTTGTTTTTTATTATTGGTACCGCGTTGTTTGCCTATTATAAGGTGCATCCAGATCTGTTGCCTGCGGAGCTACAGTCGATGGATAAAGCCGACAAGGTTTTCCCATATTTTATCGTGCACGGACTTCCTAAAGGTTTAACCGGACTGTTAGTCGCTTCTATTTTTGCTGCTGGTATGAGTACAATTTCTACTAGTCTGAATAGTACTGCTACAGTTATCCTGACGGATTACTACCAACGTTATTTCAATAAAAATGGCTCGCAGAGAAACCTATTAAAGGTTTTGTATATCGCTTCCACAGTAATGGGTATTGTCGGAATCGGAGCTGCATTAGCGATGACACGGGTAAAAAGTGCACTGGATGCCTGGTGGGCTCTGTCTTCCATATTTAGTGGCGGCATGCTGGGCCTGTTTCTGTTAGGGTATTTTTCTGATAAGGTTCGCAGCATAGATGCAGCCATAGGTGTGATAGTGGGTGCCTTGGCGATCTGTTGGGTTAGCTTGTCGCCGGTATACTTTACAAATGGAGTCTGGATTGCTTTTAAAAGTCCTTTGCATACCAATCTCGCGATTGTAGTTGGTACTACAGCAATTTTCCTATCCGGTTTCCTCGTATATAATTTGTTTGGAAGCAAAAAGGTGAAAGAGATTGAGCCAGTAGATGCAGTGTGATCATCGTTTAAACCTGATTTACCGATATTATTAACTATTCCGATACAATATGAAAGAAAATACGAATAAAGAAGTTTGGCTTGTTTCGAGTGGAGATTTACGCATTGCCGCCAATCAGAACTGCTGGGCTGCCCAGAAAGAAATGGAACGTCAGTTTGGAGACGCAGTTGAAAAACAAGGCTGGACAGTAAAAAGAGCTCACCCGTTTGATCCTGAAAAAGGACATGGATTTATCGATTCTCAAAGAATGGGTATTGAAGTATTTAAAGGCATTGACAAAGATGCACCCCTGGTTATTGCCGAAAGCGTGTGGCAGTATTCACATCATATATTAGCCGGCCTAACAACTCACAATGGTCCGATATTAACTTTGGCAAACTGGAGCGGTCAGTGGCCAGGCCTGGTTGGTATGCTTAATTTAAATGGCTCGTTAACCAAAGCCGGTGTAAATTACAGCACATTGTGGAGCGAAGATTTTGAGGATGATTTTTTCACAAAAGGTTTGAAGGAGTGGTTAACAAGGGGGAAAATAAGTCATGATGAAAGCCATGTAAATACGTTTTCAAGCGCGCAGATCCCTGCCGCAGATGTTCAAAAAGGTAAAGATTTTGCTGATCGCTTAATGGCAAATAAAGCAATCATGGGCGTATTTGATGAAGGTTGTATGGGCATGTTTAACGCTATCGT
Source organism: uncultured Sphingobacteriaceae bacterium (assembly GCA_946887045.1). The sequence continues at coordinate 20,221 of CAMPKC010000026.1, read as the reverse complement.
ACCGGATGATCTGCTACATAAAACCGGAATATTTAAAGAACGTTTAAGTCAGTCGAGTTTATACGCCAAAATGCTTGATGTAAAAGACGATGAAGCCAGAAGCGTTCTGAACTGGTTAGTTGATAAAGGTGTAAAGTTCAATTGGGGGCAGGATGGAACAACAGAACTTACCGAAGCTCAAACCCTGGAGCAATGCAAAATGTATATAGCCGCGCTGCGGATCGCAGATGAATTTGGTTGCGACACCATCGGAATTCAATATCAGCAGGGATTGAAAGATCTTACTCCCGCAAGCGATCTTGTAGAAGGTTTATTAAATAACCAGGATCGTCCGCCTGTTTATTCCGAAACAGGTAAGGAACTGTATAAAGGCGAAGCTTTGCCACATTTTAATGAAGTAGACGAATGCGCAGGGATCGATGCTCTGGTAACTTATCATTTATGGAAAGAGCTGGGCATGCCCGGAGAAAACACTTTGCATGATTTGCGTTGGGGACAGCAATATACGGATTCAGAAATTGATGAATTTGTTTGGGTGTTCCTTATTTCGGGAGCTGCACCACCAGCACATTTCATAGACGGATATAAAGGTGCAAGCAGCGAAAGACAACCTTCTATGTTTTTCCGTCTGGGCGGAGGAAGTTTAAAAGGGATCAGCAAACCCGGCAGTATTGTGTGGAGTAGAATATATGTAATGGACAATGCTTTGCATTGTGACCTTGGAGTAGGGGAGGCTGTGCTTTTACCCGAAAAAGAAACTCAGCGCAGATGGCAGGAAACAACATCGCAATGGCCGATTATGCATGGTGTTTTGAAAGGAGTGAGCCGCGACCAGATGATGGCCAGACATAAAGCGAATCATATTCAGGTGGTTTATGCCACAGATGAAGAAAGAGCGCATCAGGCTTGCAGGGTTAAGGCCGCAGCTTTAGCAACTTTAGGAATTCAGGTTCATTTTTGCGGAGATGTTAAACTTAATTGAGATGTTTAGATGAACAAACCGGACGTAAAAAAATAATGAAAAATTTTATCGGTTTTTTGGGTTACTTTTTTTCGTAAACAGTATTAAGAGTAGGTTTATAATTGGTTAGTTTGAATATCTCCATTCTCCCCGTTTGGAGATATTCTTTTTTACAGACCTTCTCTTCCAGTTTACATGATATTTATTTACTTATTACAGTGAATGGCGTCAGATCCTGAATTTTTCCAAATGCTACCATCTTAGGAATTTGAATGAGCCTGACGCGGAAATCTTAGGGTTAATGGTTCGCAGTGTTTTCCGGAGCTTTAAAATCGAGCTTTTTATTTTCGCTTTCTACATAAGGATTTCCGCTGATGGTGTTTTTTACCAAAGTTATTACTTGTGCAAGTAATAAATCAGGAGTATCCCAATATTCTGCTTCCTGCGGATCGATTTTTAAAAGGCATAAGTTTGGATCTTCTTTCCCGTAAGGAAACCACATTTTAAATCTGTCGCTCCATAACTCTTCAATTTTAGAAGTATCTTCACTTATTTCGGCTAGTCCGTTAACTGCAACATATAAATCATGTTGAGGGTTGCTATAGTTTAAAACTACATTGGGGTTAGCTTGGATCTCCTGAACTTTTCTGGAATCTTTAGAGATAAACAGCCAGATTATTCCATCGTCTTTCATTTCAAAAGTATACATCGGCCTGCTATGCGATTTTCCCTCTGCGGTAATTGTTGTAAGCATCGCAATTTTTATATCTTTTAATTTTGACGCTAATTCTCTTGCCTTTTTGATGTGTTCAATTTCCTGCAATTGTTCTTGTACTGTAGCTCCGTGTAATGTTTCCATAGTTTGTAGATTAGATATAAATTAAAAGATTTAGATATGCTTTTGTTTACAGAAAGTGGAATTAATGCTCAAACGGCAGGGTTTGCTATACAATTAATGTAAAATATACTTTAACAAGCATCGTTTAAGCACTATATTCCTACTTTCGTAGCGATTGGACCCATATTATTTAAATGCCTCCTGTAACCAATAGTTCAGCTCTAAAATCCTTATTGCTTTTGTTAGCAATATTAATTTCTTTAAGCAGCAGCGGGCAGTCGAGATTCACGGTTAGCGGTACTATTAAAGATGCTTTAAGTGGTGAAACTTTAATCGGGGCAAATGTTAAATTGCAGGAAATCAGGACTTCTGGTACTTCAAGTAATACCTACGGCTTTTATTCGCTCAGTGCTATCCAGGGAGAATATCAGCTTCAGATAAGCTACACCGGCTATAAATCTCAGACTCTAAACATCTTGCTGGATCGAAATATTACAGTTGATATTAATCTAAGTCCAGCGAATGAATTACAGGAGGTTGTTGTAAGTGGCAGGGCCGCGAACGAACAGATTTCGAATCCGCAAATGGGGCTTGAAAAGCTAAATATGGAAAGTATTAAAAATGTACCGGTATTATTTGGCGAAAAAGATATCCTTAAAACAATTCAGCTCCTGCCGGGAATCAAGTCGGCAGGCGAAGGTAATAGTGGCTTTTACGTTCGTGGAGGATCATCAGATCAGAACCTGATTTTGTTGGACGAAGCAAATGTTTACAATGCTTCGCATTTGCTCGGCTTCTTTTCAACTTTTAATTCTGATGCGATAAAAGACGTATCAGTTTATAAAGGTGGCATGCCTGCTCAATATGGAGGCAGACTTGCATCTGTTCTCGATATCAGAATGAATGAAGGAAATCGCAACGAGTTCACAGCCGAGGGTGGAATTGGCTTAATCGCATCGCGGCTTAAACTGGAAGCTCCTATAAAAGAAGGTAAGGGTTCTTTTATGCTAAGTGGCCGACGTACATATGCTGATTTGTTTTTGAAATTATCCTCGGATACCACTCTTAAAAACAGTCAGCTTTATTTTTACGATTTTAACGCCAAGGCTAATTATAGAATCAATGATAAAAATATTATTTATCTGTCGGGTTATTTCGGTCAGGATGTTTTGGGCTTGAACGAAACATTTAGTCTGGATTGGGGAAATACAACTGCTACCATGCGGTGGAATCATATTCTAAATAGTAAGATGTTTTCCAATACCACACTAATTTATAGTGATTACAATTATGCGATTCAGAATTTTGATAACCGGAGCGATTTTAAAGTAACCTCAATTATAAAGGACTGGAACTTAAAACAGGATTATCAGTATTTCTCAAGCAACGGCCATTCGCTGAAGTTTGGCTTAAATATTAATCATCATCAGATCAGACCGGGAAATATTACATCATCAGAAACCTCGAGTATAAATGACAAGCAAATCGAAAAGAGAAAGGGCCTGGAGCTGGCGGCATACATTTCTGACGAGTATAAAATTAAGAACTTAAGTCTCGTTTACGGACTGCGGTTAAGCTCCTTTTCTTTGTTGGGTCCGGGCAGGTTTTTTACCTATAATACAAACGGACAGATAAGTAGTTCCAAGACATACACCAGCGGGGAAGCAGTAAAAAGATATTTTGTAGCCGAGCCACGCATATCTGCAAGTTATCAGCTTTCAGAAAGTAAATCTTTAAAATCATCTTATACCCGCAATTCTCAGTATCTGCATCTTTTGTCTAATTCTACAGCTGCTTTACCCACTGATTTATGGGTTATGAGCAGTAATAATATCAAGCCACAGATAGCCGACCAGATCGCGCTGGGTTATTATCAAAATTTTAGTAATAATAAGTACGAATTTTCTGCTGAGGTGTATTATAAGGATATGCAGAATCAGATTGAATATAAAAATGCGGCGAATCTTAGGGGGAACGAAAATGTGGAGTCCGAATTATTGTATGGAGATGGGCGTGCGTACGGTTTGGAACTTTTTTTAAAAAAGCGCCTGGGGGATTTCAATGGCTGGATAGGATATACGATATCCAGAACTGAAAGGAAATTTGATGAGATCTCTGACGGCAGCTATTTCCCTTCTAAGCAAGACCGAACCCACGATTTATCCTTAGTTGGAATCTACCAGCTGTCCAATCGCTGGACACTTTCAGGAACCTTTGTTTATAACACCGGCAATGCTATAACTTTTCCCAGCGGAAAGTATCAGATAGATGGAAAGACGATGTTTTACTACACAGAACGCAATGGATACAGGATGCCTGATTATCATCGTTTAGATTTGAACGCGACTCTGAATGGGAAGCCGGAAAGAAAATATCAGTCAAGCTGGACGTTTGGTTTTTATAATGCCTACAATAGGCACAATGCCTATACTATCGATTTTCAGGATAATCCGGATGATACGACAAGAACTCAGGCCGTGCAAACTGCTTTGTTTGGAATTATCCCGTCGATAACCTGGAACTTTAAGTTTTAAGATGATGCATCACAATAAAATATACCTTTTTATAATGCTTGTGTTTACGGGAATTGCTCTCGCCTCCTGCGAGAAGGTCATCGACGTAGATCTTAAGGATGCCTCGCCAATTATAGTCATCGAAGGAACTGTTACCAACCGTGCTGATTCACAGATTGTACGAATACATCGTTCTGTGCCTTTTGGTGAGCCTAATGATTTTCCAGAAGTAACAGGTGCAATTGTAACCATATTTGATAATACAAACGGCAGGCTGATTACCCTGCGGGAAAGAAGGCCCGGTTTTTATATGGCCAGAAATTTTACAGGTCGCTCCGGCATTTCTTATAAATTGAGAGTAGAGATTAACGGAGAGATTTTTACAGCATCCTCGACTATGCCGAATCATGTTAATATCGATTCTTTAGGCGTGTCTGTGAGCTCGTTTTTGGGCGACGAGCAGAAAACTGTACAGCTTCTATATACCGATCCGCCCGGCGTGAAAAACTATTTTCGCTTTCATTTAAATATCAATGGTAAGGCTTCTGAGAACATATTTGCATACGACGATAACTTCACTGACGGAAGAATGGTAACAAGGGAACTGTTTGATTTTGATTTAAATGCAAAAACCGGGGATACGGCCGAGATAGAAATGCAATGTATTGATCCGGTTATATTTCGTTATTGGCAGGGACTGGATCAAAATGAGAACAGAGGCGGAGCTTCTACAACTCCGGCAAATCCTGTAAGTAATATTAGTAATGGTGCCCTGGGGTATTTTAGTGCCCATACCCAGCAAAAAGAGACAATAATTATCCCTTAAACAGAAATTTTGTACAAGGCCTTATAATTTATTATAGTTTTTAAAACTTTCGTCGTTTGCCACCGGGATATACAGAGTATTTCCAGATTCGAATCTGTCGTGTAAACTGTATTTGTTCAGGGAATTTTCTTCAAAGCGTTTGTACACTTGCGCTAGTCCCTTTGCGGTATAAATAGCACAGAAAGGCTGGGTAAAGCCCTGTTGCACATATACATAATATTCGAAAGCTGGATTTTCCTTATAGGAGTGAATTAATGAAAGAATTGTTTCTTGCTGCATATCAATCAAATCACAAGCCATTAAAAGGATATCTTTTTCAGGGAAGTTTCTGTGAATGCTTAAAAGACCATCGAGTGGGCCGTCTATCGGAAGCTGATCGACAATTAAAGGAATATCAGGAAAGATCTTCTCATAAGCCTCCTGCTGTTTCTCATTTATAGATATAACAACCGGGAGATTAGCTTTCTTAAGTTTTTCCGCAATGCACAGTGCCCATGATTTGCCGTCCAGATCCAGGAGGCCTTTGTCGCGACCCATACGTTTGCTCTGGCCTCCGCATAAAACAACTCCAATAAGATTTTCCATTTTATTTTTTATCAGAATGTCCCAAACTCTTTTCCGGATTTACCAGATCTCTAACCTTTTGTTTAAGCTCTTTAATTTCAGGAAAGCCGCCGGCACTTACCCGGTCAAAAATCAAAGTGCCGCCAATGCTTATTTTAAAAGTTCCGCTGGTCTCGCTGGGTTGTAGTAAAATGCCTTTTATATCGTCAGAAAATGTGTTTAATAGTTCCTGGGCGAAGTAAGCTGAGCGAAGCATCCAGCCGCATTTCGGACAATATTCTATGGTGATTATCGGTTTCATTATTGATTTTCAGATTCGTAGATATGCTTATTCGGATTGCCAGTGATTTCGTGGCAATTGCAATTTCCTCCCCATAATCTGGTGCCATCTGCAAAATACTCGCATTTCCATATTGGAACTTCATGCTTTATTCTGTCAATAATATGGCGGTTCGCTTCATAAGCCTCGCGGCGGTGCGGAGTGGCTGTTATTACAACCACGGCGGCTTCAGAAACGCCAACCTTGCCAATCCTGTGTTGAGCTATGGCAATATTCAGTTTCCATTTCTGTTTGGCTTCTTCAAGTATTCCTAAAATAAGCTTAGATGCCATTGCTTCTTGGGCTTCATATTCCAGGTAGGAAACATTTCTGCCGAGATTATTGTCCCTGACATCTCCGCTGAATAACACAACGGCGCCAGCTTCCGGATGATGTGAAGCAGAAAGCAGTCCTGCTAAGTCAATGGGTTCGGATGTGATATAATTAACCTCCGCTGCTTGGGGGCATAATGCTGATGCTGTCATTGCTTTTCAGAATATGGTCGTTTTCAACAAATTCATTATCTACCGCAAAGCGACTGATATTTAACGCTTTCTCGGCCTTCGGGTTTTTATCTATTAAAAAGCTTTTCAACTCGTTAATATTATTGAAAGATTGAGGAAGTGTAAATTCCTTTTCGAAATAATCTTTTAATATGGCGTAAACCTGGATTTTCATATATAAGTATCTAGTATAAAGTAGCTGGTATTTAGACTAGGTGTGCCTTGTTTGTTATAGTATAAATAGATTCACTAATTTATAAGGCTTCGTCTTCCATTTGCACTTCTTCTATTTGCACATCCGCACATCAAATTCATTTGCTCGCCCCTGTCATCCTCCAATATGCATCATGCTTAATTCGCTTCCGGCAAATCGAAGCGCCTGTTTTTTTTTTAAAGCTTGTTCTAAACGGTTTACTAATTCTTCATCGTTAACATCTTTAATCGATATCGGATGATTGCTGCTCAGGCAGCCATAAATATTTCCGTAAGAATCTAATCTTAAGCGGTTGCAATCCCCGCAAAATGGTTCGCTTTCGTTTGCCACTATACCAAAAGTGTTTCCTTCATCCGTTTGCCAGTAATTGGCGGTTGAGGAATGTTTTCTTGATAAACGGGAAAATGTATGATGTCTGCTGATGACAGAAAGTATTTCTTCCTGAGAGAAGAAGTGTTTGTCGGAATTTCCATATAAATGACCCATTGCCATGATCTCGAGAAATCGAATGGTGAGCCCTCTATCGAAAGCGTAGTTTAATAATGGGATGATCTGAGAATCATTCAGCCCTTTCATTATTACGCTGTTGATTTTTACTTTTATACCTGCCTTTATCGCAGCATCAATGCCGCTAAAAGTGCGGTTTACACCACTGCGACGACTCATTTTATAGAAGATGTCTTCATCAAAGGCATCAAGAGAAACATTTAATTCTGTTATACCCGCGTCTTTAAGTTTTACTGCCAGACCCTCTAAAAGTAAACCATTTGTGGTAATTTTAAGGTTGTATATTCCTTCACTTTTTACTGATTTTACCAGCTCGGGAAGTTCTTTGTAAAGCAAAGGTTCGCCACCAGTAAACCGGATAGTATCAAGATTAAGAACCTGATGTAAATGTTTGATAGACTGGCTTAGCTCAGCAGAACTAAGAGCTTTTTCTTTTGATGATTTATAGTTTTCCTTTTGTTCGTCATTACCAAACGTACAATACACGCAGCCAAGGTTGCAGGTGTTAATCAAACTAACCCGAAGTGTTTTAAATGTTCGTCCGTATGAATCTCTGACTTCTATCATCACATAAAAAATATCAGCTTACAGGAAGCAATTGCTAAAACGGCACTTAACAGATATTTAACGGTATTTACGGCAAAGTGTCTGCTTCCAAAATAAGAACCGGCTATTCCTCCGGCTAAAGCAGAAGAGAACCACGCGACTGAATCGCTTCCAAAATTAATTTCGGCAGTGTGTCCCAGTAATCCGGATATAGAGTTCAAAACAATAAAAAGTGCCGAAGCAGCCGCAGCTTCTTTTGCATTCGCCCATGCCAGTATAATAAGTAAGGGACTTAGAAAGATTCCTCCTCCAATGCTTAGCATTCCCGCAAGGAAGCCCATAATTAAGCCAAAAACTAAGGCTAATGGAATGGATACTTCTTTTGTTTCGTTTTTTTCGCCTGGAATTAACCCTAATAAACGTATAACCGGAATAATTAACGCTATTCCCAGGATTAAATTATAAATATCGCCCTGCAAGGCTATTTTAGAGCCCACATAAGCCATCGGTAAAGAACTGACTAAGAATGGCCAGCAGAGTTTCCATTTGAAGAACCCGGCTTTGGTAAATTGTAGAAAACCTATACCTGCAACCAGAATATTTAAAATTAAAATAACGGGTTTGTAGCTAACAACGGGAATGGCAAAAATGGATAATACGGCTAAATATCCGCTGGCTCCGCCATGACCTACAGAGGCATACAGAAAACCTACAGTAAAAAGCGAAATAGCAAGCAATATATTGATGTCCATTTTTACAAACTTAGATAAATTCTTTTGATGGTTTTTCGTGCGTGTGTAAAAAGGATGAGGCCAAGTCAGTGATTTTACGCACTAGTGAAGCGAATAATGCAATATTCGCTTCACTTCTTTAAATACCATAAGAAATAGCGTGAGATTAATTAAATTCTATCAATGCTTTTTTATCAACCTCAACGAACTCAGATTTAGGAGCATCACACATTTGGCAGCAGTACGTTTCGGGCAAGTCTTTGAAGGGCGTGCCTGGCTTAATATTATTTAGGCTGTCGCCATATTCACGGTCGTAGACGGTTTGACAATGTTTACACTGATGAACAAAGACCGGAGCCTCTATATCATTTACATCTTCGTTCGCATCCCATTTAATGGGCGAAAACATGCTTCCACTAGTTTGAATATCATAAAAATAATCGCACAGCTGTACCAGTGTTGATGGAAGGTCTTCGATGTTTACTTCTTCTTTATAAGCGATGAAATCTTTCGAGTTAGGGTTGAAGTCACGTGTATGTAGAATGTCGAATATTTCCGGTGATTCCGCATTGTCAGCGCTTGCTCTTTTTCTGATGATCACCGAGCCAAACAGACCAGTCTTTGGGTTAATTTTTATAGCGAAGCAAAGTCTGAAAGTTCTGACATCGTTCTTATCAAACTCGCGGACCAGGTGATTTTTCAGCTTTAATGCATAGCTGCACTGATCTTCAATTTGCCAGTTAAGCTCGTTTGAAGCATGGCGAACGTTAATTCGATGTTTAGCTAAAATCCAATTCCACTGCTTTCTCTCTTCGCTTGTAATACCTTTTATTATAATAGATTTCCAGGGCGTAGTGTTGATCTGACCTATTCGAGACTGCAGGCATACGGCGCAAACATCCTTTAGGAAGGCAACTGAATATTCTTCATTTCTTTTATAGATCCCCAGCCAGTATTTATTGTCGTAGCTGTTAAATCCTTCGTAGTAAGGAAGCTGGAAATCTGGCAGTGTTAGTCTTTCTTCAGGGTTTCTTGTGACTTTTTTTTCTGACGAAATTTCAAGAAAAAGTAAGTTTCCGTCAATTTCTTCCTGGTCGTAAAAGTGGCTTTTGTTTGATAAAATCACCTCTTCGATATCCAGACTCAAAGCCGGAATGTCTTCCGTGTAAATTAACGTTGGCCAGATATAGAAAATGTTGGTTTTCGGGAAGCGAATATGCAGGTGCCAGTAATTGCTGGTATCCGAGGCGATGTAGTTAAGGTTTCCGGTGAAGAACGGGATAAATGTTTGGTTGTTGTCGACCAGGTTAATTTTGAGCTTCGGTTTCTCCTCAAAAAGATCCAGTATGTCTTTGTACACACCTTCTCTCAACCAGTTCGACGTGCCAAAAATATCTTCTGAAACGTACGAGCTTATGATATTGGGATAAATGTCTGTGCCAATTTCATAATCAATATCTACGATAGCAAATTCGTGTTCCAGGTCTTCAAGCTGTTCTTCTCTGACTGATAAAAACAGTTGCTGACGGTTACCCAGACTTACTTTATCTATTCCAGCTTTTTCTGCTGCATTTAGAATATCCAGCAAATCTCCGGCCGCCACAATGCCACCCGGGAGGTTTACTTTAATCAGATGTGTGCTTTCAGATTGTGCGTTCATATCAATAAGTTTGCAACAGCTTGTTCATTTAGGGTTTCTTCCAAAATTCGCTTTACCTCGGGTTTGCACGAGCCGCAGCCTGTTCCGGCTCCGGTTGCAGAACATACGTCTTTAAAAGAACTACAGCCTTCGTTAATTTTCCCTCTGATATTATCCGCACCTACATTATTGCAGCTACAAACTAGTTTTCCTAAAACAGGCTCAGTCTTTTTTCCGCTTCTAAGCAGGTGAAGGCGTTTTTCGCTCAGTTCTATTTTTTCATCTATCAGCTCTCTGAACTCCTGGAACTCGGATTTGTCGCCTATTAAAATGGCACCGACCAGGCGGTCTTCGCGAACAATACATTTTTTATAATATCGCTTAGCTTTGTCGATAAAAACTATTTCCTCATAGCTCTTATCACCTTCCGGATATTCAGCTTCACCAATGCTGCACAAGTCGAATCCCTGAATCTTAATAATATTCATGAACAGACTTCCTTTGTAGTAGCTGGCAATATCTCCATTAAGATAATGTGCTACAACATCTGCCTGTTTTTCCGCAGCAGCGGTAATTCCATATAATGTGCCGTCAAATTCGGCTATTTCTCCAATCGCAAAGATCGAAGAATCGTTTGTTTGCAGACGCTCATCAACAACAACACCACGCTTGCATTCTAAACCAATTTCTCGGGCAAGCTCAATGTTTGGAACTGTACCTATGGCGATAATCATAGCATCACAGTCAATCTTTCTGCCACTTGCTAAGCCTACACCGGTAAGCTTTGATCTTCCGTAGAATAATTGCACTTCGTCATTATAATAAATATCGCAACCCTGATCAACCATCTCATCATGTAAAAGCTCACTTCCTAAAGGATCTAGTTGACGGTTCAGAAAGCGGGAAATTCGTTGTACGATTGTGATCTTTATTCCAATTTCACGTAAGGACGCCGCCATTTCAAGTCCCAGTAAGCCGCCACCCACAATCAGTACATGACCGTTTTTAGGTACGTGTCTTTTGAAATTATCGGCATCCAAACGACTTCTCATTGTGAATATTCCCGGTAGGGAAGGGACATTTCTTGGAACAGCCGCACGACTGCCGGTTGCCATTATCAATACATCGTACGGAGTTTTGATTCCGCGTGAGTCGGTGACGTATTTTTCGTCGCGGTTCACTTTTACAACGCTGATACCTCTTAATAAACGGATGTTATATTCAGGCTCTTCCGAATCCTTCATTTTTACCAGTTGTTCCCACTTTTGTTCACCACTGATGTAATCTGGAAGCATAACCCGGTTATAGAAAGGGAAATCTTCTTTACTGAAAATGGTAATTTCGTCGTCCTGGTTTATTTCACGGTATGATTTGACAAATCCGAATGATCCGGCACCTGCACCGATTACCACGATTCGCTGGGCAGGCTTTTTGTATTTTTCTACGCTAACCGCACAGAATTTAAAATCCGGTTCTTTGGAAATGGGATCAAGTATGCTGCTTGTTACATTATTTGCCCTGTTTAAATCATTTCCCAGAATTTTTCCCCAATGCATTGGAAGGAAAACAACTCCTTTTTTAATTGCAGAAGATAACTTCGCCTTAAGTCTTACTTCACCGCGACGCGATTTTACAATAACAACAGTATCTTCTTTGATGCTCAGTGAATCTGCGTCTTCCGGATGAATCTCTAAAAAAGCCTGCGGAATATGTTTGTTGAGTTTGTTAACCTTTCCGGTTTTACTCATCGTGTGCCACTGATCTCTGATTCTGCCCGTCGTTAAGATAAACGGAAAATCTTCATTGGGCATTTCGCTCAACAAGGTATCAGCAGGAGCATGAATTTTAGCCTTTGTACTCGGAGTAAAAAACTTGTTATTGGTGAATAATCGTTGTGTTCCGCTGCCAGTTTTTTTGTTAAATGGCCATTGAACCGTCTTGTTGGTTTTTATGAAATTGTAATCCAGTCCGCTGATATTGACATTAGTTTTTGCAGTGAGCCTGGTGTGTTCCAAATAAATTTCTTCGGGCGACGCATAGTCAAAGCCTTTGTACCCCATTTTTTGCGCAAAGCGGCAAATGATTTCTGAGTCTGGAAGCGCTTCGCCAGGTGCAGGTATAATTTTACTGATATGACTGATTCTTCTTTCAGAATTAGTCATCGTGCCTTCTTTTTCCGTCCATGTAGCAGCAGGTAGAACTACATCAGCATATTTTAAGGTCTCTGCTTTATGTGTGATTTCCTGAACAACTACAAACTTGGCCTTTTTTAACCCTTCTTCAACTTGTCTTGAATTGGGTAAGCTTGTAAGGGGATTGGTGCAGATTATCCAAATAGCTTTTAAACGTCCGTCGTTTAAGGCTTCAAACATTTCTGTGGCTGTTAATCCCGGGGTTGGAGATATATCCGTGCCTTTCCAGAATTTTTGAACCTCTTCACGGTGAATCGGATTGTTCAAATCACGGTGCGCAGGAAGCAAGTTTGATAAGCCACCAACTTCACGTCCGCCCATGGCGTTCGGTTGCCCGGTTAAGGAGAAAGGTCCTGAGCCGGGTTTTCCGATATGGCCAGTGATAAGGTTAAGGTTTATTAAGCTAAGATTTTTGTTTACACCGATAGAACTTTGGTTCAGGCCCATCGTCCACATAGTTAAAAAGCCTTTTGCATCACCGATATATCGTGCTGCTAAGCGGATATCGGCTTCGGGAACGCCGCAAATAAGAGCAGCGTCAGAAATGCTTTTTTCAAAAACTAACTCGCGGTAGCGCTCAAAACCTTCTGTATGGTTTTTAACGAATTCTAAGTCGATATCGCCGTTTTCAATAATGGCACGTCCGATAGCGTAGTTTAGGGTGATATCCGTTCCGGGATTAAGTTGAAGGTGTAAATCAGCTATCGAACAAGTATCAGTTACCCGAGGGTCAACAACTATAATTTTAACATTTGGATTTTCAGCTTTATGAGCTTCTACGCGTCTCCAAATAATGGGATGACACCATGCAGGATTTGCGCCGGTTACGTAAAAACAGTCTGCTAATTCAATATCATCATAACAAACAGGAACGCTGTCTTCGCCTAGAGTCATTTTGTAACCCACCACAGCACTGCTCATGCAAAGCCGAGAGTTGGTGTCGATATTATTACTGCCTATAAAGCCTTTGATCAGCTTATTAATTACATAATATTCCTCGGTTAAACACTGTCCGGATGCATAAAATGCTACCGAATCAGGGCCATATTTATCGATAAAGGTTTTAAACGCGGCGGCAGCTTTATCCAGGGCTTTATCCCAGCTTACCCTTTGCAATGGCATACTTTTGTTCAGCCTCATTTGAGGGAAAAGTAAACGGTCAGTTTTGTCGTTTACGGTATAATGCAGGTTCATTCCTTTACTGCATAACATCCCCTTGTTAACCGGGTGATCCATATCACCGGTTAACGTAATTACATCGTCCTTGTCTTTATTAACAACAATTCCGCAACCAACACCACAATAGCAGCAGGTGGTGTTAAATGATTGATTATGTATTTTGTGACTCAAAATTTCTTCTTTTAAAATATATGCCTGTGTTCTGTTTAGAGCGATTGGGTGGATAAACTAATCACTGTGTATCCCTGTTGTTGTGTCGGCGGCAACATTAGCAAAAGACAGCAATTGAATTAGTAGTCAATCGGCAATTCATCATGCCTTAACAGGCTCCAGTTTCAAGTTCTTAATGTCAACGGCTTCCTCTTCTGTTTCTTTAGAAACATTGAAAGGTATTAAAGTTACCAGCAAACCAATTATTGCAACAACAATACCTATGTAGAGAAAAGCATCAGCATATGTAAGTGATTTAGCTTTAAACAGAAAGCCAGCTAACATGGCGCCTAAATTTCCACCTGCTCCCACAATTCCGCTTACCGAACCAATTGCTTTCTTATTAACGAATGGTACAATAGAATAAGTTGTTCCATTGGCCATTTTTAGAAATAATGCAAAGATAAGCATAGAAACAATTGCCATTGTTAAGCTGCCTGATTTTGCAAATAAAGCAATTCCTAGTCCTTGAAGAAGCAAAAATACACCTAACAAAATACCTTTTCCCCGCAAACCGTAGATATTTCCTACTTTATCGCTTATAATTCCACCCAAAGCGCGTGCAAATAGGTTCATTAATCCAAAAATTGCCGCTAATGCGCCGGCCATAACCATGGTAGTGTTAAAATTGTCGACAAAAAAGATAGCTGCAACATTGTCTACAGTGATTTCGATGCCAAAACAGCAAGCATATGCTAGAGCAAGTATCCAGGTTCGATAGTCTTTCATGGCAGCAACAAATGTACCTTTGCTTTTCACCTTTGCGGTACGTTGAATTTCGCTGAAATTTCCTTTCGGGGTGTCGGTAGTATATTTATAGTAAATCACAGCCATAATCAGCAAAATTACGCCTGGTACAATCATCGCGTAACGCCATGAATCTGCTTCACTTGAATAGCCTAATGTTACAAAAACGCCTGCAACTAAAGGCATTACAAGGTTCGTGACGCCTCCTCCAAGATTTCCCCATCCGCCGGCAACAGCGTTTGCAGTTCCTACAATATTTGGTGCAAACATCATTGAAGTGTGAAACTGAGTGATCACAAACGAAGCGCCGATAATTCCTATTACAAAACGGAATAATAAAAAGCTTTCATAGCTATTAGATAGCCCTATAAACATAACCGGAATAGCTCCAAAGGCAAGTAGAAGGGTATAAGACAGGCGGGGACCTAACGTGTCGCATAACCTGCCGATAATTAATCGGGCAAAAATTGTAGCGGATACGGAAGCGATAATAATGTTCCCGATCTGTTCTTTGCTTAATCCTAATTGTTCTCTTATTAAAGGCATAAGAGGGGCAATACCGAACCATCCGAAAAAGCAGAAAAAGAAGGTGATCCATGTAATGTGGAAGGTTTTCATCTGGATGCCTTTTGCGGAGAAAATGTTCAGTTTGTCAAGTGGCTTATTCATTGTTTCAGTGTTGTTTATTAATTTAACTGTATTGTTTTTGAAATGTACTGTCTCGACTTGTGAGACGAGACAGTGGTTGTGTATTAATGTATATCGTTAATGTCAAATTTGTCTGTCAACAGACTTAATAATCTATCGTGAGTGTCCATGTACCCTGCTTCGTGTACGATGTTTTTCTTGTTTCGAGGTCTGTCTAATGGCACATCGACGATCTCTTTTATCGTTGCCGCTGGTCCGTTATTCAAGACAACTACTCTGTCTGATAAGAAAATAGCTTCCTCAATGTCGTGAGTAACCATGACGATTGTTTTGTTGCGATTATCAAGGTTCCATAATTTTAAAAGCTCAATGTGCATAGAGCCTTTAGTAAGCGCATCTAATGCGCCGAAGGGTTCATCAAGTAATAAAATGCTAGGGTTAATGGCAAATGCTCTGGCAATAGCAACCCGTTGTTTCATTCCGCCAGACAGGTGTCCGGGCAATTTGTGTCTGTGCTCCCATAAATTAACCATATGAAGATTTTTTTCAACAAGTTCCCTTTTTTCGGAAGCGGGAAGGTCTTTAATGGCCGAATCTACAGCTACATATATGTTTTGAAAAACTGATAACCAGGGAAGCAGTGAGTAATTTTGAAAAACGATTCCTCTGTCTGGTCCAGGCCCTTTTACAATATTTCCGTTAGCATAAACTTCGCCTTCGGTGGGTTTAACCATACCCGAAATGGTGTTCATTAGTGTTGATTTTCCACAGCCTGAGTGGCCTATCAGGGTTACAATTTCACCTTTTTTTACGTTAAGACTGATACTGTCAATTGCGGTGTAAATTCCTTTTTTCGACTTGAAAGAAACTGTCACATTATCAATCTTTATAGCATCTGGTCTTAAATCTGACTCATTTGATTTTAAAACCGCTTCTTCTGTTTCTGTAAGTATCATAACAATTCGTTTTAATATTTATTGATAGACAGTTATTTATTCTCCCATGTTAAAGCATGCTGAGCTGCACTGAAGATTTTATCAAGCAGTAAACCCACTGTTCCTATAATAAGGATGGCAATAAGGATTTTTTCAAGGGATAAACCATTCCAGCTGTCCCATACAAAAAAGCCAATTCCCACACCGCCAGAAAGCATTTCTCCGGCTACAATTACCAACCATGCTACACCAATTGACAGTCTTAATCCCGTGATGATGTGAGGTATAGCAAAGGGCAACATGATTTTGCTGATATATTTCCATTTCGAGAAACCGAATGCTTTTCCAACGTTTTTGTGATCAGCCGGAATACTCGCAACTCCGAATGAAGTATTGATAAGTGTTGGCCAAAGTGAGGTGATGGCAATTATAAATACTGTAGCTCCTTCGGCAGCTTGAAACGCCAGCAATCCTAAAGGAAACCATGCAAGAGGAGATACCGGACGCAGGATTTGAACAATGGGATTTAACAGACGCATCATGAATTTAGAAGAGCCCATTGCTAAACCCATTGGAATGGCAATTAAACTACCGATTCCAAATCCTAAGAATACCCGGTATATGGAACTGAAAAGCTGATTTCCGATTCCTTTGTCATTTGGCCCGCGATCATAAAAAGGTTCTGCTATAAGTTCTTTAAATACTACCCACGTAGAAACCGGACCCGGAATTTCGCGGTCAGTAACTATTGCTACAAGTTCCCATATAGCTCCTAAAATTAATAAGCTCCCCAAAAAGGAGAGAACTGTATAAAGGGTGTCGAGTGTTAATATCTTCTTCATCTTATCTGTTTAAACCTCCGGCCGGAGCCGGAGGAAGTTTGACATCTATCTTTTTGTTGTTTTTAGATACGCGCCCACATTTTTTGGATCGAATACCACATCGTAATTAGTTTTTATCGGTTGCATGTCGGGCTGTACCGGTACGTTCATTTCTTTTGCAACTTCAAGGAACAAGTCGTCCAGAATAAGTTTGTCGGCAATTGCAGCATAATTCGGCTCGGCTTTTAAATAACCAAAGCGAACAAACTGTGCCAGGAACCAATATGCATACGACTTCTTAGGGGTTGTGACAATCCCGTTCTTATAAAAAGTCATATAGTTTCCCTTGTATTTTTGAACACCTAAATCACAGCCCAGGTCGCTGGATCCTTGCAAACGAGCTTCGATAATTGCTAATGGAGCGTTTACATAATAAGGCTTAGTTAGCCAGCTTGCCGCTTTCTTGCGATTGCCTAAATTATCCAGCCATCTTTGAGCTTCGATGATAGCTTTCATTACTTTTTTCAAATCATCCCGTTCTGCTGCTGCAAATTTTGAATTTACAACCAGAGCTTTTTCAGGATGATCGCTCCACAAATCCTGACTTGCAATATGTGTGAAACCTACGTTTTGGGCTGCTGCAACGCCGCCCCATGGCTCACCCACACAAAATCCTTCCATATTGTCAACACGCATATTCGCAACCATTTGCGGTGGAGGAATAGTGATGATACCTACTGATTTAGCATTTATTCCAGCGGCAGCTAACCAGTAACGCAGCCAGATATCATGCGTTCCGCCCGGGAAGGTCATGGCGAAAGTAACTTCTTTACGGCCCTGTACTTTTTTCGTAGCTCCTGCTGCTTTATTTACTTCTTTGTAGCCTGTTAAGCCACAGAATTCTTTCGATAGGGTGATTGCCTGCCCATTATTATTCAGCATCATGGCAATTTTCATTTCAGAACCAGCTTTACCGCCGATGCCTGTATACACAGACAGAGGCATAGAGAAAAGGCAATGGGCGCCGTCAAGTTCGCCTAAAAGTATTTTGTCACGAACGTTGGCCCATGATGCTTCTTTTGAAAGCTCTACATCTACACCATATTTAGCAAACAAACCAAGTTCTTTCGCAGCAACCAGGGGAGCGCAGTCTGTAAGAGGTATAAATCCTAATTTTATTTTTTTTGCCTCAGCATTAAAGCTTTGAGTACTTATGGTGATAACTGTTAATGCGAAAAGCATTAAAGTTTTTATGGTTTTAGTAGCTAATGTCTTCATTTTCTTAATTTTACCTTTAATAAATTAGTTTCTCGATTCTCTTACTGTTTAATTGCCACAGGTTTAGTGAAAAAGAAGTCGGGGCGAATATTTAAAGAGATGAATCCCCATTTGCCGATTTTGTCTACGTTCATTGCGGCAGGTTGATTCTTTGCCGCTTTCATAGCGTCTCTTGCAGCAAACATCATCGAATAACCCAGCTCAATTCCTGTGAACTTATTAAGATTGTAATTAACTACTAAGTCAATTTCATCGCCCAGATCCTTTTGAACAGTGCTTGCCATTGCATTTTGTACTGCGAAGTGGTGGTAATCTGCTGTAATAAAGAAAGTATTAGCGGTGAATTTAGATTTTAAGTAATAGTTTACCAGACCGTTGGTCGGTGAGTTGGTTCCTGCGTAGAAATAATCCATATATCCCCAGAATTTATGTGGAGTTCCATATAGAGGATCAAAACGTTTGCTCTCTGTTCCTGGGGTTGTAGTTTTATTTCCTGAAAGAACATCATAACCAGGCCCTATACTAAATTTCCCTTTAGCATAAGTAGCTGCCACCGTATAGTGGTAAGCGTCTAACGTTTTTCCGTCACGGTCGTTACCTGATTGATAATAAGCGGCCGCCTGAACAGCGATCTTGCCAAATCCGGAAGCGTTTCCAAAAGTCGGGCTCATCATTGCACCCGCAGTATAGCGTTCATTGGTGCCTTTAATATTAAAGGCTCTGCCGTAAACGATTCCTCCATCTTCGCCTGATGCTACATCTTTAACTGAGTACTTAGAAAAAGCATCTCTAAAGCCCAGAATTGAGATTTTTGTTTGGTTGAATTTTTTCGATATGTATAAACTCTGGAAATTTTTATAGTCTTGGTTTGCAGCATTTGTACTCGGTGGGTTGGCATAAAATGGGGTTCCTCCTGCGCTTGCCGGAGCACTATTCCCGGTTGCCACATTTACTAAAGGGACAATTCCAGCCGGGGTAGCAACAACTTCCCCTTTGTCATTTTTTACAGTTGCCGGAATGTTGCCGGGAGTGTAAGCCGTACCTGCTATGCCAAAATTATCTGAGTTTTGATTGTAAGCAAAGCCCAAATCCACTTGCCAGCCGTGATGTACAGCTTTTAATAGCGCCATATCAAATCGTCGCCCTTGTTGCAACCAATCAAGGTTTCCTATAAGGCGAGCATCATCGTAAATTAACTCCTGACGGCCTACTTTAAATGAAAGATTATCAACTAATTTAAAACCAATGGTTGTATCTGCTTTATTTGATAAAACAACTTCTGCCCAGCCTTCATGTAGCATTAATCTATTGCCGTCGGCATTAGAAATCGTTGAAGCATCCTGTCCCCATACACGTACATCCTGAACGGTGGCGCCAAAAAGTAATCTGTCCCATTTGTAACCAAAAGCTAAGCGGGTACGCTGCGAAACAAAGGAGGCTGGAGTGGCTCCGTCAAGTGCCAGGTTTCCAACTCCGTCTCTTACTTCCGCCCTTGGACGAAGTTGTCCGGTTAAAGAAATTTGGGCAAATGATTCCACAATCGCGCCGCTGAGAAGCGTGGAGGTCAGGAGAAGGGCTCTGACTGTGTTTTTTGTGATAAGTTTTCTGTACATTTGTTTTAAGTTTTAGTTTGTGAAAAGCAATTGAAACTATATCCCCGCTGGAGCTTCGACCTCCCCAGTGGGGTTTCTTTTTATTTGTTGGTTTTATATCTATATGACTGCTGTTTAATAATGGTTGAGGTGATGCTGTAAACCGACACGACAAATGGTGTCAAATAAGTCAAGCTGATCTTCAATATTGAAACCTCGGGAAGGTGATTTGTGAAAATTAAATTTCCCTGATTTATTAGATTTAAAAGTGTTCCAACTATCGCGCTTATAATAAAGCCTTTCTTAATAGTTGAGTTTTGGAAAGTGATTTTTAATAGTCTTTTAAAGTTTTCCATTTTTTTCCTTCCTTTTACACTATAAACTTATCGTAATTCAGGCAAAAAGAGAAAAAAAATTGATTGTTTATTGAATTTATATGATTTGTATAATATAAAAGG
>CAMPKC010000025.1 GCA_946887045.1 uncultured Sphingobacteriaceae bacterium | reverse complement strand
GCCGGGGGTTAATAATATTGAAACTCTTCAGGCTTGGGAGTACCTGACGGGCGTGATTTACAATGTATTTGAATAATAAAGCTAGCACTTAGTATGTATCCTGAAGGGATACAATACCAATAACCCTGCATTTCATGCAGGGGAGGACAACGCAAATGGCTATCAACCCTGAAAGGGTTGAATTAACTATAGAACCTAATCTAAATACTTCTCATCGAAAGCAACTCCATGCTCATTCAGTAAGGCGATAAATTCTTCTTTGTATGAAGATTTTTTATGATGTTCCTCCTGATTTTTAACATAATTAATCAGTCGATCTTTCTCTTTGATCGAATAAGTGAAAG
This sequence comes from uncultured Sphingobacteriaceae bacterium, assembly GCA_946887045.1. The sequence continues at coordinate 59,723 of CAMPKC010000025.1, read as the reverse complement.
CGCCATATCCTTCCTGCCAGCTAACAAAATCAGGGAAAAGAGATTGTTCTTTAATAAACAAACTACTGGCAATCTTAATATCTTTTATTAAACCCGCTAAGGCGACAGAAGGATGCAGATGCGTAACAATATGCAAATGATCTTCTACTCCATTTATACGATACAAGTGACATCTCTTGTTTTGCAAAATGCCCCAAATGTATTTGTACAATTGATCTCGATTGGGTTTCAGCATGCATGGATTTCGATGCTTGGTACTGAAGACGATTTGATAGAGGATTTGGGTATAGGTGCTCATAGTGTAATCTCCCGGATTGCATCCGGGGTTAATGGGATTGAAGACTTTCAGACTTGTGGAAATTAATACTCTCCAGGTAATACTGGCTCATTTTTACTTGTAGAAAGTATCATCATCGTTTGAAAGGTTTTTATCACACTGATCCGGCTAATTTTCTCCATGATAAGCTTTTCGTAAGCCTTAATATCTTTCACGTATATTTTTAGGATAAAATCACAGCCACTGGTTACATGATGGCACTCTGCAACTTCTCTTATTTCTTTTATTTCATCAACAAAAGTCTGAATAGCGTTGTCGCGATGAAAATCTAACTGAATCTGGATAAAAGTTTTTATTCCCAATCCTAAAAGTTCCTCATCTACGATCGCGTGATAGCTCTTTATAAAACCGGCGCTTTCCAGTTTTCTTACGCGTTCAAGGGTTGGTGCCGGAGATAGGCCAATTTGATGAGAAAGCTGGAGGTTGGTAATTCTTCCGTTCTGTTGAAGAATCTCAAGGATCTGAAGGTCTGTTTTATCCGGTTCGAAAGCCATAATATCTGTAAAGCTTCACAAATTAAAACAAAATCCGTATAAATTTATTTTTAGACTAACCTAATTTTATTATTAGATTTACAAAACAAAATATTTATGGCAGAAACCAGATACAGTGAATCCTTAGAAGAAGTTCACGCTTCAGTTAAAACTTCCGGAAAAACAGGTTGGAGAAAGCTTATGGCTTTTATCGGTCCGGCTTATCTTGTAAGTGTTGGCTACATGGATCCTGGAAACTGGGCTACAGATATAGCAGGAGGAAGTCAGTTTGGCTACAAACTGCTGTGGATATTATTGATGTCCAACATCATCGCACTGCTTTTGCAATCCTTAAGTGCCCGTTTAGGTATTGTAAAAGGATTGGATTTAGCGCAGGCATCACGAAACGCATTTCCGGCATGGGCCAACTATCCATTATATGTACTGGCGCAAATAGCAATTATAGCCTGTGATCTGGCCGAGATCATCGGTATGGCAATCGGTTTAAATCTTTTGTTTAACATGCCCTTAATCTGGGGAATATCAATTACTGTTTTAGATACGTTTCTGTTACTTTTCCTCTTAAATAAAGGCATGCGAATGATGGAAGTATTCATCGTTTCGATGGTTTTCATAGTTGGTGTTTCCTTTCTGGCCGAAATGCTTATCATTGAACCTGTTATCGGCGAGGTGGTTCGAGGTTTAAAACCTTCAGCGTTAAGCGGCAATGCACTTTATATTGCCATCGGAATAATTGGTGCTACAGTGATGCCGCATAATCTTTATCTCCATTCTTCGCTTGTACAAACGCGTAAAATCGAAAAGACAAAGAAAGGCATTCAGGAGGCTTTAAAGTTTAATCTCATTGATACCACAATTGCACTTAACCTGGCATTTTTTGTAAACGCAGCAATTCTGATTCTTGCGGCCACGGCATTCTATAAACACGGCTTCTTTGAAGTTGCTGAAATTCAGGATGCTTACATATTGCTCGAAGACATATTCGGATCGCTTGCTCCTACCCTTTTTGCCATCGCCTTAATCGCCTCCGGACAAAGTTCTACGATAACAGGCACCCTGGCTGGACAAATTGTAATGGAAGGCCATCTTAATCTGCGAATTGAACCGTGGTTAAGACGACTAATAACCAGACTGTTAGCCATAGTTCCCTGTCTGTTTACCATACTCTATTTCGGTGAGGATTCACTGGGTGAATTACTGGTACTCAGTCAGGTAGTTCTAAGTTTACAACTAGGTTTCGCTATTATCCCTTTGATTCACTTTACATCCGACAAACAATTAATGAAGGATTTTGCAATCAAACCATGGGTAAAAGTGCTTGCATGGATCAGCGCTCTTATTATTGTCGGGCTGAATGTAAAGTTGGTTTACGAAGAAATTTATGGATGGATTCTAAGCACTGATAATGCCTGGTGGATTTATGTATTGGTATTACCTGCGACATTTGCAGTAGGTTGTCTTCTGTTATATGTTTTGATAGTACCACTGATAAAAAAACCTAAGGAAAAGTTAGACAATCTGCCCCATGGCGAAGCCCTTGAGATTGAAGAGGTCGGAACCGTTTCGTATTCTAATATCGGGATACCTGTGGATTTTTCTAAAAACGACAGGAACACCATTCGGCATGCTCTGATTCAAGGTGGCAAATCGGCAACTTATTATCTGATTCATATTGTTGAAACCGCGGGCGCCAGATATCATGGCAATGAAGTAATGGATTATGAAACACAAAGTGATACTCTAAACCTTGAGAAATACAAATTGAACCTGATGGAGCTGGGTTATAAAGCAGAAATTCTGATTGGCTATGGCAGCGCTGCTAATGCCATTGCTTCTCTGACCGAAAAGAATGGGCTTGATTTATTGGTAATGGGAGCACATGGTCATAAAGGAATCAGCGATTGGATTTTCGGAACGACCTTAGATACTGTAAGACATAAAGTTCGCATTCCGGTGCTGATAGTACGATGAGGTAAATCGCAATAAAAATTCAAATGGCATTTAAAAAGCGGGGAATTTTTCCCTGCTTTTTTTGTTAAACAGTTAATTATCCGACCGGGAAATAACTTTTAAAGTCTTTAAAAAAGCTTCTGCACTTAAAAATCCACCAGACTGGTAAATAATTTCATTTTTATCATTTAAAAAGCATAAAACTGGATAAGAATTTTCATCGTCCATTCTTCCCAACGCCTCGGCTAATTGATGAATGCCGGTTGTAATGCCAGTGGGCTTGTATTTAAATACTTTTCCGTTAAAGCTGATATCTTTTTTGCTCTCCGCATTTAAAAAAACTGTATAATATTTTTGATTTAATATATTCAGGATATCACTATTCTTAAGCATCTGCTGCTTCATAGCATGGCAGTACTTACACCAATCGGTATGAATATAGACCATCACAGGTCGGTTCTCCTTCTTTTGTAATTCAGTAAGCTTTTCAAAAGTCGCGGTGTTTATCTGGGCATAACTTGCTGCGTTGGCCAATAAGGTGAATATCCAAAATAAGAGATGCAGTTTCACGGTTTGATAAATTAAAAGGTCAAAATTAAAAAAGCACCAGCACCTTATAATTAAAGAATTAGATCGAAATTATCTGATATTCATTCGGACACCAAAAAACCCTCTGATACCTTGATTTGGCGCATACATATAGGTAGGGTCGAAAGTGAGTGCATAAGGATTTGACTCAGTGTCCTGCACCTGTCCATCTGCTTTGTATTCCACATCCTTATCAAAAGGATCGTTGGTTCTGGCGATTAAAAACGGATTTCTTCGGTTTGGTGTCCAGTTAAGCAAATTCTTTATCCCACCATAAAGTTCAATCTTTTGTAAACCCGAAAAAGTGAACTGTATATTTTGAATACTCCAAACCGGAGAAGTCTTTTCCCTCGGGTCCAGACCACCAAGTGTAGGCAAATCCATAGGACCGTAAATATTTCCTGTATAATCCAGGGCAAGCTTCATCTTTTTTAAAGGATAAGAGATAGCCCAGGTTCCCATCCATGGCTCCGTCAGTAATTGATTTAGTTTAACGCCATGCTCTTTGCTATAAACATCCATCAGGGTAGCACCTAATAAAAATTTCAAACCGCTCGAATATGCAAGGTCCACATTTGCGCTTATTCCTTTTGAAACGGCAAATCCAGTTAAATTATCGTAAATAATTTTGTTAGGATCTGATTCATAATCAGCTATTATTCTGTTGTCAAAACGTGTGTACCATACGGAAGCGTCAAAGGAAAGAATATTGTCTCCTTTTGTAACCATCTTTTTCAAAAAATTCAGATTCACATTAAAGCTTTTCTCCGGCTTAAGCTCTTCCTTTATCTCTACAATTCGGGCACCGGTGAGCGCGGCATGGTCTTCCGTGAACAAATTCACAACTCTAAAACCCGTTCCGGCATTCAGCCTCAGGATAGTGTTATCGTCAGCTTTCCATTTATAAGCAAATCGTGGCGTTACAATATTTCCGTGATTGGAATTGTAGTCATACCGAAGCCCCAAAAGTATGTTGTGTTTCTTATGTAGCTCGATCTCATCTTGCAAAAAGACACCAGGTAGCCATGTTTGATCGGCCTTTTGGGCTGTACCCTGAGTATTATCATCATAAAAAGTATATCGGGTAGCCAGGCCAGCTAATAAATCATGCCTGTGTATTTTCTTATCCCAGGTAAGCTGAGAAAATGCCACATGCTGCGAGGCGATAAATGATGTGGTTCCATAAACCGAATTCTGCTCATGATTATTATACGAAAACGACAGTAATAATTTTTCTTTAACAGGAAGTTGATAGGCCCCGAATGCCTCCAATCTTTTGGTATAAATACTTTCGCCATATATTAAATCACCGCCGCGGTATGTTTTCGACCAGAGCATATCTCCACCCCATCTGTCTTCATAAAAAAATCGTCCAGCCAATGAAAATAGTCGATTCTCTTTCCGCTCGAACATCCATTTCTGGAACAGGGAGATTCTATGTTGTAAAGTAACATCCGTAAAATTGTCCGCATTATTGTCAATCGGATTTTGATAATTATAGTAATTCAAACCACTTAATGCGGTTGCTTTACCTGTTGTAAACTTGAAGCCCAGATCAGTATTCACCTCATTCCAATTGGTAGAAAATACATCCGCAGAAAGAACGGGAGCATTCCGGGGAGATTTAGTAATTATATTGATCAATCCTCCCACAGCTTCCGAACCATAAAGCGAAGAGGCCGGCCCTTTAACTATTTCCACACGCTCAATTAACGAATTAGGAATTCCGGATAAACCATAAACTGTAGAAAGGCTACTTACCAAAGGCATCCCATCTATCAAAACCATGGTGTAAGGACCTTCTAAACCATTAATATGAATATCCCCGGTATTACAAACATTACAGTTTAACTGAGGCCGCACTCCGTTTACATTCTGCAAAGCATCAAATATTGAGGGGGTAGGATTTTTCTTAAAAAAAGTGTGATTGTATATTTCTACAGGCACTGCGCTTTCTAGCCGGCTAACTTCTTTTAGCGTTCCTGTAACGACGACCTCACTTAAATTTGCATCGGGTGTTAAGTCGAAATTGAGCACTTTCAATGAATCCGATTGAGTAACTATAACAGACTTAAAAAGCGTTTTATATCCTATAGCTGCAACGCGAAAAACATATTTTCCCGGTTTAACCGATAAAAACTCAAACCTTCCGGTACTATCTGTCGAAGTAAATTGATTCGATTCTGAAATTTTTACAGAAGCATCCGGAACAGAAATACCATTACCATATACCGTTCCGCTAATACTTTGTGAAAACAAATCATTTGTAATCAGCACTAAAAGAACAAAAAAACCAAACTTCCGCATGTCTCACAATTTTAATAAGATTAACAAAACTATAATAATTAGATTAACCTAACAATTTTAATTTTGTTTTTTTCTTACTTTTATAGCCATGCTGTCGTTTACAGAAGAAAATTACTTGAAAGCGTTGCTTCATTTAACTATGGAGATTGAGGATAAAGTGGAAGCCGGAACCAACGAGCTTGCTTTCTTTTTAGGGGTTAAACCTGCAACGGCTACAGATATGCTTAAAAAGCTTAAGGAGAAGAAATTAATAGAGTACGAAAAGTACGGCAAAATTTCTTTATCGGAAAGCGGCAGAAAAAAGGCTGTTGAAATTTTAAGGAAACACCGGCTATGGGAAACTTTTCTGTATGAGAAGTTAGAATTTACATGGGATGAAGTGCATGAAGTTGCCGAACAACTTGAACATATCCATTCGCCAAAGCTGGTTGATAAACTGGATAAATTTTTGGGTTTTCCGGAATTTGACCCTCATGGAGATGCGATACCAAATGCGAAGGGAGAATTAAAACAATCTTCTAAAAAAACACTTTCTGAAGTAGAGTCGGGAAGCAGTTGTAAGATGGTGGCAGTGAAAGATAACACGGCTGCGTTTCTTCAATATGTTAGCCAATTGAATTTGGGAATTGACACGCCGATAAAAGTTATATCTAAGCAAGCTTTTGATGGCTCCATGGAAATTATGATAAGTGATACGAAGATAATGGTATCGCAAAAATTTGCTGAGAATATCCTGATTGTTTAGGGATATACCACACACAACAAAATGAAGAACGATTTAAACGTTAAAAATAAAAAAGCATATTTTGAGTATTACATACTCGAAACATTTACCGCGGGTTTACAATTACTTGGGACTGAAATAAAGTCGATTAGAGAAGGCAAAGTAAATATCAACGATGCTTTCTGCACTTTTTTAAACGAGAAACTATATGTGAGAAACATGCATATTGCCGAATATTCTCATGGTTCTTTTTACAATCATGAACAGAAAAGGGATCGTGCTTTGCTGCTGACCAAAAAAGAACTTCGAAAGCTTAAAGAAAAAGGTGAAGAAAAAGGATTTACGATTGTGCCTCTACGCCTCTTTATAAGTGATCGTGGATTTGCCAAACTGGAAATTGGAATGGCACAGGGTAAAAAGCTGTTTGATAAACGGGATACTATTAAAGACCGGGAAAGTAAAATTGAGTTAAGCAGGGTTTTGAAAAGTTAGAGATAGCACATCATCCTACTTTGATTAGGTGGGATCCCGAAATAAATCGGGATGCCGTTCATTTACCAGGCTTTATCACCTACCAGAGGCACAAAGCGAAAAGTATCCAACTCTATTTTTTCATAGTCGTTTTCACCAACTCTAAAAACGGTAATCATTTTCTGAGATTTCTCGTCCCCTACCGGGATAACACAGATACCGCCAATTTTTAATTGCTTTAACAGGTCTTCGGGAACAAAGGGCGCCCCCGCTGTTACAATGATTTTATCATATGGCGCATGCTGAGGGATCCCACGAGAACCATCTCCCAAAAAAAATTCGGGCGCATAATTCATCTTCTTTAGAAAAAGTTTCGCACGTTCATAAAGCTTCTCCTGCCGTTCGATGGTATAAACTTTTGCTTTCAGCTCCAAAAGGACGCAAGTTTGATAACCCGAGCCCGTGCCAATTTCCAAAACTTTATCGCCCGGCTTTACATGAAGCAACTGAGTTTGATAAGCAACAGTGTATGGCTGGGATATAGTCTGCCCTTCGCCTATCGGAAACGCAATATCTTTATAAGCCTGGTGCCAGAACGTCTCGTCGAAGAAAAAATGCCGGGGAACCTTCTCAATAGCTTTCAAAACATTTTTATCCTCAATTTTTCGCTCATCCCGAAGAAACGCAACCAATTTTTTCCTTGCACCTTGTTCGCGATAATTATCAATAAATTTGTATGCCATTGTAATGCAAAAATAAGATTTGAAAACATACCACCATCGAAACAAAAAATATAAATTAATACTTATTATAGGATTTTTTAAAATCGTTTGACACTAAGAACTTTTATTACTTTTACGGCATGGTTCTCAATAGCATGAAAAAAACTTTACTCGTTTTATTTTCTGTTTTCTCCTTATCCCTACAAGCACAAATTATCAGAATTGACACTGTCGATAACTCGAATATTAATCTAAGGCCCTCTCAATTTACTAACCAACGGCTTTACATGTACACCGTTGGTATTAAGGCACTGAGTGTGGAAGAGTTTCCAAAAATCCTGAATCAGGTAAATTCAAACAATTTCGTAACCACGAAATTGAGCGGAGTATTTGTCAAATTAAACGACAATCAGATCAGCTTTCGATTAGGCGCAAATTTCTTTTCTGAGGATATTTCGTTTAAAAATGAATGCGAGGAATGTGAAGAGGCGAATGGTACCATGAAAGATTTTTCAGCTAAAATCGGCTTTGAAAAAAACTTCATTTATGGAATGCTTCAGCCCTATCTGGCTTTCGACATTGGATACAGAAGAAATTCTTTCAAGGGCGATGTAAAAAATGCATCTGCAATTCACTATACCAATCCCTATACAGCGAACTCGCTGAAAAACGGATTTTTAATGTCGCCAAATTTCGGCTTAAAATTCAGTCCTGTAAGCCATTTCACTTTGGCGGTGGAGACTGGAATTACTCTTCTGTACAGTTACGAGAAACAGGAAAAAACATATCAGGATAACAACCGCACCCGAACGTTTAGCGACTATCAGAAGTGGGAGTTTTTGTTAAAGCCTCTCAGTTCGGTTTCCTTACAGTATAACTTCGGCTTAACTTACTAATAAGGATCAACGTCGACTTGTACGAATGCCCCCTTATTGAGTTTATTCGTTTCCATATTTAACAACACGGAATGTAAGAACTCTTTAACTTTTGCAATTGAAATACCATTCCGCTCAACCTTGATGTAAATAGTTTTAATGTAGTAGTTTCTAATCCTGCTGATTAAAGGCTCTTCGGGCCCTAAAACTCTTTTACCTAAGGTTGTTCTAAGTTCCTTTGCGAGTCTGAAGGCGATGTCGTACAATAAAGTAGAATCTTTATGCTTCACATCCAGTCTGATCAATCGAAATAAAGGAGGATATAAAAACGTCTTACGCTCAGCGATTTCACGATTAAACAAGCCTTCGTAATCATTTTTTATTACCTGTTCTATCACCCGATGGGTAGGATTAAATGTCTGAATGATAACCTTACCGACTTTATCACGTCTGCCTGCTCTTCCTGCCACCTGAGACAGCATCTGAAAACTTCGTTCATATGCTCTGAAGTCCGGATAATTCAACAAGCTATCAGCGCTTATAATTCCAATAACCGTAACATTTCCAAAATCCAGTCCCTTGGCAACCATTTGCGTACCTACCAGAATATCAATTTTAGCATCCTCAAAATCGGCTATCAAATTTTGGAAGCCATGTTTCGACCGGGTCGTGTCCAGATCCATCCGGGCAATCCGGGCTTCCGGAATGATAAACTGCAGATCTTCTTCAATTTTTTCGGTGCCAAATCCCTTTTGCTCGATATGAGTAGAACCACAGGCCGGACATCTGGAAATTGTTTCTTGCTTGTAGCCGCAATAATGGCAATGTAATTTTCCACTGCTTTTATGATAGGTTAAACTCACATCGCAATTAATACACTTGGGTAAATAACCACAAGTCCGACAAAGCAGAATCGGCGTATATCCTCGTCGGTTCTGAAACAGGATAACCTGCTCTTTATTTTCCAGAGCCAGTCTTATTTCATTAATAAGTACGCTGGTAAAATTTGACTGAATGGTTTTCTTGTTAGTTTCTTCAGTGATACTTACTATCTCAATTTGTGGCAGCTGGGCAATTCCGAAGCGTTCCTTCAGTTCGACTAATCCATATTTCTCTGTTTTAACATTATAATAGCTTTCCAGAGAGGGCGTGGCAGATCCGAGCAAAACCTTTGCTTTATGTACGTTTGACAGGTAGATGGCTGTATCCCTGGCGTGATAGCGAGGCGCAGGATCAAACTGCTTATAAGAAGCTTCATGTTCCTCATCCACAATAATTAATCCCAGCTTAGAAAAGGGCAAAAAAACTGATGATCGGGCGCCAAGAACGATATCGTATTCATTTTTCAGCATTTTCTTCCAAACCTCAGCACGTTCGTTATCACTGAAGCGCGAATGATAAATCCCAATCTTATTGCCAAAGCATCGGCGTAAGCGCTCTATCATTTGCGCTGTGAGAGCAATTTCAGGCAACAGATAAAGTACCTGCTTTCCGCTAAGCAAAACATCTTCAATAAGTTTAATATAAACCTGGGTTTTCCCCGAGGATGTTATTCCATGCAGCAACACCACATCTTTATTTGAAAAGGACTGTTCTATACTCTTAACAGCCTTTTGCTGACTCTCGCTTAAAGAAAAGTTGTCAGAAATTTCCTGTTCTTCCGCTCCTAAACGACTCACTACTTTGTCTTCCTGAACCAAAATACCCTTCTCCAGAAGCGTCTTCAAAGCAGAACTCCCGCAGCCCGACTCCTCTAGAATTGCATTTTTCAATACGTGTGAATCTGTTTTACTTAATTTTAGATAAGCCAGTAGAGCATCCAGCTGCTTAGGTGCCCGCTCGAGGATCTGGAACAGGCCCTTCCTATTTTCAGGCTCATCATAAATGGGATCTAAGTAGATATATGCCTTCCGGCGAGGTTTAAACCGATCAGAAATTTCTTCAGAGATATTAATAATGCCTTTTTCAAACAAACCTTTGAGAAGGGGGAATACAGTTTTTTGTCCCAAAAGGTTCACGATATCACTAACACGCAGTTCCGGTTGAATTTCAAGCGCATCAAGTATCAGATATTCTTTATCGCTTAATAAGGATTTATCGTAAGCCGAATCTTTTAGCAAAACAATTTTAGTTTCGCTGGCTAGCTTAAGTGCTGCCGGCAATGCTGCCTGCATCACTTCGCCTAAATAACACATATAATATTCGGCCATCCATTGCCATAACCGCAATTGACTTTGATTCACGATAGGACTTTCGTCCAATACTTCAATTATGTATTTAGCTTCGTAAAGTGAAGGTGGTTCCTCAGAAATATTTAAAATGATAGCGGTATAAATCCGGCTCTTCCCAAACTGAACTATTACCCGCTTACCAATTTCAATACTATCGTTAAGCGTTTGAGGAATCCGGTATGTATATGTTTTAGAAATGGATAAAGGAAGAATTACTTCGACAAAAAAGGTTTGTCGACTACCTGCCCCTTCATTAAATTCAAGCATTACTTATTCTTTATAGCAGAAAGTAGGAGAAAAAACCAACCCAGAATCAACAGGAATCCACCAATCGGAGTAACCGGACCGAGAAAAGAAAGGTTTATACCAATAAGATCATCTATCGATAAAAGGTAAATCGAACCTGAAAAAAGAACCATTCCTAATGTGAAAGCCCAGTAAGATATTCGGATCGCCCGGCTCCGGTATTTGGAAAAGTTTGATAAAAAAAGCAATGCCAAAGTATGATAGAACTGATAACTAACGGCGGTTTTCCAGGCTTCGAGAGACGTTGGAGAAATATTTTCCTTTAAGGCATGTGCCCCAAAAGCGCCAAAAACTACTGCAACTAGTCCAAAAAGTGCAGCTGTAATTATAATTTGCCTGTTCATATCATCTGATGATTTGCTAATTTAATAATACTGATAAGATTTCTTGCTCCTAAAGAGTTAATTTTGCGTAACTGATGAGAAATATAATTTTACTCTGTACAATTTTATTAGTGGTTATCGCTGTTCTGGCTGGCAAGTATTTTTCGGAATTATCCGGAAAAGATGAAAATGTAACCAAGGTTTTGTATTTCATTCCCTCTGATGCAGCTTTGGTGTTAAACTTTAGGAACGATGAATCTTTCTACGATATTTTTAAAGACTACGAAATATTCAATGCCATAATTGGAAAAAACCGCTCTGCTGAGATAGTTAAGCTAAAACAGCTACTTCTTCAACAAGATAAATTGTCAGAGATTACTGCAGATAAAAACTTTTTTTTATCCTTTCATCCCACAACAGATTCAGTAGAATTCCTTTATAGCATAAACCTGGATAAAACACATTCCACTTCAGATCTTCAAGACTTAATTACTGAAATCAAGGACTTTTCGGTTAAGCCTTTTGAAAACTTCTATCAAGTCGAAAGTGGAGAATTAACAAGACCTTTCTACATATTCATGGAAGAAGGGGTAGCAATTGCGAGTTTTTCTAACGATCTTATAAAAAGATGTATCAATCAAAAAAAGTCGTCGGTAAATCAAAGCTTTATCCAGGAGATTGGAAAAACCAGCAGCAAAAATCTAAATTCTCCGATAAATCTATTTATTAACCACCAGGCTATGCCTGATTACCTGCAGCAATTTTTCAGCGGCAAATTAAATGGGAACTCGGCTTTGCTAAATAAGCTACAGGGTGTTTCATCACTAAGTATGAATTTTAAAAGTGATGCGTTAATGTTCAATGGTATAAGCAATACTGATACGTCAAAGCCTCATTATTTGAATATCTTCCTTCATCAAAAACCTGTACCTAATCAAATTAAAAAAGTATTACCCGAAAACACTTCAAACTTCATAGCCTTTGGGTTGTCGGATGTAAAAAGGTTTCATAATGACTTAAAGATATATTTCGACAAGAAAGGTGTACTAAAAGACCTGGAGAACGAATTAAAGCTAATTCAAACAAAAACCGGCGTAAACCCCGACCGTGATATTAAACCATTTTTTGAAAAAGAATTTGTAACAATTCAAAATTCTTACAGAGAGAAGTTTGTTATTATTAAAGTTTCGAATGGCAGAAATATAAATTTCAAACTCCAACTAATCAGCACTGCGCTGAATGAACAGATTAGTAAAATTAATCACAGTGATTTGTTTTACTATTACTTCGGTGATCCTCTGAAAAGTTTTTCAAAGCCATACTTTGCTGTGGTAGATAATTATTTAATCCTTGCGAATACGCCGGGCATAATATCCAACTTTATATCTGCTTATCAGAAAGAGCTCTTTTTGTCGAACAGAGAAGGATTTAAACAATACGACCAGCTTGTGGCTAACCAAAGCAATATTTTATTCTTTACAAGCATAGAAAATTCGAAGCGAATAATCAGATCAACCCTTAAACCAAACTACTCTAAACCTTTTAATAATGAGGGCTTTGGATTGAAAAACTTCTACGGATTATCATTCCAGTGGACAGGCGAGAAAGATCATTTCTTCGCGAATTTATATTTAAGCTATAACTCTTCTGACAGTATTTCGTTATATAGATAAAAAACCAGTCTAACCATTAAATGAAGAAAAGTCTTCTGTTACTATCCTTCCTGTCGTTCACCTCTACTATAAGCTACAGTCAGTTCAATTTATTTAATACCCGGACTCTTTACGACACGTTCGAAAATCCTTCTCAAAAAGCTTTTTATCCAGATAGCAGTAAAAAATATGCTTTCAATTTTTTTATCCCAACTTTTAGCATAAACGGGGCTGTAACCGGCGACGAACAGCTACCATTAAAACGGCTTATATATTCCGGCAGACTAGACGCACGGGGTTTAACGCTCGGCGATGAAAAGATCAACAAACTTACATTGAGTGAAAACACTTATTTAGCCATGTTCAGGATTTTCAGGACTGTAAAATTCAATCGTGAACTTGGTTTTTCCTGGCAAATTAAATCAGATACTTATGGAGAAGTAACGAATGAGACTATAGCAATTTTTAATAATTATAAATTATTCGACAAAGCATCTTATGCAGATCCTTTTAATAACAAGGCTCACACCATCAATTACCATCAATTTAGTGTAACCTATCGGGAGGATTACAATAAACGCTTAGGTTTGGGGATTAAACTGAGCTATCTAAGCGGAATTCTTCACAACGAACTAAAAATTGACTCATCTTCTCTTGCCATAAATCAGGAGCAGGACTCATATAATTTATCGCTGTTTGGAAAATACCAAAGCAATGTCTCCTGGGATCAGGCTGATAAAAAGATGCTGGCTCCCGGATTCAAAAATCCCGGCATGGCGGTAAGTTTAAGTGCAAATTATAAACTTAGAGGAGCATGGTACCTTTTAGGAAACTTAAAAGATATAGGTTTTATAAAATGGAATAAAAAAGACTCGTACAAGTACACCTTTGATGATAGAATTAGCATTAATTCAGCCTCATCACCTTCCGCCAATGATCGATTAGGTACAGAAATTCAAAGATTGTTTGATAGCGGATCTGATTCTGGAGCTTACAAAACTCTTATTAATGGGAAAGCCGAATTTTTAGTAAATAAAGATTTAGGCTCCTATCAACCAAGTCTGCTAATTTCTAAAAATCTGTTTTACAAAGGCGGAGATGTAGCTTTGATAAACAGCGTAAGACACCGGGCAATGAACTTCAGCCTTTCCACAGCATATAATTTAAATAACTTCTTTCAGCTTGGAGGTCAGTTTATGTTGAAATCGCCCAATGCTGAATTTTTCATTGGCAGTGACCAATTATTAAAATCTTATTACACAACTAAAGGCGCCTTGGCAGCAGATGAAAACATTGGCAAAGGACATACTGGAGCCTCTGTTTATTTTGGTTTTGCTGTGAAATTTGGCCCCTTGATGGAGAGGCAGCAAAATGCCAATAATATTCCCGGGATCTAAAGTATTAACTGAGTAGACATTTATCAGTCGTTCGCTAAAAAGAAGCAGATAATTAACTCTTTTTGGATTGAGTGATCAAAAAGTCTTTAAGATAAAACGGCTCAAAGTAAGCCACGTCTTCAAACTCTTTTCTATCATATTTCAATGCAGCCAAAGAACTCAGATCTTTCGCCGAATTCAGAAATTCAGGAACAAATATTGCGGTGGGATTACCCGCTAACACTTCCTGACATTTCATTGCGCCATCACCAAAGAATACAATGTTTTGATTTTGTAGAAGATCAGAGAAGGAATTTTCATCGATAATTCGGGCTTCAACGGGCAGCAATTCGTCAAGCTGACTATTGTACACTGCTGCGTAAACTTCCATGCGACGGGCGTCTATCATAGGGCAGAATAATACCGATTGATCATTGTATAAAGACATAAATCCCACGGTCATTGCCTGAAGAGTATTGATCGCGATAAGCGGAATATCTAAAGCATAACATAAACCTTTGGCAGTAGAAACGCCGATACGCAACCCCGTATAAGAACCAGGTCCCATACTAACAGCGACAGCATCTATATCGCGAAGTGTTTTTCCGCATTGCGCCACCACGTCCTCTATAAACAATGTCAAATAACCGGCATGAATATTCCGCTCAGCTAATTCTTTTACAGCAATGGTGTTTCCGTCCAGAGACAAAGCTACGGAACACGAAATTGTTGAAGTTTCTAATTGAAGTATAAGTGCCATTTACGAGCGCAAAGATGCAAATAAAAGGTAATTATTATGCTATGGAACCGGATCATGCCCATGTCCGCCCCAGGGATGACATGAGGAAATGCGTTTTATAGTAAGCCACAAGCCTTTAAAAGGTCCATGTTTCTTAATTGCTTCTACACCATATTGCGAGCAGGTAGGCGTATACCGGCAGGATGCGCCCAATAGCGGAGACAACAGAATTTGATAGAGTTTAATGAGCAGCAAAAAAAAACCGCTTAGCAGACTTTTTAATAGCTTAAGAGGATTGAGATTCTGCATACGACTCGACTAATTTACTGATAGCTATTTTTAACTTCTTTTCAATAAACTGAAATTCCGCTATTTCCTTACCTATATAGTGAATGCCGATAATCAGTTTTAAATTTTTCTCTTTAAGAAATGAATATAAAAGAGCGTCTTTATTTAAACGATATGCTTCTCTAACTCGTCTTTTGACAAGATTTCTATCAACAGCATGCTTAAACTTACGTTTTGATACCGCAATAACTACCTGAGCCGGCGAAGTAACGTGCAAAGTTTCCGGAATAGAAACTATTCGAAAAGGGTAAACTAAAAAAGAAGAACCGTTATGAAAAAGCTTTTCTAAAAGCTTTTTGCTACATAACCGTTCTTCTTTCTTAAATGTATACATATTGATTGCCTTAACCTTTATTTGCAGATTTGATCTGCAGAATCCGTGTTACCGGACAGGACTGCAATCAATAATTATGATTTATGACGACGCTCGTCAGAAACGCTCAATCTTTTTCTGCCTTTTGCTCTTCTCGAAGCTAAAACTCTTCTACCGTTAGCGGTACTCATACGTTCTCTGAATCCGTGCTTATTTCTTCTTTTTCTTTGAGAAGGCTGGAATGTTCTTTTCATGACTTATATAAAACTCTAAAATGTAGCTCTTAAAAACAAGAGTGCAAATATAGGAGGATTTTTCCTCAAAGCAAATTGAAAACGGAATATTTTGAGCTTAAAAGCCGCTAATTACTAAAACCGCAGGAAATTCGACAAAATATTGCATTCACCTCTAACAAAACATAGCTTCCAATTATTCATTTAAGCTAGTGCTTAAACTAAATTTATCTAAATTTGCGACATGGAGCAGGCTTCGCAGCTTACAGAGTTTGGCAAGATCTTTATCTTTCTGATTATTGGAATAGTACTGGTTTGCGCCACATTATTCTTATCTAAATTATTAGCGTTAAATAAACCAACTCCACTAAAGTTATCTTCTTACGAGTGTGGTGAAGAGCCAAGTGGTAATTCCTGGGTTCAGTTTAACTCCAGATTCTATGTTATTGCATTAATATTTCTTCTGTTTGATGTAGAGATGATTTTTATTTTCCCATGGACCACGGTGTTTGCGCAAAAAAGTTTGATTGCCGCAAATGGGATATGGGGATGGCTGACCTTTACCGAAATGTTCATTTTTGTGGCAATCTTGCTTATTGGCTTGGTTTATGTCTGGAGAAAAGGAGATCTTGACTGGATCCGTCCGGAGCAAAAACTTCCCGTTGTTGAACATAATATTCCATTATCTATATACGAGCGGATAAATTCGGAAGTTTATGCCGTGAAAGCTTTCACATTAAACAGCAACGCTGAAGAAGAAATAATTAAGCAAGCAACTATTGCATCTTCGTCCGCTAAACCTGGATTTAAACCTACATTCAGAAAACCACCGCAACCATGAGCTTAGAGAAGATGCCACAAGATGGTGGGGTTATCGTAACAAAAATAGATGACCTTTTAAATTGGGCCCGCCTATCCTCATTATGGCCGGTAAGCTTCGGCATTGCATGCTGTGCAATTGAAATGATGGGTTCGTATGCATCGACTTTTGACTTCGATCGTTTGGGCGTTTTTCCGCGTCCTTCGCCACGACAGTCGGATGTGATTATTATTGCAGGAACGGTAACTTTTAAAATGGCTGAAAGAATAAAACGGCTGTATGAACAGATGCCGGAGCCTAAATATGTAATCTCGATGGGATCATGCTCAAATTGCGGAGGCCCCTATTGGCAGCATGGCTATCATGTAGTTAAAGGTGTGGACAGAATAATCCCCGTTGATGTATATGTACAAGGATGCCCACCGAGACCTGAATCATTAATTGGAGCAATTATGGAACTTCAGAAAAAAATACAGGAAGAAAGCTTATTAACATCAAAATAGGCTGAAATACTTTATATTTTTAATTTTTAAATGAAATTTAAAATGAAATCCTTTTATGGTAGTTTACGTGTAGGAATTCTTGGAGGCGGACAATTGGGACGCATGTTTATACAAAACGCTATAAGTTACAATACAAATATAAAGGTTCTTGATCCCGATCAAGACGCACCCTGCAAGCACTTGTGCGATAAGTTCGTGGTGGGTTCTCTCACAGATTTCGACACTGTATATAAATTTGGAAAACAGACCGACCTGCTTACCATTGAAATCGAAAAAGTTAATATTGAAGCCCTTCAGCAACTTGAAGAAGAAGGTGTGTTTGTTTATCCTCAGCCACGAATTATCCGCTTAATACAAGATAAAGGCTTACAAAAAGAGTTTTTCAAGCAAAATGACATCCCGACTTCTCCGTTTCAACTCATCAGTTCCAAAGCAGCATTAAAGTCCGCAGAAATAGAATTCCCATATATCCAAAAACTCAGGAAAGACGGATACGACGGACGAGGAGTTTATAAGGTAAAATCCAAAGCAGATCTGGAAAATGCCTTTGACGCTCCGAGTATTGTAGAAGAATGGGTAGATTTCGAAAAAGAGATAGCAGTTATCGTTGCCCGAAACGAAGACGGAGAGATAAAAACCTTCCCGTGTGTGGAGATGGAGTTCAATGCGGACGCCAACCTTGTAGAATTTCTGATATCCCCCTCTACCCTTCCCATTGAAATACTTAAAGAAGCAGATCAATTGGCAATTCAAATTGCAGAGTCATTAAAAATTACAGGAGTGCTTGCAGTTGAAATGTTCCTTACAAAAGACGGAAAAATACTTGTAAATGAACTGGCACCAAGACCACATAACAGCGGGCATCATACAATTGAAGGAAATGTAACTTCGCAGTTCGAACAACATTTGAGAGCAATATTCAACCTTCCGCTAGGCGATACTTCGGCAATTGGCAATGCAGTAATGATTAATCTTTTAGGTGAGCAAGGATTTGAAGGGCTGGCCGAATACGAAGGAATTGAAGACATTTTAAAACAAAAAGGTGTTTACGTACACCTTTACGGAAAAAAATTCACCAAACCGTATCGGAAAATGGGCCACGTCACTATTGTAGACGAAAATCGTGAGGAGGCCATTGCAAAAGCCAGATCAGTTCAAAAAACAATCAAAGTAAAAGTGTGAGAAAGTCAAAATAAAAAAGTGAAAGTTAAAAACCTTCACTCCAGTACTGACTCGACCTAAAACATCTTTTAAATTTTTAATTTTAACTTTTTTAATTTCTTAAACATGAAAGTAGGCATAATAATGGGCAGTAAATCAGATTTACCAGTAATGCAGGACGCTGCTGATATTCTGAAGGCTTTAGGCGTTGACTACGAAATCACCGTAGTATCTGCTCATCGCACACCCGAAAGAATGTTTAATTATGCAAAAACTGCGGCAGATCGAGGTCTTAAAATAATCATAGCCGGCGCCGGAGGTGCTGCTCATTTACCGGGAATGGTGGCCTCAATTACCCATCTTCCTGTTATAGGCGTCCCTGTAAAATCATCAAACTCAATTGATGGATGGGATTCTATACTTTCCATCTTACAAATGCCTAATGGTATCCCGGTTGCCACTGTGGCGCTGAATGCGGCCAAAAATGCAGGCATTCTAGCGGCTCAAATTCTGGGAACCAGCGACGAGGCTCTAACCGAAAGATTAAAAGCTTACAAAACCGACCTCAGGGAAAAGGTAGAAGCCTCTGCTAAAGAAATGGAAGGCTGATAAAATCTGAAAAATTCAACTGTGGAATATTCGTTTAAATTTCCACAATGGGAGAACAATTATACAATATCAGTACTTTAAACGTTAGTTTTGCAAGATTTTCCACATGTGTTAATTACTCATAATAGTTAACCTTCTGGATATCTGTAATTTAGCACACATAGTATTAATTATGCTCAAGAAAATTACCAAGATAACATTAGTATGCCTTCTCATATCCACCGCTTCGATAGCACAGCAAACCGAGTGGTTTACGTTAAATCAACATTATAAATCAGGCTTAGAACTATTTGATAAGGGTAAATTTGCAGCGGCAAACGAACAATTCAGCAAAGTTGAGCAGTTAAACACAGTGCCTTCTACACAGCCTGCAGACAATCGCCAGGTATCCTTATTAAAAGAAAATGCTAAATTTTATCAGGCAGTTTGCGCATTGAAATTAAGTAATCAAAACGCCGAAAGTCTGTTTCTTAAGTTTATAAGAGAGTATCCCGCCAGTGCAAACACCAAATCCGCCTACTTCCACATGGGAACTTCTTACTTCGAAAGAAAGAATTACGAAAAAGCAATTGAGTGGTTTAAACAGATTGATGCAAATAGTTTAACGTCAAAGGAAACTGACGAATATCGTTTTAAATTAGCTTATTCGTATTTTACAGTAAAAAATTATGCAGCGGCCGAACCTCTCTTTGCCAGGTTAAAAGATCAGAAAAATGAGTATTCAGAATCGTCTATATACTATTACGCGTACCTCAACTACCTTGACGCAGATTACAAAACGGCGCTCAGAGAATTTGAGCGGTTAAAAAACTCTAAAACTTATCAGGCAAGCTATCCATACTATATATCTGCTCTTTACTTTTTGGATAAAAGATATGATGATGTAATAAGCTACACTATTCCGGCGATTGAAACCATAGATGCTAAATACAAGGCGGATATGTATAGAATTGTTGGAGCCACCTACTTTGCGAAAGCAGATTATAAAACATCTGCCAGCTATTATCAAAAATTTCAGGAATTAGACAAGGGAAAAACCCAAAACAATCAGGACAGTTATCAGATCGGATACCTGCATTTTAAACTTGGTGATTCCAGAAAAGCGATATCTGAACTTGAAAAGATGGAAAGCCCTGACATTTTCTATCAGCATGGAATGATTGTGCTGGGCGATGCATTTATTTCAACCGGAAACAAACAAAGTGCAAGAAACGCCTTCTTCAGAGCTTCGAAAATGGATTTTGATCCCGTTTTAAAGGAAGAAGGTCTGTTGCACTACGCAAAACTTTCGTATGAGCTTGAGTTTCATACGGTAGCGCTTGATGCCGTTCAGGAATTCATTAAAACCTATCCTCGCTCGACTAAATTAAATGAGGCCAAAACCTTACTCGGACAGGTACTGCTTTCTACCAAAAATTATAAAGATGCGGTAAACATTCTTGAAACGATCTCTGATAAATCCGAGGAAACCCGTGCTGTTTATCAACGTGTAACCTACTATCGCGGACTTGAGTTCTACAACGAAAGAGCATTTGAGAACAGTATATCCATGTTTATGCGCTCGATTAACAATCCTATGGATAATGAAATTGAGGCGATGGCTACATACTGGCTTGCAGAAGCAATGTTTGAAGTACGTAAATACGGAGAATCTGTCGCAACTTTCGAGAAGTTCTTAAATTTAAGTGCCGCCCGCAGCACCGATGTTTTCAATTATGCTAATTATGCATTGGGTTATTCGGCATTCCAAAATGATAATTATTCGAAATCAGCAAACTACTTTCAGAGGTTCTTAAATGGGAATGAGAAAGACCGTAATACGGTAAACGATGCTACACTGCGTCTTGCAGATTCGTACTTTGTAATAAAAAATTATGCTCAGGCAATGACGCAATACAATAAAATAATTGCCTGGAAAGCCAAAGGCGAAGACTATGCGCTTTTCCAAAGAGGAATGATACAGGGACTACAGGATCAGAATGACGCGAAAATAACTACTCTTCAATCCCTCCTGACTCAATATCCAGGCTCAAACTACGCTGATGATGCAATTTTTGAGATCGGTTATACCTATTTCGTGAAGGGTGATAATGAGCGTGCGAAAACGGATCTTTCAAAACTTATTGAAAAATACCCGAGAAGCAGCTATGTACCACGTGCTTTAGTGACTATCGGCCTTGTGAATTACAATCAGGATAAAGATGCGGAAGCCCTGGAAGCTTTTCAACGCGTTGTTAAAGAGTATCCTACCACAGACGAGGCAAAGTTATCCCTTGAATCAATTAAGAATATTTACCTTGACAAGTCGGATGCTGATGGATTTTTAGCTTATGCGAACACTACCAGTATCGGAAATTTAAGTACTGCGGAACAGGATAATATTACTTTCCAGGCGGCTAATAACCGGTTTTTGAAAGGAGATTTTCAAGGTGCCTTCGAATCAGTAAATGCATATTTTGATAAATTTCCGAAACCAATCCATGATAAACATGCCCGATTTATAAGGGCAGAAAGTCTGGTAAAAATAAACCGCCCCGACGAAGCGATTCCTGACTACAATGTAATTTTAAACGATTGGACCAGCGATTATACAGAGCGCTCTTTAATTAGTATTTCCAAACTATATCTTAATCAGAAGAAATATAATGAGGCAATTGTCTATCTCAAAAAGCTGGAAATAGCTTCAGAATATAAAGCCAATTATGGTTTTGCCGTAAACAATCTAATGATTGCATACAGCCAAATGGGAATGCCGGATGACGTACTTAATTATGTAACTATTGTAAGAGCTTTTGATAAAGCATCTGCTGAAGATAAATACAGAGCCGGTTTGTATGCAGGTAAAGCATATCTGGCAAAGGGAGACACTGCAACTGCCACAAAAGAATTTTCCGAGATTTCTACCAAAACGTCGACAGCTGTGGGCGCCGAGGCGAAATATAACGTCGCCCTTCTCCAGTATTTGAAAGGTGATTTTAAAACATCACAAAAAACCGCATTTGAACTGATCAATAAAATGCCGTCACATGATTATTGGGTAGCTAAGAGCTTTATCCTTTTAGCCGATAATTACATTGCATTAAAAGATAACTTTCAGGCTAAAAGCACCTTGCAGAGTATAATCTCGAATTATGAGGGCGATGATGATATCCTTCCTACAGCAAAAGCAAAGCTCGAATCTTTAAATAAAAAGAAATAACATGAAGTCGACATATTTTCAATATACATTCCTCTTTCTGATAACTTCTTCGCTGACGGGTTTTGCGCAAAGTACGTCTGACGAAAAAAAAGACGAGCCGGCAAAAGCTGCGATTACAGAAGAAATTGAAGTTGTGAGACCTTACATGCCCGTTCTTGCAGATGCATCTAAAATCAGACGCAGTCCGGACCTGGATATAAACAAGTCTTTCAGACCTAATTTAAAATATACTATTCTGGATAAAAGGCTCGAGCTAAACAGTGATTTACGTCAGTTACAAGCTCAGGATATAAACCTTCAGGCTCCCGCTCTTCTCAGAAATAACTATGCAAAACTCGGAGCCGGAAATCTGGGGACTCTGCTAGGAGAAGTATATATAAACACGGGTTCAGATGAAGCTCTGCAGGCAGGAGGCTTTTTTAAGCATATTAACCAGAGCGGCGAACTAAATCAGCAAAATATTTCTCGCCAGGAGCTCGGTATTTTCGGAAAAAGCATTCAGAATAAGATCACTTTAAATGGCGAAATAGGTTACGACAGACTTTCGACTTTCTTATACGGATTTAACCCGGAAAATACGCTGGCAAACCCCGACCCAAAACAGCAGCGTTTCAGCAGCCTGAATCTTAGAGGTGAATTATTAAAAAATTTCGACGAATCCTCCGAATCTGATTATGCTACTAAAATTGATGCTTATTTCTTAGGTAGCAGTCATGATGCAAAAGAATCATCATACACATTGAGCGGCTTTTTCAATAAAGTTTGGAAAGATTTCAATGTGGGAGCAAACAGTTCAATAGACTTTACAGCCACAAGAGACAGCGCTTATGATATCAGCAATAATCTGATCAGAATCAATCCCTACCTGAAACTTCAGGGTAAAAATTATAAGCTCTCGCTGGGAATCAATCTTGTCAAAGAGTTTGGTACAAGTTCAAGAACAAACCTTTTTCCAACAGTAATCGGAGAATTTCCGATTGTACCGGGTTATGCAACCATATTTGGTGGATACACAGGAGATGTTCTTAAATCGACCTTAAAGAACTTTGCCGCAGAGAATCCTTACCTCGCGCAAAATATAGCTATCGAAAATGCGATCGAGAAATCTAACATTTATGGTGGAATAAAAGGAAATGCTGGTGCGGGATTTGGTTTCAAGGCGATGGTTTTTTATAAAACTATCCAGGATATGCCACTTTTCACCAACAGTCAGAAAGGCTTTGAACGATTTGATGTAATCTACGATAGAGGAAACAGCAAGACGTTCGGGCTGGAAGGTGAATTGAGTGTCAAAGCTTCGGAGACGCTAAATTTAACAGGAAGATTATTGATGAATGATTACGATATGGGAACCGAAGAACAGGCTTGGTATAAACCCAATTTCCGCTTGTATTCGAACGCCAGACTGTCTTTAAAAAAGAAATTCATCTTAGATGCGGAACTTGTTCTTAATGGAGATTCTAACGGCCTGACCTATATTCCCAATGCTGATTCGAGCTTACCACCTGAACGAAAAATTCTTGCAGTGAGCAGTTATGTTGATTTAAGTGCAGGAGCGGAATATCAGGTAAAAGATAAAATTGGCATTTTCTTAAGAGTAAATAATCTTTTCGGAAACGAATATCAGCGTTACCTTTATTATCCTAATCTTGGATTAAACATTTTGGGTGGTCTTAATTATTCGTTCTGATGTTATTTGTCGCATCAACAATTTAAATTAATTTTACCCTGAATGGATATAGGTCAGTACATTTCAGATTTACTTAATGAGCATAATGAAGTAAGCCTTCCCGGTTTCGGTACCTTCTTCAAAAGAAGTGTAAGTGCCTATTATAATGAAACTGAAGGTCTGTTTTATCCTCCTGCTGAAGTTATAGATTTTAAATCAGAGGAGACTTCATCATCACATCTGGTAAATTATATTAGGGATAGTAAACATATATCAGAAACATCGGCACTCTACTTTATAGAACGTTTTTGTGAGAATCTAAAAAACAATATAAACAGGGATTTAAACGCTTCCATTCTCCCGCTTGGTATATTGCGCAAAACCGGTAATAGCTATCAATTTGAGCCGAGCCCGACCAATGGAGCCTCTTCTTTCGGACTAAAGCCGATTAAAGAACCGGGGTCAATAACTACAAATATCCCTCAAATTGAGAATGACCTGGCGCCTGAGGAACACCTTGTATTAGTCGAAAAAAAGAGTCGTTCGGGTTCCAAAGGAATATGGGTAACATTATTCATATTATTGCTAATAGCTGCCTTTGCCAGCCTGGCTCATTTTTACTACCCGGATCTGTTTAAAAATTTAAACTTCCAGGCAGATAACAAGCCCAATACCAAAATCGTTAAACCTGTTATAAAACGCAGCTCAGTTCAGGATTCTGTTTCTTTTGCCGACAGCGTAGTTAACGAGCTGGAAAAGCAGGGTATACATGGTGCGCAGGTAGAAAAAGCACGCGACACGCTAAGCAGTAACATTAACATTACAAAATCGCCGGATAGCACTGAAACAACACCACAGCCAGATAAGGTATATGAGATTATTGTTGCTTCGTTCGGTTTAAAAAAAGAAGCAGAAGTATCTGTTCGAAACTTGCGCCATCGGGGTATTGACGCTAAAATATATGTTGATGTCAAAAAACCAAAATACAAAGTAAGCTTAGGTACCTTTACAACGATGACAGCTGCCACTAAAGAAAAAAGACGTATTCAGCAGGAATTAATTAAAGACGCCTGGATTTTAACTGTAACAAATAAAGAAAACTAATACACACATGTTTTTACTTCAATCAGATTCGTTTAATACCATAATGCCAGATACTGTTGCGGCCGCCGCAACGCAAACCGCTCAAGCCGCAGAAGAGTTAAGATTTATAGACTTATTAATAAAAGGTGGCTGGGTAATGGTGCCGATAGGAATACTGTTTTTCATAGGTCTTATTATTTTTATTGAACGATATATCACCATCAGAAAAGCTTCGAGAGACGAATCTAATCTGATGATGCAGGTTAAACAAAATATCCTCTCCGGAAAACTTGATACAGCAATTGCATTTTGTCGTAACAGTAACACTCCTCTTGGCCGCATGCTCCAAAAAGGATTAACCCGCATTGGTCGCCCAATAAAAGACATTGAAGGGGCTATCGAAAACATAGGTAAACTTGAGGTTTCTAAACTTGAAAAGAACATCAGTATTCTTGGAATTATAGCGGGTATAGCGCCAATGTTTGGTTTCGTAGGTACCATTTCGGGGGTTATCAGAATATTTTATAACATCTCATTATCTGACAACATCAGCATGGGGATTATAGCCGGTGGTCTTTACGAAAAAATGATCACTTCTGCAGCAGGATTGATGATCGGTATCGTTGCCTATATAGGGTACCATGTGTTAAATATCATGGTAGACAGGGTTATTTTACGAATGGAAACTGATGCGGTCGAATTTATAGATTTGTTAGAGGAGCCCGGACGATGAATTTAAAAGGAAGAAAACGACCTCATGCAGAGTTGCACACTTCTGCAATGAATGACATTATGTTTTTCCTGATGTTATTTTTTCTAATTGCGTCGACCGTAACTAATCCGAACATTATCAAACTGATGCTTCCGAAGTCAGATTCAGGACAATCAGTCTCTAAAAAAACCGTTACAATATCAGTAACAAAAGAGCTTGAATACTTTTTGGATAAACAGTTAGTTACACCAGATGAGTTACCCGGCCGGCTTGCAGCCTATCAGAGACAAGCACCGGAATTAACGATCGTGTTATATGTTGACCGGACAGTTGCTATTCAGGATGTGGTTCAAATTATGGATATCGCTAATAAAATGTCAATCAAATTAGTACTGGCAACAGAACCAAAATAATATGCGTTACCAGGAAGAAAATAACTTTCCGAAGGCCATAGCTTTTTCAACAGGCTTTATGGCTTTAATTCTTTTGATAAGCTATTTTATAGTTTTCGGAATGGCTGCGCCACCCCAGGAATTAGGAATGGGCGGGATTGTTGTGAATTATGGAACGCTTCCCGAAGGAATGGGCGATGATTTTAATAGTATTGACGAACCTTCGGTTTCGCCAAATGCAAACCAGAATTCTCCCGATAAGGTAATAGAAAATCCGGAGACAGAAACCACTCCCTCTTCCGAGACAAGTGATAAAGCTGTAGTAACTCAAGATATAGATGATGCTCCAGCAGTAAGCACATCGAAAAAAAGCACGACTGCTACACCAACCACCGCTACCACAAAAAAGGAGAGTAAACCAACGGTTAACGAAAACGCACTTTACAAAGGTAAAAAGAGTGATGGGACAGGTGAAGGTGACGGAACCGGCAGTACTCCCGGAAACCAGGGTGATCCCGACGGATCAACTTTAGCGCCTAACTATGGTGAAGGCGGTTCAGGATTTGGCAACGCAAGATTACCGAACCGAACTTCTGTTATCAAACCAAAAGTTGAAGATACCGGACAAGCTACAGGAAAGATCGTAATTGACATCAGGGTTGACAAGAATGGTGACGTTATATATGCCAGAGTTGGAAAAGGAACGACAATTGCAGATTATCAGTTGCAGCAAAAGTGCATAAGAGCCGTGAATGGCGCAAGGTTTAATCGTTCAGAAAGCGCACCGGAGATTCAGCAGGGCAGCTTCGTATTTAGCTTTAAAGTTGATTAAGCTATTCGGCTTAAATGAATTACCAGGAAACACTTCTTTATTTATATTCCCGCCTACCCATGTTTTCCAAATTGGGAGCCTCAGCTATTAAAAAAGATTTATTTAATACCATTGAACTTTGTAAGCGTCTGGATAATCCAGAGTTGAAATTTAAATCCATCCATGTAGCAGGCACCAATGGTAAAGGTTCGGTCTCGCACATGATCGCGGCGATTTTACAAATGGCCGGGTATAAAACAGGACTTTACACCTCGCCTCACTTACGGGATTTCAGGGAACGTATCCGTATAAACGGAAAAATGATTTCTGAAAAAGAAGTAATTGATTTTGTAAAGCAGCAACAAAAAACAATCGAAGAAATAGAACCTTCTTTCTTCGAAGTTACTGTAGCTATGGCTTTTCAGTACTTTGCCCGCCAAAAACTGGATATTGCAGTAATCGAAGTCGGCCTTGGAGGAAGGTTAGATTCGACCAATATTATTACTCCACTCTTGTCCGTCGTTACGAACATAGGTTACGACCACACCAATATCCTTGGAAATACACTCGGTGAAATAGCTTTTGAAAAAGCCGGTATCATAAAACAGAATATTCCTGTTGTAATTGGAGAGAGACAACCAGAAATTGAACATGTATTTATCAATAAAGCTGATAAAACAGACTCGGAACTCGTATTTGCTTCAGACGAATGGCATGTGAAAGAAAAAAATAAAAATCAGGAAACTGCAAATAGTTTAAGTGTCGATGTGACTTCAAAATTGGATGCCTCCAGAATTTCAATAGATCTTGACCTTACCGGAACCTACCAGCTGAAAAACATCAAGACGGTTCTAAGCGTCGTTAATGAATTGAAGCAACAAGGGTTTGATATAACTGATTCGCATGTTCAAGCAGCCTTAAAGCAGGTCAAACCGCTTACGGGCTTAATGGGTCGTTGGGAAACTCTAAGCACAAAACCTCTTACCATCTGCGATACCGGTCATAACGAACATGGCATTAAAGAAGTGATGAAAAACATTCATTCCATCTCATACAAAAACCTTCATATGGTTATTGGGATGGTGAAGGATAAAGACATTACGAAGGTTCTTTCCTTGCTTCCCGCAAAGGCGGAATATTATTTTTGTGCACCGGATATTGAGCGGGCAAAATCTGCCGGTGACTTAGCACAAGAAGCTGAAGCATTCCATTTAAAAGGGAAAGTATTTTCTTCGGTAAAAGAAGCACTTGAAGCTGCCAGAAAAGCGGCAGATGAGAACGATTTAATCTTTGTAGGTGGCAGTACGTTTGTAGTGGCTGAAATTATTTAAACTTTCCAAAAGTTTAAAACTTTTGGAAAGTGCAATTTCATACTGCTGGCTCCTGCTGGCTGAGACAATGAAAACTTCCCAGTCCCCAGATAATCTCCGTAGAATCAATACCTACCACTTCCCTTTCGGGGAAACACTGACTGATAATTTCTAACGCCTTATCGTCTTTTTCACATTGATAAGTAGGTACAATTACATGTTTATTGCTGATGTAAAAGTTGGCGTATGATGCAGGCAGGCGCATATCATCATAAACAACTTCATCGGGCATAGGTAACTCAACGACATTCAGTTGCTTTTCATTCAACAGTCTCATTTTACTTAAAGACTTCAGATTCTGTTGAAGCAGCTCATAATTCTCATCATGAACCTTGGTTTCGACAACAGTCAGTACCGTATCATCATTTATAAAACGAATCGTATCATCAATATGCCCATCTGTATCATCACCTACAATACCCTCATCTACCCAGAGTATTTGATCAACTCCGTAATAGTCAGACAAATACTTCTCAATATCACCTTGACTTAAGTGCGAATTACGGTTTTCATTAAGCAAACAACACGTTGAGGTTAACACCGTTCCTTTCCCATTAAATTCAACCGAGCCACCTTCCATCACTATACCAGGATTAAATACAGGAATCTTGAAATGCTGTCCTATTAATGTTGGAACCACATCATCCAGGTCATACGGAGGATATTTGTTACCCCATGCATTATAACCCCAATCGACAATCACTTTTTTGATATCTGCGTGAGGATTAATTAAAAAAGCAGGACCATGATCACGGCACCAGGCATCGTTTGTCGGATGAAAGAAAAACTCCACCTTACTTAAATCAACCCCTGCTAACTGCAAATGACTCAGAGCAAAATTCTTCATCTGCTCGTCCTTAACGTTGATCCTCACCTTCTCACTTAAAGTCAGGATTTTCACAAACTGACTATAAGCAGGGTAAATATTATGAATCTTTCCGGGCCAGCTTTCTTCCTTATGCGGCCAACTCAGCCACGTGGCTTCGTGTGGAGCAAATTCTGCAGGAAAATGGTAACCCAATTCCCTTGGTGTTGTAAGAGTATCCAATTAGTGTGGGATTTTAAATTAAAGAACTAATCTTCGTCGATGTAACGCTTTGTAATGGGCGAATAGGAATCAATTCTCCTGTCGCGTAAAAATGGCCAGTGTGTACGATATCCGTCAGATTTTGACAAGTCCAAGTCCTGAACATGAATTTCCTCCTCGGTGTGAGATGCTTGGTAGAGTATCGTTCCAAAAGGATTGGATACGAAAGATCCGCCCCAAAACTTCATCGGACCTTCATCACCCGAACGGTTCACACTTACTACGTACACTCCGTTTGCCACGGCATGGCTACGTTGAATGGTCTGCCACGCGTTGTATTGTTCAGTATTAGTATCTACCTCCTGAGATGATGCCCAACCAATTGCAGTTGGATAAAACAATATTTCTGCACCCATTAAAGAAGTAATTCTTGCAGCTTCCGGATACCACTGATCCCAGCATATCAATACGCCAATAGTTGCATATTTCGTCTTGAACACTTTATAACCTAAATCGCCTGGAGTAAAATAAAACTTTTCATAATAGCCGGGGTCATCCGGTATATGCATTTTACGATACTTACCAAGGTATGATCCATCTGCATCCAAAACCGCTGTCGTATTATGATAAAGGCCCTCGGCTCGTTTTTCGAACAAAGAAGCTATAATTACCACATTGAGGTCTTTTGCCAGTTCGGCTAAAGCATTTGAAGAAGGCCCCGGAATTGATTCAGCTAACAAAAAGTTATCGTAATTCTCTTCATCACAAAAATACAGGGAAGTGAAAAGTTCTTGCAAACACACTATTTGTGCCCCTTTGGCAGCAGCTTCCCTCGTTTTAGAAATTGCTTTCGCAAGATTTTCCTCCTTGTTTGCAGTGCAGGTCATTTGCACTAATCCTACTTTAACGTTTTGTTTCATTGAATAAATTGAATGACAAAAATAAATAAATGGATTGACTAGACTCATTAAAAAAGTTAACAATAATCGTCATATTTACATATGAAAAACATCAACTCTCCATTAAAATCTAGTACAATACCTTCATGAAACACGAAAACCATACTGATGATTTTTTCAGAGATGAAATAAAAAAAGTCTCCGACTTTAAATTCAACAATAAAGTTGCCAAAGTTTTTGATGATATGGTTAACCGGTCTGTGCCATTTTACGGTGAAATCCAGCGAATGATATCAGAACTTGCGGCAGATTATATTCAACCTGGAACGAATGTTTATGATTTGGGATGCGCAACCGGCACAACAATGATAGCAATGGACACGATGATTCCTGATGATGTGAAATTTATCGGTTTGGATGATTCAAAAGAGATGCTTCACAAATGTGATCAAAAGCTCAATGAAGCTGGCTTTAAACGACCGTATGAGTTGGTTGAGGCTAACATACAGGAGCGGTTTAAAATAGAAAATGCATCTGTTGCTGTACTTTGTTTGACTTTGCAATTCATCAGGCCAATAAGTCGCGAGAAGGTTTTAAAAACAATTTATGATGGTCTACAACCTGGAGGAGTTTTAATCTTAGCTGAAAAGATACTAGCTGAAGAAAGCCAGTTCAACAGGAACTTTATAAAATATTATTATAATATGAAGCGACGGAACGATTACAGCGAAATGGAGATTTCCCAAAAAAGGGAAGCTCTTGAAAATGTCTTAATTCCGTATAAACTGAGTGAAAACATTTCCCTGCTCCGGGATGTAGGATTTTCACATTGTGAAGTTTTTTTTAAATGGTATAATTTTTCGGGATTAATTGCAATTAAAAACTAGATGATCGGAATAGGAAACTTCTTTTTCAAATACAGAAATCTTTTATTTATTTTTTTGTACGTGGGAATATTCATTCCATCGAGAATGATCTTCACGGAAAACCATTTTGGAGAAAACTACTATCTGACTCCCCTAATTTTAGGACTAATAATTACTATCTCAGGTCAATTAATCAGGGGACTAACGATTGGATTAGCATATATCGTGCGGGGCGGACAAAATAAAAAAGTTTACGCCGAGGATCTTGTTACCGGCGGAGTTTTCAACCACTGTCGGAATCCTTTATATGTCGGTAATATATTAATGCTGCTTGGAGTAGGAATTTTAGCCAATTCACTACTCTTTGTAACCATTTTTATGCCACTATTTCTTTTTATATATCAAACGATTGTACTTGCAGAAGAAAAGTTTCTGAGAGGTAAATTCGGTGAACAATTTGATGCCTATTGTAAAAGGGTAAACAGGTGGTTAATCAATTTTCATGGCTTAACGGACACTGTCAAAAGCATGAAATTCAACTGGAGGCGCTGGATACTCAAAGAATACAATACGCAGTTTGTATGGCTTTCGGGTATTACATTGGTGCTCCTTTTAAAATATCCTCAAATAATCTACGGAAATACCGATCTAAGAAATATTTTGATAGTAATAGCTTTTACTGTACTGCTATCAGCTTATTTGCTAATTCGACACCTAAAAAAATCCGGAAAAATGGTCGGCTAAACACCCTGTTTACCGACCGGCAAATTAATAGATCAAATACCCGTTTTTCCGTTGGTGACTCTTCCCCATATATAATAAACAGGCAAACCAATTAATACAATAATTAATCCCGGCCAGGTGTATCCGGGTTTAAATACGATAAGGAGGGTACAAAATGTTAAACCCATTAATATATATATTGCCGGCAAAAATGGATATCCAAAGGCTTTATAAGGTCTGTCGGCATCCGGTCGCTTTTTTCTTAATATAAAAATCCCGAAAATTGTAAGAACATAAAAAACGACCACCACAAATGAGATCATATCTAAAAGATCGCCATATTTACCACTTAAGCATAATACACATGCCATAATGCATTGAATCCAAAGCGCAAACTCCGGAACGGAGTTTTTATTAAGAGTTGCTGTTTTTTTAAAGAATAAGCCATCGTTAGCCATAGTATAATAAACCCTGGCTCCTGACAATATAAGTCCATTATTACAACCAAATGTAGATACCATAATTAGAAGGGCAAGAAGTGTCGTTCCGATACTTCCAAAAATTTCATTCGCTACAGACAACGCAATACGGTTATCCTTAGCAAATGCTAGTTGTTCAATTGGCAGAACGGAGATATACATAACATTTGCGGCAATATAGATCAAAGTAACAATGAACGTCCCAAGAAATAAACTTAATCCGATATTCCTTTGTGGATTCCTAACTTCTCCGGCTATAAAGGTCACATTATTCCAGGCATCACTGCTGAAAATACTTCCAACCATTGCCGCTGCAAAAGCTCCCATAATAGCTAAACCGGTCAAATTAACCCACTGATTCTGTGAAACACCAGCGTCTATACGACTAATATGCTGTTTCATCTTCCACGCATCCTGCCAGTTCTGGTCCCATACACTAGAATTTGCCGCGATTAAACCAAAAATGATCAATCCAAAAAGAGCTATTAATTTGGTCGAGGTAAAAACTGTTTGAATTAACTTTCCTGTTTTAATTCCACGGGTATTAATGGAGGTTAGAAAAACAATCAGAATAATCCCCACCGTTTGGGCTGCAGAAATTTTAAACTCTCCTAATGAGAACAACACATTGCTATCGCCAAGATCTTCATTTAAATACCCAAGAAATTTCCCAAACGCTACAGCTACCGCTGCTATAGTTCCGGTTTGAATTACTGTAAAAAAACTCCATCCATATAAAAAACCGATTAAGGGATTATAGGCCTCTTTTAAGTAAACATATTGTCCACCTGCTTTAGGGAACATTCCACTAAGTTCGCCATAGCTAATAGCAGCAATTAATGTCATTATCCCGGTAATCAACCATACAAGAATCAACCAGCCAGAGGAGCCTACATCTTTCAACATATCAGAACTCACTATAAAAATCCCAGAGCCGATCATGCTTCCGGCAACTATTAATGTTGCATCCAGCAAACCAAGTTCGCGTTTCATTGAAGAATCCTGTAGTTCAGCCATATTAAAGTTCAGTATCTTATGTCGCCGCCAAGATATTTAAAATCGAATATAAATCACAAGAGTTAAAATTAATCTTATAAAAGTGTATTTTTCACACTATTTAATTTGCAAAACTGATATTCCCTTTTAATTTTGACAGATACACTAAACAATTAATCTAATTCGACCGCGTATTTATGCAATTTTTACAAGACAATTTAATTTACACTATTCCTTTATTTGGCGTAATTGGCATTGTAGTAATGCTTTATAAATCAGCCTGGGTTATCAGACAAGATGCAGGAGATGAAAACATGCGTACTTTATCGGGCTATATAGCTGATGGTGCCATGGCTTTTCTTAGGGCAGAGTGGAAAGTTTTGGGCTACTTTGCAGTAATAGCTGCAATTGTGCTGGCATTCTCCGGCACTATGGTAGAAACTTCAAGTCCAGTAATTGCGATTTCATTTCTAATAGGCGCTTTTACATCTGCATTTGCAGGATACATTGGAATGAACATCGCGACTAAGGCGAATGTCAGAACCACTCATGCAGCCCGCACAAGCTTGGCTCAGGCATTGAAAGTATCTTTTACAGGAGGAAGTGTTATGGGTATCGGCGTAGCTGGACTTGCTGTGTTAGGCCTGGGAAGCTTATTCATTGTGTTTTACCAAATGTATGTAGTACAAAACGGAGGAAACGTAAACGGGCATGAAATGGAAAAAGCACTTGAAGTGCTTGCAGGATTTTCCTTAGGTGCCGAATCTATTGCATTATTTGCCCGCGTGGGTGGTGGGATTTATACCAAAGCTGCCGACGTTGGAGCAGATTTAGTAGGTAAAGTTGAAGCCGGGATCCCCGAAGATGATGTTCGTAACCCTGCAACCATAGCAGATAATGTTGGTGATAATGTAGGAGACGTTGCCGGTATGGGAGCGGATTTATTTGGATCATACGTAGCCACGATTTTAGCTACTATGGTACTGGGGCGTGAAGTGAGTTCATTAACCGCAGACAATTTTGGTGGCATCGCTCCTATTCTGCTTCCCATGCTGATTGCCGGTTTAGGATTGATATTCTCTATAGTTGCAACAGCATTCGTAAAAATAAAAAATGAAGATGACAGCGTTCAGAATGCCCTTAATATGGGAAACTGGTCATCAATAATTTTAACAGCTTTAGCTTCTTTTGTGGCTGTGAAATGGCTATTACCTGATGCTATGAGCATCAGAGGATACGATTTCAGCAGCACTGATGTATATCTTTCGATTATTGTCGGATTAACTGTGGGAACACTGATGAGTATAATTACAGAATATTATACTGCAATGGGCAAGCGTCCGGTAAATTCAATCATACAACAATCATCAACCGGTCACGCAACCAATATCATTGGTGGATTAGCGGTAGGAATGGAATCAACAGTTCTTCCAATTCTGGTTTTGGCTGCAGGTATATATGGTTCGTATCATTTTGCGGGTCTGTACGGCGTTGCTATCGCAGCAGCGGGAATGATGGCAACCACAGCAATGCAATTAGCTATAGACGCGTTCGGTCCAATTGCGGATAATGCAGGTGGTATTGCAGAAATGAGTCAGTTGCCTGAAGAGGTTCGCCACCGCACAGATAACTTAGATGCAGTAGGAAACACCACTGCTGCAACGGGCAAGGGATTTGCCATTGCTTCCGCAGCTTTAACCTCCTTAGCCTTATTTGCAGCCTTTGTTGGAATCGCCGGTATTGACCGGATCGATATTTATAAAGCAGATGTACTCGCTGGCTTATTTGTCGGGGGTATGATCCCTTATATTTTCTCGTCCTTATGCATCTCGGCAGTAGGAAGAGCTGCAATGGATATGGTTCAGGAAGTGCGCAGGCAGTTCAGAGAAATCCCAGGGATTATGGAGTACAAAGCCAAGCCCGAATATGAAAAATGTGTAGCTATATCTACAAAAGCATCTTTACGTGAAATGATGCTACCGGGCGCTATCGCATTGATCGTTCCTATTATCATTGGCTTCTCGTTTGGCCCCGAAGTTTTAGGCGGATTATTAGCAGGTGTGACAGTATCAGGAGTATTAATGGGAATGTTCCAGTCTAATGCTGGTGGTGCCTGGGATAATGCCAAAAAATCTTTTGAAAAAGGCGTTGAAATCAATGGGGAGATGTTTTACAAAAAATCTGAACCACATAAAGCGTCTGTAACCGGCGATACTGTGGGCGATCCTTTTAAAGATACATCAGGACCTTCAATGAATATCCTTATCAAATTAATGTCTATTGTTTCGTTGATTATTGCTCCGCATATAAATGTAAATCTTAACGAAACAACGAGCACAACAATAAAACTTGAGCGGAAACATTCAACGCTAGTAACACCTTCTCCTAAACCACTTGACTTATCAAACTTTAGATGAAACTAATTTTGTCTTTCCAGAAAACTTCTTTTTTTTTGGAAAGACAAAATCCTATCTTCAGGTTAACAAATGGCATCACTAATTTTTTTTAAATAAATTTATATGTTCTATAAAAAATCGCTGGATCAGCTGATAAAGGAATCAAAATCCGAAGGAGGACTAAGGAGAACTTTAACGGCAAACAATCTGGTGTCATTAGGTATCGGAGCGATTATTGGAGCTGGGATTTTCACATTAACAGGAACAGCCGCAGCCTTGCATACCGGTCCAGCTGTTGTTCTCTCATTTGTGCTGGCGGCAGTAGCTTGCGCTTTCGCAGGACTTTGCTACTC
The DNA here is from genome assembly GCA_946887045.1 of uncultured Sphingobacteriaceae bacterium. The sequence goes on along the minus strand of CAMPKC010000025.1, from coordinate 23,666 downwards.
TGAATTTGCTTCTATGATCCCTATTTCCGGTAGCGCTTACACCTACGCTTATGCAACAATGGGTGAATTTATTGCATGGATAATTGGATGGGACTTAATTATAGAATACTTATTTGCCTCATCCACCGTCGCAGTAAGCTGGTCTGGGTATATGGTAAGCTTTTTAAAAGATTTTGGAATTGCTGTCCCTGCGAGCATAGCGCAGGCACCATACAACTATGACTCATCGAGTGGAGTTTTCACACCAACGGGGGCACTGATAAATTTTCCCGCCATTTTTATAATTGCGATTATAACGTCACTACTCGTTATCGGTATCCGCGAATCAGCCAAGTTTAATAATGTTATTGTTGTAATAAAGCTGGCGGTCATTCTTTTATTTATCGGATTTGGTATCTCCTATATCAACACGGATAATTTAACGCCATTTATTCCGCAGGCAGAGGGGCCTGGCAGATTTGGATTCGACGGAATCGTCCGGGGTGCCGGAATTATTTTCTTTGCCTATATAGGCTTTGATGCTGTGTCCACTGCCGCTCAAGAAGCAATAAACCCCCAAAAGGACATGCCTAGAGGAATCTTGGGTTCACTCGCTATCTGCACAATAATCTACATCTTGGTTGGTGTTGTTATGACTGGAATGGTTCCTTATGAGAAGTTAAATGTTCCAGACCCTATAGCAGTAGCTGTTAATGCAGGTGGTGATGACTTATTCTGGTTAAGATTTCCAATTAAAATTGGAGCAATCGCCGGTTTAAGTTCCGTAATATTAGTGATGCTAATGGGACAGCCTCGGATTTTCTATTCGATGTCCAACGACGGCTTATTACCAAAAGTTTTTAGCGCCATACATCCTCGATTCAAAACTCCGTATATAACGACGATCATCACCGGACTTATAGCGATGGTACTTGCAGGATTCGGCCCAATAAACTTGTTAGGCGAGCTCGTTTCAATTGGAACGTTATTAGCTTTTGTGATAGTTTGTGCCGGGATATTAGTACTTCGATATACCGATCCTCAGCTGGTTCGGCCCTTCAAAACTCCATTTTTTCCATTCGTGCCGATTCTTGGTATACTAGTTTGCTTATATCTTATGGCTGGTCTGCCATGGCATACATGGGAGCGTTTATTAATCTGGTTGTTGATAGGGATAATAATCTATTTCACTTATAGCAGGCGTCATAGCAAGGTGAGGAAAGAATTACGGGATCCCATGGCCTAACATTTAGAATAAAATAAAGGTTCCATTTATTAATGGAACCTTTATTTTTAAATATTCCGAAGAAATCAATCGGCTACATCGCAAGCCCAGAAACAACGCCCAGTTATAAGGCTTTTTGTAAAAAACCAGATAATATCATTATCGCAGACTCCTAAATAAATCGTCTTCCGCGTTCAAGCCCTTATCCTCTTCTGCATCCTCAACCATTTTCAATACGTTTTGCGGCGATATAGGCTTCATGAAATATCCATATAAACTGCTATTTCTGAAATCCATATCAAATCGCTCCATTGACGATGTGCATACGTAATGACGTGTGTGTTTGGCTAAATCTGGTTTCAATTCACAATATTGCTCAAGATACTGCCATCCATTAAGAAATGGCATCCGTAAATCTAATAATATTATATCAGGGAGATTTGCAGCGATTCCAGCATTTGCCTTAATATAATTTAAAGCGTCGAGCCCATTAGAAAAATCTATAAACCTATAAGTAGGACAAGTCAAAAATATAATCTTTTTGTAGATATAACGATCAAGCTCATCATTATCAATCACAGCGATAAGGCCATTCTTCATATTTTCTTTATACTAATAATTGCTGAAAAGGTTAGCAATTATTAGAACATTTTAAATGGTTTTAAGTTATTTAAATATCAGTGATCTTTAACAGGACAGGATATGAAACTTAACGATTTCTTTAGATTGTCTATAGATGAGCAAGTTGAAACTGTTTCGCAGGGAGACTTCCTTGGCGAAAGAGAGGCTAAACCCTACGTGATTTTTTTATTCAATATTGACAATTTTTACGCAGAGGTATTTTATGATGAGGTGAAAAACAAAATCACTCGTGTAAAGCCATTTAAAACCCTAAGAATTCTTGAGCCTTATCTTGACAAAGTGGACATTGAAAAACTATTAAACTAATGAGTTTGGCAGAGAATCATTTCAACAAAAATAAGAATATCATGACTGGCGTAACCAGCCGATAATCCATCCCACGATTGAAATAATTATTAAAGCTATCGCGAAGTCTCGTAGGTATATTAAAAACTTAGGAAATCTCTTATAGGTGGAACGGAAAACCATATCATTAATATTTCGATAGCTACAAATACGAAACTTTAAAAGTTTTGTTTCAATTTATAAATTATAAATTAGCCGATATTTTAAAACATCACATGCAGGATCTGGAAACCCTAAAATCTCTTCAAATCACCTATCAGGAAAAGTTCGCTGCCCTTCTAAAGCTTCAGGAAGAATTAGGTATTTCGGGCAACGAAGCCACTGCTTCACCTGAATATAATATGGCAAAAGAGGAATGGGTAAAAGCTAGTATCTCATTAAAAAGCTATTTAGGGCCGCAGTAACTTTCATTATCGCCTTTTTTTGCTGCAGAAATGCATTTATTCAAAAAAAATCCCCTAAATTATTAAATGACGTCACAACCGATCTCTCCCCGCCAGGATTCAGGCAAAGCATATATTAAAAACCAAAAAATTTATTGGGACTTTAATGACAATAATTTACTGGAGGTAGAAATCGCTTCGATCTGTGCAATTGGCGAATACACAACGGTCCATGCACTTCACAGGAACGAATGGTTTATTGTATTTGTTCTTCAGAATGGGGACAATTTGCAAGTTTCGGCTTATGCGGACGGCATACAGCAAGTTTTAACAGAATTGTCTGCCACGTTTGGCACTGAAATAAAGGGCAAATTAGCTCAGGAAACTGACTTTAAAAGCAACGTAATATTTCCTTCAAGTCTGGTCGGAAAAGAGCTTTACGAACTAAAAATAATTGAATCGAAAACCTGGTTCGATCGATTTAGATCACGACTGGGTTTTGGAGATCCTTTGGAGCTGGTACTAAAGCAAGAAGTATCTGAATTAACCAGGAGATAGGTTATTTTAGTGATGAATTCGCGCTTCCAGATACATTTCAATCGCCCGTCCGATTTCTTTCGCGGAAACATCGAGTCCCTCGGAGCTCTGTAGTGAAAACTCCCATTCCCCGTCATCACCTTTAGCCAGCATCCCTGATCTGCCTTCACAAGTTACAGAGTAAAAGTTATCATGCAAGCCGGGAGTAATAGTATAATCTTTTGCATTAATCGTGACTTGAAAATCTTCCATATATTATTAATAATCAAAATCTCCTTTTTGTTCTTTTCAAAATAGCATGCAAAAAAAAAGCATCCGCTTTAGGCGGATGCTTACGATTTATATATTAGTGCTGTTTAGCTAACTTTTACATTTACCGCGTTAAGACCTTTTTTACCTTGCTCTACATCGTAGCTCACGGTGTCATTCTCGCGAATGTTATCAATCAGGCCTGAAGAATGAACGAAGATTTCGCTACCACCATTACTTGGTGTGATGAATCCGAAACCTTTAGTTTCATTGAAAAATTTTACTGTTCCTTGTTGCATTATTTTATTATTTATGTATAAGTTCTAAAGGTACAATTAAAATACTTAATAATCAGGATTTTATTTGATTTAAATAATTACAGACGGGCCGAAAGAAATTATAATTTGCGGTCATGAAAGCTCAGAACTATAAAAGTCACTCCAGATACTATTATCCGCATCATTTTATTTTTTACCCTATTGTTTTCGGTCTGTTCATTTTGAGTATGCTCGGATATATTAAATCCCATGAACATAAAATTGAGTTTGCCTTGTTGGCCGCCCTTATGTTTATGGTTGGCTGGTTGTCTTTTATGATGCGACAACATTACGCTCTTAATAATCAGAACCGGATAATTCGCCTGGAACTTCGTTTGCGTTATTATCAGCTTACTTCCGAACGTTTTGAATTTCTTGAAGAAAAACTATCCTTCGCTCAAATTGCCGCACTTCGCTTTGCCTCGGATGCGGAGCTTCCTGAACTGACACATCGCGCCTTAGAGAACAATCTATCTCCTGACGAGATCAAGAAATCTATAAAAAGTTGGATCCCCGATTACATGCGCGTTTAAAATAATGTGCTATTAAAACTAAAATTTATACTGGTAGTTCTATTGAAAAGAAAAATGGAAGAAGAAGAAAAAATCATCTCGGCTACCAGCGAAGATCAACTTTGGCAAGAATTAATTTCGGATTTTGAAGCCGATCCGGATCCGCTTGATTATCACGTAGTTTTAGAACAGCAGGAGAGAAGAACTATTCTGGACATTCACAACAACCATGCTGTCGGGTTTGAGGCCCTGGCATTTACCACCTTTAGCGCGTATCTCTTTGGAAGGAATAATTTTCGCTTTGCAATTTACAATCAGGGCTTTAAAGATGAATTGAGTAAGTTTTTTGGCATGCAGGATGTTATTCTTGGATTTAAAGACTTTGATGAAAAATTCATCATTAAAACAAATGATGAAAGTAAAGCCGCCTTGATTTTCGCGAATAAACAAATAAGAGATACTTTCCTAAAAATTCCTGAATTGAGTTTCGGGATTGTGGAGTACACCTTGGAAGAGGGTGATGGAAAAGCTCCCTTTCTGGAACTAAAAATAGAAAAAGCTATCACCGATCCTATACAGTTGAGAGAAATTTATAATGCATTTTTCACCGTATTGGTATTGATCGAACAATAGCTTTTTTGTAAGTCTTGTAGTAGCAAAGGTTTTGCGTTAAACGCAAAACTTCGCCTAAACGCTTTTTGAATGCTTCTTTTTATTTTTATCTTCAAAAAAGGGAACAACAACAACTAATACTAGTAAAGCTACTATAAAAAGATAGATATCAAGATGACTATTACCTGAATTAGTGCCTGCAGTATTACTAATATCACTATCTACGGGATTGCCTGCAAAAGCGTTAACAGATGAAAACAAAACAAAGGCTAATACGGAAGCAAAGGTAATAATATTTTTAGCTAATTTCATAATGTATTTTATTCGCGATAAATCGAGTACAATTGTATTAAAAATCTTTATTAAAGTATAATCTAGTTTTGCAAAAGTACAAATCTTAATCGTTCTTGCGCAATTCCGCAAAGGTGAAATTTCGACAGATTGATTTAGATCCAACTCGCTCTCAGCAATAGTTACTTTAACAGCCTTACTTCGTAAAGATCCTTTCTCCGATCCTTTAAAATCTTAACTGTACCGAAATGGTGTAGCTCGTCTAACAGATGAAGATCAACGTCGACAACCAGCATCATTTCTGTGTTTGGTGTGGTTTCCGCTTTAACAGCATTGGTCGGAAAAGCAAAATCTGAGGGGGTAAATACAGCAGATTGCGCAAACTGGATGTCCATATTATTCACCTTTGGTAAATTTCCGACACAGCCAGCTATGGCAACATAGCATTCATTCTCAATTGCCCTCGCCTGAGCGCAATGTCTTACTCTTGTATATCCGTTCTGAGTATCTGTTAAGAAAGGCACGAATAAAATTTGCATTCCCTGATCTGCATAGATTCTGCTCAGCTCAGGAAACTCGACGTCATAGCAGATCAATATACCGATCTTGCCACAGTCTGTATCAAATACCTGAATCTTATCCCCTCCCACCATGCCATAATATTTCTGTTCGTTAGGTGTGATATGGATCTTCCTGTATTCTTCAGTTTTACCGGTTCTGTGGCAAAGGTAAGTAGCATTATACAACTTGTTGTTTTCAATTATCGGCATGCTCCCTGAAATGATGTTTACATTATAAGAGAGGGCATATGTCTGGATTTTCGCAACGATTTCTTTAGTTAACTCTGCCAGTTTCCGCATTGCTTCCATCTCGGGAAGATGATTATATGGTTGCAAAAGGGGCGTATTAAACAACTCCGGAAACATGATAAAATCCGATTTATAGCCACTAACCGCATCCACAAAAAACTCTACCTGCTCGTAAAAGCTATCCATATCGGGAAAGAGCCGCATTTGCCATTGCACTAATCCAATACGTATAGTTTTAGCTGATCGGGCTGACGCATCAATACCCTGATAGTAAATATTATTCCATTCTATGAGCGTTGCAAACTCTTTCGATTCATGATCGCCAGGCAGGTAGTTTTTAAGCACTTTCCGCACATGGAAATCATTCGATATCTGAAAAGTAAGCGTTGGATCGTATAATTCTTTGGCTTTTACTTTGTCTATATATTGCCGGGGACTTAGTTCCTCTGCGTGTGCATGATAACCGGGAATCCTTCCCCCAGCGATAATGCTTTTAAGGTTCAGTGTTTCGCATAGCTCCTTCCTAGCTTCATACAATCTCCTGCCCAAACGTAATCCCCTGTATTCCGGAGAAACAAATATTTCAATGCCGTACAAGGTATCTCCATTCGGATTATGAGTCGAGAAAGTGTACTCGCCAGTAATCATTTTATAAGTATGCTTGTCGCCATATTCATCGTAATCCACTATAATGGCTAATGAACAGGCTACGACTTTATCATCTACAGCAATACACAGCTGGCCCTCGGGAAACAGCTTTAACAATTTTGCAATTGTCTGTTTACCCCAAATTTGGCCACCAAGTGTATCATAAGCCTGTTCCATTGACTCTTTCAAGTCATCATAATCTTCGAGGGTAAGTTTTCTAAGTTCAATATTCATTTATGCGATTCTATTCATAAACCATTTTTTTATGAATTGTACAATATTAACAATTAAGGACTGGAATTGTAATTCTTTCACTGATCAGTTTTAACGGATAATATTCCAAAAGATTACCAAAACTTCGTAATACTAATCAATAAAGTAAATCAATTCACATTGAAGCATTACTGAACAGATGCTTACCTTTGCATTTCGTTAAACAACGAGACACATAAACTGAGCTTAAATCATGATAAAAATTGGCACTTATAATTATCTCAAGGTAAAAAACACATCCCCGGAAGGGTTAATCCTTACAGATGGCGAACAAGAGGTGCTTCTTCCCGACTCTAAGCAAGCGGCCGAGATCGGTGATGAGATATTAGTTTTTGTGTATCATCAAAAAGACGGCAACATTATCGCCACAAGCAAACGTCCATATGCCTGCGCCGGAGATTTCGCTTTCTTAAAAGTTCTGGATAAAAATGCAAGCGGGACATTCATGGACCTTGGTATTGATAAGGACCTTTTTATACCCTCAGAAAAGCAGCTGTATCCACTTGAAAAAGGTAAAAAATATGTAGTCTATGTTTATCTGGATAAGTTGGAAGGCAAACTCACAGCCACTACATGGTTAGAAGATAAAGCCGAGACTGATTTAAGCGATCTGGAAGAAGGCGACGAAGTTAGCCTTATGATTTATGATAAAAGCGACCTTGGATACAGTGCGATAATTAACAATAAATATATCGGCTTATTGTATCGCAATGAAGTCTATGAAGAACTGGAAATTGGAGAGTCGAGAGTTGGATATATTAAAAAGATCAGAGAAGAAAACAATAAAATAGATTTAAGTCTGCGCCAGGTTGGCTTTGATTTTATCCTCGATTCGAGGGATGTGGTGTTAAATATTCTGAAGAAAAATGGCGGTGTGCTAAATCTGGGAGATAAAAGTTCCCCTGAAGAGATCCGCGACCGTTTAAAAATGAGCAAAAAAGCCTTTAAGCAGGTTATTGGTGGATTGTATAAGCAGAGGTTAATTACAATGACGGAAAATGAGATCAGGCTTGTACCTGAAGAAAAAGACCTTGAGGCTGAATAAAATTCAGCCTTCCGTCCGATTATTGCATTAAACCTTCCGGGAGAGTCTTCTTCACATAAACAGTAGTTGTCGGATAAGCAAACTCAATCCCTTTTACAGCAAATTCTTCAAAAATTCGCAAATTTATATTTTGTTGGGTATCCATATAAACGTTGTATTCGGAGCTTAATACAAAGTATACTACTTCAAAGTTGAGACTGGAATCTCCAAACTCCAAAAAATGAGCGCGATCGAATTGAGTTAGAGGCTGATCTTCGACGGCCGTCTTTAATATTGTCGGAATTTGCTTAATGTTTTCCGGAGAGGTGTCATAAATAACTCCGACGTTAAACAAAATTCTCCGACTTTCCATCCTTTTGAAATTGTGAATGCGCGAACTGGTAAGATCGCTGTTAGAGAATATTAACTGTTCACCGCTCAGACTTTTAAGACGAGTTGTTTTTATCCCGATATATTCGACCGTACCCTTTTTATCGCCTACAACCAAAAAATCATTCACCTCGAATGGTCTGTCAAAAAAGATTACAAAATAATTGAACAAATCGCCCAGGATATTTTGCGCGGCTAGTGCGATCGCTATACCGCCGATACCTAAGCCGGTAACCATCGCTGTAACATCGTAGCCCATGTTATCAAAAAGAAACAGAAGACCAATGATCCAGATTACAGCATTGATGATAAGAATTAAACCTCCGAGTTGCAACACCTTCTCTTCTCCCCTATCCTGCCTACGAACATAGGAACGCAGGAGCATTAGAATTACAGACGAGAATAACCGGATAAAAAGAAAGGTTAAAACTACGGTTGTGGCATTTCTCAGCATTGTATCTCCTTTTGCTGGAAGCGAAAGATAACTTAAGCCAATATATATTATTGCGAAATGAAGCGCAGGGATTCCAAAGCGGTCCAGCGCATCTACAAAGAAATCGTCGAACTTACTTTCTGTACGATTAGACCATTCCTTAAATCTTATAAAAAATCTCTTTTTAAACAGATTTATGAAAGCAGAACCAACTAATATTATGCCCAGGGCTATTAAATAATCCTGAACTGAATTTTGAAAATATACTTTATCCATGATGTTAGATTTGATAAGCAGACAACCTCAGGTAAATTCAGTATCTCTTGAAGCTGATGACCTAACCCGGACCGATTAGTCTGCTATTTGTAAATCGAGAGTGCTGCAAAGATATGATTATCTGAAACAAAGCATAAACTGGCTATCCGCTAAAAAACGCCATTGATAACAATAAAAATGCCACGGAGCGGACCGTGGCATAATTTTGTTTCTGCAAAGCAGATGTTTTGTAACGTATTAAGCAGTAGCTACCAATTTACTGGTGCTTCTGTAAACATATGAGTTAAAAATATGTCTTCTCGCAAATCTACCCGGAGAATCTGCATTAACAAGTTTTACATATACAGCTTTAGGAACATCAAAATATTCATAAATACTACCATCGAAAAAATTCACAGTTAATACCTGAGACTTGTATTCAAAATCAGCGATGTTCGATGTTGTGGTTGTTAAGGTATATTCTTCTAAAGATTGCTTACGAGTTTCGGGAGCAATACTTACTAAAAAGTGATAGGCTTCAATAATGGTTTTACTCTTTTCTTCGGCCTCTAATTTACTTTCAATGCTATCCTGAAATTTATCAGGGTGCCAGTTTTTCATTAAAGTACGGTAAACCGTTTTTAATTCTTGCAGCTCTGCAGCTTCATTTACTCCTAAAAGTTTTCTGTAATCAACAATTTTCTTCATGTACCAATTCGTATGTCGTTGAAAGATGTTACAATGAGAAATTCAATGCTTCCTTTTTCACGAAAAATAATTTGCAAAGGTACTTTAAAAATTCACTTAATGAGATTATTAAATAAATTCAGGAAAATGAGGTAAAGCTTAGTCTAGATGCTGCGGATTAAACATAGTATCGACGATTGAGAATAACTCCGGATGCTTGTCTTTAAACTCCTTCGGTTTCTCAAAAAAGTACTCCGAAATAACTGCGAAAAACTCTGCTTCATTAGTCAGTGCATAGGGATCAATATCAGATTTTCCTTTCTGAATTCTTCTGATCTCCTGTTCCATTGCTTTAATCCAGGGAATTGTATAACTATTACTAAGCAATAATTCCGGAATCCCGTCGATCGAACCATCGGCTTTGTCGAGCAAGTGAACAAATTCATGAATGGCTGTATTCTGCACTCCTCCGGGCTTGAATCCATGGTGCAAAGCTAGTTTGGATAATACCATCTGCCCATTCATAAAACCAGAACCAACCATACCAAGCACACTGCGATTCTTGCCTTCGTATTGAAATTCGTCGTTAAAAGTATCGCGATATAATATCACGTTAGTGAGATTTCTATATTCCCAGTTTCCGAAATTGAAAATCGGTATAATAGCACTTGCAGCTACCAGTACGCGGTCTTTATCATCTATTTCTGTACCGACGCCTTCTATGGTGGTTCTTGTCAGGAATGCGTAAACTCTCTCGACAAATCTTTCCTTTTCTTCGTCTTTGAGATTGCGATAGAATAATACTTCTTGTTGTAGCAGCTTCCTGTACGTCTCTTTTAAATGAGGTGCCATTATCGCTTTGCGCTGCGGTTTCCTGAAGAACAGAGCAAGGCACACTAAAATCGCGAAAGCTGAAATAACGATAAAAACAAACATGCGTTAAAATTTATAACGATAACAAACCCAATATATACCAAATTAAATAATCATAGCAAACCATTTCGCTAAAACCAGCGACACCGAGTTACAGCATTTTTACTTTTGTGACGTTAATCACGAATTCCGATAACACCCATCATTCAAATCAGAATCAATTGATCGAATCTTTGTAGCTAAAGATTGATATGGCGCACAACACTTTAACTGAAACACAATGCTTTCATTGTGGCACAGAAACCCAGAATCCGGCTTATGTTTTTGACGATAAAGCGTTCTGCTGTATTGGCTGCCAAAGCGTTTACCAGGTTTTATCATCAAATAGCTTATGCGACTATTACAGGTATAATGATACTCCGGGACAAACTCAATCTATAAGAGAAAAGCAATTTGCGTACCTGGATGAAGACAGTATTACTGCAGACCTCGTTGATTTTAGAAACGAAACCATCACAGTAATTACATTTTATATTCCTTCGATACATTGCAGTTCATGTATCTGGCTCCTGGAACATTTACATAAGCTCAACCCCGGAGTTTTGCACTCAAGAATCGATTTCTTAAAGAAACAGGTTGCAATAACATTTAGACACAATGAAGTTTCATTAAGAAAGCTTGTTGAGCTATTGATGTCGATCGGATATGAACCATTGATAAGTTTACAAGATGTTGTAAAAGAAAAACAAGGTTCGGTTAACCGGGAGCTTATCAAAAGAATTGCTGTAGCTGGTTTATGTATGGGAAATGTAATGCTTTTCAGTTTTCCGGAATACTTTGGTCTGTCGGAATATGAACAGCAATACAAGGTGCTTTTCGGCTGGCTTAACCTGGCATTCGCTATTCCTGCTACCCTATATTGCAGTCAGGAATTTTTTACTTCTGCGTGGGCAGGATTAAAAAATAAAATGATAAACCTTGATACTCCTTTAGCTATAATCATTGCTGTTCTGTTTTTCAGAACAATATTCGAAATTACCACGCAGACGGGAGCCGGATTCTCTGATACGTTAACCGGACTGATTTTTCTTTTATTAATGGGAAGATGGGTTAAGCAGCGCACCTATTACCATTTATCATTTGAACGCGACTACCGCTCTTACTTTCCGGTTGCGGTTAGCGTGTTAAAAAATGATAAAGAAAAACATACGGCTATATCCGAGCTAATGGTTGGGGATCGAATACTAATCCGCAATAACGAAATTCTTCCGGCTGATTCAATTTTAATGAAAGGAGAAGGGTATTTTGACTTCAGCTTTGTAACAGGCGAATCTGATCCGGTCAGAAAAGTACTGGGAGAGATTGTATACGCAGGCGGCCGCCAGGTAGGAGAAGCAGTTGAACTTGAGATCATTAAACCAGTTTCTCAAAGTTACCTCACCAACCTATGGAATAACGACGCCTTTACGAGCAAGAAATCAATACAAAACTTTAACGACAGCATTGCCAAATATTTCAGTCTGGTTACTTTTATCATCGCCATTTCCGCAGCCGGCTATTGGATTTATTTCTCAGATACAAATAAAGCCTGGGCCGCATTCACGGCTGTATTAATTGTGGTATGCCCTTGCGTATTATCATTAAGCACACCTTTTACACTTTCGGCAGTTCTTGGAATATTTGACAGAAACCGGTTCTATTTAAAAAACACTGACGCTGTTGAACAACTTGCCAGGATTGATACCATCGTATTTGACAAAACTGGCACAATTACTTCGCCGGAGGCAGTAAACATCGCCTTTGTCGGAAAACTGAACCCTGAAGAAAAAATCCTGTTGGCTTCGTTGGCCCGCAATTCAACGCATCCCTTAAGTCGCGAAATTATAAAATGGATAAAATCCGATAATTTTGCCGCGGTGACAAACTTCATTGAAATTCCGGGAAAAGGTATTGCAGGTTTTATTGATAACCAAGCTGTGATATTAGGCAGCCAGGCTTTCGTACCCTCTGCCGATCGATCGAATAAGGACCATTCAATTGTCCATCTGGAAATTGAAGGAGAACACAAAGGCCATTTTAGAATCAATCATCAATGGAGGCCCGAACTAAAAAATATCTTTGTTACATTATCTGAAAAATTTGACCTTCACCTTTTATCCGGTGATAATACAGCTGAGAAAGCCAGCCTCGCCTATTTATTCCCTAATCCTGATCAGATGTTTTTCAAGCAATCTCCGCAGGATAAGCTGGATTACATTAAAAACCTGCAGGAGAAACAGCGTACTGTTATGATGTGTGGTGATGGACTGAACGATGCGGGAGCATTAAAACAAAGTGAATTTGGCATCGCAGTTACCGATAATATCAACAATTTCAGTCCCGGTTGCGATGCTGTTTTACATGGAGAATCGTTAAAGCTTTTAGCTAAGTTTATTGCACAGGCAAAAACGGCGATGAAAACCATCAGGCTGAGTTTTGTCATAGCAAGTGCCTACAATCTTGTGGGTGTGTTTTTTGCTATTCAGGGAACGCTTTCGCCACTTACGGCAGCCGTTTTAATGCCATTAAGTACAATAACTATTATCTCATTTACATCGTTTAGCACGCGATACTTTGCCCGCCGAAACGGGTTGAAATAACACTTTTAAACTTTTAACATGAGTATTATTTACTTTCTGATAGGCTGTAGTATTTTTATAGCGTTAATCTTTCTAATCGCATTTTTTTGGGCAATGCGTAATGGTCAGAATGATGATATGCAAACCCCTGCTATGAGAATGCTTTTTGAAGATGACAAGCCCAAATAGTTCATGAAGCCAAAATTGCGCATCACGAATTCCTTTAACTAAATGATAACAAACAGTTTATAAAGCGGCTTTTGTAATCGTCGTAATATTTATTAGATTTAGATCTCAGATCATCAACTACATAATTACCGTTTCGCGCTGGATTTTATCCGGTTTCAAACTTAAAAGAGATATGAAAAAAATCAAAGAGCTAACTACCGGCCAGAAACTCACCTATCGTGGTGCCAATAAAGACATTGATAAAAGTGCAAGCGATTTAATATTTCTTGGCTACGACAGCTGCGGATGGGATGACATATGGGTAGATTATAAAGGAAAGAAACTATTTTTAAACATTAAAGAAGTTGAGCTGGCGACTTAAAACAGCTTCCACTCGCGCTCGTCAGCAACCTATACATCAAACCATTTTTTACCGACTTCGTTAACAGGTGTATGAACTTATATCTGATTACATGAAAAAACTTTTACTTATTACTTTATTTAGTATTAGCTATACTTTATTTGCCCAAAACAACGCAATAACCCTGATTAATCCAGATCCGAAAGAGAAGCAATCGAATCAATTCGTTGCAAAAAGTCCCTGGGATCGGTCGTACCAGCAACCAGCGGTAAAATTCGGACTTAAGGCAGGACTAAATTATAGCAATATGAACTTCAATAAAGGATTTCCAGCTCCTGAAGTTCCGATAAAATCATCGTGGAAGCCTGGATTTGTATTTGGTGTGCTAATGGAAGTGCCATTGTACGAAAACTTCTATATACAGCCTGAATATTTATTTTCTCAACTTGAAGGAGGAAATACTCAATCGGGAGTAAATTACTCTATGAGCTATCTTTCGCTCCCTGTTTTATTTAAGTATAAGATTACGAGTGCTCTTGCGTTACTGGCGGGACCACAATTCGATTTATTGATCAAAGCAGAACAACAAGGTGGTTCTGGTGACTCTAACATAACCCATGACACCGAAGAACGGAGTATTGCAGCAGCAGCAGCAATCGAGCTCAACGTTTTTGAATCTCTTGGATTCACCGCTGGATTCATGCATGGATTCAATCATATTGGAATTGGCCAGCGATCCGCTGTTAAAGAATTCAAATACGAATCGGCAACGATAACCGCGACTTACAAATTTTAATAAAGCTGTGCAATTTAGAAATCGCGAATGATGTTAAATATAAAAAAGCCTTCCGGAGTTCAGAAGGCTTTTTTATCGGACCCAAGTCTAATAGTAGTTTCCGTTACGCTGTTGCTTTTTACGTTGTCCCGGAGGCATTCCATGAGGATGGTTTCCTTTTCGGCCTTTCCCAGAATCATCGTAATCACCGTTTCTTGAGTTTGTATATACCTTAACCCGGTCAGTTCGCATTTCGTAATGTCCAGGGATAGTACGTGAACCAACACCTAAAATACCCCTGGTTCTGTATTCGGGAATCCATACGCGTCGCTCAATTACTTGCCACCGATATTCGCCTCTATCATCGTTGTATACTCCAGGTTCGTATGTCCTGCTTATCACCTGGTCTCTGTTATATTGCGCCATCGCACTGTTAGCCGTTAATGCTGCAAAAACAGCCAACAAGTAAATCAATCTTTTCATACTATTATCTGAGTGTTTATTCGAGCAAGGTAAGACACCAAGATGAAGAGAAAATGAATTTTTCAGATTTTATTCATTTTTTTAGGATTACTTCTTTAAGCAGGTAAGAAGTATCACAGACAGAAGTCAATCAGAAAACTTCAGATTACAGATTGCTGATAATTACCGAAGTGGCATTGCCGCCAAAGCCAGCGGCACTTACCAATATCCTTTTAAAAGATTTGCCTTTATGCGCTTTCGCTAAGCTACTACTATAAGGGAATTGAAGATAAGATTGAGTTTGTAAAATATTAATGGCGTAGTCCAAACTTAAACAACCCGATGCGCCCAAAGCATGACCGGTCATCCATTTAGACGAGGATAAAACAGGAATGTCTGTATCGCCGAAAACACTCCGGATGGCCTCGAACTCGGCGCAGTCCCCGGCAAGGGTACCCGGCGCATGCATTATAATCAAATCAATTGGCAAAGAGCTATTTGCATTCTCTAGAGCGTTTTGAATCGCCCTTTTAAAATGATTTCCCTGCCTGGAAATACCGGTTTTACTGGTGATATCTTCAAATCCGAAACCTACAGATTCTAAAATAATGGGGGCAGTTCTTTCTCTAATAAAGCCATCAGCATTTAATCGCTCAAGAGCAAAAACAACCGCAGCTTCGCCCAAAACGAAGGTATTTCTCTTTTCGGCATTAAAAGGCCTGCAGGGATATGGGGTAAGTTTATCTTCAGAATAAATTCCAAGCGATCGCATCTGCGCAATAGTGAAAGGTGTTAAAGGCGCTTCGGAGGCACCTGCCAAAAACTTTTCGGCCATCCCAGATTTTAGCCATGCAAAGCCATTTGCAATTGCCTGCAAACCGGTACTGCATGTAACAGAATGACTTATCACCGGTCCAGAGGAATTCAAATCTTGGCCGACCCATGACGATATATTTCCTAATGTTGTAACCGGAGATGTATTTGGGGGCACGATCCCATTTTCATGAAATCCACTGATATGATGTTCAAATAAGCCCGTAGCTCCTCTGGATGAGCCTATATTGATGCTTATGTTCTTTTCTTTATTCCAGCCGGCGTCAGCTACTGCTAGTCGCGATGCGTAGATTGCCATTAAAACAGAACGATCAAGGCCTCTGTATGCTTTTTTTTCCTGCACCAATTGTTCCAGCATCTCGGAACCAGCCGCCTGCAAGGCGGCAACAGGACTGTTATCAAACATTTGAAAGTTTGTCAGTCCTGATTTGTAATTTCGCCGGACGCTTTCTTTCTCATGTCCTAAACACGAGATCGAGCCGTGGCCACGAAGAACAATATAATTATCCAAATACTAATTACTGAGGGCTTACTAAATGAGTCCCGCAAATAAGACTCTTATTTCCTTTGATTTCAAAGATACAACCATTCAGCTGTTGAGTTGCTTTTATTTGACAAGCTAAACGGCTTTTATAATCCGAATCAGGAAGAAGATCCAGAGTGTCTATTTCATTATCGCCCGCCTCAGGTAATTGATCAAGGCCTTGCAACACCACCACATGACAGGTAGCACACTGAGCGATGCCCCGGCAAGTAGCCGCAATCGGATAATCCCAAGCCTTTAACACTTCCATTAAACTCAAGTTTATATAGTCAGGAATTTCAATCTTCTGAAACTGGGAATTGATATCTTTTACTTGGAAACTTATCATAAAGCACGTATCTCCTTACAAAGGAGAGCATCCCAGGGGGTAAATAAAATGATCGGAATCACTTTTCAGCATTATTTTCAAGCTCCTTAAAAACATATCTGTGTTCAAAATCAACAAATCAAATGACCAGCAACATGTATATAGAGAACGTTTGCTGCTAAATTGGCGCAACCGAAAAGTTCATGAAAAAGGAAATCTTAAATTTCATAAAAGACAATAAAATAGCTTGCATCGCATGTGTTGACGAAAAAAATCAGCCGTATTGCTTCCATTGCTTTTATGTATTCGACGAGAAAAACAATCTGCTGTTTTTTAAATCATCTTTAAACACATACCACGCGAAAGCGCTGTCGAAAAATCCTGGAATATCAGGCAGTATCTTACCACATAAAATCAATTTAATCGCATTAAAAGGTATTCAGTTTACCGGCAGTATTTTATCGGAAGCTTTTCCGGAAAATATAAATCCTGATCATTACTATCACAAAAGTCTTCCGCTGGCATTAGGCAAACCGGGGCATGTTTACTGCATTAAATTAGATATGGTAAAAATGAGTGACAACACAAACATCTTCGCAAAAAAGTTGATTTGGAATCGTTCTGAATTGGTGCAGGAATAAGCAAACCGAACTACTTGCCTTCGTAAATCACACCTGAAGAAGGAGTTTCCTTCAATTCGATACGCTTGAGCTGAGGAAGCTGTGGCTTTATTTTATCCCAGATCCAAATAGCAAGTAGTTCACTGGTGGGATTTTGAAGTCCATCAATATTATTCAATAATTTATGGTCAATTGAATTAATTACCGGACCGATAACTTTCTTAAAGTCTTTAAAATCCAAAACCCATCCCTCCTCTTTCAATACATCGCCTTCAACAAAAACTGTAAGGTGATAAGTATGCCCATGAAGTTCTTTACAGCTGTGACCATTCGGAAGATTCGGCAAAAAATGAGCGGAATCGAATGTGAAATGTTTATACAAAATCATTGTTGCTTTTTTTTTGCAAAAGTCCATTTGATCGCGTGTATTTAAAATGATCGAAATCATGTTAATTACGGTTTATATATTTAGTCCGAATCTGATGGACTGTACCCAAGTGCCGGAGTTTTCTAAGCAACTAATAAACGATTGATTAAACCTGATTGAAGGCAGAATAGCAAATGTAAAACGGTAAATGAAATATTGAGTTCAAAAATCAATTGAAATGATTTTCCCGAAGCATTGCCGTCCCCTGGAAAAAAGCATAAAAAAAATGCCGGGAGGAATGACCCGGCATTTTCTTATCCGCTCCGGATGGTGTCAGTTTGCCAAGGTTAATTCGCCTGAGTTAAAGCTGAACGAATATGGCATAACTAAAAGCGGAACTTTGGTAGAATGAGCTAACTGTTTACTGATACTACTATGAAATAGCCCCTCAAAAAAGTCGTAACGTTTATGTACTAGTGTTAAAATATCCACCTTTTCAGAGTCGCTTATTTCCATTAATCCTTTAGGCACATTATCTCCCTTAACGGTATTGTATGAAAGTTTTATGTTATCCTCATCCATCTGTTCGATAATCGAATACTCAGCGGCTTTCTCGGATCTGCTTAAAGGCAAATCTAAAGGAGAGATGTGTTTAACAGATATTTCTGCCCCAAATGGACTTGCCAACCGGGCCAGGTATGAAATAACTTTGGTGTTATCAAAAGTTAGATCCGTTGCATATGCGATGTTACGAATAGGTTTATATACAGCGTTTTCCGGAACAATTAAAACAGGACGGTTAATATTATCCAGAATATCGTTGGTGTGGCTGCCCATAAAAAACCTCGACAAACCTTTGGGTTTCTTTGATCCAATTATTACCAGGTCTATTGATTTTCCATCCACTACTTTCCATGCAACCTCGGTTAACATATCCAGATCATTGATATAAGAAATAGAAGGGCAAAACGTAACCGTTTCTTCCGCGTTAGATAGCATTTGATGCAAATGCATTCCGATTTCTCGCAGGCGCTTTATTGTTTGATTTCGTAAAATCAAATGATCTGCTACGGGATACGATAATTGTTCTGTAACCTCCAATGCATGACATAGAAAGATGTTGGCCTTAATCTTTATCGCAATTTGCATTGCGTACTCTGCGGCGGATTTAGCCCGATCAGAAAAATCTGTAAGTACCAGGATGTTTTTCATACTTATATATTTTTTATTATATAAAAGTCGATCGATAAATCTCAAAATAAAATGACGGAAATCATCCCCCGACATGACGGTTAACGGAAAGGTGTTTATTCTAACTTCCGATCTTTAATATGGATTAATAAGTAAATGCCATATGCCGGGATCTGTCTCAGCGCATTAATCTCTCCGAACAACTACATAAAAAACTTACAATTAGACAGTTATGAAAAACAAAGCTTATTCGCCGGAAAAGAACGCTGGTATTTGGTTAGACCAGGAACGTGCCTATATTTTTAAATTAAATGACAACTTTGAATACGAACTACAAACCATACAATCTGGTCAAGATCAAAGTAATCAAGAACACGAAAGTAAAAAATATTCGAATTTGAGACGCATGTATACGAATCGGGAGAAGATTCAGAGACGCCAGCATCAGCAAATGCTGAAGTTTTTTGACAGCATAGTCCATGAGATTCGCGACATCAAATATCTTTATTTATTTGGCCCCGGTAACTCTAAGCACGAGCTCAATAAATTTATAGAAAAGGCCGGGAAGAAATTCGGCTTCAAAGTTATGGCGATTGACGCTGCCGATAAAAAGACAGAACCCCAGATGCTTGAACAAGTGAAAAATTATTTCGGAAGTTTAAGCTTTGAAGATTCACAGCGACAGTTATTATCCTCCGAATAAATAAAAAGGTATTAAACGAAACCGGAAACGCGCTTCGAAGGGCTTCGTTCTTCTGATTAAGGTTATAAAAAAACGTGACATCTATCATTCCATTATCAGCTAATGTAATGCAACTTTATCAGCACCAACCCAAGATACAATCAATTGAGATACAACCGATTGTTGATTAGGTTATCTTAATCATTACATAACACCCAACGATGAGAAAAATATTACTTATTGACGATAATCAGGATTTCAGAGAAGATGTAGCTGAAATACTTCAGCTCTCCAATTATATTACACTCACCGCCCCCGACGGCAAAACAGGAGTTGAAAAAGCATTAAAGGAGAAACCGGATCTGATTATTTGCGATGTGTCGATGCCTCATATGGATGGGTTCAGTGTACTTCATATTTTAAGCAGACATCCTGAAACTGTTGCAATTCCATTTATTTTCATGACCGGAAAGAATGAATTATCAGACATTCGAAAAGGAATGGGCATGGGTGCTGATGACTACCTGGTAAAACCGTTTGACGAAACAGATCTATTGAATTCGATAGAAATGAGGTTAAGCAAAACACATGCGCTAAAGGGAAAGCTTACCGAAATTCAGCAAAATATTATAACCTTCATCAAAGAAATCCGGTTAAACGGAACGGCAAATCTGTCAATCATTGATACTTCGGTTCAGAAATACAAAAAGAAACACATTCTTTACTCCGAGGGGCAGAAAGCTTCAGTAGTATATTTCATGGTTAGCGGAAAGGTGAAGGAGTATATGATCAATGAGGAGGGAAAGGAGTTGATTACAAATATGTACGGGAAAGGCGATTTTATTGGCTATACCACCATTCTTGAAAACACCCTCTATAATGAAACCGCTCAGATTATAGAAGAAGCTGAACTGTTGCTGATCCCGAAAAAAGACTTCCTTCAGTTGATCAACAACAACCTGCAGGTAGCAAACGAATTTATCGGAATGTTATCGCATAACGTACTGGCCAAAGATCAAAAGCTTTTGCAGCTTGCTTACAGTTCGCTTCGAAAAAAAGTTGCCACCGGCATAATTGAAGTAATTGATAAATTTAAAGATAAACGGAATGGTAAGCCTGTAATTGAGATCTCGCGGGAAGACCTTGCCAATGT
This sequence comes from uncultured Sphingobacteriaceae bacterium, assembly GCA_946887045.1. The sequence continues at coordinate 3,100 of CAMPKC010000025.1, read as the reverse complement.
TGTGGGTGCCGCCCAGGAATCTCTCAGCAGGACCCTGAAAGAATTTAAAAATGAACAGCTTATTGATATGTTCGAGGGTAACATTGTGGTTTTGAACGACACTAAACTCCGACACCTGACTTTTTAAAACTCAACATCATAAATTACAATGAAACCGTCTCATAATTAAGAATGAGGCGGTTTCTTTTTTCTATTAATTTTAGCCAGCTCTTATAGATAGGTAACAGAGCTTTTAAGTGAAATGAATTTGGGCGAAGATTTTTGAGTTGATTAAGAAGAGTCTCTTTATGGAGTTCGCTTTTGGGGAGTCTAAGCACTCTAACCAGATCGTTCGCACCTGTTATGAGTAAACAGGCATCAAAATTAGCATCGAACGCATCAAAAATAATTTTAAAAAGAAAAGGCTGCCTCATAAGACAGCCTTGTTGTAAAAATGGTTTAGGTGTTAAACTGATTCTAATCTTTTAGCTTTTTGATCAGATACTTCGGGCTTTCCTTCAAAAGCCTTTATATAAATTTGTTTAAGCTCGCTTATTAGCGGATAGCGGGGATTCGCTCCTGTACATTGATCATCAAAAGCCTGTTCGGCCATCGTATCAATAGTTGCATAAAACCTCGCTTCCGTTACTCCGAACTCCCGTATTGATTTAGGAATACCGATTTTCGCTTTTAATTCATCTATCGCCTTAATCAACAGTTCAATTTTCTCAGTCTCATCTTTCCCTCCAAGGTTTAGATAATCTGCAATCCTGGCGTATCTCCATTTTGCATTTGGATATTTGTATTGAGGGAATGCTGCTTGCTTGCGAGGATTATCTACAGCATTAAACCTGATAACTTCCGTGATTAGCATACCATTTGCCACACCGTGCGGAACATGGTGAGATGCTCCTAATTTATGTGCCAGCGAGTGACAAACACCCAAAAATGCATTCGCAAACGCCATACCTGCGATAGTGGAAGCATGAGCCATTTTCTCTCTTGCTTTCAAATTTGAAGCTCCCTGAGCATAAGCATCGGGCAGATACTTGAAGATTAAACGAATCGCTTCCAGAGCGAGACCATTTGTAAACTCAGAAGCAAGAACAGAAACATAGGCTTCGAGCGCATGCGTTAAAGCGTCAATACCTGAAGCGGAAGTTAAGCTCTTCGGCATATCCATCATCAACTCGGCATCCACAATGGCTATGTCAGGCGTTAGTTCATAATCTGCCAATGGATATTTAATATCGGTATTTTCATCGGTAATAACAGCAAACGGAGTCACTTCAGAGCCTGTTCCCGCAGAGGTAGGAACCGCTACAAAGAGAGCTTTACCTCCCATTTTAGGAAATGCATAAACCCGTTTACGGATATCCATAAATCGCATGGCAAGGTCTTCAAAACGTTCCTGAGGATGTTCGTATAGAACCCACATAATTTTAGCCGCATCCATAGGCGATCCGCCGCCCAGAGCAATAATAGTATCAGGCTGAAAGCTGGCCATTTCGGCTGCACCTTTTCTGGCGGTAGCAAGTGTAGGGTCTGGCTCAACATCAAAATAAACTGTATGTTCAATCCCCATCTCATCCAAAACCTTAGTTACGTGATCGGTAAAACCCATTTCGTACAAAATCTTGTCCGTAACGATAAACACCTTCTTTTTGCCAAGCTCCTTTAATTCTCTTAAAGCCACCGGTAAACATCCGTATTTAAAATATACCTTTTCAGGCATTCTGAACCATAACATATTTTCTCGCCTGTTAGCCACGCTTTTTATGTTTAATAAATGTTTAACGCCTACATTTTCTGATACGGAGTTTCCACCCCAGCTACCACAACCAAGTGTAAGTGAAGGTGATAGCTTGAAATTGAAAATATCACCAATGGCTCCCTGAGATGACGGCATGTTGATAATTGCCCGTCCGGTTTTCATTGCTGCACCGAATTTTTCTACCCTATCTGTACTTTTCTGTGCATTTGTATACAAAACCGAGGTATGTCCAAATCCACCCAGTTTAACCAATCTGATTGCCTTTGTTAAAGCCTCATCGAAACTTTTTGCCTTATACATAGCTAAAACCGGAGACAATTTTTCGTGAGAGAACGGCTCTTCCAGCTCAACAGAATCAACCTCGCCAATAAGAATCTTGGTATCTTCGGGAACGTTAACACCGGCAAGTGCAGCTATTTTTGAAGCCGGTTGTCCCACAATATTTGCATTTAGAATACCATTTATTAATAAAACAGCACCTACCTTACTTACCTCATCCTTTTTCAGGATATATGCGCCACGTTCTAAAAATTCCCTTTTTACTTCTTCATATACTTTATCAACCACAATTACGCTTTGTTCTGATGCGCAAATCATCCCATTATCAAAGGTTTTTGAAAGAAGAATAGAACTTACTGCCATTTTTATGTGAGCGGTTTCATCTAAAATCGCCGGGGTATTCCCTGCCCCCACTCCAATGGCGGGTTTACCAGAAGAATAGGCTGCCTTCACCATACCGGGACCGCCCGTTGCCAGGATTAAGTCTGCATTGGCCATAACAATTTGCGACAATTCCACGGATGGTTCATCAATCCAGCCTATTATACCCTCTGGTGCACCTGCTTTTACCGCAGCATCTAAAACAATTTTAGCTGCAGCGATGGTAGAATTTTTAGCCCGGGGATGCGGAGAAAAGATAATTCCGTTGCGGGTTTTCAAAGCGATAAGAGCTTTAAAAATTGCTGTCGACGTAGGATTTGTAGTTGGCACCACCGCCGCAATGACTCCGATAGGCTCTGCTATTTTAACAATTCCGAATGCTTCGTCGGTTTCTATTACACCGCAAGTTTTTTCGTTTTTGTATTGATTGTAAATATATTCTGAAGCAAAATGGTTTTTAATTACTTTATCTTCCACCAGACCCATACCTGTTTCATCAACCGCCATCTTTGCCAGTTGGATCCGGGAATTGTTTGCCGCCATAGCGGCTTGTCGGAAAATCTCATCTACCTGCTCCTGAGTAAATGTTGAAAATTGCCTTTGAGCCTCCCTGACCCGTTCGATCTGCTGGAGGAGTTTTTCTGAACTGTTTGCTTTCATGATTGTGATATTTACATTGATAATCGA
>CAMPKC010000024.1 GCA_946887045.1 uncultured Sphingobacteriaceae bacterium | reverse complement strand
AAATAATTCTATTTTAATTTTATGACATTATTTTTACAATTCTCGGCTTTTATTTCCGTGACAATATGAGAAACCTGAGAAATAATTTTACACTGAAAATAACACGAAAAAAAAAGTTTTATTTTTTTTGTAAAATATTTCAAATATAAATCTTACCTGAAAATGACAGGCGGGTTTAACTTTTAAGGCATCAAATTTAATTTTAATATAATTTTAATCACTTTAGAAAAGATGTTACAACATTAATCGACGTTTTTAAGTCATTATTAAATAAAAATTTCGTCCGTAAAGACGATTTACATAATTAAAAAATTCATTTTTTCCTACTGTATGTGCACATAAGTCTATGTGCAGTTGCACCGTTCAAGAGGTGTAATTTATAAACACAGTATGAAAGAAATGAAAAGTTTAAAAAGTAGATTCTCAATGAGCCTTCTATTATGTGCGGTAATTCTGTTTTCACAGTGTAAAAAAGACGCCACGGAAGAGACCTTTGCAGACCTTACACCAAGTGCCGTGATGGCAACAACCAGTTCTACCACCGTAGTTAGTGGTACGCTAAATGTTTCGAATGCAGTAAGCGATGGTGGCTACGCTTACTACATCGGTCAGGACTTACAAACACCTGGCGATTCCAACAACGGGTCCACAGTTTCAACCATCAGAATTTTTGAAAATGGAAAAGAAATTGGCCCGGCACATTCGCTTCACAACGACATCAGAAAAAATGGTGCCGGAAGATTTAGCCATTGGAACTCAGGTTTATATTTTTCTGCATCGGATAACACAAATCCTAAAACAAACGGAAGAACATATACCTATACTAATTCCACCACAGCAACAACAACTACTACTACTCCCACTACGACATCATCAGGAGTTGTATTAGATCTTTCGCGTGCTGGTTCTGATGGAGGATTTGCTTATTATATAGATGTAGATCCTAATATAGTAGGCGACTCAAACGAGCAGCTCACCATTTCAAAAATGAGACTGTTCGAGAATGGTGTCGAAATTGGCCCGGCTCATGCTGTACACGCAGATATCAGAAATTATGGCAAGGGAAGGTTTAGCCACTGGGGCACGGGGTTACGGTTTTCAGCATCAGATAACAGCAATCCGAAGACCAATGGAAAAACGTATACGTACACAGTTGATGGTACATCACCAACTTCGACAACTACAAGTCCGACAACGGAGACAACAAGTCCTACTACCACCGAGACAACTACAAGTCCTACCAACACTTCGGGCTTAATCGGATTTGCAGCCGCCAATGGTGGCACCAAAGGGGGCGAAGGCGGACAAACTGTTACTGTAAGCTCGTTATCTGCATTGCAAAGCGCCTTATCTTCAACATCCCCGATGATTATAAATATTTCGGGTACGATAAGCGGATCATCAATGCTTGATGTAAAATCGAATAAGACAGTCAACGGATTATCCGGTGCAACTTTAAATGGAGTCGGCCTATCAATATGGAATAATAGCAATGTTATTATCAGAAATATTAGAATTCAAAATTCGCCAATTGATGCTATTACTATCAGAGATAATGCGCATCATGTGTGGATTGATCATTGCTGGTTGGATAGAGCTTCGGATGAATTAGTGGATATTTCCCGGGGTGGTGACTTTGTGACTGTATCATGGACTAAATTCACCGGAACTAATTATGGAGTGCTTATAGGTGGTGGCGCGGTAGAATCAATGAACAGCGGAAAGTTAAATGTAACACTTCATCATAATTATTTCTATGATATCGCAGAGCGTGTGCCATTTGCTTCTACCGGAATCGTACATTTTTTCAATAACTATGTTCATCACCAAAACGTTCCATACAACGAGCCGCAGGTTGATGCTTGGAATCAAGTTAATATCCGAGTAGAGAATAACTACTTCAAAAATATTGCAAACAGAGCTATTCGTGCTTTAACGCAGTATGGCAGCGGTAAAATTCTTAACCTTAATAACACCATGGATAATTGCCCAAATCCATTATATGTGGAAACTGCTCCATCTACTTGGGCGCCGGCTTATGAATACAAGTCTGCACTACATTCTTCAACAGATGTGCCGTCGGCTATTTTAAATGGTGTTGGACCAAGATAACATATAATAGAAAATCAGTCTCTCACAATTATTTCCGGGACAGGCAAACGCGTCCCACATTAAATTAATCCACTATCAAAGCTATCTGAAAGATAGCTTTGATAGTTTTCGCATCTCCTATATCGATTGTAATATTTTAACGCCTGGGATTCTATGGCGTAAATAATTATATAAAGATCCTTTCCGGGTGCTTTATAGTTTTTTTGAAATCGAGGTTCATCTGCCTCGATTTTTTCTTCAAAGCCTATGTCTTAACTGGATTTTACCAGGTCAGATCAACTTTTTATCATACACATCACAATTTTGCTCACTGCCGCCACTACCTGGAAGGCAATGAAAATTCCTGTTTTTATTCAACAACTTAATCCTACCGTTATGAATCAAAAAATCTGGCTGTCCTCTCCACATATGGGAGGAAATGAATCGCTCTATGTGAAAAATGCATTTGATACGAACTGGATAGCGCCTTTGGGTCCGCACGTTGACGGTTTTGAAAAAGACCTGGAAACTTACTTTGGTGGTGATACTCATGTAGCTGCGCTAAACTCAGGCACGTCCGCATTACATCTTGCACTGATTATTCTGGGTGTACAAGCCGGGGACGAGGTGCTGTGTCAGTCGCTGACATTCTCTGCGTCAGCAAATCCAATTAAATATCAGGGTGCCACGCCCATTTTTGTAGATAGCGAAGAAAGTACATGGAACATGTCTCCGGAATTTCTTCAAATAGCTATTCTCGACCGTATAGCAAAGGGCAAAAAGCCCAAAGCAATTATTGTCGTTCACCTTTACGGAATGCCGGCACAAATCGACCGGATCGTTGAAATTGGCGCAAGTTATGGAATTCCTGTTATTGAAGATGCTGCAGAAGCACTGGGCTCGACGTATAAAGGCAAAAAAATCGGGACTTTTGGAGATATCAGTATCTTATCATTCAATGGAAATAAAATTATTACTACCTCCGGCGGCGGAGCCATGATTTCTGCCAACGAAGAGTGGATCGCAAAAGCGAAGTTCCTGGCTACCCAGGCACGTGATTCCGCGCCCTATTACCAGCATTCTCAAGTTGGTTACAATTACCGGATGAGCAATGTTTGTGCGAGTATCGGACGCGGACAGATGGAAGTGTTGCTTCTGAGGGTTGCTCAAAGGCGTAAGAATTTCAGACTGTATCAGCAATATTTGTCATCCATTCCAGGCATTCAGTTTCAAAATGAGCAGAATGGCGATTATTTTTCTAATCATTGGCTGAGTGCGATAACTATTGAAGAAGGAGAGGGCCGGATGAGTAATATAGACATATGTATGGCGCTCGAAAAAGAAAATATCGAAGCCCGTCCCATCTGGAAGCCAATGCATTTACAACCTGTCTTTGCACGTAATCCGTTCTATGGTGATGAAACAAGTAACCGGCTTTTTAGAAGAGGTCTATGCCTTCCGTCGGGCTCTAATTTGACAAAACATGATATCCTTACAGTGATCAGCCACGTCAAGGAATGTTTCACCAAACGCCTGGATCGTGTGCCGGTCGTCGCATAATCCTGTAACTTCAAAACGCTTATTGTAAAAATCTACCTGAAAGCTATATCAAAGGTGTAATGTCGTATCTATGTGATTAAAGTTTTATCTCTAGAACTGATAATCCAAAATATAACCGGTAGATATATTAATCTGTGGTTTAATTGTTTGTACCAGTTTCGGTAATCGCTGAGCGGATAAATCATTCAATACCACCTATTCTAAAAATAAAATTCCTTTAGTTTTTTAACTCTTCTAAATCATTTTACCCATGATACAGACATTTTTATTTGGGAAAGCACAGAGTCGTTGGCTTATATTATTGATTGATCTTATTGTCGTAACCTGGGCATTTATTCTTTCATTTTTAGTAGCCACCAGGTTTGGGTATCTGGAAATATTAACTTTTGAATACCTCTCATACCTGGGTTTGTATTGTGTTATAACAATGCTTGTTTTTATAATGATGAAAATCCATACCGGGATAATAAGATATTCGAATACTCAGGATATATTTACTATTTTTTCGGCGACACTCTTATGCAATATCCTTTTCTGGATTGCAATTCAAAGCCCCTTGCAGCAGTCCGAACGATTTGCTCATCTGCAGCTCCGGCAAGCAATAATTTTTAATTTTTTTATTTCATCAACCCTGTTGATAATGTTTCGCCTTGTCGTAAAAAGCGTGTATAATTTTTATACCGGCCTTAAGCGGGAACTGATCAAGCCAATTATTATATACGGCTCAGATCGCTCGTCCGTTCTCATAAAACAAGCGTTCGAAGACCATCCCGAAATTAAATATGAGGTTTTAGGGTTTATTGACGATGACTCGGATAAGGTAGGCAAATATATAGAGCAAAAGAGAGTTTTCAGATCGTCTTCAATAAAACTTTTAAAGAAAAAATATGCGCATGCAGAATTGGTGGTTAATAGTAACTGCCTAAATATTAACGGTAAAAAGCACGCAATTGAAGAATGTATTGAGCTGGGGATTAAAGTTCTTACGGTTCCTCCCGCAGATCAATGGTTGAATGGGCATCTAAGCTTGAATCAGGTAGCTGATTTGAAAATTGAAGATCTTCTACAGCGGCCACCGATTGTTTTAAACAAAGCCAATGTTCTGAATGAATTATGCGGTAAGCGAATTTTAATTACCGGCGCGGCCGGTTCCATTGGATCCGAAATTGTTCGTCAGGTTGTATCGTATAACCCTGAATTGGTTATTCTCTGCGATCAGGCAGAGTCGCCATTACATGAGTTACAACTTGAACTGGAAGATAAGGGGATGGCCGAAAAGGTTAAAATATGCGTAGGAAATATCCAGAACGTCAAAACAATGCGCGGAATATTTAAGTCATATACCCCGCAAATTGTATTTCATGCAGCGGCGTACAAGCATGTTCCGATGATGGAAAACAATCCTTGTGAAGCTATTCTGGATAATGTACTTGGAACTAAAAACATGGCAGATATTTCCGTGCAATTTGGCGTCGAAAAATTCGTCATGATATCTACCGATAAGGCTGTAAATCCGACCAATGTTATGGGTGCATCCAAACGTCTGGCCGAGATGTATATTCAATCCTTAAACAATTTGGAAGAAACGAAGTTGCACGAAGCTGGGTTCCTTCAAGATGTACTGTCAAATAATAGCCATACAATAAGCTTTCAGACAAAATTCATAACAACCCGGTTCGGAAATGTTCTCGGTTCGAATGGTTCTGTTATACCTCGATTTAAAGCTCAAATTGGACGTGGAGGTCCTGTTACGGTTACTCATCCTGAAATAACCCGCTATTTTATGACGATAACCGAATCTGTTCAACTGGTGCTCGAAGCTGCGGCAATGGGTAAGGGGGGCGAGATATTTATTTTCGACATGGGCGAGCCGGTTAAAATTGTGGATCTGGCGAGTAATATGATCAAACTTACCGGTCTCATCCCCGGAAAGGACATTAAAATAGAGTTCACCGGCCTGCGTCCTGGTGAAAAGTTATATGAAGAGCTATTAAACAAAGAAGAGTATACAATTCCAACCCACCATCAGAAAATCAAAATTTCTAGCGTCATTCTGTATTCGTACGACTACGTTCAGCAAAAGATCAACGAATTGCTGATATTAAATGATTGCGCTAATGAAAAAGAAATTGTGAGCAAGATGAAGGAAATTATTCCGGAATTTAAAAGCAACAATTCAAAATTTGAAGAACTTGATTTGATCCTGGAGAACCAGGATTAATTCTCAGGCTTATACTTCCTTCTTATCAATGGAGTGATCTCATCCCACTAACAAAAAACCTAAAAAACCGACCTCTTCATTTGCGAAGTTGCTAAACCCTGCTTATTTCAAATAATATATGAATGAGGAAATTCATGTTGGAGAAATGATCGAAGAAGTAATTCGATCCAATCGAATCAGCATCAGCGATGTTGCCAGAAAAATCCATGTAAACAGAAGATCTGTATACAATTGGTTTAAACAGAAGTCATTACGCCCTTACACATTGCATAGAATTTGTTATGTGTTGGTGCATAATTTTTCTGTAAAGCTTCCCGAGTTCTTCAATGAACAATTCATTCAGAACAAGGAATTTGCTCCGCCTGCATCTGACAAAAAAGCTGATGTTATTGCAGAAACAGAATCCAACTCTGTTCAATACTGGATCAATAAGTATATCTATCTGCTCGAGAAGTATAACGAGACTTTGGCAAAAGGCGTAACAAAGGAAGATAAATCGGCAGAAAGAAAGAGGTAGAAGCAATATCTTCAGCGTGCTGGGAAACCCTCGGTTATGTTTCATTCAAAGTATTGCCCATTTGCAATGCAGGGCGACCATTGTTTACATAAACAGGTTTCAGACAACGGCTTCATATACTCGAGTTTAAAACTCCGGTTTTCAATCCTTTTTTTAAACTGTTTGAAGGTTAATTCAACTTTTTTCTGCTTTTTTTATTTTTTAGTTGAACAAAACATTTTATAATCTGTATTATAATTATTGATATATTTAAAAAAAATATAGACTTATAAATTATTAATTAATTTCAAATCCCCTGATACTCACCCAATTAATTTCACATGAATATTTTTGTTGCCAGCCTGCCTTATCAGCTTGAAGAAGCTGATGTAAAAGAGACTTTCGAAGAATTCGGAACAGTTTCTTCAGTTAAATTAATCCTGGATAAAGAAACAGGAAAGAAAAGAGGATTTGGATTTGTAGAAATGCCAGACGATCAAGAAGCTCAGAAAGCGATAACCGAACTAAACGGTTTAGAAGTTTTCGGCCGAACGATATCGGTTTCTAAAGCCGAAGACAAGCGCGAAAGCAGCCCTCGTCCTCAAAGAACTTTTTCAAGCCCTGATAGAAGTGGTGGCGGTGGATATAAAGGCGGAAATGGTGGGGGAGGATACAGTAAAGGAGGCGGCTCCGGCCGCGGAGATTATAATAAATCCGGAAACAGAGATCGAAATAAAGAAGACGGAAATAGATGGTAAAAAAAGAGGTGAGAAATCACCTCTTTTTTTTTGCATCATTTTAAGCCTAAACCAATGTGTCAATTAACTTAAATCTTTTATTTTAGCATCTCAATTGATTTTTTAATTCCTTGAATACATGAGAAAAACTTATCTGTTACTACTATGCGTAATTATGACAACCATAGTAAATGCCCAATCAAAAGCCGTAAACAAGGTGGCATCGGCTGTAGAAAATTTAAAACAAGCGATGCTCGACGGAAACAGGTCAGCATTAAATGATATTGCGGCAAGCGACCTTAGTTATGGTCACTCTAGTGGGAAAATCGAAGATAAAGCAGCTTTTGTAGAAAGTATCGCAAGCGGAAAATCCGACTTTGTTACACTTGATTTGAGCAGTCAAACAATTACAGTTTCCGGTAAAACGGCCCTAGTCAGACATAAATTGTCGGCTCAAACAAGCGATAATGGCAAGCCCGGCTCGGTGAATCTTGGTGTTTTGTTAGTATTTCAAAAGCAAAAAGGAGAATGGAAATTACTAGCCCGCCAGGCTTTTAAACTATAAATCCTGCGTTGGATATCTTATTTAACGCATTAGTTTACCTTATAAAAGCCGGGAACCACCCGGCTTTTCTTTATTAATTTGTATATTTTAATTACATGAAAATAGTTGTAGTAGACGCTTACACACTAAACCCCGGCGATCTTTCCTGGGACAAGATAGCCGGCCTCGCTGAAATAAAACTCTTTGACCGTACAAGCCCTGCCGAATTAATTGATAGATGTACCGGGGCGGATATAATTTTAACCAATAAAGTTGCTTTTGATAAACGCATCCTTGAACAGTTACCTGATCTTAAACTGATTGTGGTTACAGCTACCGGGTACAACATCATCGATACGGAAGCAGCCCGTGAAAAAAAAATAAGCGTGTGCAATGTACCCGACTATGGAACAGACTCTGTGGCGCAGCATACATTTGCCTTTATTCTCGAACTCGTAAATCAGGTTGGAACACACTCTTCGTCAGTTCATCAGGGTGATTGGGTTAAATCACCTGATTTCAGCTATTCATTAACTCCTTTAACCGAGTTAAAAGATAAGACCATAGGATTTGTCGGCTTCGGAAGTATTGGGCGCAGAACAGCTGAAATTGCAAAAGCGTTTGGCATGCGGGTACTTTATCATACTCCACAAAAGAAGGATACCGATTTAGGTGAATACAGAGACCTGAATTCCATTTTTATTGAGAGTGATTTTGTATCCCTTCACGTTCCTCTAAAAGTCGAAAACAAAGGCTTTGTAAACAAGAATCTGATTGAAAAAATGAAAAAAAATGCTTTTCTGATCAATACTGCACGCGGTCAGCTGGTTAATGAGCAGGATTTAGCTGACGCTTTAAACTCCGGTAGGATAGCAGGGGCGGCCTTAGACGTGTTATCAACTGAACCGCCTCAAGCAAATAACCCTTTATTAGGTGCAAATAACTGTATAATTACTCCTCATAATGCATGGATGAGCAAGGAAGCAAGAATCAGGATCATGGAAATAACTCTCGAAAATATAAAGGCTTTTTTGAACGGAGAACCTATAAATCTGGTAAACTAGAGAGGGAAATGTCAGAGTGAAGTAGGTTCAAATTAGAAAACGGTATTCTAATAATGTAATGATCGGATGAATTAACCATCCGATCATTACTGAAAATCTAAACTTCCAGATCTTTCATTATCGCATTAACTTTTTCATCTAGCTGTTTATCAACTTCTTTATAAGCTGACTTGCTAGCTAAAGGTGCTTTTACACTGCAATAAAATTTGATCTTAGGTTCGGTGCCAGATGGACGGGCAGAAATGATGCAGCCATCTTCGGTAATAAATTGCAGAACATCAGATTTAGGAAAATCCAGAGTCGTGGTTGAGCCTGAACTCAAATCAGTTTCTTTTTGCAATTCATAATCCTTTAGCAAAATCACCCGGGATCCGCCGAGGCTTGCCGGTGGATTATTTCTAAAGCGTTCCATCATTGCCTTAATTTCTTCAGCACCGCTTTTTCCTGTCTTAGTTACTGAAACCAGTTTTTCTTTATAAAAACCATATTGTTCATACATCGAGAGCATAGCCTCAAACAGGCTGCTTCCCTTATCTTTATAATAAGCAGTCATTTCCGCTATGAAAGCAGCAGATATTACAGCGTCTTTATCTCTCACTAACTCTCCAATCAGGTATCCATAACTTTCTTCACCCCCACCTATAAAGGTTTTCTTTCCGGAAAGGCTGGTCATTAATTCACCAATATATTTGAATCCTGTTAAGGTATTAAAACATTCAACATTTCTAGATTTAGCAATCTCATCAATTATATAAGAGGTTACAATTGTCTTAACAATATATTCATTTCCGGTCAGTTTACCTCTTTCTTCCCAGGCAGTTAACAAATAATTTATCAATAAGCTACCTGTTTGATTTCCATTTAAAAGAATAAATTCACCGGCATCATTTTTCACCGCAATTCCGACACGGTCAGCATCCGGATCGGTTGCCATAATTAAATCGGCATCTGTTTCTTTCCCTTTTGCCAGGGCGAGTGTTAAGGCTTCCTTTTCTTCCGGATTAGGATAAACGACCGTTGGGAAATTTCCGTCCGGCTTAATCTGTTCTTCGACAAGAATTACATTACTGAAACCAAAGCGCTCTAATGCTTGCGGAACAAGAGTAATTCCTGTTCCGTGGATCGGAGAGAATACTATTTTAAGATTGGTCTGTCGCTTTATTGCTTCGGGAGAAACTGAAAGCTCTGTAATTTTATCAAGATAAAGTTTGTCTATCTCTTCACCCAGAAGTTCGATATTCTCTTCGACACGATTAAATTTAACCGCATCAATACTGCTTATCTTCGCTACTTCATCCATCACCATTTTGTCGTCGGGAGAAACAAACTGTCCGCCATCAGCTCCATAAGCTTTATATCCGTTATATTCTTTTGGATTATGCGATGCTGTTAACATTACTCCACTGCGGCATCCCAATTCTCTGATAGCGAACGAAAGGAGAGGGGTAGGTCTTAATTCTTTGAAGAAATAAACATGGATTCCATTTGCAGAAAAAACTTCTGCAGTAATGTTTGCAAAATAATCTGAATTATTCCGGCTGTCATGTGCAACTGCTACTTTGATTTTTTCGCCCGGGTATTTCTTTAAAAGATAATTACAAAGGCCCTGGGTCGCAGTTCCGATGGTGTATTTATTTATCCGGTTCGAGCCATTTCCCATTAAACCTCTAAGACCGCCAGTTCCAAATTCAAGATTCTTGTAAAAAGAATCTGTTAGTTCTGTAAATGATTTACCGTCTAAAAGCTTTTGAACGCTGTTTTTTGTGTCTGAATCGTAGCTTCCCTGAAGCCAGGTGTTAATTTTTTGTTGTACGGATGGCTCTAATTCGTGCATATATATTATTTAATTTTATTGAATCTATTTTGCTTGCAAGTATACAAAGATTATGAATTAGCATAATCGATAAAGTCATAAACTTGTTTGGTTTTTCTTGAGTTTTTCTCACTTTTACGGCATAAATTGAAGAAATGAATTATTGGCTGGTTAAAAGCGAACCATTTAAATATAGTTGGGATAAATTTAATGAGGATAAGCGAACATTCTGGGACGGTGTACGCAATTATCAGGCTCGTAATAATCTGAAAGAAATGAAAGAGGGCGATTTGGTTCTCTTTTACCATAGCAACGAGGGTAAAGCGGTAGTGGGTGTGGCCAAAGTTGTAAAAGAATTTTATCAGGATCCGACTACAGATGATAAAAACTGGGTTGTTGTGGATTTAGCGCCCGTTGAAACGCTGAAAAGACCGGTAACTCTCGAAGAGGTAAAAGCGGATGAACGTCTGCAAAATATAGGGCTGGTAAAACAGGGAAGATTATCTGTTATGGGCTTAAAAGCGGAAGAATTCGATAGAATTCTGGAATTGGCTAACCAATGAAATATTAAATCCGTTTCTTAATTATATATTATTCGGCATCATCAAAGAAAAGTGCTTTAAGCTCTGTTGCGTCGTTCGGCTTCATTTTTCCGGCTAAAATCAGTCGCAACTGCCTGCGTCGCAAAGCATGTGAGAAAAGATATTTTTCTTCCTCTGTTTCAGGGATCAGTTCAGGCACCCTGGCAACTTTACCCGCATTATCGAGCGCTACAAAGGTATAATAAGCCTCATTGCTCTTGTTTTTTTCACCTGTCGGGATATTTTCAGTCCACACTTCCAGACGCACCTCCATAGACGTCGTAAACGCCCGGGTAACTTTTGCACTTATAGTGATAACATCGCCTAATTTTATAGCTTTTTTAAATGAAACATTATCGACAGATGCGGTAACAACAATATGATTACTATGCTTCTGTGCTGAAATTGCAGCAGCTATATCCATCCAATGAAGTAAACGGCCTCCCATAAGATTGTTTAAGGTGTTCGTATCGTTTGGGAGAACCAACTCATTCATTATCGTAAACGATTCGCTGGCTGTTTTTGATTCGATAGTCATGCCTAAATATATGTATAGCGGGGGAAATAAAGCATACTAATTTCTCACTTCAGAAAATCCCACCAGTTCATCCCATCTACCGCCTGGCTTGCGAAAGTAAAAGAAAATCTGATAAGCGTTATTCGTTTGAAAAAATGATCCTTCAAATGGCTGTGGATCTGCGCCATTATTATCTACCCAAACATACTGATAGTCATAAACACCTTGTTTTATAAACATGCTTCCATAAAACCGGCGTCGGGCAGCGTTATAAGTCATTCTGTTCTCTTCTTTTAACTGATAGTCATTAAACTTACCGACGACGTAGGCTTGCCCATCGGACGAGGGTGGATCAGAAACCAGCTCCAATTTAATAGTGGCATAGTCAGCGTCGGTCCGGTTATTTCTTCCTTCCTGGCTCCTTATATAAAAGGCACCGTTTTCATCATAGTTAAAGGTATAAGCACTACCACTCAGATTCGGGTCTGGAAGTAATTGAACAATGTTTACCGAATCGCGAAATATTTTGGCAATGCGTTCTGTTTGAAGACGTAAGCTCCTAAGATCGAACCTTCTGAACTCATTTCCTCCAGCAAAGTCGAACGTTCTGATATCATTATAAACCAATTGATTTTGCCTTACATAGGCAGCTCTGTCGGCCCATTCCGCATTGTCAAAACGGCCATTTTGCATAACCATCGCTTTTACATCCACATATGGATTTTGTATGTTAAGTTGCGAATGGTTGACTATGAAGTTCACCTTTTGATGTTTTTCGCGTAACGACACCTGATTACTTGCCACTATTTCAGCGGTGATAGTTACGCTTGGGTTGACAACAAAGAATCTCCGGCTAAGTACAAGCTTTCGCTGATCACCGTCTTCGAAAACCTTCAGAAGATAGTTTCCTGAAATCTTCGGCTTTATACTGAAATTCGGAAGAATCAGCTCGTAATGAGTGAACTTTTGAAGCGTGTTAAACGAAAAGCTGTAATCGTTAATCCGGTCTTCTGTGAAGTTTTCAAGGTAATCAATAGGCGAGAGGCGGCTGCTGTTCCATTTGGCATCGCAATGCTCGATGGTATAGGAAAGATTTCGGCTCCCCGCCCGCAAATCATCAAATGCCAGCATCAATTCGTCAGTTGAACCCAGCGTAATAATTGGCAGCGATTGTTCTTTTACCCTGTTATAAAATTCAACACTTTTTATCGAAGGAAGATAAGAATGATCCTGATAAATGAGAGTCTGAGCTGTAGCTGAGGTATTTGCACCAGACGACTGTGATCCTTGCTGAACCGTGCAGGATGCAAGGAGCAGACCCAGAAATAATAAAGGAGTATTTTTCTTCATACTCCTTTATTAACGCAAATTAGATTGTGGCGTTTTCAAGTTCTAATATTTGTTCAGCTAAAGATTCCCATTCGGTTTGTGCCGTGTGCAAATTGTCTTTTGCTATTTTGTATCTTTCGTTAACGGCATTCAATTTTGCCGGCTCATTATACAGGGTATCATTCCCCAACTCAGCTTCAATATTTCTAACATCTAATTCCAAATCGGCAATTTTCTCCTCTAACTGCTGCAAGGTTTGATTTAACTTCTTAAGATTTTTGCTCTTATCATCACTAACGTTTGATTTTTCTGCAGGTTTATCTTGCTTCTTAACCACGGGAGTCGATGGTCTTTCAATAACCGGCGGCCGTTTCGACTGCCATTCTTCGTATTCTGCGTACGTTCCGGGATAAGCTTTAATCTGCTGGTTTTCGATATACCAAATCTTATTCGCTACATTATCAAGGAAATACCTGTCGTGAGATACAGCGATTAATGTACCTTCATATTGTTGTAAGGCCTGTATCAGAATATTAACCGATTGGATATCCAGGTGATTTGTAGGCTCATCCAGAATCAGAAAATTCGCATCGGCGGTCAATGCCTTCGCTAATGCCACCCGCGACTTTTCGCCTCCTGACAACACTTTGATTTTCTTAAATGCATCGTCTCCGGTAAATAAAAAGCACCCTAAAATAGAACGCAATTCAGTTTCTGTATGCTTCGGCGCAAATGCCTGTAATTCTCTTAAAATCTCATTCTCTAAATGAAGTGATTCTAATTGATGCTGCGCAAAAAAGGTGGTTGTAACATTATGTCCCGTTTCTGCCATACCTTCAAACTCTTTATCAGCACCTGCTACAATGCGTAATAGTGTCGACTTTCCTTTACCGTTGGCACCAATCAGAGCAATCTTGTCGCCCTTCTCAATCACCGCATGAGCATCATTTAATATTTGCAAGTTTGGATAAGCTTTGCTCACATGTTCCATTCTTACCACATGCCTGCCAGATTGCTTACTAAACTTAAAACTGAAATTCACACTTGGATTATCGTCATCCACGTCATCCACGCGTTCCATCTTTTCGAGCGCTTTAATACGCGATTGTGCCATCTTAGCCTTACTAGCCTTGGCTCTGAAACGTTCAATTAGGCGTTCTTCCTGTTTAATTTTGGCCTGCTGATTTTTATATTGCCCACTTTGAATCTCTTCACGCAGAGCTTTTTCTTCCAAATAAAAGCTGTAATTACCAGCATATGGAATTAGTTTTCCTTTTCGGGATTCAACTATTTTTTTAACTACTCTGTCTAAAAAATATCTATCGTGAGACACAATTACTATTGCACCTTCATACGATTGGAGATAAGTTTCAAGCCATTTAATAGAAGGTAAATCAAGGTGGTTGGTTGGCTCATCCAATAAAAGAATATCAGGAGTCTGCAAAAGGATTTTTGCGAGCATAACTCTCATGCGCCAGCCACCCGAAAAGGTCATTAAGTTTCGCTTTTGATCTTCTTCGCTAAAACCTAAACCTGCTAAAATTTCGTGAGCTTTAAATTCGATATTATAACCGTCAAGAGCCTCAAATTCATGCTGTTTATCACTAAGCTTATGAAGTACTTCCTCAGAATAATCTGTTTCTAATTTATTAAGAAGGATTTCAATTTCGGTATGAAGCTGATTCTGACGCTCAAACGCTTCCATAGCAACATGCAGGATACTTTTGTCTGTTTGATAGGAAAGCAAATCCTGGTTAAGATATCCCATTTTTAGGTCCTTTGCCATCGAAATAGTTCCGCTGGTTGGACTATATGCTCCTACAATTATTTTAAGTAAAGTTGTTTTACCGGTACCATTGGCTCCAATCAGGCCAATTTTTTCTCCTGGTTTAATGTGCCAGTTTGCTTCGTCGTACAATGCTCTTGCACCAATCTCGAAAGTAAGGTTGTTAATCGCTATCACGGCGCGAATTTACGGTTTTTATGGATGAATTTTTGAGAGGAAACTAAACAGTTCTAATTGGTAGGATAAAAAGCTCTTCTGTTGTATTACAGTCCCATGTAATCCTACGAAAAGCTGATAACCTATTTTTACTTATTAAACCACCTGATAATGCTGCTAACGCACAATGCTTTTACAACTAAACCAGCAAGTTTAAGATTCAACAGAGTTTTCATAGTACTTACGTGTATAATAGATTAACTAATTCAGTCGCGAAATATTGTTACCGGCCAAAGCAAAATATTTCATTTGCTTGCTTCTGTCCTTAAAAACTAAACTTAAAAACTTATTTTTGCCATCCCTTTGCAGAAGGCAACTTGAATATGAGTATCTCAACAAAATACAATCCAAAAGAAACTGAAGATAAATGGTACAAATACTGGCTCGACAAGAAATTTTTTCGTTCGGTGCCCGACGAGCGTGAACCCTACACCATTGTAATACCTCCGCCGAATGTAACCGGAGTTCTACATATGGGACACATGCTTAATAACACCATTCAGGATGTGTTGATTCGTAGAGCCAGGATGTTAGGTAAAAATGCCTGCTGGGTTCCCGGAACCGACCATGCTTCAATTGCCACCGAGGCAAAAGTTGTTGCCATGCTTAAAGAGCGCGGAATTGAGAAGAAGGATATAAGTCGCGAAGAATTTTTAAAATATGCCTGGGAATGGAAAGAAAAATACGGCGGCATCATTCTTAAGCAATTAGAAAAACTGGGAGCATCGTGCGATTGGGACCGGACTAGTTTCACCATGGATAAGGCACTTTCTGACGCAGTTTTAGAAACCTTTATCCATCTTCATAAAAAAGGATGGATTTACCGTGGAATCCGCATGGTTAACTGGGATCCGAAGGGATTAACTGCGGTTTCTGATGAAGAAGTAATCCGTAAAGAAGTAAATCAAAAGCTATATTATATAAAATATTATGTTGCAGGTGATGGGTTGAATGAAGGTACCACTACCTCACAACTCACAACTCACAACTTACAACACATAACCATCGCCACCACCCGCCCTGAAACTATAATGGCCGATGCAGCAATTTGTATCAATCCTAATGATGAGCGTTACCAGTATTTGAAGGGAAAAAATGTATTTATCCCTTTAATAAATCGGGAGATTCCAATTATCGAGGATGAATATGTGGATATGGAATTTGGTACAGGATGCCTGAAAGTTACTCCGGCTCATGATTTAAACGATTATGAACTTGGTGTAAAGCATAATCTTCCGGTTATTGATATTTTGAACGATAACGGAACACTCAACGAAAAAGCTGAAATACTAGTAGGGGAGGATCGTTTTATTGCCAGAAAAAAAATAGCGAAACTTCTCGAAGAAGCTGGTCAGCTTGAGAAAGTTGAAGATTATAAATCTCAAATTGGATTTTCTGAACGCACCGACGCGGCGATTGAACCCAAGCTGTCCATGCAGTGGTTCTGCAAAATGGAGGAAATGTCGAAACCTGCACTTAACTACGTTTTAAATGGCGACGTAAAGCTGATTCCGGACAAGTTTATTAATACCTATCGCCACTGGATGGAAAATGTGAAGGACTGGTGTATCAGTCGCCAATTATGGTGGGGACAGCAAATTCCGGCATGGTATCTTCCAAACGGACAATATGTGGTTGCAAAAACCCGTGAAGAGGCATTAGAACTGGCAAAGATTCAGCCTGCAAATCATAACCTTCAACTTAGTGATCTAAAACAGGATGAGGATGTTGTTGATACCTGGTTTTCATCATGGTTGTGGCCAATTTCGGTTTTCGATCCAACGGTTTGCGGAAATCCGGAGGCAAAAGGAAACGCAGACCTTAATTACTATTATCCAACAAACGATTTAGTTACAGCCCCGGAAATCCTATTCTTCTGGGTTGCCAGGATGATAATGGCAGGTCATGAATTTCGCGGCAAACAACCGTTTACCAATGTTTATCTTACGGGAATTGTACGTGATAAATTAGGCAGAAAAATGTCTAAATCATTAGGAAACTCTCCCGATCCTATCGATCTGATCGAAAAATTTGGTGCAGACGGTGTTCGCGTGGGAATGTTGCTTTGCTCTCCGGCAGGAAATGACCTGATGTTTGACGAGTCGTACTGTGAGCAGGGAAGAAATTTTGCAAATAAAATATGGAATGCTTTCAGACTTGTTAAGGGCTGGGAAGTTGATGAGAGTTTAAATTTTGCTAACGCAAAAGCTGTGGATTGGTATGAGAATCGATTCAACGATGCTTTAGCCGAAATTGAGAGTCACTTTTCTCAATACCGTTTATCTGAAGCATTGATGGCCACTTATAAATTAGTATGGGACGATTTCTGTGCGTGGTATCTTGAAATGGTAAAACCCGCTTACCAGCAGCCTATTGATAAAAAAACATTCGAAGCATCAATCAATTTCTTTGAAAGAATACTTGCCTTGCTGCATCCGTTTATGCCCTTTATTACCGAAGAGCTTTGGCATGACGAGCTGTTTGGAGAACGGAGTGAAATGGATTGTTGTGTTGTTGCCAGCTACCCGCGCTCGGCTAAAGTTAATGATTTGCTATTAAAAGATATCGAGGCTATAAAACAGGCAGTTTCTGAAGTGAGAAATATTCGAAACAGCAAACAGATTTCACCCAAAGAGGCTCTTCCGCTTGCTATTAAAATAAATTCAGGTATAGCGTATTCAGATTATTTCAACATAATTAATAAACTGGCAAATATCACGGACGTGTCCCTTGTTAAAGATAAGCTCGAAGGGGCGGCAAGTTTTATTATCGGAAGGGACGAGTTTTTTGTCACACTTGCCGGTAATATTGATGTTGAGGCTGAAAGGGAAAGAATCACAAAAGAACTAGTCTATTTAAATGGCTTTTTGAAATCTGTTAATGCGAAATTGTCCAACGATAAATTCGTTCAAAATGCTAAAGAAGAGGTAATTGCTAACGAAAAAAATAAAAAAGCGGATGCGGAAGCCAAAATTCAAATTTTGGAAAACAATCTTAATTCACTTTAATAATTGTAAAAGATGTTTATCATCTGATTATTTCCATAATCATTTATACTTTTAGCGCATGAAACATTCTTATCTATTACTATTATTTATTGCCCTGCTTGGCTGCAACGAGAAAACCGAGAAAAAAGTTGAAACCATTGACCCAAAGTTTTTAATTAGCTGTGAAGGTGTTGGTGTTGTGAAGCTAAAGGATACCTACGCTGATTTGCAAAAAAAACTAGGCGATTCGGTACTCTCTGCTCATGAGAATAACGTAGCGGGTAAATTTACTTCGGTATGGGAGAACGATCCGCGACAACTTAATATTTATTGGAAAGAAACGGAGGCCCCTTTTAAGACGATAAAATATATTGACATAATCGATGGAATGTCTCCATATATGACAAAAGACAGCATTGGGGTGGGTATATCTATAAAAGATTTAGTTAAAAAAAATGGAGGCATGGCTCTCACTTTCAAGAACTTCAGTGCAATGCGCGAACCGGGAGTTATAAAAGGCTTTAACAATGGTGAAATCCCAACTTCAAATCCTTGTTTCGGAGGAATTTTAGAATGGACAGACCAAAAACCGATTGATGTAAATGAGATGAGAGAATTTCAGGCTCAGGATGAAGTAAAGTCTTTTGACAGAATTCTCCAGAGATATGATGTTATACTAAGCACGATCAGAATAAGCCCGAAATAATAAGAGGTAGCGCAGATTTGATCTTGAAAACTCAAAGCCGACGAGCATGTCGGCTTTTTGCGTTTATCGTATTTCCTTTGTTAATCTTTTTACATGTTCTTTAACTTCCCAGCGGTTCTGCTCACTTCCTGAATTCAGTAGATTAATATTGTGAACATTTTCGTCTTTCGTAAAAACCAGAAGTTTACAGAACTTGTTGTGAATGCTGACAATCTCGTCAGAATTTATCGTGACAAGTTCATTCTTTTCTTCAGACAAATAAATGATTTTATTATCTGTAATCTCTAATAGAAGCGGCTTTCTGTTGGTTTCTCTAACTAAATAACGGATTGTACCGATAATTAGTAACGCTCCGGCGCCGTACGTTGAGTAGCCCGGAATCAAGACCATAGCAGTTAATGTTGCTGAAATTACAGATATCCCTATAAAAATGCTAATAGCCGAGATATTCCGCTTAGGAGAGTGCGTTGATATAGAATTCTGCTTGAATAAATGTATTTGCATAGCTCTTTATTTTTCAGACTGTTACGAACTTTTAAATGAAGAGGTTACAAATATTTTAATAATGAGGCAAATTTTCTACAAAGTGATAATCTCGCGTTGAAATGTTGATTTTACAGGCATAGTGTTGCAATCCATTGCTCACAAATAGCAGAGGTACTTTGTGAATAATATTATAGCGGGCAATCTGATCAAAAGTATTTTGCGTGATTCTGACTGTCGGTGCCTTGCATTCTACAAGAAGTATTTTTTCGCCCTGTGTATTAAACACCACTATATCAGTGCGTTTCTGAAGCGAATTTAGCTTCAGGCCACCTTCAAGTTTTATTAAAGCTTTAGGGTATCCCTTTTCCTTGATAATATATTGCACCACATGTTGCCGGACCCACTCTTCCGGTGTTAATACCAAATATTTTCTTCTGATTTCATCAAAAATATAATTCACAGATGCTTCCTGTTTTATTTTAAAAGGATAAGAAGGGAAATTAAGTGGAACAGGTTCGAAAATCACAAAGCGAATTTCAGCAAAATCTTTTAAACGTTTATCTTTCTTCACCTTTTACTTTCCGCTTTTTCTTAATTTGGCGACCTGATATGACTGCTGCTGCATTACAAAACGATTTAAAAAGCCGGAAATTTAAACCCGTGTATCTTTTCCACGGAGAAGAATCCTTTTACATAGACTTGTTTAGTGATTACATTGAGAATAACTTGCTTACCGACGCTGAAAAAGGCTTTAATCAAACAGTGTTGTATGGTAGAGATACTGATGTGATGGGGTTACTGAACTCTGCAAAACGCTTTCCAATGATGAGCGAGTACCAGCTTGTGCTCATCAAAGAGGCTCAGGAGATGAAATGGGGGAAAGAAGGCGACGATAAAAAAGCTGCGGATCCATTGTTAAATTACCTGGAGAACCCTGTTCCAAGCACAATTTTAGTTTTTTGCTTTAAACATGCAAAGTTCGATAAGAGAAAAAAAACATATAAAGCAATTGAAAAATCGGGTGTAGTTTTCGAATCCGCCACTATTTACGAAAATAAAGTGCCTGCCTGGGTAGAAGATTTTGTTAAGGAAAAATCTTACCGTATACATGCCAGAGCATCTGCTATGATTGCCGAATATCTTGGAAACGATCTGTCTAAAATATCCAATGAACTTGAAAAACTGATGTTAAATGTGCCGAAAGGGCAGGAAATCACAGTGGATGATATACAGAACAACATCGGAATCAGTAAGGAATATAATGTGTTCGAGCTTCAGGATGCCCTTGCCAGGCGAGACCCTTTTAAAGCAAACCAGATAATCGATTACTTTGCAGCAAACCCCAAAGCAAACCCTATCCAATTGGTTTTTGGTGCTTTAAATACCTGGTTCACAAAAATCCTGAAGTATCATTACGTATCCGATAAATCTCCGCAGAACTTAGCAAGGGAACTTGGTGTCAATCCATATTTTCTGAAAGATTATGAGCTTGCCGCTAAAAACTACGATGCTTTTAAAGTTTTTAATATTTTTAGCTACCTGCGCGAATACGACTTAAAATCTAAAGGGGTCGATTCCTCCGGGAATACAACAGATGGAGAATTACTGAAAGAGTTGGTTTTTAAAATAATTCACTAACGAATAAATCGTTGCAAAACAGAAAAGCCCCGTCGCTTCAGTATGAAAGAAATGTAAGCGTCGGGACTTTGTTAACGAGTAAGAGTGTAGTTCCTCCGGCCCGATCAACGTATCTTATGGGAGTATTACTATATTAAAATTACTAAATTCTGTCGTTAATTGCAAGAAAAACGAGGTCATAAACTTATCTTTTTCAACCAGATTTTCTCGTACAGACTGTCGGCTTTCTCATTCATTAATGTTTAAGTAAACTTCAATCTTCGGCCACTACCAGACTCAATAAATTTCCCATTTTCATAAACTAGATTACCCGAAACTATGGTGTGACTAATAGCAGATTTAAACTCATAACCTTCGAAAGGACTCCAGCCACATTTTGAAATAATATTATCTTTCGAAACAAGAGAATGCGCCTTTAAATCAGCTAATACCAAATCGGCCCAATAACCTTCACGGATAAATCCTCGGTTTTCAACATTAAAACAAATGGCGGGGTTATGAGCCATCTTCTCTACAATTTTCTCGATCGAAATTTCATTTTTATGATAAAATTCCAGCATTGCCAGCAAGGAATGTTGCACTAAAGGGCCGCCGGAAGGAGCCTGCAAATACGGCTTCGATTTTTCCTCAATTGTATGAGGGGCATGATCTGTAGCAATAACATCGATTCTTCCGTCCAACACCGCTTCAAAAATCGCCTTTCTGTCTTCTTCTGTTTTAATAGCAGGATTCCATTTTATCCAGTTACCTTTTTCAGCATAGTCTATATCAGAAAACCAAAGATGATGAACACAAGCTTCTGCAGTGATTTTTTTATCTTTTAACAGAATGGAATTATCAAATAAGGCTATTTCTTTCGCAGAAGAGATATGAAGAATATGCAAACGAGAATTGTGCTTTTTTGCAAGATCAACAGCAAAGGATGAAGATTTATAACAAGCCTGTGCATTTCTGATAAGGGGGTGCATTTCAGGTGTGATATTTTCTCCGTATTTCTCTTTAAAAACCTCCATATTATGTTTAATAATCTCCTCATCTTCGCAATGGGTTGCGATAAGCATAGGAGTGGAGCTAAAGATTGATTCAAGCGTTCTTTCATTATCAACCAGCATATTACCGGTTGAAGATCCCATGAAGATTTTTATTCCGCACACATTTTTAGGGTCGGTTTTAAGCACTTCCTCTAGATTATTATTAGTGGCGCCCATAAAAAAGGAATAATTAGCCAATGACCTTTTAGAGGCGATTTTGTATTTCTCTTCCAATAATTCCTGGGTAACAGTATTTGGAACAGTATTGGGCATCTCCATAAACGAAGTAATCCCTCCGGCCACGGCAGCCCTGCTTTCTGTAAATATCTCGGCTTTATGGGTTAATCCCGGTTCACGGAAATGTACTTGATCGTCTATACATCCCGGTAGGAGATATTTCCCCTCCGCATTAATTTCCCTATCAGCCGGTATATTTAAGGAGGAGCCGATTTGTTCGACAAAGCCGTTTTTAATAAATACGTCGCCAACAATTTGCTGACCTTCATTAACTATAATTGCAGATTTTATAAGAAGAGAAGACATTGGATTTACGATTTTTGATTTTTGAATTACGATTTGTATCGAGCGCAAAGATAAGACTTGGGAATTACGATTATTGTTGCTTCAAGAAAAGACTTTTATGATAATTCGTCCATCGTAAATCAAAAATACCAAATCCGATGTATCTTTGCGGCATGGCGCAATCTTTTGAAGATTTTAAACTGAACCCCCAAATTTTAAATGCAATTGCAGATGCGGGCTTTACAACTCCAACCCCAATTCAGCAAAAAGCAATTGCACCTGCTTTGTCAGGGCAGGATTTAATGGGCATTGCGCAAACCGGCACGGGCAAAACTGCGGCTTTCGTTTTACCGATACTCATGAAACTTAAATATGCACAGGGGAACGATGCGAGGGCTCTTATTTTGGCTCCAACGCGCGAACTTGCCATGCAGATTGAAGAAAATATTAAGCTATTTGCCAAGTATACCGATTTAAGAACAGTTGTGATTTACGGGGGCTTAGGTCCAAAAGGACAAAAAGAAAAGCTTGCTAAAGGTCTGGATATTTTAGTTGCTACCCCTGGTCGTTTTCTTGATTTATATCTCTCTGGCGACATAAATACAAGATCCATACAGTTTATGGTCATGGACGAGGCAGATAAAATGGTTGATATGGGTTTTATTGGTTCAATTCATCGCATTTTGGAAGTTGTCCCGCGTAAGCGGCAAAACCTGCTTTTTTCAGCTACAATGAGTGATTTGGTGCATAAAATTGCGGGCGATTTCTTGAAGTTTCCGACTGTTATAGAAGCATCGGCACCAGCGACGCCTGCCCAATCTGTAAACCAGGTTTTGTTTTACGTACCAAACACTAAAACTAAAATAAACCTGCTTCAATATTTACTTAAGGGGGAGGAGTTTAACAGGCTAATAATCTTTTGCAAAACAAAAACTACCGCCGATAATATATTTAAATTTTTAGAGCGCAGATTTGCATTGGATGAAATTCGGGTTATCCACGCCAATAAGGGTCAAAACACCAGAATTAATTCAATCAATGCATTCAAAGAAGGTGGCGTGAGAGTGTTAGTTGCAACGGATGTAGCTTCCCGCGGAATTGATGTGAGTGAGGTAAGTCACGTAATTAATTTTGACGTGCCGATTATCATTGAAGATTATGTGCATAGAATTGGAAGAACCGGTCGCGCAAATAATATTGGAGATGCCATTACTTTCTGTAATGAGGCTGAGAGATATTATATAGATAAAATCGAAAAGTTGATAAAACAGCAAATTCCTGTTCAGGATATTCCTGCAGAAGTTTTTATTGAAGAAACGCCTTATCAGGAGCGTCAGGATATCGCTAAGGAAATCGACAATCAAAAACGCAAAGAAGATCCTGATTTTAAAGGTGCTTTTCACGAGAAGAAAAATGCGAAGGTGATTGCGCAAAAAATAGCTAAATCAAAGCTTGAAGCAAGTAATAAAGCCGGAACCGGAAAGGCGAAAAAGTCGCAAAAAGTATCTAGCAGCGTAAAGGGAGGGTTTAAAGGAAATAGCAGGAGGAAGTATTGAAACTGCGTTTAACTCCTTTAAATATTCTTACATCGGCCCTAATAGTTAGTATAATCTATTTACTTATATATAGAGATGACGAAGGCTGGAGAGTATTAGGCACTGTTCCCTTGATGTTTTTAGCCCTATTAAGCTTCCTTACAGATCTTATCTTCCGGAAATTTATAACGGATATAAAACGTATTTGGATTATAGAATTAGTATTTATCATATTTGCGACAATATTGATGCTCCTGATTCAAGGTTTGAAGTAAAAATGAAAAGTAAAAAGTAAAAAATCAGTACAATCACCCAAATCAGTGTAATCATAATACGATAATAATGAAGAAAGCAGAAATTAAACTCACCATAGAGTTAGATGACAATAACGTTCCGGAAAACATAACCTGGGAATCTACAGATTCTGAGAACAAAGAAAAATTGCCGGTAAAATCAATGATGCTCGCCTTGTGGGATCATAATTATAAAAACGCCTTACGCATTGATCTATGGACGAAAGATATGCCAGTTGATGAAATGAAGCGTTTTTTCTATGAAACCCTTCAAACTATGGGCGATAGCTTTTTACGGGCTACCGGCGAAAAAAACATTGTGGAAGATCTTCGTGATTATTGTGCTCATTTTGCCGAAAAAATGGAAATCACTCAGAATAAGTAATATAAGTAATCTGAAGATTGTAATCTAAAATCTAATATCTTACATCTAACATCTCAATTCAAAATGAAATCTGTTAATTACCTTGGTCTGCTGGGATCAATACTAATCATTGCCGGAGCAGTTAGTCCAATGCTTCACATTCCGATTATCGGAAACTGGAATTATTATGATATAGATGTAGCGTTGGCATCCATCGTGATGGTTCTGGCGGCGCTGGGAATAATCGCATCATTAATTAATAAACCCGGTTTGTTGCGTTTCGCAAGCTGGGCATCCTTAATTGTTGTGCTCTTCACTCTTGCGGCAGTGTATTTCAAAGTAAATGATTACTTCAGTTTCATTCCATTTAAAAAGCTGGCAAATCTGGCATCAAGAATTGTACACTATCGCTGGACCGGTTGGATGTTATTGATTTTAGGCTCGGTTGTCTCGATTATTGGTTCAGGAAAGAAGAAGGTTATCAGGTAAATAATAGCGAGGCCTGGCCGATATTCATCATCCTGGCCTCGTGTTCTAAAAGCCATTTTTTTCTCCATAAACCTCCCGCATAACCCACTAAATCGCCGCTGCTGCCTATAACCCGATGACAAGGAATTGCAATCATGAGTTTATTTTTTCCATTAGCAGAGGCAATTGCTCGTATAGCCAGCGGAGAATTCATCCGTTTTGAAAGTGCAGAGTAACTAATTGGTTTGCCAGGCTCAATCTTAAGCAGCTCATCCCAAACCTTTTTTTGAAAATCCGTTCCTGTTTGTTCTGTCGGAAAATCAAAAGAGTCCCGTTTCCCATCAAAATATTCTTGCAGCTGCAGCTTGGCGTATTCAGTTATTTCGCATGGATTTTCATCTATTTCATCGCCAAATCCAATAAAATCTAAAGCATTTTCGGATGATTTTATCCAGAGTATACCTATAGGCGTAATTAGTTTAGAACAAAACATGGCGGAAATTACAATTTCCTTTTAGAACGAAAACAAACTTCAATATCAAATCTACCAATAACAAATCTTTATATTTGAACCCAATGAGTTTATTTGGTCAGGTAAAATTCCTAATTCAAAAAGAAATAATATTAGAATGGCGTTCAAAATACGCCTTCAATGGAATTCTGCTTTATGTAGTTTCAACTATTTTCGTATGCTTTTTATCTTTCAAGCAAATAAATCCGATAACCTGGAATGCTCTGTTTTGGATAATTATGCTGTTTGCGTCAGTAAATGCAATTGCGAAAAGTTTTATTCAGGAAAATAAAGGTCGGCAACTTTACTATTATAGTATTGCGAGTGCGAAAGCTGTTATATTGTCAAAGATCATATACAATATTTTCCTGATGCTATTACTGTCGATTATTGCACTTGTATTTTATACGCTTGTATTTCGTAATCCTATCGGTGATCTGCTGTTTTATTTGTTGGCTGTACTGATAGGCAGCATAAGCTTTGCTACGGTATTTACCATGATTTCGGGCATAGCTTCGAAAGCGAGCAATAGTGGAGCACTGATGGCAGTACTGAGTTTCCCAGTAATTATCCCCTTGCTTATGGTACTGATAAAGTTTTCAAAGAATGCAATGGACGGACTGGACCGAAGCGTTAGTTTAAATGAAATTGGCGTATTAGCTGCAATTAACTTAATTGTGGTAACAGTATCATTGCTCCTTTTTCCGTACCTGTGGAAGGAATAAAAACTCAGCTAAATTATATGTGATAAAAAGCGTACATCGAAGCTAAACTCGCACCGGCAGCCAGTAATACTATAAGCGAATCTCTGAAACCTCGGACAATAAACTTAGTTTCTTTATTTAAGGATGGTCTTCCCATTACTTTTTGGTTTTCTATATTAACCCAAAAAGCGGAATGAGGTTTCAGATTATTGGAAAGAAAGTCTCATGTTCCGAACTTATTTTTCTACAATCCCGATTCTGGCAAAAACCCGGAATCGGATTTTTTTAACTACATCACTCGCCCAAAACGGCCTTAACTGAATTTCAAATTCGTCCAGAGGATTTACGCCATTTTTCTCTATGTAATTTTGAACCGAAGACCATGAGTTTAAGTATCCAAGCAACTGTTCAAAATCCCAGTTTACAACAATCTCGAATTTTGGCACTTCGAGTTCCTTGAAGGGAAATGCAATAGACTCATATTCATCCTCAACTAGCTTACGCTCAGCATCCCAATATTGATTTAAGGTTTCATTATACAGTTTGTCAATGATCCGGTCAACTTCAGGCGAAATCCGTAAAAGATTATATCCCCAAATCGCAATAACCGCGTTCGGTTTAGCCACTCGTCTAACTTCTTTAAAAAAACTATCTATGTCGAACCAATGAACAGATTGGGCCGCAGTAATTAAATCAATGCTATTCTCAGCAAAATCCGACTCTTCAGCTCTGCTTAAAGAATAAGTTATATTATCCTTTAAACTTGCTTCCTTTAACTGGTTTTCACTGATGTCTGTGGCATGGACCTTTTTAAACCGTTCAGAAAGTTCAATAGCAACTTGTCCGTTGCCCGTGCCGCAATCCCAGGCAGTGTCAAAATTCTGAACTTTGCTATACAAAAAACTATATAATAAGGCCGGGTAATGTGGTCGGAATTTTTGATACTGTTTAGCTTGAATAGAAAATTTGTCCTTGCTTGTTTTCACACTTTCTGTTATTTGATTAGTCAAAGTTAAACATATTAAGGCATGGATTAAATGATATCATATTTCATTTTGATGCACGGTCTCTGTTTTTTACATTTGGACTTTAATTAAAAAAATATGAAAGAAAACTGGTGGAAATTACTTGCCTCAGTTTTAGTGCTCTACTCTTTGGTAGCAGGGTTGCTGATAGACGTTCCCGCATTACCTATATTACACGAAAGCATTCGAAATCTGTTTTACCATGTTCCAATGTGGTTCTCGATGATTTTATTGTACTTCATCTCGGTAATTTATAGTATTAAATATTTAGGATCGGGTAAAACCAATCACGATTTAATTGCTGTGGAAAGTGTGAATACCGGAGTGGTTTTTTGCTTTTTAGGTTTGGGGTCAGGAATGCTCTGGGCTAATATTACCTGGGGAGAGCCCTGGCCCAACGATCCTAAACTGAACGGTTCTGCTATATCAACTTTAATGTATATGGCTTACCTGGTGCTTAGAAATTCTATAGATGAGGAGCAAAAGCGTGCTAAGATTTCTGCTGTTTACAACGTTTTCGCATTTCCTGTAATGATAGTACTGTTATTCATTTTACCACGTATGACAGATTCCTTACATCCAGGAAACGGGGGTAACCCAGGTTTTTCCGGCTACGATCTGGATGATAATATGAAGCTTGTGTTTCGACCGGCAGTATTAGGTTGGATGCTCGTTGGAACCTGGATAATGACGTTACGCTATCGTATGCGTAAGTTAGAAAACATTCAAAACTCAAATTAATGATAACTGCATGAACTTGTCGCTCTCAAAAGGAAATAAAACGCCCATGCAAGCTTCGTATCCATTAAAAACAAATATATTCCAATGAAAATATTATTAAGCATTTTTACCCTTCTTCTATTCTTTATCCAGGCCACGGCACAAGAGGTGGAAATGGCTACCGGCTTAAGAAGTTCTGGTAAAATATATGTGGTGGTGATAATTATCTGCGTTATTTTCCTGGGACTTTTTGTATATCTGTTTTCTATCGACAGACGTTTAAAGAAACTTGAAAAGAAAGACTAAAGGCGCTAAGCCTCAACTTACGGGAACTTTTTTCGCATTTTTTCGTTCAGGTTTATAATGCTTCTTGTTTTGTATTATGAGTATCGCTATACTTACCACACTCAAAAAAGAATATAGACCTATATTATGGCAAAAGATATTGTGAACCCTAATCCATCTGGTTTTTTTGATGACGTTTGTGCCTATTTTGACTATGCTGCACAATTTACAACACATTCTGGCGGACTTCTAAATCAGATTAGAGCATGTAATAGTGTTTATCATTTCCGTTTCCCGATCAGAAAAGGTAATGTAGTTGAGGTGATTGATGGATGGCGGGTAGAGCATTCAAATCATATGTCGCCTACAAAAGGAGGTATCCGTTTCAGCGAAATTGTGAATGAAGATGAGGTGATGGCGCTGGCGGCTTTAATGACTTACAAATGTGCTATTGTTAATGTTCCCTTCGGAGGAGCAAAAGGCGGGATAAAAATTAACCCAAAGAATTATTCACTTGCTGAGCTTGAAAATATAACCCGCAGGTATACCGTAGAATTGATTAAGAAAAACTTTATCGGTCCTGCGATTGACGTTCCGGCTCCAGACTACGGCTCCGGCGAACGGGAAATGAGTTGGATCGCGGATACATATCTGACCATGAACCCTGGGCAGTTAGATGCCTTAGGATGCGTAACAGGAAAACCATTGGCACTGCATGGAATACATGGACGAAAAGAAGCCACAGGGCGCGGTGTAGCTATTGCAATACGAGAATGTGTGAGTTTATCTGAAGACATGCAGCCATTAGGACTAAGTACAGGTTTGATGGGAAAACGAGTGATCGTTCAAGGTTTAGGTAACGTTGGATATCATTCTGCAAAATATCTTATAGAATTTGGCGCCACAATTGTTGGTCTTTGTGAATTTGAGGGTGCCATTTATAATAGTAATGGCCTTGATTTAGAAGCTGTTGTTGCGCATCGGAAAGAAACCGGATCGATATTAGGCTTTAAAGGCGCAATTGATTTTAAAAATTCTGCAGAAGGTTTGGAACAGGACTGCGATATCCTGGTGCCTGCCGCTTTAGAAAATCAACTCACCTTAAGTAATATTCAAAATATTAAAGCAAAAATCATTGCAGAGGGAGCCAATGGCCCGACATCACCTCAGGCTGCCGAAATTTTTATTAAGACGGGCGGCATAATCATTCCAGATATGTATTGCAATGCGGGAGGTGTTACTGTATCGTACTTTGAGTGGTTGAAAAATCTTTCGCACGTGGCATTTGGCAGGATGGACAAACGCTACGAAGAAAACACAAGTTTGAACCTTATCAACCTGATGGAGAAAATGACAGGAGTCTCTTTAACTCAAGAACAGAAACGTCTGGTGGTAAAGGGCCCTTCCGAACTTGAATTAGTCAATTCAGGACTTGAGGAAACTATGATCCGCTCGTACCACGAAATTCGAAACATAAAGCAAAACAATCCTAAAATCAATGACCTCCGAACGGCTGCTTTTGTTGGCGCGATTGATAAAGTCGCGGTTTCTTATATGAATTTGGGTATTTGGCCTTAAATTATTTAGAATAATTCTTAATAAAGATAGCATTTGATAATAGTCTAATGAATGATGAACGTTTTGTAATTTTGTAAACCCAATTTCGTTAAGAGGTAAAGTTTTAGAAATTCATGAAAAGAAGTTCAATCATTGGAATTATTATTATTGCAATTGCAAT
This sequence comes from uncultured Sphingobacteriaceae bacterium, assembly GCA_946887045.1. The sequence goes on along the minus strand of CAMPKC010000024.1, from coordinate 30,262 downwards.
TGGTACAATAATAAGCACGTATGCTGATTCAAGTACTTACGGAACTTTTTCTGATGCGCAGGAAACAACATCCGAACTGCATGTTGTAGGAAAGCTTGACAAAGAGAAAGAACTAATTTATAATCCTCAAAAGGATGCCAATTATTTTGCTTTCCATATGAAAGATAATAATGGCAAGGCGTGTAAGGTTGTTTTCAATGGCACTAAACCTCAGGATTTCGAACGCTCCGAGCAAATCGTTTTAACGGGAAAAATGGTGGATGGAGAATTTCATGCTTCGAAAATTCTTATGAAATGCCCTTCAAAATACAACAAAGACCAAATTGAAGTTCAAGAAGTAAATTCTGCTTCTTAATTAATCGTTATAAATGGATACACAATTTGCAGGAGAACACCTGCTACCCGGCCAGCTGGGCCAATTCTTTATTATATTATCTTTCGGTACTGCACTCTTAGCCACTGTCTCATATTACTTTGCAACAATAAAGGATGCGCTTGATGATTCCTGGCAACGAATTGCCCGTATGGCCTGCAGATTAAACTTTCTATCCGTTGTTGGTGTTGGTGCTTGTCTTTTCTATATTATTTACAACCACTATTTTGAATATCATTACGCCTGGGCACATTCGTCAAAAGCATTACCAACCTATTATATTATCTCCTGCTTCTGGGAAGGACAGGAGGGAAGTTTCTGGCTATGGATGTTTTGGCAGTCGGTATTGTCTACCATTTTGATCTGGAAAGCTAAAAGCTGGGAGAATTCTGTAATGACAACGGTTATGTTGTCGCAAACGTTTATAGCCTCCATGCTTCTTGGGGTTGAGTTGTTTGGAACGAGGATCGGAAGTTCTCCTTTCATTCTTTTACGCGACGCCATAGACGGACCTATCTTTTCAAGACCAGACTATTTGAGTTTGATTCCCGATGGTAATGGGCTGAATCCGCTATTGCAAAACTACTGGATGGTTATTCATCCGCCAACTCTTTTTCTGGGCTTTGCATCCATGATAGTGCCTTTCGCTTACGCGATTGCCGGTCTTTGGGAAAAACGTCATAAAGAATGGCCAACTGTAGCACTTCCATGGGCTCTTTTTGCAGTCATGATTTTAGGAACAGGAATTATAATGGGTTCATTCTGGGCCTACGAAGCTCTTAATTTTGGTGGGTTCTGGGCCTGGGACCCTGTCGAAAACGCTTCAATTATTCCATGGTTAATGCTTATTGCGGCAGTCCATGTGATTTTGGCTTTCAAAAGTTCAGGACATTCTTACTTTACCGCTACTTTCTTAACACTAATAAGTTTTGTATTAGTGTTATATGCCTCATTTTTAACAAGAAGCGGCATTTTAGGCGAAACGTCTGTTCATGCTTTTACAGATCTGGGCATGTTTGGGCACCTGCTGTTATATCTGGCAGTGTTTTCTGTTATTCCCATTGTTCTGATTATCGTGCGATGGAAGGGAATGCCGATTACACAAAAAGATGAAGAAACCTATTCCAGAGAGTTCTGGTTGTTCATCGGAGCACTGGTTTTAACAGTATCCTGCATACAGGTAATCGCGACAACCTCGATACCCGTATTTAATGCCGCGTTCGGAACAAAGATTGCCCCGCCGCCGAACGAGATTCAGCATTATAATAAATGGCAAGTTCCGTTTGCGGTAATCGTGGCAATTATTTCAGGGTTCACTCAGTTTTTAAAATATCGCAATACAGATACCCAAAAGTTCTGGAGAAAGGTCGTCATTTCTATTATAGTCGCTGCGGTAGTAACTGCAGGCTTTGTCTTTGTCGCGAAGGTGTATACCAACCTAATGTATATTTTGTTAACCTTCGCAGGGATTTTTTCAATCGTGGCAAACTTTGATATTCTTTTTGATGCCTTGAAAGGGAAGTGGAAACTGGCAGGATCTTCTGTTGCACACATCGGCTTCGCCTTACTTCTTATCGGAGCATTGGTTTCAGCGGCCACCAGCGATGTAGTTTCTGTCAACAGTACAGGTTTAATCGCTGTAGAAGGATTTGATAAGGTTGAAAAACCTCGCGAAAACTTGATGCTTTATCAGGGTGAACCGATGAAGATGGATAAATATACCATAACCTACGTTGGCGATTCAGTAGACGGGCCAAATGTCTATTATAAGGTTAATTACAAAACAATCGACAAGGAAACGGGCAAGATTAAAGAGGAGTTTGATCTTTATCCTAATGCGCAGCAAAATCCTAAAATGGGACTGATTGCTTCGCCTGATACCCGCCACTATTTCACATATGATATTTATACTCATGCAACCGCTGCGCCTCCTAAAGAAGAGAAACATGAAGCGCATGAAGGCCATTCAGATGAAGAAGAGTATGATACACCGATAACCAAAGAAGTTTCGCTGGGTGACACTGTTAACTATTCTAATGGTACCATCGTTGTAAAGGCTGTTAACCGAAATGCCACAATTGAAAAAATTCCGTTAACGGCGAATGATGTGGCTGTAGGCATGGAGCTGGATGTAATAACTAAAGGAAAAACGTACACAGTACAACCTTTGTATCTTATAAAAAACGGAAACAAATTCGACTTTGGCAAAACCATTGATGAAGCTGGTCTAAAATTCCGCTTTTCCAATATTTATCCGGAAAAAGATAAACTGGAATTAATGATCTATCAAAAACCACTGGCTCCAAAGAAATGGATTGTGTTGAAAGCTATCAAATTCCCATTTATAAATCTATTCTGGGGTGGAACAATTATTATGGTTATCGGATTTTTGCTTTCAATTTTCCGCAGACAAAAAGAGCTTAAACGCAACTAGCCGATGAAGATCGTCTTGCTAGGAAGCGGCAATGTGGCTACGCATCTTGGAAAAGCATTAAAAGATAGCGGTCACATAATATTGCAGATTTGGAGCAGAACCCTGGGGCATGCTCGAGCTCTGGGCGAAAGTCTGCAATGTGATTTTACGAGCAATTTATCACATATAAATGAAGAAGGTGAAATCTATATCATCGCGGTAAGCGATGATGCAATTGATGAAGTTGCAAGTAGTTTTCCTTTGCAAAACAAAATATTAGTTCATACATCTGGCACCACAGACTTAGATATTCCCGGGATATCCGGAGTTTTTTACCCCCTGCAGACTTTTTCCAAACAGAAAGATGTTGATTTTTCTAGAATCCCGATTGCCATTGAAGGACGGAATTCTGAAGTTACTGAACAGCTAAATTATCTGGCAAAATCAGTTTCCTTAAAGGTTGTATTGTTGAATTCTGAGCAACGGAAAGCGTTACATATTGCAGCGGTATTCGCTTGTAATTTTTGCAATCATTTGTACGCTATTGCTGATAAGATACTTTCTAACAATGGATTAGATTTTGATCTGATTAAGCCGCTTATTACTGAAACGGCCGAAAAAGTTCAGTTCAATTCTCCCGTTACTGTACAAACAGGTCCGGCTGTTCGCAGAGATGAGATGACATTGAATAAACACCTCGATTTTTTAAAGGACATGACAGCTTTTAAAGATCTATACGAGCAATTAAGTCAAAGCATTATCAATTTCGATCAAAAAGCATGATGCCTGCTCATTTTTATTAATTTTGCGCCAATGGATCTTTACAAAATCAAAATAAACTTTGAAGAACAAGGCCTTGAGTCTATTGAATTACCTATCGCAGAAGGAGAATCAGTACTTGACGTTTGCCTTGACAATGGAATAGAGCTTCAGCATAACTGCGGCGGTGTTTGTGGTTGTAGCACGTGCCACGTTTATGTAAACAAAGGCATGGATAATATTGAGGATATCTCTGATAAAGAAGAAGATTTTATCGACCGTGCGGTTAATCCTCGTATCAATTCCCGTTTAGGCTGTCAGTGTGTTGTAATTGACGGTGATATTGAAGTTACTTTACCAGACCAAAACCAGTTCTTAGGACATTAATATTCATATATGAATCAAGATAAATTCGCATTACCCATACATTGGAAAGATCATGAAGACATTGCAATGGGGCTTTATGAGAAGTTTGGCGACGATTTTAACGAATCAAAAATCTATAGAATTCGTTTTACCGAATTGATGGATTGGGTTCTAAGTCTGCCGAATTTTGCAGGCACCCGCGAGGAATGTAATGAAGGTCACCTGGAGCAGATCCAGTCGGCCTGGGTTTATGAGTGGAGAGATAATCAGGATTAAGAACGCTTTATTGATGTGCGCAACTAAATATAAGCGCTTTATTAATGTGTTCTTTTTACACATCAATTCAATTTACATATCCGCAGATTCAATTTCATTTGCACACTTAAGCTATGTTTCTCAGCAAATTAAAATCTATAAAAGCTTTTGTTCTGGATATTGATGGGGTACTCACCGATGCCACTATTCATGTAACAGAGTCTGGCGAGCAGTTGCGTCGTTTTAATGTACGTGATGGATATGCCATGCAATTAGCTGTAAAAAAGGGTTATTTAATTTGTGTCATCTCCGGAGGTAAATCTGAAAGTGTTATTCTTAGATTGAAGGGATTAGGAATAACAGAAGTGCACCTCGGAATCACCCGGAAGCTTGAGGTATATAATAAATTTATCAGCCAGCACCAACTTACAGCGGATAATGTGATTTATATGGGTGATGATATTCCGGATATTCCGGTGATGAGAATTGCCGGAGCAAGCGCCTGCCCAGCCGATGCAGTTGAGGAGGTAAAAGAAGTATCAGACTATATCTCGGCAAAAAATGGGGGAGATGGCTGTGTTCGCGACCTAATTGAGAAGGTACTGAAAGTTCAGGATAATTGGTTTGATGTTAATCCAACTGCTCAGGAAGATAGCATACCATCTGTATAATCTACTAATGAAGACCAATTTTCCAACAATCATTCTTGCATCAAAATCTCCGCGAAGGCAAGAACTACTTACCTCTATGAACGTAAATTTTCGGGTGGTTCTGAAAGAGGTAGATGAATCTTATCCGGAAAGCTTAAATCCGGTAGAAGTAGCTGTTTACATTGCCGAAATGAAAGCCAGAGCTTTTGATGAATCTTTAAATGAAAATGAACTTGTCCTTACTGCGGATACAATAGTTTGTATTGAGGATCAAATTTTAGGCAAACCAAATGATGAAGCTCATGCTTTCGAGATGCTTAGTCTTTTATCCGGAAAGAAGCATGAAGTTATAACAGGCGTTGCTTTTCTTCAAAATCATCATCTGCATTCCTTTTATGAGGTCACAGAAGTCTATTTTCGACCGCTTAGCACTGGTCAGATCAATTATTACATACAAATGTACCATCCTTACGACAAAGCCGGTTCATACGGAATTCAGGAATGGGCGGGTTTGGTAGCTATTGAGAAAATTAAAGGTTCTTATACGAATGTTGTGGGACTTCCAACCCACAGAGTTTACGAAGAACTTTTAAAATTTTCTGCGCTCTGATTATCTTCAATCAAGCAAAAGACCTTCTTTCAGCGCATAAACACTCAGTTTAACCGATTCTATTTTTAGTTTATTGATGATGTACTGAGTAAGCAAAGCTGCCACAACAATCATATCTTTTCTGACAGATAAAATAGCTTCGTTTGTCAGGCGCTCCTGGTGTGTCGAATCTAATATCTCTTTAATTATTAATCCTAATTGACCGGAATCAAAATCAAATGATCCATTCGCGGCTGGCAACTTATTTGCGGTCTTCATCTGACAAAGTTCGGCGAATGTTTCAAAGGCACCCGCTGAACCGATTAGAACCTTTGGCTTATATTCTGATGAAAAACTGAATAGATCTGAAAGCACTGCATCAAGGTGCGCAACTATGGATTTACAATCGTCTCCGGATATTGGATCTGAATGGTGAAACATCTCCATTAACTTCGCAGCTCCTATTGGATAGCTTTTTTTCCATTCGATACCTCTTGCATCGGCAAAAATAAATTCAACACTTCCCCCACCAATGTCCATTATCAGGGAGTTTTGATCTAACTGAACTGCCTGCCGAACTCCGCTGTAAATTAGGTCAGCCTCTCGATCGCCGTCAATAATTTCAATTTGCATTCCGGCCTTCTGCTTTACTGCTTTTATAAAATCAGGGCCGTTAACCGCGGTCCGAAGAGCTGCCGTGCCTACTGCTTTTACTATATCGACCTGATTTTGACGAATGACATTACTGAACGCAGATAATGCATCCAAACCTCGTTCAAAAGCTGCTTCAGTAATTTTTCCGCTATTTATTCCACCTTCACCCAGCTTGACATGTTTCTGATCGGCCAAAACAATCTTTTGAATCTGACCCTGATTAATCTCTGCAATTATCAAGTGGAATGTATTGGTGCCTAAATCAAGGGCTGCAACACGTTTCATAGTATTATTCTTTGTACAAAAACCATTTTACCAACTCTTTGTAGCTGGTTTTCTTGCCGTACATTAAAATACCTACCCTGTAAATCCGTGCTGCTATCCAGGTGGTGAAAATAAAACCGGCAATTAAAATTGTAACAGACAGATATAATTCCCATTCGGGAACTCCAAACGGAATTCTAACCATCATCGCAATAGGAGAGGTGAATGGAATCATACTGAGCCAGAATGATAAAGTGCTGCCCGGATTATTAACAATAAAACTAAACGCCATTATGTAGGTAAATAATAGCGGCAAAGTTATCGGAAACATGAATTGTTGTGTTTCGGTTTCATTATCTACAGCAGACCCGACAGCAGCAAACAACGCACTGTAAAGAAGGTAGCCGCCTAAAAAGTATATCAGAAAAGTAACCAGAATATAACCGACAGGTATTGTCTGTATCGCAGTTAAAATAGAAGGTGGTAATAGTTCAGCGCTGACGAATTTAGCAGCCAGTAGTGATAATATTATCCAAAGGAGAAATTGTGTTAAACCTACCATTCCAATTCCGACAATTTTTCCCATCATTAATTGGAAGGGCTTCACAGACGATATAATTACCTCTACTATTCTGCTTGTTTTTTCTTCTATAACACCCCGCATTACTTGTGCGCCGTAGATGAAAAGACTTAAATAAATTAAAATTGCCGCCGAGAAGCTTATCGCGTAAGCAGCAGAAGCATCACTCTCTTTTTCTCCCTCATCTGTAAGTTCTTTATATTCGATAGAAATGTTGGGCTTTATGCCTTCAAGTACTTTAATGTCTATTCCTGCATCTTCTAATTGTTTGTTACGAAGTATATTGTTAACCTGATTCTCAATTTCGCTCATTACAAACATAGGCGCCTTTTTTTCAGACAAAAGCTCTACTTTTTCCTCTTGCTCAATGTTTTCAGGAATATATAATACAAATGTCGCATCGGTTCTGGCAGCGATTTTAGCTTGATTAAAACTTTCGGAACTTTTTGAGAAGACAAGCCCCTTACTGTTTTTGAAGAAGTCCTTGCCGAAAATTCCGCTATCATCAATTACTCTCACTTCAGTCACAGAATCTCCGCCACTTTGGGTAAGATAAGCCACTAGTCCTGTCATACCCAGAAATAAAAGGGGAACCAAAAAGGTCATTAAAAGGAAGCTTTTCTTTTTTACCCGACTCAGGTATTCACGCTTTATAATGAGAAAAGTTTTACGCATAATGCTGAATACCTTTTACTTGCTGAATGAAAATGTCATTAATCGTTGGAATTACCTCTTTGAGCTGCTGTATTTCGACCAAGGGAATTAAATATCCCAGGGCATCATTTACACGAACATTCTCCTTTAACTGTAGCGTTACTTCTCTTGTATCTTCTAAATTTCGTCTATCAAGTACATTATAAAGATTTGTTCCCAAGGAAGTAAGCTCATCACCACGGTATTCAATACAATATATATTGCTGCGGTATGAATTTTTGATATCCTTTAATCTCCCATCGAGAATTTTCTTCGATTTGTTTATTAAAGCGATGCTGTCACAAAGTTGCTCAACTGATTCCATTCGATGAGTTGAGAATATAATGGTCGCTCCTTGTTTATTTAATTCGAGAATCTCATTCTTTATAACTTCAGCGTTAATCGGATCAAATCCGGAAAAGGGTTCATCTAATATTATAAGTTCCGGCCGATGAATAACAGTTGCAACAAACTGCACTTTTTGCTGCATCCCTTTACTCAGATCTTCTACTTTCTTTTTCCACCAACCCTCCATTTCCATCCTCTCAAACCAATAATTACAACGCTCAAGTGCATCTTTTTTACTAAGCCCCTTCAATTGAGCCAGATAAATCATTTGTTCGCCGATCTGCATTTTCTTATACAGGCCGCGCTCTTCAGGTAAATAACCAATAATATTGATATGGGAGGGATTTAGACGAGCGCCGTTAATATAAATTGTGCCTTCGTCAGGAGCTGTTATTTGATTGATAATGCGAATCAGGGATGTTTTTCCGGCCCCATTGGGACCCAGCAAACCGAATATGCTTCCTCTTTTAACTTCCAGGCTCACATGATCAAGAGCCCTGTGTTCAGCATACTGCTTTACAATATTCTCAATTTTTAGCATAGGTCGAGTAAATCCTGGGGCCACAGTCCGAAAGAAGTTTCATCAAGAAGGTAAAGTATGAAGTAAAGTTGTAATATCAGATGGTTTTAAAGGTTTAACCAGGAAAGTATACACATTCGGAAAATTATAGGACTCGCCATGATCATCGGCACTGGTGGAAGATGTGAGGATTATAACCTTATGATCCAGATCCCTTTTTTGCATCTTATCTAAGAACTGCCATCCGTCCATTAGCGGCATATTCAGATCCAGGAAAATAAAATCAGGATTAATTTCGGTAATCAATTCCAATCCCTTAACGGGGTCATTGCACTCATAAACAGTAGTTTCCGGTGAAACCTGATTGATTAATTTTCTGACAATAAAAGTAGAGATTTCTATATCATCAATTACGAGAACGGTTTTCATGTGCTTTTGAAAGGTTTTAGATTTTAAGACCCTAAGGTAATTTTTTTATTGAAAATAAGTAAAGGAGCCGTGATTTTATTTTAGTTTCGCCAAAATATCAACAGATCATACCCATATTTTGTATGAAAAAGAAAATTGCTTTAGTAACAGGAGGATTTACAGGCGAATCGGTTATATCACTGAAAAGTGCGGAAGTTATAGATAGAAATCTGGATCGGGAAAAGTTTGAAGTTTTCAAGGTAATTATTACACCTGAAAGCTGGTTTTACGAGCAGGAGGGAGCTAAATATGAAATTGACAAAAATGATTTCTCCTTGAAAGTTGGAGATCAAAAAATCCTTTTTGACGGAATTTTCATCGGTTTACACGGTTCGCCCGGTGAGGATGGAAAACTACAAGGATATTTCGATATGCTTGGTCTTCCGTACACAACCTGCGATGCAGTAACTTCAGCCATAACAATGAATAAAGGTTATACTAAGGCTATTGTGAATGGAGTAAAGGACTTAAATATTGCCCGATCAGTTCAACTGTTCTCTAACAATTCTGAAACATCAAGGAAAGTACTTGCCGAACTTAATACCCCCTTATTTGTAAAGCCGAATAATGGCGGAAGCAGCATTGGCATGAGTAAAGTAAAATCTGCCGATGAGCTTCCTGACGCTCTGAAAAAGGCTTTTAAAGAAGACACGCAGGTTTTAGTTGAAGAATATATTAAAGGCAGAGAATTTACGATCGGTGTATATAAAGGATATGATGGAATTAAGGTACTTCCCGCTACAGAAATTGTAACTTCTAAAGAGTTTTTCGATTTTGAGGCTAAGTATACGACAGGTGTAACTGAAGAAATTACACCGGGTAGAATGTCTGACGAGGAGAAAATCAGGGTGGAAGCGGTCGTTCAGGAAGCCTACAAAAAATTAAATTGCAAAGGCGTAGTGCGGATCGATTACATTCTTGAAGAAACGACAGGTAAGTTCTTTTTTATAGAGGTTAATACAGTACCCGGACAAACCGAAAATAGTATAATTCCTCAACAGGTGAGATCGGTAGGCAGAACGATCAAAGATTTTTATACTGAATTGATTGAAGTTGCTATTAAATAGAAGTTCACTAGTGGACAGTTTATTGGCGAATTAAGGAAAAGCAATCTGACTTCCTATACTAATGAACTGTCCACTAATAAAGGAATAGACTAAATAGAATACTTTTCAATCATATCTTCGGTAATTTTCATACCCCGCCCTGTTTGAATATCAATTAAAGCATAATCAAACCAGCCATCGCTGCATATTTTACCAGTTTTTGAACTTAAAATTTCAAATTTAACCTTGCTGCTTTTTTCATCCATTGAAACAATCCAGGTGGTTACGGTAAAACTTTCGCCCAGAGTTAAAGGTCGTTTAAACTCAACATGAGCGGTTTTTACAACCCAGCCGTAACCGAGTTCCATAAACTCTTCCATTGACATACCGTAACAGGTTTCCATTTGGTCATAACGTGCAGCCAGTACGTAATCTAAATACTTGCTGTTATGCACATGGTTAAACATGTCGATATCATCGGGCCTCACTTTAAGTGCTGTAGTAAACTTGCTATATTCCTTATGCTTCTCCATTAAAGATTTTGCTCTAAAACCATACCCCAAGGGTGCTTTTTTTCGTAAAATTAGCAATACTTTCCTTTTCGACAATTCCACAAAAGGGTCGACCAAGTAAGGTTTTTTAATATTTTTTTAATCAATTACATTCATTACCTTTGCAGCTAATTAACAAAAATATTTAATCGCTTTAATATTATTCACGTAATGTATTTAAGTACAGAGTACAAGGCAGAAATTTTTGCCAAACATGGTAAAGGTGCAACTGATACAGGTTCTACCGAAGGTCAGGTAGCGTTATTTACTTCTCGTATTGCTCATTTAACTGGGCATTTAAAGAAAAACAAGAAAGATTTTTCTACACAATTAGCTCTTCAGAAACTAGTTGGTAAGCGTCGCGGTTTATTGGCTTATTTGTACAAGAAAGATATCAACAGATATCGTGCTATTATCAAAGCTTTAGAGTTAAGAGATATTATTAAATAATCTTTTAAAAAAAAAGTTTAGAAGCCATCCTATAAAGGGTGGCTTTTTTTTTAACTTCGCAATAAAATTTTAAATAAATACCCCGATGCGTTATTAAAGAGGAAAGGCGCATCATTACTGAAAACAAATGAGTTATAACTTAATTAAAAAATCTTTCGATTTGGGCGATGGCCGTATAATCGAAATCGAAACCGGTAAGCTTGCGAAACAAGCTGATGGGTCTGTAGTAGTAAAAATGGGCGACACTATGTTGCTTGCTACTGTTGTGTCATCAAAAGAGGCTAAAGAGGGAATTGATTTCCTTCCTTTATCTGTTGATTACCAGGAAAAATATGCTGCCGCAGGACGTATCCCGGGTGGATTCCTTCGTCGCGAAGCTCGTTTATCTGATTACGAAGTTCTAATTTCCCGTTTGGTAGATCGTGCGTTGCGCCCGATGTTCCCGGAAGATTATCATGCAGACACACAAGTGATGATTTCACTAATTTCTGCTGATAAAAATATAATGCCTGATGCTTTGGCTGGTTTAGCTGCTTCGGCTGCTCTTGCTGTGTCAGATATCCCGTTTAACGGACCTATCTCTGAAGTGCGTGTTGCTAAAATTGACGGAAAGCTTGTAATTAATCCTTACCTAAGCGATTTAGAGCGTGCAACATTAGAATTTATCGTTGCCGGTTCTGAAAATGATATTGGCATGGTTGAAGGCGAGTGTAGCGAGATTGATGAAGAGGAGATGATTGAAGCAATTGAATTCGCTCATAAAGCCATTAAAATCCAGGTTGCTGTTCAAAAAGAATTAATGGCTGAGGCAGGTAAGACGGTTAAACGTACTTATTCTCACGAACATAGCAACCCCGCTTTAAGAGAGCAGGTTTTTGCGGCTACTTATCAGCAGGTTTATGATATTGCAAAGTCAGGTTCATCTAAACATGATCGCTCTGACAGCTTTAAACTTATTCAGGATACTTTCATCGTGTCGTTAGGAGAGGATATTGATGATATTACCAAGGCCCTGGCTAAGAAATATTTCCATGATGTTCAATATGATGCTATCCGTAACTTAATTCTTGATGAAGGAATTCGTTTAGACGGTCGTGACGTTCGTACTGTACGCCCGATCTGGAGTGAAATCGGTTATTTACCAGCTGCTCACGGTTCTGCTGTATTTACCCGTGGAGAAACTCAATCATTGACAACGGTAACATTAGGTACTAAGCTTGATGAACAAATGATCGATGGTGCATTCTTCAACGGATATCAAAAATTCATCTTACACTATAATTTCCCTGGTTTCTCAACTGGCGAAGTTCGCCCGAACAGGGGAGCTGGCCGTCGCGAAATTGGGCATGGTAACTTAGCTCAGCGTTCGTTGAAAAAAGTTATGCCGGGTGATGATGAAAATCCATATACAGTTCGTATCGTATCTGATATTCTAGAATCTAACGGTTCTTCTTCTATGGCTACTGTTTGTGCCGGTACATTAGCATTGATGGATGCGGGTGTTAAATTAAAAGCACCGGTTTCTGGTATCGCTATGGGATTAATCACCGACGAGAAAACCGGAAAATACGCAGTGTTGTCTGATATCTTAGGTGATGAGGATCATTTAGGAGATATGGATTTTAAAGTTACAGGTACTGAGAAAGGTATTGTTGCCTGCCAGATGGACTTAAAAATCAACGGCTTAAAGTGGGAAGTATTAAGAGATGCTTTACATCAGGCAAAAGAAGGTCGTCTTCACATCTTAAACGAAATGAAGAAAACCATTTCTGAACCTCGTGCTGAATTGAAACCACATGCACCTCGTTTAGAGATGCTTAGAATCGATAAAGAATTTATTGGTGCGGTTATCGGTCCAGGTGGAAAAGTTATCCAGGAAATGCAACGCGAAACTGGTGCTACAATCACTATTGAAGAAAAAGATAATCAAGGTGTGATAAGCATTTTCGCTCCCGGTAAGGAAGCAATTGATGCCGCAGTTAAGCGTATCAAAAATATTGTGGCTAAGCCTGAGGTTGGAGAAATCTACGAAGGTAAAGTGAAGTCAATCATGCCGTTCGGTGCATTTGTTGAGATCATGCCCGGTAAAGATGGTTTACTGCATATTTCTGAAATTGATTGGAAACGTTACGAATCAATGGAAGGCGTATTCAATGTAGGTGATGAAGTTAGAGTTAAACTGCTTGAAGTTGATAAACAAGGTAAACTTAAATTATCCAGAAAAGCGCTTATTCCTCGTCCTCCAAAACCGGAAGAGAAGAAGCCTGAAAGTTCTGCTCCAACAGCATAAGAAAAGCCCCGGTTTACCGGGGTTTTTTATTTTAATTATTACCAAAGAGATAAACTGGAACGTAGGGTTTTTATGGCAAGGCAGTTTGTATCTGTATAAAACAAAAACAGGTATTGTACGTTTGTAATTTTTTTATACAATTTGCTGAACTATTATGAATTAGGTATATTTTTCACTTATTTTGTATTAAATTAATAAATCCTACAGAAATGCTACAGAAAACATTCGTAAAGTCAAAAGGCTCCTATAAAGTAAAATTTACTTTAAAGCCAGATCATGCAGAAACAGTTGAATTACTTGGCCTCAATAGCGATTGGGAAACTCCGATCCCATTAAGTAAGAAGAAAGACGGTTCGTTTTCTACAGAAGTAGCTTTACCTAAAGACACCAAACATGAATTTAAATATCGTGTAGACAATACAAAATGGCTGATTGATGAGGATGCTGACTTACAGCAGCCAAATGAGTTTGGCAGCACTAATAGCGTTATAGTTCTTTAAGTAAATAAAATATAAAAAAAGACCACTCCATTTCAATAAGGAGTGGTCTTTTTTTTTGAAAAAAATCGAAATCTTCAGTTTTAACTTTGTTTTTTATACTTTTAAGGTAATGGATGCAAAGAAACTTGAAGCAGCTTTCAAACTGTTCGATACTTATAACGGGAAGGACCCGAAACAATATACGTACAACGACACTATTTTCCCTCAAGAGTTATTTTTCGCGATTCAGCTGCATGAATGGGTTAAGAAACTTGAGCCGAATGCGAGAGAAGCATTATTGCTTGCTTCGCGCTGCCAGCATATAGGCAGATGGGAAGTACCACGAGAATCGTATCCTGAAGGAAAAGCTGGATATCTAAACTGGCGCAGTAATCTTGCAAAATATCATGCAGAAAAAGCCTCGCACATACTGAGCGAAGTTGGATACGATCTCGAAACAATTCAACGGGTACAGCAAATAGTGCTCAAACAACAGATAAAAAGTGATCCCGATGTTCAAACAATGGAAAATGCGTTGTGCCTCGTTTTTCTTCAGTTCGAGTACGAAGACTTCATAAAAAAGCATGATGATCCAAAACTAATTCGTATTCTTCAGAAATCGTGGGGGAAAATGAGCGAGCCTGGAAGAGAAGCTGCCTTAACTCTAAGTTTCTCCCAGAAAGGTGCCGAACTGCTTAATAAAGCACTTGCCTGAAGCAGTTCAATTTCAAAAGACAACTCCGATCATCTGTATTTACATGCCAAAGCTGTATATTTGATGCCATGAATCATCTAATAGCGCCCTCTGTTTTAGCTGCAGATTTTGCCAATCTAAAACACGATATTGACATGGTAAATGGTAGCGAAGCCGATTGGTTTCATATCGATATTATGGACGGGGTATTTGTTCCCAATATCTCTTTTGGTTTTCCTGTTTTAGACGCGATAGCGCGGCATGCTAAAAAGCCGCTGGATGTTCATTTAATGATCGTAGACCCCGATCGCTATCTTGAGCAATGTAAAAATGCAGGAGCAGCAACAATAACGGTTCATTACGAAGCTTGTACACATTTGCATCGTACAATACAAGCAATTAAAAGTCTGGGATGTATTGCCGGCGTCGCACTCAACCCCCACACACCAGTAAGCGTTCTGGAAGATATTATTGAAGACGTGGATATGGTTCTTCTAATGTCGGTTAATCCAGGTTTTGGAGCACAGAAATTTATACCTAATACTTACCGCAAAATACGTTCGCTAAAGGCGATGGCGGCAGGAAGAAACGACGGTCTTTATATCGAAATTGATGGAGGTGTAAATCTGGGTAACTCTGCCGAATTATTAAAAGCCGGGGCAAACGTTTTGGTAGCTGGAAATTTTGTTTTTACAGCTTCGGATCCTCAACAGGTGATCGGTCAATTAAAACAAACACAAGGCCATACATTGCAAGCCTGACTGGATGAGGATTATAGTACTGTTTAATTTAATTCTTTTAAGCACATTTGCTTCTGCCCAAACTTCTGTAACCATTACAGGAAAGGTGCAAAATCAACATGGCGGAGCACTTCAAGGAGTTGACATACAAGTACTTAATTCTTCTACGTCTGTAAAAAGCAAAAAAGATGGCAGCTACAATCTTTATATTGTATCTGCCTCTCCGAAGTTGAAAATATCGTTCAGCCGTACAGGATTCATCCCACAAATTATTTCAATTGAGACGAGCCTTCGAACTATTAAAAAGGACGTTTTCTTGGTTTCTGAAATCACACAGCTTGATACTGTAACGGTAAAATCTTCTAAAAACGAATTTGGCAATCTTCACAGCATAGATGCTGATTTAATCAGGAATATTCCAAGCGTATCCGGAAACTTTGAATCGTTATTAAAAACCTTACCGGGAGTTTCTTCCAATAATGAATTAAGTTCTCAATACTCGGTACGGGGCGGCAATTTTGACGAAAACTTAATTTACATAAATGACATCGAAATCTATCGCCCATTACTCGTGCGTAACGGACAGCAGGAAGGATTAAGTTTTATTAATCCTGAACTGGTATCGAAGGCTAATTTTTCTGCCGGAGGATTCGAAGCAAAATATGGCGATAAACTCTCATCTGTATTAGATGTGCGTTATAACAGGCCCGATAGCGCACAAATTATAGCGTCTGCAGGATTGCTAGGCTTGTCTGCCACACTAAAACAACCTTTAAAAAATGGATTTCTTCTTACCGGAATCCGAAAAAAAACAAATCAAAGTATTTTACGATCTCAGCCGGTTGTGGGAAGCTATCAACCAAGTTTTTATGATTTTCAAGGGCTTTATTCATTAAATCTCGATAAAAAACTTAATCTGTCGGTATTTGGAGATTATAATTTAAGCCGGTTTTCTTTAATTCCCGAAAGTCGTGAAACAGTTTTCGGAACCATTGACCAACAATACAGGCTAAAAATTCATTACCAGGGACAGGAAAAAGACAGGTACGAATCTTTAGCCGGAGCAGTCACCCTCACTTACAAGCCCCGACAAAACGCATGGTTTAAATGGATTACAACTAGCTTTAGGAATTCCGAGCAGGAAACCTTTGATATCGAAGGAAGCTATATTTTCGATGAGCCTGGTACCGATACTGAATTTGAAAACGTTAACGCAAATCGCGGAATTGGCGTTAGTTATGACTATGCAAGGAATCGTCTTAAAACATCCATTTACAGTTCTGAAATCCGAGCATATTTCCAAAAACAACGATCATTTTGGGAGTCTGGGATTAGATATCAATATGACGTGATACATGATAATTTAAATGAATATCATCTTATTGATTCTGCAGGATATACTCTACCCAATGCAGATGGAGATCTAATCCTCACAGATGTTGTAAGCGCCCGGAACTCCATTAAAACTAACAGGCTTACCGCTTTTGTCCAAAATACCTTTCCATTAAGTTCACAAGTCACTGTTTCGGCTGGTTTACGCAGTAACTATAGCTCGTATACCAACGATCTTTTGCTTAGTCCAAGAATAAGCGCAGTTTATCATCCTTCAGAGGGAAAACGAATCTGGCGTTTTTCTAGTGGTCTATACAATCAACCCCCGTTCTATCGCGAATTAAGGAACTTTAACGGGAGTTTAAACCAGGAATCGACCACGCAACGCTCTGTTCACTTTTTAGCTGCAACTGACTATTCAATACAAAAAAGGGGAGAAACATTGTTTAAATTCACATCGGAAGTTTACTTTAAGAAGCTGAATAATCTGGTTCCTTATAAAATTGAAAACTTAAGAATCCGATATTTCGCAGATCAGCGATCGCATGGATATGTAACGGGCGCAGATTTTTCAGTGAGCAAGGAATTTGTTCCCGGTCTGGAATCGTCGTTCAGGCTATCTTTAATGAAAACAGCTGAAGACATAGATGGCGATTCATATCCAGTTAAAGATGAAAATGGTACTATTTCCACATTTTATCCGGGGTATTTAAAACGACCCACAGATCAGCGGATAAATTTTTCTGCTTTTTTTCAGGATGAACTGTTTAACAGCCCTACTTATAAAGTGCATTTGACGCTATTGTATGGTTCGGCACTTCCGGTGGGACCGCCACAAACCCAGCGATATCGCGATGAATTTAAAATCCCCTCTTATAGACGGGTTGATATAGGTTTTTCAAAAGATTTTCTGGAAGGTGGAACAAAGTATAAATTAAAGCCTTTAAACAGGTATTTCAATTCGTTAATTGCTTATGCTGAGGTGTTTAATTTATTAAATATATACAACACGGTATCTTTTTTATGGATAAAAGATGTAAATAATAACCAATTCGCAATTCCCAATTATTTAACATCCCGTCAGTTAAATATAAAATTCATTGCAAAAATCAAAAATTAAGATAGAAAAAGATATAAAAATTCTAAATTTGACACAATAAAACACTGACCCAAATGATATGTAACTTCGGCGCCGGCCCTTGTATTTTACCACAAGAAGTTTTTAAGCAAGCTTCACAGGCCGTTTTAAATTTTAACGACACAGGATTATCAATCCTGGAAATTTCACACAGAGCTCCTGAATTTGAGGCTGTTGTGGATGAATCCATTAGGCTGGTTAAAGAATTATTGAATGTTCCTGACGGGTATTCAATCTTGTTTTTACAAGGTGGAGCAAGTACTCAATTCTCTATGGTTCCAATGAATTTGATGGCAGAAGGTCAATCGGCTGCCTATCTGGATTCAGGTGCCTGGGCAAGTAAAGCAGCTAAAGAGGCTAAGTTGTTTGGTGAAGTGAAAATTGTAGCTTCATCAAAGGATGCTAATTATACTTTCATCCCTAAGGATTATCAGATTCCTGAAGATGTTGCTTATTTCCATTATACGTCCAATAACACAATTTTTGGAACGGAATTATTCGAGACACCTAAGACCTCTGTTCCCATTGCATGTGATATGTCATCAGACATTTTTAGTCGTGTGATTAATGTGGCTGACTATGGCGTTATATATGCCGGAGCTCAGAAAAACATGGGACCTGCTGGTGTAACTTTAGTAATCGTTAAAGATGAATTGATTGGAAAATCAGGAAGGAAATTGCCTTCAATGTTCGACTATAAAATTCATGCAGATAACAAATCACTATACAATACACCTTCAGTATTTGCGATTTACGTTTCTATGCTTAACCTGCAATGGTTAAAATCTAAGGGTGGGGTCGCTGCCATTGAGCAAGAAAACATCGCAAAAGCGAATGCTTTGTATGAAGAAATCGACCGCAACCCTTTATTCAAAGGCGCTTGTAAAGTTGAAGATCGTTCAAGAATGAATGTATGTTTCGTAATGGAGAATCCTGAATTGGAAAAACCATTTTTGAAATTAGCAGAAGAACGTGGTATGGTTGGAATCAAAGGTCACCGTAGCGTTGGTGGTTTCAGAGCTTCCATTTATAACGCATTGCCAATAACTGCCATTCACAGGTTAATTGATGTAATGCAAGAGTTTGCTGAAACAGCCAGATAATTTTAATCTTCTGTGCTAGATAAAATATTTAATACTAAACGTAATAATAATGATTAAAATTCTTGCCAATGACGGTATAGATCCCACAGGGAAAAGCATGCTTGAAGCAGCTGGTTTCTTCGTTGAGACTCAAAATATCCCTCAGGATCAGTTACCAGAAGCTTTAAAAAATTTCGATGCTATAACTGTTCGCAGTGCTACGAAGGTTCGTAAAGATTTAATTGATTCTTGTCCGAATTTACGACTTATCGGTCGTGGTGGCGTTGGAATGGACAATATTGATGTTGACTATGCAAGATCACAAGGACGTGCTGTAGTTAACACACCCGCAGCTTCATCTCCGTCGGTTGCCGAACTTGTTTTTGCTCACCTTTTTACCGGTGTTCGTTTTTTACATGATTCGAACCGTAAAATGCCTGTTGAGGGTGCAGCAAAGTTCAATGATTTGAAAAAAGCATATGCTAAAGGTATTGAACTAAAAGGCAAAAAAATCGGAATCATCGGTTTAGGACGTATCGGAAGAGAGACCGCAAAAATGGCTCTTGGTTTAGGTATGGAAGTTTTAGGTTATGATGTTTACGATTTTGAAACAGAAATTGAATTGAATCTTGCAGGTGGAGTAAGTGTGAAAGTGCCCGTTAAGAAGGTAAGTTTGGACGAACTTTTAGCAGAATCTGATTTCATCAGCTTACATATTCCTTTTGTTGATAAAGCGATTCTTGGAAAGGAAGAATTTGAGAAAGTTAAAAAAGGTGTGGGAGTTGTTAATTGCGCCCGTGGTGGAGCAATTGATGAACTTGCTTTAATCGAAGCTTTAGATTCAGGAAAAGTTGGATTTGCTGGTTTAGATGTATTCGATAATGAGCCTACTCCTCGTCAGGAGATTTTGTCTCATCCAAAAATCTCTTTAACGCCTCATATCGGAGCAGCTACTAACGAAGCGCAAGAGCGTATCGGTGTTGAGCTTGCAAGTCTGATTATTGAATATTTCAATAAATAAAACTTCTCGATATAATTTTAAGGTTGTCTGTGAGAACAGACAACCTTTTTTAGTTTTCGGTAATTCCTGAATATTATTGATCGATCCGTCATTATGTTAAAAATTGCTTACGATAAAATTTACTCACATCCTTTGCCTGAAGGGCACCGCTTCCCGATGATAAAGTATGAGTTGATTCCAGAGCAATTGTTACGAGAGGGATTAATCACATCCGAAAATCTTTTTTCTCCCCAAAAGGTAGATGAAGAAACAATTCTTTTAACTCATGAAAAACTTTACTGGGAGCGTTTACGCGACCTCAAATTAAGCCCGCAAGAGGAGAGAAGAACAGGATTTCCTCTGACACGGCAATTGGTCGATCGGGAAATGCGTATAGCACAGGGAACTATTGATGGATGTAAGTTTGCACAAGGAAATGGTATTGCATTTAATATTGCCGGTGGCACCCATCATGCCGGCACAAATTGGGGCGAAGGCTTTTGCCTCCTGAATGATCAGGCTATTGCAGCGAACTATCTTTTAAAAAAAGACGTTTCATCTTCCTTCCTCATTATCGATTTAGATGTACATCAGGGTAACGGAACCGCTGAGATATTTCAGGACGAACCTCGCGTATTTACTTTCTCAATGCATGCGGAAAAGAACTTTCCATTTAGAAAGGAGAAGTCGGATTTGGATATCGGATTAAGTACCGGTATGAAAGATGATGAGTATTTGAAGATTCTCAGCGATACATTAACCGGTCTTTTTGAACAGACAAAACCTGATTTCGTATTTTATCTCGCGGGGATAGATGTACTTACTACCGATAAACTTGGTCACTTGTCCCTAAGCAGGGGAGGCTGCAAAGAAAGAGATCGAATAGTATTTCAGTTGTGCAGAAAGTATGG
This sequence comes from uncultured Sphingobacteriaceae bacterium, assembly GCA_946887045.1. Next base: position 9,617 of record CAMPKC010000024.1, on the reverse strand, counting down.
CACCCCAGTTCAGGTGAGTATGGGTGGAGGCTATTCTAAAAAGATCTATGATATTGTAGAAGCCCATTGCAATACCTTCAGGCTTGCAATGGATCTATATTTTTAATTTAGAAAGCTAAATTATTTATACTTACACAAATAGGAAGCCTGGCTGTTTGCTTTTACCTTAAAGCTTGAGTTTGCAGGGACTTCAAATGATTGGGTGTTTTTAAAACTTTTCCATTCGGTTTGCCCTGGCAAAAGAGCTATTAGTTCGCCTTCTATCACTACCATAGTTTCGTGGCTTGAAGTTCCAAACTCATATTCGCCAGGTTCGATCACGCCTATAGTAGATTTACCTTCTGCTGAATTGTATCCAAGAGATTTTACGGTTCCGTTAAAATATTCGTTTACGTCTATCATGTTATTGAATTTGCGACAAAAGTAATTTATTGAATTGGATCTTCTATAAACTGAGTTTTAATTTTTTCACCGTGTGCCGGTATCTTAAAAAAAGCAAAGTTGCTGAAGCCAATAAACCGAGTGTAAGTCCGTACCAGACACCGTTTGCCCCCATAGAGGAATTGATACCCAGAATATAAGCTAAAGGCAAGCCTATTATCCAATACGCGACGAATGTGATGATCGTGGGAATATTAACATCGCCCATGCCCCGCAGAATGCCTAAACCAACCACCTGCGCACCGTCGAACAGTTGGAAAATTCCGGCAATGATTAACAATTGTGAGGCAATCATAACTACAGTTTCATCGGTGGTATAAATTAGAGGGAGTAATTGATTTAGGCCTATAAAAAGAAATGCTGTAACAAGCATAAAAACCAGCACTATATGATAGTTAGAATTTGCAGATAATCTCAATTCATCGAAATTTTTCCTACCAAAGCTGTTTCCTGTTTTTATAGTCGCAGCAGCAGCTATTCCGCTGGCCATCATATAAGTTATTGCAGCGAGATTTATTGCCACCTGATGAGCAGCCTGATTTGCTACTCCGATTGTGCCTATGATTATAGCGGCGACACTAAATGCGCTTACCTCAAAAGCATATTGCATAGCTACAGGGCCGCCAATTTTCAAAATTTGAAATGAACGGATCTTATTGATCCGTTTTAAAGCAAAGTTCTTTAGGTAAATTTTAAAATGTGGAGATTTTACGATGTAGAATGAAATAGTTATCGCCATTAAACAACGATCTATCAGCGTGCTTAGCCCGACCCCGGAAACGCCCATAGGTTTAATCCCAAACAACCCCTTAACAAATATTACACCGAGGATAACGTTGATTATATTTCCTGCTATAGATATTACCATTGCCTGCCTGGTAAAGCCTAAACCTTCGGCAAACTGTTTAAATGTCATGAAAACCATCAAAGGAACAATTGAAACTCCTAGAAGTCCCAAGTATGGCTTGGCTTCTGAAACAACGGCGGTTGATTGCTTTAAATGATCAATTGATAATTGCAAACCGAAATAAATAATCACGAACAACCCTATTCCACTAAGCGTATTAATAAACAAGCTATTTGACAATAATTTTCCGCATTCTCGGTAATTTTTTTTACCGTTTTCCTGTGCTATGAGAGGAGTGAGGCCATAAGAAATACCAATCCCGATAACCATCATTACTGTGAAAATACTGTTTACTAGGGATACCGCAGCCAAAGACGTCGTTCCGGCAAAATGTCCCACTATTACACTGTCGGCCATATGGACGAGTGTATGTCCCAGCTGTGAAATTACAACAGGGATAGCCAGTAGTAAATTACTTTTATAATGAGGCTTGTATGTAGAAAACATTTTGCCAAAGATAGAGGATCTAAGCTGCTTAGAATATTTGCAGGAGCAGAAACTTAAGAAGCTGTATAATATTCCTCTTTCTCGGTGGTATGAAGACGGATAACTCCGGATAGCACCAAATTCACCAGAATTCGTTGAGCACGCCTTCGAGATAGGTTCAAGATTTTGCCGTACTCTTTCGAGGTAATCTTCTCGTTTTCATCAAGGTACTGAAGCAGGGCTTTTTCTTTAGATGAATACTCAATAAATACTCCTTCTTCTTTAGAGCTCCCTTTTAAAACATCAACAACAATCTTGCTGGCCAATAAGCTTTTATCTTTCACTCTGATATACACCCACCATTTTTTATCATCGCCCAGAGCATAATGAGGTTTTGAATCACTTTCTTTTATTTCGGCTACCAAAACTATTTTGTTATCGAAGTAAACCTCTTCAAATAAAAGTTCAACCGCAGGACGACAGAAAAAATTTGCTGCCTTTGTTAGCATGTATTTTTCTTCCTCCTCAGACTTAACACCTTTAATGTCTCCGTTATCAGCTACGCCAACTAGCAACCTTCCGCCTTTATTATTGGCAAATGAAACCATGGTCTTCGCTATCTTTTCGCAGGATGTAATTGTTTTTTTGAAATCGACGTTAACACCTTCGCCTTCAAATATGAGTTGTTTTATATGGTAGGGTCTTAAAGAATTCATCTAAAAAAAATTAAATAGCAGGGCTTATCTTCCTGATGTAAATCTCATTATGCACTACTGCATAAACGGCGCCTTGTTTATTAGTTATTTTAACGGGAAAAGTCTTTATAAATTTTCCGGCTGTATCAAGGGCTTGTAGAGCCTCCGAAATATTTTCTTCCGTTACATGTATGCTAAAATATAAATTGGTGGTTCCGGGTTTTAGATAGTCAATACTTGCTTGTTTTAGCCACAACTGTGTTTTGTAGCCTTTTCTTTTAAGAATCTGGTCGAATAGGATCACATAAAAAGGATCCGCAGCAGAGAATATTGTACCGCCAAAAATTGATCCGTTATAATTTCGATTTAATAAGCAATTACAAATTTTTACTTGTGCACCTTTGAAATCACCCTCGAATTTTTGAGTCCAGATCCCTTGAAATAAAAAAGGTGGATAAAGACGCATGGCCCATTTTAGAACCTTTTCAGAAACAAGCATTAGCGAATATCTGATTTTTATTAAACAGTTTGATTTTTTGTAAACAAAATAATTTCAGACAGGTTAAAGCTGTTTAATAAACATTAATCTACTTACTAAAACTATCGCGATGAAAACAACAACTTTAAAATTAGCTTTAATCTCGGCATGTTTTGCTTTTACAATAACGGCATGTAATGCGAACAGAGACGAAGAAGGAGACGCTGATACGGACACTACAATGATGGGCACAGAAGGTATGAGTACCGACACCATGATGATGGACACTACGACAACCGGCACCACTGGCGACACAATAAGAACAGACACGATGCCGCGAAATCCTTAAAAGTTTTAATCAATCTGCCTGTATGCGTATCGGGCAGATTAATATTAATTTTCTCATTTCTTAATTTTATTGTAGTTTCATCGGTTAAACCACAACCGAAATGAATAAAACTGCATCCTCTAAAAAAAATATCATCTTCCTGGTAATTGTAGCTGCATTGGGATATTTTGTAGATATCTACGATTTGGTGCTGTTTTCTATTGTGAGGATTGAAAGTCTAAAAGACATTGGGATAGCAGAAGCTGACATTCGGGTTCAGGGTGAATATATTCTAAATATGCAAATGGCGGGCCTGCTGATCGGCGGTATCCTTTGGGGTATAATGGGAGACAAATTAGGCCGAATTAAAGTATTATTCGGATCGATTTTACTTTACTCGCTCGCTAACATTGCAAACGGATTGGTAACCGATATCAACACCTATGCAGTAATCAGGTTTATTGCAGGAATCGGTCTTGCCGGAGAGCTTGGTGCCGGAATAACCCTGGTTAGTGAAACCATGAGTAAAGAAAACCGCGGGTATGGTACAATGATCGTTGCTGGTGTAGGTTTATTTGGGGCGGTTCTGGCAAACGTAATTCATGAGTTGTTTACCTGGCAAACATCCTATTTTGTCGGAGGTGGTTTAGGATTATTACTACTGTTTCTTCGTATTGGAACCTATGAGTCAGGTATGTTTAATGAGGTGGTTAATAAAAATATTTCCAAAGGAAATGTGATGCTGATACTTGGCAACCGAAAAAACTTAATGAAGTATATCTACTGCATCCTTATCGGCGCACCGCTCTGGTTTGTCGTTGGTATCTTAATTACGCAATCTCCCGAATTTGGAAAAGCACTTGGTGTGACCGAGCCGTTAAAGGCTGGGAGGGGAATTATGTATACCTATATTGGCATTGCGGTAGGAGATGTTTTCGCAGGATTATTTGCCCAGATCACAAAATCAAGAAAACTCACGATGTTTGTTTTTCACTTATTATCGATAATAAGTGTGTTAATGTATTTGGGAAGCAGCAATCTGACACCGGAGAAGTTCGTTTGGCTGTGTTTATTCATGGGCTTTTCTGTTGGATATTGGGCGACTTTTGTGACCATCGCCTCGGAACAGTTCGGTACAAATATTCGGGCAACAGTAACTACAACAGTTCCAAATTTTGTTCGCGGAGCGTTGATTCCTATCACATTTGTATTTGAGTTTTTCGTTGGTCAATATAGTATCATTACAGCAGCCTATATCGTAATGTTTATTCTGGCTGGATTAGGACTGTTCTCGTTAAGCCAGTTAAAAGAGAGCTTTGGAAAAGATTTGGATTATGTCGAGGAGGGCTTGTCGTAAAGACCTCGACTTACAAAGTTTCAAACTTTAGGGTTTAAATAAACCTACAACAATTTGCATCTTTGCGGCATGATTATCAAGGAAGAGATCGCCCGTCAATATCAGATTATTCAGGATGAAATTACTTCAGGGCTTGAGAAGCTTGACGGTGCAGAAAAATTTCAGGAAGAGATCTGGACGCGTGAAGGAGGTGGGGGAGGCCGAACCCGGGTTATTCAACATGGAAACATTCTTGAAAAAGGAGGAGTAAACTTCTCCGAAGTTCATGGCAGTTTACCTGAACCGATCAAAAGGGCTTTCAAAGTTGAAAAAGAAAATTTCTTTGCTACCGGTATTTCGATCGTAATCCATCCAAACCATCCCCTGGTTCCAATCATCCATATGAACATTCGCTACTTTGAAATCGATGAAAATACACGTTGGTTCGGTGGTGGCATTGATCTGACACCTCATTATGTTTTTGAAGATGATGCCCGCTTTTTTCACAACTCTTTAAAGGGCGTTTGTGATCAATTCAAGTCCGATTTCTATTCAAAGTTTAAAAAGTGGGCTGATGATTATTTCTTCATTAAGCACAGAAATGAAACTCGAGGCGTGGGCGGGATATTTTATGATCGCTTGACTCCGGAAACTGCCGGAATTAGCTGGGAACAAATTTTTGAGTTTTCAAAAGCTGTTGGTCGGTCATTTGTTTCAATATATTCTGAATTAGTTAATCGTAACCGTCTGAAAGAGTTTACGGACACACAAAAGCAATGGCAATATCAGCGAAGAAGTCGCTATGTAGAATTTAATTTGGTGTACGATGCAGGGACGAAATTTGGTTTAGAGACCAACGGAAGGATTGAATCAATATTAATGAGCCTGCCTCCACAGGCAAATTGGGAATATAATTATCAACCTGAAAAAGGAAGCGAGGAAGAGAAGACTTTGGGATTATTGAGAAAAGGAATTGATTGGGTTTAGACCAAGCTGCCTTTCCCCAAATTTTAAACTTTTAGAAAGGTTTCTTAGAAGCTCCCGCCAAAAAGAAGAAGCCAATCCGTCTAAGCCCGATAGAAATGAAAAGCCAGCGTTGAATCATGAGCGAAATGAGCTTGTAATGAATAGCGGGATTGCAAGTACAACGAAGGCCAGTAAGCTGATTTTCAATTAATTTACACCCGAACAATTTCCTTTACAATCTTCCATTATTTTAGCAGAATTTCCTTTTATCTGAGCATCAGACATACATGCTATTGTCATTATCTTCGTATCGTTCGAAATCCTGCTTTTTATAACTCTTATTATAGTTTTTAAAGATTTTTAACACTCTAAAACTTTTCCACAGAGGCCGTCAGATTGGCTTATTTTGTTATCTTCGCATTAATAATTTAGACCTCACATTTTTCACAAAAGGAAAATCAAAAATGGCCGAAGAAACGGAAAACGAAAACTCTCCTAACGACAAAATAATTTTAATAAATATTGAAGAAGAAATGAAAGCCGCTTACATCGATTATTCGATGTCGGTAATTGTTTCTCGTGCTTTACCTGATGTACGTGACGGATTGAAGCCGGTTCACCGACGTGTGCTCTATGGTATGCTAGACTTAGGTGTAACCAGCGGTAAACCCCACAAAAAATCTGCACGTATCGTTGGGGATGTACTCGGAAAGTATCACCCACATGGTGACTCGTCGGTTTATGATACGATGGTTCGTATGGCTCAGGACTGGAGCTTACGATATCCACTGGTTGATGGACAGGGTAACTTCGGTTCGATTGACGGCGACAGCCCTGCTGCGATGCGTTATACTGAGGCTCGTCTAAAGAAGATTGCCGAAGAAATGCTTGCAGATATCAACAAAGATACTGTTGATTATCAGCTGAACTTTGATGATTCATTAGAAGAGCCAACTGTTCTTCCTTCGAAAATTCCTAACCTTTTAATGAATGGTGCATCTGGTATTGCCGTAGGTATGGCAACCAATATGGCGCCCCATAATATTAATGAGGTTATTGATGCAACGATTGCTTATATAGACGACAAGGATATAGAGATCTCCGGCTTAATGCAGCATATAAAAGCTCCGGATTTTCCGACTGGTGGTATTATTTATGGCCATTCTGGCGCTAAGGATGCTTACGAGACCGGAAGGGGACGGATTGTAATTCGTGCGAAAGCAGAAATCGAAAGCTATGGTCACGACCGGGAGCGTATTATCGTGAACGAGATACCTTTTCAGGTGAACAAAGCCATGATGATTGAGCGGACTGCTGAGTTGGTGAATGAGAAAAAGCTTGAAGGAATCTCGGAAATTCGTGATGAATCTGACCGTGATGGTATGCGCGTTGTTTACGAAATTAAACGCGATGCAAATGCTTCAATCGTTTTAAATAACCTTTATAAATATACCGCACTTCAAACTTCATTCAGTATCAACAGCATCGCGTTGGTTCATGGAAGACCGATGATGCTGAACCTGAAAGATATCATCAGGCATTTTGTTGATCACCGTCATGAGGTTGTAATACGAAGAACCAAATTTGAGTTAGCGGAAGCTGAAAAGCGTGCCCATATTTTAGAAGGTTTACTTATCGCTTTAGATCATCTGGATGAGGTTATAAAGCTGATTCGCAGCTCGGATACACCAGAAGATGCGAGAACCGGATTGATCGAGAAATTTGGCTTGTCAGATATTCAGGCCCGCGCAATTCTGGATATGACGCTTCGTCGTTTAACAGGACTAGAGCGTGATAAAATTAAAGAGGAGTATGCTGAATTGATGAAAACCATTGAGTACTTAAACTCAATTTTAGCTGATGAAGGCTTAAGAATGCAGATCATTAAAGATGAGCTTTCGGAGATTAAGGAAAAATACGGTGATGAACGTAAAACAAGCATAGTTCATTCTGCAGAAGACATGCGAATGGAAGACTTTATTGAAGATGAAGGTGTTGTAATCACCATTTCTCATGAAGGCTATATCAAGCGTACTCCATTATCAGAATATCGTACGCAGGGCAGGGGTGGAAAAGGTTCTATGGGATCAAACTCTCGTGATGCCGACTTTATTGAGCATATTATTATTGCCTCAAACCACAATTACATGTTATTCTTTACCGAAGCGGGACGTTGTTTCTGGCTACGTGTATACGAAATTCCAGAAGGTTCAAGAACCAGCAAGGGGAGGGCTATCCAGAATGTAATTAATATTCCAAAAGAGGAAAAAATCAAGGCTTACATAAAAGTTAAGAACTTAAGAGATCAGGAATATCTTGATAATAACTTTATTATTATGTGCACAAAGAAGGGAACAATTAAGAAAACTTCTTTAGCCGCATATTCCCGTCCGCGTGCAAACGGAATTAATGCTATCAATATTAATGAAGGAGATCAATTACTTGAAGCTAATTTAACGGATGGTAGCAGCGAAATTATTGTTGCTCTTCGTTCCGGTCGTGCTATTCGATTCAACGAATCTACGGTAAGACCGATGGGACGTACCGCAACAGGTGTTCGTGGAGTTACCCTGGCACATGATAAAGACGAAGTGATCGGAATGATCAGTATCAATGACCCTGAGTCGACCATTCTGGTTGTTTCCGAAAAAGGATATGGTAAACGTACTGATTTAGAAGATTACCGTATCACAAACCGCGGTGGTAAAGGTGTTAAAACACTTAATGTTACGGAAAAAACCGGCGACCTGATTGCAATTAAAGACATTACCGATAAGGATGATTTGATGATTATCAACAAATCTGGTATTGTTATCAGGATTGCGGTAAGCGAGCTTCGGGTAATGGGGAGAGCTACACAAGGTGTTCGTTTAATTACCCTAAAAGGGGATGATGAAATTGCTTCGGTTGCAAAAGTCGAGCATGAAGAGGAAGTTTTGGATGATGCTGAAGCTACTTTAGAAGCCGATGGCATTTTGGAAACTGAAGGTTATAAATCTTCTGAACCGCCGGTAACAGATGAAGAAGTGATAAATGCTGTGAAATCATCTGATTTATCCGAAGCTTCTGATCTGGATGAAGATGAGGATACCAATGAGGAGGATGAACCGTTAGAAGATTAAAATCATCTAATGAATAAATCTCTATTCTTAATATTGAGTATGTGTTTGTGTCTTAATTTTTTAAAGGCACAAACTCTTACTAAAGAAGCAATGAATAATTTTGCCAGTTATACTCAAAAACCTGAGATAAGTACTTTGGTGAAAGCCAAAAAAAACATTGACGATGCCTATAAAACCAAAAAAGATTCGCTAAACTACAGGGTTAACCTGATAAGAGGATTAGTTTACTCATCTCTGGCACATGCGGATTCAACCCGAAAAATCTCTCATGTAAAAGATCCGATTGACGAAGCTCAATTTGCTTTAGATAAATTAAAAAATCCGAAGCAAAATTATATTCACGAAGCAGAAATTAAGTTCATACGCAAGCAACTTTCGTATGCATGGTTGTATAAGGCGCAAAAAGCTTATAATTCCTATAATTACCTCGATGCCTATAATGCTTTTTTGTGGGTAGATTCTCTAAGTACTGATAAATACCTGGCCAGACATAACCTTGGCGTACTAAGCGAGAAGCTGGGCTACACAGATAAAGCAATAAATTATTACTCTTATCTGATTTCTGACAAAAAACGCTCTTTACCTGAATATTATTTAGCACTCTCAAATCTTTACGAACAATCACGAAACAGTTCTAAAGCTCTTTCTGTTATACAAGACGGACGGAAAACGTTTCCAGGAAATCGGGATTTGCTTTTTAAGGAGATAAACACCTATGCCGACAACGGCGCCTACGAAATGGTTTCAAAGCTGGTAGAAAAGGCATTGGAATATGCGCCTGTCAATCTAAACCTAATCTATCTTGCAGGGTTTTCATTTGAAATGGCAGGAAATAATAAACGAGCTGAAGAATTTTATAAAAAAATTATTTCTGTGGAACCGAATAATTACGAAGGAAATTATGCGGTAGGTGTCCTT
>CAMPKC010000023.1 GCA_946887045.1 uncultured Sphingobacteriaceae bacterium | reverse complement strand
AGCATTACACTTTTAATGTAGTGGTCCTGGGTTCGAATCCCAGCGGGATCACAAAAGAAGGAAAAAGAACCTTCAATAGTATTTTCTAAGTACAAGCCTCTTTGAAAAAAGAGGCTTTTTTCGTTTAAAGCCAATTTTCTCAAAAATTTCAATACAAGCAAGTTCAGGGTCTCTTAAATTAAAAGCAAATCGAAGGCTGATTAGTTCTTATTTAAAAAGATGTTATTTTATCGTTTCAACAACATTATAGAGAAGTGAGAAAGATGAATATCGATGAAAAAGAAATTTGGACTATCGGCCACTCAAATAGATCTAAGATCGAGTTTTTAAATTGCCTGAGGTCTTTTCGTATAGAAGCTCTGGTAGATTCAGGAGATTTGCCGGTTCAAGAAAATATCCTCATTTCAATGTTGAGGCACTCGCAGATTATCTTCCAGAATCTAACATTCAGTACATCCAAATGCTTTCGCTAGGTGGAAGACGCAAACCTCTGCCTGATTCCAAAAATACTGTTTGGCGGAACGAAGCTTTTAAAGGATACGCAAATTATACAACATCAGAAGAATATAATAACGCGATTCTTGAGTTGACTGCGCTCATAGGTTTCGGACCGCTTACATGTGTTCAGAAGCAGTATGGTGGCGTTGCCATCGCTCTATAATATCCGATCACCTGAAGGAACAGGGATGGATAGTTATGCATATCATGAAAGAGACCCTTGCTAAAGAGCATCCCTACACTACTGCATTTTTGGAAACGCATCCTGGGTATGTCCCCGATATGTAACATTAGCGTCTATAATTTGCTTATGAACTTTAAAAGTGGAGATTTGTAGTAATGGGTTCAACGAAGAGGACATATAAACTAGTATCAATGCCTTCAACATGTGGGATACAGACTTACTATAGTTTGTTTTTCCCCTTTGTCTCTTGCGACCTTCTTTTTCAATACTCTTTTCTTAAAAGTAGCAAAGCCTTCATTAATTAAATCCCAACTTACTCAAAAGTTGGGAGCTAGTGCCAGTTTTAAAGTTAAGGCTTAAAAATTCATTTCGGCTTTTCTGAATATCGTTAAACGTATTTTTTATGAAAATTACTTGTCCTGAGCATAATGGTCTGATATATGTCGACGTGAGTATCTTCAATGAGAAGAATATTCTCATTAGGAAAGTCGTGGAGTGCCCTGTGTGTGACGATGAGGTGGTTATCAACGGCATCTTCGATTTTGACTCTGAAGGACTCGCAGTACCCGTTAATCAATAATATACTTATGTTTTCACCACTGATAACGAGTTTTTGCCGACTTCAGGACTTCTACCATCTAGCCCCGGCAGCATGATGTCCGGGGAAAATTTTACTGAGGAATATTATAATTCACTAATTTTTCAAACAGAATATGACTTATCCAATCATTTTATCAAAAGGTATATATCATCTAATAAAAAATCATTTAAGGCAAAAGAATCAGCTTTCGGACTTTAACAAGGAAAAACTTGAAACAGAAATGAAGTCAGCCCTAATTATGCCGGGAAAAGAGATTCCAGAGGATGTTGTTTCAATTAACACAAATGTTCAGGTGCGTGATATTGAAACTGGCAATGAGTTTAAGTTTGACTTGGTCAGCCCGAATGAGGCTAAGATAAAAATCAACAAATTTTCAGCGCTTTCTGATATCGGTCTGGCTTTAATAGGATACCGAGTCGGTGAAGAGATTCAATGGGAAATGCCCGATGGGTTGAAGCGGTTTCGTATTGAGAATGTATCGTTAATGAAATAATTTAATATGATGGTGGCATTTAAAAACCACCATCTTTATTTTGATTGTAACATATATATCAGAAAATAAGGTTTAATAAGTAAATACTTGCTTATTAACTTTAAAAGTAGAGATTTGTATTAATGGGTTCACTATTCCACACATATAGAACAAACGAAATTAGCTTTGCATCTAAAATGCATACGAAGGCTGGTTTGTGCTGTGACCCAAAATCTTCTCACCATTCCTTAGGTTATTCATTTCTTAAGAGCAGCAAGGACTTTATTAATTAAGCCCCAGCCATAATTCTGGCAAAGGGGCCGGTAATCAAACATCTTGTTTTATCACTGTCTTAATTAATACTGAAATGAATTATATCTTAAACAATAAGTTTTCATACGCGATTTTAAATCGTATTTTCTTAAAGCGTTTAGAAGCTTCATTTATCAGCTATGCCCAATCCATAGCCATTCACCACCATTTCGGCTATTGTTTCCAAACAAGCAGCAAGGACTTCATTAAGTAAGCCCCAGCCATCTTATGGTTTGGGGCCAGTCAGGAAACTTCCAGTTTTTTTACTGTCTTAATAAGTTCATTATGAAAAATTTTCGCTTCCGGTCCCTGGTTTGGGCAGGCTTTATATTTCTTTTTAGTTTAAACCTTATTTTACTTCTCGCAGGCTTGATAACGGATATAACAGGGTTCATTATCGTCCCCATAATTTTATCTCTGGTCCAGATTGTTTTGCACGATCTTTTTGCGAGAAAGCATTCAACGTTAAGATACTATCCGTTTAAAGCAAGGCTTAAATACATTTTAGGGAAGATAAGTCCGTTTGTGCCAAAATTTTTATTTAAGGATGAGCTCCTTAAAACGACTGTTAGTAATAAACAATACGAGCTTATTGCTAACAGGGCTAATAATATTTCCTCCGAAGTAGTTAGAAATAACCTATTACATCCTGATGATCCGGGGTTTGAAGGTATAGGTCATCATATTTATACTCGCCGCCCTGCCGACTTTAGGATCGCTGATTTAGTAGTTCAGATAGGTAACTTTCAATGCAGTCAGCCTTACGCCCTAAACGTATTAAACATTGGAGGACTGAATCAAAAGGTATTAACCAACGCAACAATTCATGCTTTATCTGAGGGAGCGAATATTCAGGGCTGTGCAGTAAATACCGGAAAAGGAGGCATAAGCCCGTTTTTAATACGAGGTGGCAGCGATTTAATATGGCAAATAGCCCATGAAGACTATGCTTTCCACCGAGACGACAGCTCTTTTAATGAGAAACTTTTTGAAGTTACAGCCACCCGACCCTATATCAAGATGATCGAAATAGTGCTTCCAAGGCATGAACAATCCATCATGAAACGACTAGCGGGGAATAGGATGATCTTCTTTTTAAAAAGATTAAGAGGCTTGTCTGAAGGCAAACCAATAGGGATCAGATTGTTTAATCCGAGCCATGAGTTAATAAAAAGCATATGCAAATCGATGTATGCCACCAGAGTTTATCTGGACTTTATAACTATCGATAGTGCGGTTTCTGAAAGTGGTTTCGATTCGTTTACGGTGAGTAATGCCTCAAGTGCAAGCTATTTTGAATCACTGACCTGTACTAAGAAGGCTATTAGCAGTTATGGGCTGCCTACGAAAATAATCGCCTCGGGAGTCATAGTTTCGGAGTACGATATTTTACGGTCAATTGCCTTAGGAGCAAGTGTCTGTTACTGTACGGCACCAATGATTTTGGCTGTAAGTTCTGGTTCGCGGCTTAAGTTTAAAGATCCTGTCGGCCAGAGGCTGCGTGTTGCAAACTTTCACAGAAATACTATTGATGCCACTCTCAAACTCATGGACTTATGTGGCTATGATACCTTAGAGGATGTCAAACCGGAAGACTTTTACCGAAAGATCGGTTTTTTTGAAATCAAAAGTTTGAAAGAAATCTTTTTCGATGATCAGCCGGTAGAAAGCCCTCATCTATTCTCAGGCTTAAGCTGATGATACTTCTGAAACAGAGCTTAGCTCAAACTATGGTTACAAATAAAAAAGAATAATATGAAAACAGAAAAATTGATACTGGTGCAAAGGGACTACGATTTATTAACAAAACACCTCAAAGCCTCCAATCTTTTAGACTATAATAAAAAGCGATTATTAACAGAGTTGAAAACAGCTTCCGTGGTGAAGGAAGATGCCCTGCCGGTAGACACCGTTTGCATGGAGTCAGAAGTAGAAATACGGGAAATAGAAAGCAGTAAAAGCTTCACGTTTCAGATAGTAATGCCAGCCGAGGCAAATATGCAGAAAAAGAGAGTCTCCGTATTCGCTCCCATTGCTATCGCTATTCTGGGATATAGAATTGGTTCAAAAGTTCAATGGGAGATGCCTACTGGAGTGAAAACATTCGAGATTTTAAAAGTAAGGAATAAAGAAAAAAGCATGATATAGCGGGAGGTGTAATGGACTGGAAAAAATCAGAGGAGATGCTGACAGAACTGTCTTTAGCATACAATACGGATAATATTAGGAAAATTACTTACAACAAGGAGATTTTCCCGCTTTCATTCAGATTCTACTCTGGTGAACGGACAACTGAGCTTTATGATAGCATATCAGGCATTCATCAGCAATTGTTGGGTGAAATTTTTTTACAAGTAAATATCTCCAAATGGGAGGAAGGTTATGAATATAATGCAATTAGAAATAGTATTTATAATAGCTGTCTTTATCGCCATGTTAACGGTGATGGGTTACTTTTTAGTAAGGTTTTTAATAAGTATGTATCGTCAAATTGTGCTCCGAAATAGATTGAAAGGCATACTTACAGATCATAAATTAAAGCCGTCTAAAAAGAGTTGTTTTTCTGACAAACTGCTTGTTATGGATGACTACAATAAAGTTGTGGTTTATCTGGATTACTTTAACCTGAATAAGCCTATACTTATTGAATTAGAAGATTTGAAAGAATGCAAGCTGGTGATAAGGAATTTGATAGTGCGATTGGATCTCATATTTCATAATGATTGCAAGAAACCTGTCTCCATTGTGTTTTTTCATCAGCTATTAAATCGCCGGGCTCTAAGATGCCGCTTGACTATTAAGGCCAGAAAGTGGAATGCAGTTTTCATACAGTCAATCGACAGCAATAAGGAGTTTGAATATGGTATAACCGGCTAAAGGGCTTTTGATAAGAAAGAGATGCTTCAAACCTTAAAGCTATTCACAGGGATAGTTACCATGCTGTTTATTAAAATGCTCCTTTCTTTATCAGTAAGCCTGATGTGCATTTTCTATAAAGGTACCATAGCTATGATTTATTTAGCCCGATTGGTTGTAGACGTGGTGAAAAAATAATTATTTGACTAGCGAAAAATATCGATCATGAAAAAAGAACACTTAATAATAACAAAAGAAGATTTTGCATTCTTAACGGAATGTTATTACTCCGACTACATTTCAGTATTCAATAAAGCGAAGTTGTCAGAGGAACTCAGAAATGCAAAAATTGTCATAAGCGAATGTTTACCAAGCAATGTAGTTCGCAACAATTCTAATGTGCTTGTTTGCAATATTAATAAGATACAGACATTTAACATTCATATAGTATCTCATAATGGGGCGAACAAAAAAACAAACGCGATTCCGATTTCTGACCCTTTGGCTATTGCCTTATTAGGATATCAAACAGGAGCAATAGCTGAATGGGAAATGCATGATGGCATAAACCGGTTTCAAATTATATCTGTCCGCCAGGTAAACCTCGATCCGGTATTAAATCCCTTTATCGCATAAGAAATTTCATAATGCTTTGTGTTTCAAGGCCAAGCCAGTTTTTTTAGCCACCGCTAATAATAGATCTTCGGGAATCTCAACTGGTAATTTCGTTTTATTGGAGATACGTACATCTAGTTTCCTCGAAGTAAAAGCACCTCCTCCGCTAAGGTCAATGCCAGTATGATAGATGTCAGAGGCGACCTCCGGAGGAATCGCCTGGTGGATTGCTAATCTCTGCGCTACCCAACTCTAATGTTATCTGCTCTACAGTAATTCTACCCATCTGCAGGCCATCCACATCCAGTGACAGGGAGTTTTTCAAATACATCCTCCTCCCTCATAGTTTTCTGAAAAATAATAAGCTCCCTTTTTTCGATCAAACGGCCAACAACCTAACTAACTGTTTCAAATCATTTATCATAAATTTAAACCGGAAATAGTCAGGATGACTTATCATTTCTTAAAATTTCACTATTGATGTTTGCTAGATCATCGTTTACTGGAACCTGACAAGCAAAGACAAGGGCAATCATAGGCTTATTTATCTGTTAGATTTTCTTCCTTAATTTTCGCCATCACGAAATGCACTATCCGGTCACATCTGATAAGGTTAAATTCAAATAGCTGATTAGCTTTATAATAGCTGTTTAGTTCCTTTCTTAGCATCTCTTTAGCTCTGTTTAATCTTATTTTTACATTTGATTCCCCCAAGTTCAGTACCTCCATCGTTTCGCCGGTGCTTAACTCTTGAACCTCACGCATTACAAAAACCATTCTATACTTTTCAGGTAGACTGGCAACCGCTTTTTCCAGTATAAGTTTAAGTTCTTTATTCATAAATGTTTTTAATGGAGTTTCGTTATGAGATTCGTTAATCGTTTGCTCCGCCCGGATTTGTAAGCCCTTAATCCTTCTTTTCTTATGAAGTAGACTTTCGTTAATTAAAATTCTGGTTAGCCAGGTGCTGAACGTTGATTTATTTTTGAAGTTTGGCAAATTCAAAAATGCATTGATATATGCGGTCTGCATAATATCTTCAGCTTCCATATCATCATTTATAATAGACATGGCGATCCTGTACAAGAGGGTATTGTATTTTCTCATTAATCGTTCATACCAATAGTGTTCACCAGCTAAAATTCTAGAGATTATTTCTTCGTCTGTTAAAGCATTGTTGTCTATTTGATTAGCTGTATCCATTTTAAAAAGGTGTTTGTATAAAGTAAACTCTATGTAGAGAGTATTGAAACACTTAAAGCGTTACAAAAAAAGTAACATTTGGAATAGTCAAAGGAATCTGCATCAAACTAACCGTATGAAAGCCTTTTTGTGTTACCCTTCGAATTCTGGGTGAGTCGAACATAAAAGGTTGGAAGCCGTATCATTTAAATACCCTGTGAGTAGAAAATGGATCAATTTAGAATAATATTGTAACCCTTTTCTCTGAGCCTCTCTCTAATCAATAAAACCATTAACAACATGGACAAATCAATAAAAGACATTCAAAAATTGCTTGCGATTACCTATGGAACTATACCTATTGTTGCCGGTGCAGACAAATTTACAAACCTTCTAACTGATTGGGAGAAGTATTTGAATCCCGTTTTACGAAGCCATCTGCCTTTTAGCGGCGACACGTTTATGCACATCGTTGGGGTAATAGAAATTATCGCCGGTATTTTGGTTTTTATCAACCCTGAAAAAGGTGGTTACCTTGTATGTATTTGGTTGGTCTCGATTGCATTGAGTCTTATTGCTAGCGGAAGCTATCTCGATGTTGCTGTTCGTGATTTAGCAATGGCAATCGGCGCATTTTCCCTTGCAAGAATTTCTTCTCAATCAACAATTTAACATTATGAGCAAGCATTTAGTTAAAGTATTAAACACTAATTTCGTTACTCATAACGTCAAGCGTTTTGTTGTGGAAAAGCCTGTTGGATTCAGCTTTATTCCTGGTCAAGCCTGTGATGTTTCCATTAACAAGCCTGGATTTGAGGAAGAATTGAGGCCATTTACTTTCACATCAACTACTGAGTCGGATACCTTAGAATTTATCATTAAAATTTACTCAGGACATAACGGCATTACCAAAAAGTTGGGAACTATCGGTCGGGACGATGAATTGATCCTTCATGATGTATTCGGTACAATCGCTTATCAGGGCGACGGCCTTTTTATAGCAGGTGGAGCTGGGATTACGCCTTTTATTGCGATTCTTCAAGACCTTAAATTAAAGAATAATTTAGAGGGAAACACCCTGATTTTCGCGAATCGTACTGCCAACGACGTAATTCTCGAACATGAGCTTAGAACGTTGCTCGCTGATAAGTTTATAAGTGTCGTTGAAGCCTCAAATGATCCTGCCATCCCACCCAAGTTTATTGATCGCGAATTATTAAGGCCTTATGTGGGCGAACAAAAAAAGTTTTATTATATCTGCGGGCCTGAGGGATTTACAAATATGATCATCGAATACTTATCCGATTTGGGAGTTGATAAATCTCAAATCATAATAGAAGAGCCATGGTAGCAACGGTTTGTCGAAAAATGCATTTTAATGCAGCTCATAGATTAAATGTTGCGACATGGGATGAATCAAAGAACAAGGAAGTTTTTGGAAAGTGTAACAACCCAAATTATCATGGACATAATTATGAGCTCATAGTTAAGATAACGGGGGAGATTGATTTCTTAACCGGGTTTGTGATGGATATGAAGTTTCTAAAAGACCTGGTCGAAAGAGAAGTCATCGAAAGGTTCGATCATAAAAATCTGAATCTTGATACTGAGGAATTTAAACTCCTAAATCCTACGGCTGAAAACAACGCTGCAGTTATTTACCAGACTTTGAGATTAGCAATTCCGGAAGATAAACTATTAGGTATTACACTTTACGAAACAGAAAGAAATTATGTTGAATTCAATGGATAAAAACAGTCTGTCACAACTCGAAGATCTGCTAGGAGAGCAGCATATAGGTACCTCCTATGATACTCCGTTACGCATTGACGCATTTGAAATTAGCGACGAACAAAAAATAGAAGCAATCTCAGGCCATTTTCGCGAAATAATGAATATTCTGGGCTTGGATCTGATTGATGATAGTCTGAATGGAACGCCAGGTAGGGTTGCCAAAATGTATGTAAAAGAAATATTTTCGGGCCTAAATCCTGCTAATAAACCGAATGTTGCGCTGTTTGATAATAAATATCAGTATAATCAGATGCTTATCGAGAAGAACATTACCCTGTATTCAAGTTGTGAGCATCATTTCGTTCCAATAATAGGCAAGGCACATGTTGCTTACATTTCTTCTGGGAAAGTTATTGGGCTTTCCAAGCTTAATCGTATCGTTCAGTATTATTCACAGAGGCCACAGGTGCAAGAAAGACTGACTATTCAAATAGCCAATGAACTCAAATCTATCCTTGAAACAGAAGATGTTGCTTTTGTAATTGATGCTGTGCATTTATGTGTTTCATCAAGAGGTGTTAAAGATACTAGTAGTACAACAATTACAGCGGAATACAGCGGAGCTTTCAACAATCCGGATACAAGGAAAGAATTTTTAAGCCACATTTCGAATGTTTAAAGCAATTGGCAGTGAGATCACTCACTGCCAATTCTTTATTTGATTTGGCTAAACGCCTGCTCAAAGTCAGCTTTTATATCATCAATATGCTCAATACCTACTGAAACCCTTAAGGAGGTGGGTGTAACTCCTGCAGTTAACTGCTCAGCATCTGTTAATTGTTGATGCGTAGTAGCAGATGGTTGAATAATCAGGGTTTTTGAATCTCCCATATTTGCAAGGTGACTAATTAGCTTCAAATTGTCAATTACCTGTGTTGCTTGCTCTTTATTACCTTTAAGTTCAAAAGATAGCACCCCACCAAAACCTCTTTTCAAATATTTTACTGCGAGATTGTTATAAGGGCTGCTTGAAAGACCGGGATAATTTACACTTGCCACCTTCGGATGACTTTCCAGCCATTCGGCCAAGGCAAGTGCGTTCTCTGCATGGCGTTGCACCCTTAATGAAAGTGTTTCTAAACCTTGCAATAATAAAAAGGAGTTGAACGGAGATATAGCCGGACCTAAATCTCGTAGGCCCTCAACTCGTGCTCGTATAATAAACTGAATGTTTCCGAAAGGACCTGCCTGGCCAAAAACATCGTTGAACACAAGTCCATGATAACCCTCAGATGGCTCTGTAAATTGAGGAAATTTACCATTCCCCCAGTTATAAGTGCCCCCATCTACAATTACACCTCCAATACTGGTCCCGTGACCTCCGATCCATTTTGTTGCTGACTGAACTACAATGTGTGCTCCATGTTCCAGAGGTCTGAATAGGTAGCCTGCTGCTCCAAAGGTATTGTCCACCACTAACGGAAGATCATATTTCTGCGCAAGAGCAGCGATTTTTTCAAAATCGGGGATGCTAAAGCCGGGGTTTCCGATAGTTTCAATATAAACTGCCTTTGTTTTATTATCTATTTTACTTTCTATATCTGAAAGATCATCAACTTTAGCAAACCGAACTTCAATTCCCAGTCGTTTGAATGCTACTTTAAACTGGTTATAAGTACCTCCGTATAAGTGCGATGAAGAAACAAAGTTTTCTCCTGCCTCCAGTATGTTATGCATTGCGATAAATTGCGCTGCCTGACCTGAAGCTACAGCCAACGCAGCTACGCCTCCTTCCAAAGCTGCAACCCGTTTCTCGAAAACATCTGTTGTAGGGTTCATTATTCGGGTATAGATATTTCCGAATTCTTTTAATGCAAAAAGGTTAGCGCCATGTTCAGCATTTTTGAACACAAATGAAGTGGTTTGATAGATAGGAACTGCTCTGGAGCCTGTTGTGGGATCGGCTTCCTGGCCTGCGTGTTGTTGTAGTGTTTCAAATTTAAATGACATGCTTTTTGATTTTAGTGTAACTAAGTTGAACGATAGTGTTGCATCGCTATACTTTCAAAAGTATGCATAGTAAAGTGTCAAAGCAAAGCATAACCTATTAATTGATTCAAGCAAATCCATTGATTTTTTCAATGGATCCCATCAGATCTTTTCATAAACTTTATGGCATATACGCTGCACTCGAGAGTAAATGTATATGTCTGAAATAATCCGAATTCGTATTGTAGGAGAGGGTGGATTTATTATACTTACATTGGGTAATTCTTCTCATTTTTATATCTCAAAACAGACTAATATTTACTTTTAAATGGTCCCAAAAGCATTTCCGGATGCTTTAATATTTCCTCCATTAATACGATAATCTTTCGTTGAATTTTTTCACGTTTTTTGTCTGATTTACAATGAGATTAATAGGAAGAAAACGAAAAAAGGCGATAATTTTTTAATTACCGCCTTTTTCCTCAATTTGAGGTTTGTGTGGACCCGGAGAGATTCGAACTCTCGTCCAAACATGGAACAAAATATGCTTTCTACATGCTTATCAGCCATTTTATTGTCGGGAAGGGGAAGGCTGGCCGATTGCCTGTACCGTCTTCCTTATGTGCTTTATCTCGTTCGGTTTTCGCACCCTTAACCAAACCAGTTCTGTTGATCGATGCCCCATATGCTGATATAACAGAACAGAATACCAGCGGGACAAAAGCTATGCTAATTCTAAATTAGGCAGCTAAGGCGTAGTTATTTTCGCCAATTATTGTTTTGAGAGTTCAGATTAGAGCGCTAGTCTCACAACGCGCTGCATGCTTACATACCTGCCGCCATCCTGTCAATTCCGGTCGGGCCCGATGTGTTAAGTGAAAAGTTAAAATTAAAAAGTAAAAAACTAAAAGAACGTTAAATATTGCTTTAAGCTTTCTGCTTTAAGCTTTCTGCTTTAAGCTTTCTTCCCGGATATTCTTGTAACGCTTTCTCCAGGCAAATCATTGCATTCTTCAAATCTTTCTTGTTCAAAACGTATGCCAATCTGATTTCATCTTTGCCAGCGCCGGGAGTACTGTAAAAACCAGCCGCCGGAGCCATCATCACTGTCTGATTGTCATATGAGAACTCTTCCAGCATCCACTGGCAGAATTTTTCTGAGTCGTCAACCGGGAAACGCGCAACCACGTAAAAAGCACCACCAGGATTGGGACAAAAAACGCCTTCCATCTTGTTCAGTGCCTCGACAAGCATATTGCGTCTTTCCGTATATTCTTTATTTACTCTTTCAAAATAAGACGCAGGTGTATCCACTGCTGCTTCTGCTGCTATCTGCGAGACCATACCCGGACTTAATCTCGCCTGAGCGAATTTCAGAGCCGTTTCGATTACTTTTTTGTTTTTGGTGATGAAGCAGCCCAAACGTGCGCCACAGGCGCTGTATCGTTTCGAAACACTGTCGAATATTAAAACATTTTCATCAATGCCATCCAGGTGCATCGGCGAGAAAAACTTGTTATCATCATAACAAAATTCACGGTAAGCTTCATCGGCAAATAGATACAGGTCGTACTTTAAGCAAAGCTTTTTTAGCTCTTCTAGCTCATCATAAGAATATAAATATCCAGTAGGGTTATTAGGATTGCATATAAATATTGCTTTTGTTTTGTCAGTAATCTGCTTTTCAAACTCGCTTATGGCAGGTAAAGCGAATCCTGTCTCAATTGTCGACAAAACCGGCTTTATTGTCACGTTGCTCATCCATGCAAATGCATTATAATTTGCATAAAAAGGCTCGGGGATGATAATTTCATCACCATCATCCATGCAGGTTTGTAAAGCAATTACAATAGCTTCCGAGGCTCCGGTTGTAACGAATATATCTTCGATACTGATATTGTAGCCCGCCTTATTGTAATACTCGACTAGTTTTTCACGGTATGATAAGTTTCCTTCAGACTGAGTATAGGCCCAAACCTTAAAATCGATGTTCTTGATCGCATTCAGCATCGCTTCAGGAGTTTCAATATCAGGTTGACCGATATTTAAATGATACACCTTTCTACCAAGCTTTTTTGCCTTGTCTGCAAATGGTGTTAATTTTCGTATAGGGGAAGCAGGCATCTGCTTTCCCTTGTTAGAGATTTTTGGCATGGGCTACAAAAATAAAAAAACCTCTCTGTTAGCAGAGAGGTTTTTCAAAATCTTTATTGATTGTTTATCTGCTGCTGGTGCTTACTACTTCACCTTTAATGTATAAGTATTTAACCGGTGTTTTGGCGTTTGATTTAACCGTGATTACTTTGTTAAATGCGCCAACTGCCGCCGCGTTAAATGTTGCAGTAATAACTCCCGTTTCCCCCTTTTTTACAGGCGTGCTTGAATATTTAGGTACTGTGCAACCGCACGATGCTTCAACATTCGAAATTATTATAGGCGAATCTCCTACATTAGTGAACTTAAATTCATACGTTACAGGTTTGCCTTGAGGTATCTTGCCAAAATCGTGTGTTTCTTCAACAAACTTAAATTCTGCTTCGAGTACGGATTTCATAGCCGTAAAAGCAACGAAGGTTAAGATAACTGCGCAAAAGGTAAATAGCTTTTTCATTTTCATGTTTTTTTAATTAGACTGAACTATATACGCCCGGTTTAATTATCATGTAATTAAGATGTAAACGGCGCTTTTATCCAAGTGTTGTACAAAGATATATTTATTTTTTATATTCAAAAACGAGCCCTTTTTACGCAATAATGAAGATAGGGTTTCATACCTTGTATATTTTATTAATTTTGGAACCGGTTGAGAAATGAGTGAAACCCTAATGAATGTAACTAATCAATTCGATGTTTCTGAGCTAAGCTTTGAAGACTTCAAACATATTGTACTGAATGATTATCGGATATGCTATGAAAGCCGTCAGACGAGTTTGCTTGGCCGGAAGGAAGTTCTTACAGGCAAGGCAAAGTTTGGAATCTTTGGCGACGGTAAAGAAGTTGCTCAGGTTGCTATGGCCAAGGCCTTTAAAAAAGGCGATTGGCGTTCAGGTTACTATCGGGATCAGACGTTCATGTTCGCTACCGGAATGGCTACAATTACCGAGTTTTTTTCTCAACTCTACGCAAATACCAATGTAGACGAGGAGCCCTTCTCCGGCGGTCGCCAGATGAATGCTCATTTTTCCACCCGCATTCTTAACGAAGATGGAACCTGGAAAAATCAGACGGAAATGAAAATGACGTCCGCGGATATTTCTACTACAGGCGGACAAATGGCGCGGTTGGTGGGTCTGGCTCAGGCCTCTAAACTTTACAGGGAGAACTCTGAGTTGAGCTTTCTGAAAGATTTTTCGGTGAACGGGAATGAAGTTGCCTTCGGTACCATAGGAAATGGATCTACTTCCGAGGGAGTGTTTTTTGAAGCTATAAATGCTGCCGGAGTACTGCAAGTCCCTTTGGCAATATCTATTTGGGATGATAGTTATGCTATATCTGTTCCGCAGAAATATCAAACCACTAAGCAGGATATTTCGGAAGTTTTAAGGGGTTTTCAGCGCGATGAAAAAGGTGAGGGCTTTGAGATATTTAAAGTAAGAGGATGGGATTATCCCGGCCTGTGTGAAACCTATGAAAAAGCAATAAATATTTGCCGGGAGAAACATATTCCGGTGATGATCCATGTGTGGGAAATGACTCAGCCTCAGGGGCATTCTTCTTCAGGCTCTCACGAGAGATATAAATCTCAGGAGCGTTTAAACTGGGAAGCAGAATACGACTGTCTTCTGCAAATGAGAAATTGGGTGCTCGAATCAGCGGTTGCGACTGAGGAGGAATTGGTTGAGATTGAAAGCGAAGCAAAAAGATATGTTAAAGAATGTCAAAAGGCAGCCTGGGACGCTTTTCATCGTGTCCTGATTCAGGAGGCTAAGGAAGTGGCAGTCTTATTGGAAGCCTTTCAGCTTGATCACTTTAACAAGCTGGCAGCAACTTTAAAGACTAACGCTGAAGTTACCAGAACCGATGTTTTTGTGGCGATACGCAAAGCGGTTAGGTATTTGGCTAAAGATCAGTCTGAAGCCAAACAGAATCTTTTAAACTGGTATAAAAGGAACCTCGACTTAAATAAAGAACGATATAATTCCAAATTATTTACCAATTCTATCGAATCGCCTCTTGCAGTACCTGTTGTTGCGGCCGAATATAGCGACGATGCAAAATTGATAGATGGAAGAGAAATTTTGAATGCCTGCTTTGATGAAAACTTTACACGCGACGCCCGGATCCTGGCTTTTGGTGAAGATGTTGGGAGTATTGGAGACGTGAATCAGGGTTTTGCCGGCTTGCAGGCAAAACATGGTAAAATCCGGGTTGCAGATACGGGGATAAGAGAAAGTACGATTATAGGTCAGGGAATTGGTTTAGCCCTGCGAGGCTTGAGGCCAATTGCAGAAATTCAATACGTTGACTATCTGTTATATGCGCTGTATGTAGTCAGCGATGATTTGGCTTGTTTAAGTTATCGTACAAAAGGAGGTCAAAAGTCTCCCTTGATTATCAGAACCCGTGGTCACAGGCTGGAGGGAATATGGCATTCCGGTTCGCCCATGTCTGTGATTTTGGGGTCGATGCGCGGTATTCATATTTGCGTACCGCGTAACATGACCCAGGCTGCCGGTTTGTATAATACTTTACTCAGAGGTGATGAGCCTGCAATTGTAATCGAAAATTTAAACGGGTATCGATTAAAAGAGAGATTGCCTTTAAACGCAGGCGAGTTTACCGTTCCCTTAGGCGTAGCCGAAGTAATAAAAGCAGGGACCGATATCACTGTAGTCTCTTATGGTTCGACTTTGCGCATCGTTCAGGATGCAGTGGAAGAGCTGGAGAGACTAGGGATTTCCATTGAAATTGTCGATCCTCAGACCCTGCACCCTTTTGATTTAAATGGGGTTTGTGTCGAATCACTCAAGAAAACCAGTAAGTTATTAGTCGTAGATGAAGACGTACCCGGCGGCGCCTCTGCGTTCATATTGCAACAGATCGTTGAAAGACAAAAAGGATACTACTACCTCGATAGTGCACCGAGAACTATCACCGCGAAAGAGCATCGACCACCTTATGGTACCGATGGGGATTACTTTACAAAGCCTTCGATCGACGATGTTGTCGAATCCATTTATGAAATGATGAGCGAGGTTGATCCAGGGAAATACCCGGCCTGGTTTTAATAATTTAGTCTATTAGAATTCCTGAGACAATATTCACCGTAGTCAATTAGACGCGAGCTTTTTCAATGTCCTAACTGCGCGGTGTCAGGGATTTCCATTTTTTAATTTTAAGTAATAATTGTTGTCTGGTGATATTTCTATTGCCGCATGGGTGTATCATTTTTGTGGTAAAGCCCCCGCAAAGTGATAAAATAATGTCCTTATATGAATATTTTATTAAATTGTGTTATATTAATGCAATATAATAAATCAATTTAGACCGTTTTAGAAATTTCATTTTTCTGGTTATAAGCAAGAGTGCTCTTGGGGTTAGCTCAGATCGTATTGTTATCAATTACAAAACTTACTCGTTTTTTATAAATGATTAACATAGCCAATTTTGATCGATTTTTTGATGTAATTATTATTTCGGGAACTTTTCTTATTCTAATTTTTTCCATCCATTTATGGATATCAAAATCCAAATACCAATTATTAAACCGTTTTGTGGCGGTTATATTATTTGCTAGAGTAGGACAAAATTTGGTGTATCTTTTGGTGAAAAGCGAGCAATTAGTGAATTTTCCCTACCTCTTAAATCTCTTTATTCCATTTTCATATGCGGCTCCGGCTTGTTTGTATTTGTATGTCAACTGTCTTATAAAAAAGAGAATACGTATCAGGAAGGAGGAATGGCTTCACTTTATTCCGGCGGTGTTAGCCTTTGTGGAGATGTTGCCATGGTATTTTTCGCCGTCAATCGATTGGGAGCTAATTACCAAACAAATTGTTGAAGATCCTAAAAGCTTGTTGAGTTCGCAGACAGGGTTTTTGCCCTATTATTATCATTTAGTATTAAGACCTCCATTGTTTATAGTTTACCTTTTTTTTACATGGCGTTCTTTAATACGGTCGAAATTATTGTCCAGGAAAAATGCGGATAGGTCGCTGAAAATATGGTTGCTTTCTTTACTGGTTTCGGTAAGTGTTGTACAAATTATCCGGTTTTTACCCCTGATATCCAATCGCCTGGAAATGTTTGTTGGAGGTCAATCGAGCTCTGGCTTCCACTGGTTTATCGCTATTAATGCATTAGTGTTTTTAAGTATTGTTCTTTATCTTTTGTATAACCCAAATCTTTTGTATGGGTATTTACTTGTGTCGGATAATATCGAGGTAAAAAAAGTTAAACCTGATTCAAGTGCTCATTCAGAGGCTGCTCCTAATAAAATTATTTCCGACACCTTGGGCCAAAGTTATTTAAATACTATAGAGGAGTTTATGACGTCTAAAAGGCCGTTTCTGAAGGATGATTTTCAAATTATTGATCTTGCACAGGAGTTAAATATCCCGATGCACCATTGCTCTTTCGTAATTAACAGCATTATCGGTAATAATTTTCGCGACTGGGTAAATTCTTATCGGATAAAGGATTTTATTGAAAGATACCCTGAAAAGTCGGACAAAATGACTATTGAGGCTATCGCAAATGAATCAGGATTTAAAAGCTGTAGTACATTTTATAGAGCATTTAAAAAGGAAACCGGCGGAATGCCTAAGTCTTACTTCAAAAAGTTAGCGTAAGATTTTATTTTTTTAGTCTAACAGTGTAAAATAGGTGATTTTTATTTTTAATATATATATTTTTCTGTCAAAGTTTAGTTTTGGTAGAAAATGCCCCAATAATTGCATGTTAAAATTGGCTGATTCTTCTAACTTGGTTAACACAAATTAATTCTAAAATAATCAGTGCCTATGGAGAAAAATCAACTATAATAAATGATCAGCCTAACTGCGGGTGAGAGATCTGAAAAAAATACGCTTTTATTATTATTACTAAACTAGAATGTATGCAACATAGCAAAACATTAGAGCTTGTTAGCTGGCGCAATCCTTTCAGTGTCAGTGAAATTTCAAAGAAAATAAAAACAGGCAGACACTCAATTTCCAACTGGTTTAACAAAGAGAGTCTAAACAACGAACTGATTTATAAGATAGGAAGGATGTTGAATAGAAATATTTCCTCCGAATATCCATTTCTGTCATACAGCGAACGATTTCTAAATAATCGAAAAATATGGAATCAGGATAGTAAAAAAAATCAGTTTGAATCAGTAGTTTATTGGAGAAACAAATACAACACCTTTGTTGAAGCGCATGATAAAGTATTGCGACGTGGTCCGATCGACCCTACATCTTATCAAAATAATTTAAACTCCCTTCCCGACATTCCTAATGATTCCACTCATTAGCAAAAACCAATTTTAATAAGCAAAATAAATGCTGATGTGAGGCTCTTCACATCAGCGTTTATATTTTACAAAGAGCTAATTGGCCGAATATGCCATGTTTCTTATATAGTGATCTGCAATTACCAAAGCTGCCATGGCCTCTACAATTGCCACCGCTCTGGGTACCACACAAGGGTCATGTCTTCCTTTTCCCTTTATTTCCGCAGCATTCCCTTCCTTATCTAC
Organism: uncultured Sphingobacteriaceae bacterium; assembly: GCA_946887045.1. Next base: position 47,567 of record CAMPKC010000023.1, on the reverse strand, counting down.
CGTTTGCTGGTTGCTCATAATGGTAGCAACAGGTTTAAATGCTACTCTGAACATGATGTCCATCCCATTCGAAATACCACCTTGAATACCCCCGGAGTAATTGGTTAGTGTTGAAACAGATTTTCCTTCTGAGGCCGGAATAAAAAGGTCATTGTGTTCCGAGCCTTTCATTTCAGATCCGGCAAAACCAGATCCATAATCAAAGCCATGAACCGCATTAATGCTTAGCATAGCTTTACCTAAATCCGCGTGCAGTTTGTCAAATACAGGCTCTCCTAAACCCACCGGACAGTTCTTTATAATGCAGGAAACTTTTCCGCCTACTGTATCGCCGTCTTTTCTAATCTGATCAATGAATTCGATCATTTCGTGAGCCGTAGCGGGGTCCGCACAACGCACAATGTTACTCTCTCTGATTTCTACCAGTTCCTTGATGTTTTCGAACGGTATGTTTGGCGAATCTATAGTGCCTGCAGAAGAGACATGGGCAAAAATCTCAATACCTTTTTGGGCCAGGAAAAGCTTTGCAATTGCACCCGCAGCAACTCGGGCCGCAGTTTCACGGGCAGACGACCTGCCGCCTCCGCGGTAATCGCGGATACCATATTTTGATTGGTAAGTAAAATCCGCATGAGAGGGACGGAAGATGTCCTTGTTATGATCGTAATCTTTGGAACGGTGATCCTCGTTGGGTATCAGCAAAGCAATCGGAGTTCCTGTAGTTTTACCTTCGAAAATGCCTGAAAGTATTTGAGCTGTATCACTTTCTTTTCTTTGGGTAGTGATTTTCGACTGTCCAGGTTTTCTTTTGTCCAATTCACTTTGAATGAATTCAATATCCACGTCAATATTAGAAGGACAGCCGTCTATAATGACTCCAATAGCTTCACCATGTGATTCGCCGAAAGTTGTTATGCGGAACAATTGTCCAAATGAGTTACCTGCCATTTTGTTAGATGTGAGATATGAGATTTTAGATTTGAGACGCAAGCTCAAGCCTAAGATCCCGATATTATTAAAAAAGGATTTGAGGCGATGATATACTCATATCTCACATCTCAAATCTCATGTCTATTTTACTTCAAACCCAGCCTTTTTCAAATCTTCCCAAAACAGCGGGTACGATTTTCCAACAACCTGGGGTTCTTCAATTTCCAAATGTTTTATTTTCAAAGCCAGTGGTGCAAAGGCCATCGCCATCCTATGGTCTTCATAGGTGCTGATGCTCACCTTTTCAGGGAAATGAAGGCCGGAACAGTTTAAATGATAGTGCTCATTGTCTTCATTGAGTTTCACGCCTATTTTTGCCAGTTCATTCTGCAATGCAGCAATTCGATCGGTTTCTTTAATTTTCAAAGTCTCCAATCCTGTAAAGGTTGCATTGTGACCCAGCGCAGCCGAGCAAACAATGACGGTCTGTGCTAAATCCGGACAATCTTTTAGATCAAAAAATTCGCCGTCAACGTCCTTATTACTTCTTTTTAATATCAGACCATCTTGGGTGTATTCCGTAGAAATGCCGAAGCTTTCCATGATACTGCTTATGCGGCTATCACCTTGTAAACTGTCTTGCTTTAAATAAGGAAGGGTAATTGTGCTATCTTCAGACAAAGCGGCAATAGAATACCAGTATGACGCTGCACTCCAATCGGGTTCGATGGTAATTTCAGAGTCTTGAAATTTTTGTGAAGCGATAGAAATTGTTGCGTTATTCCACTGATGTTCGATACCAGCTTCTTTAAGCATAGACAAAGTCATTTCCACATAAGGTCGCGAGGTCAGCTCTCCTTCAATTGTTAACTCTAATCCTTCAGAAAGGAAAGGTGCAACCAAAAGCAGGGCAGTAATGAACTGTGAACTTATATTTCCTTTAATTTGGATTTTATTGGTGATCTGCCGAAACTCATTGCCGAATTTCAAAGGAGGGAAACCATCTTTCTCCACATACTCAATCCGGGCACCCAAACCCCTCAAGGCATCCACCAAAATCCCGATCGGCCGTTGCTTCATGCGCTCCGTTCCTGTAAGGATAGCTTCTGCGCCTGTCACTGCAAAATAGGCAGTAAGAAAGCGCATGGCTGTGCCTGCCGGCCCAACGTTTACTTCAACTTCTTCAGTTGAACCAGCATCGTTAGTTATAGCGGTGGCAAGTTTTTGATTTTTTACTTTTGAATTTAGCTTTTCCAGTATCTGGAAAAGCGTAACTGTATCGTCGGCACTCGAAAGGTTTTTCACCACCACCTTTCCATCGCTCAATGCATTTAAAATCAAAGCCCGGTTACTTTCACTCTTTGATCCAGTCAGTTGAATGGTGCAATTAGTGCTTTTGCCGGGTTTGGAAAGAATCAAATGATCCATTTATTTTTGTTCTAAAGTCTCTGTAGCATTCATAATTTCGGTTTGCTTGCGGATTGATTCAGCATGAATCAGTTCAAGCATTTTCGTTGTGAATGTTTCATCAAGTTTTAAGGCTTTTGCGAAGTTTGCACGTTTAGTAACCACCTCATCCCAACGGTTAAGTTGTAAGATGGTGATATTGTTATCTCTTTTGTACTCACCGATTTTATCTACAATAGCCATTCTCTCAGATACTTTTTGGATAATCTGATCGTCTAGTTTGTCGATTTGCTTACGCAGTTCGGCTAGTTTATCTAAAACAGCAGGGTTTTTCGGCTCAGGCTGACGAACAGTTAAATGATCGATCATGTCGGATAAAGCTGATGGAGTTAACTGCTGTTTAGCATCAGTCCATGCAACAGAAGGATCAATATGCGATTCGATCATTAATCCATCCATCTCTAAGTCTAATGCTTTTTGAGAAATGTAAGGAATTAAATCGCGGTTACCGCAGATATGACTAGGGTCGCAAATGATAGGTAATTCAGGACAAAGAGTTTTTAACTGAATGGTTATTTCCCACATTGGTTCGTTACGGAAGGCTGATTTTTCGAAAGAAGAAAAACCACGGGAAATAGCAGCTAACTTAGTAATGCCGGCTCCATTTATGCGCTCCAATGCACCGATCCATAATTGTAAATCAGGGTTAACGGGGTTTTTTACCATTACAGGGATGTCAACACCTTTAAGCGCATCAGCAATTTCCTGAATAGTAAACGGATTAACTGTTGAACGTGCACCTACCCAAAGAATGTCGACGCCAGCTTTAAGGGCTTCTTCAACATGTTTTGCATTAGCAACCTCTACAGTGATAGGTAATCCGGTCTCTTTTTTAGCACGGTTTAGCCATTCTAAGCCAATGCTTCCAATGCCTTCAAACTCTCCCGGACGGGTACGGGGTTTCCAGATACCAGCTCTCAATACAGAGATTTTTCCGGTTTTAGCCAATAAATGAGCAGTTGCAACAAGTTGATCTTCTGTTTCTGCACTGCAGGGACCTCCGATTACCAGAGGTTGATGTTTCGCTGTTAGCCAGTTGCTTAGTGGCTCTATGTTGAGGTTCAGTTTCATACTATTTGAGTTGTAAGTTTTACGTTATAAGTTGTAAGTCTTGTTTATACCTTAATTTTTTGTTTGCTTTTTTTGAGCGAAAATGTTTTATGTGCCGGTGTGGTTGAATCCTTCAACTCAAACCTTCAACCCGCAACTCACACTCCGTCATTCTTCCTATATTCCCCCATAATCGCAAAGTTTACTGTATATCGTAATGCTTTTCGAATGGCTTCTTCATATTCCTTTCGGGATGAAAATTCGAGATCGATATAAAAATTATATTGATTGCGTTTTCCTAAAACCGGCATGGATTGCACCTTGCTCATGTTAATGTTGTGCTCAGCAAAAATATTCAGCACTTTCACCAACGAGCCAACTTCATCCGTCACCTGGAAAGATATTGACGCTTTATTAGCATCTTCGATCACCATATCCTTGGTATCGGTAAGAATTAAAAAACGTGTATAATTCTTTTTATTCGTTTCGATCCGGCGCTCCATAATTTCCAGTCCGTAAACCTGCGAAGCTAATTTATTAGCAATAGCAGCTGTATCTTTCAGTTGCTCATCCTGGATGCGTTTTGCACATGCCGCCGTATCCGAACTTTCAACCACATTTAAGTGCGGATATTCATTGAAAAAATCATCGCACTGGCGGATGGCAATCGGGTGAGATTCTACGTTTTTTATGTCCTCAAACCTTACACCTGGAAGGGCTAATAAGTTTAATTGAATGTGTAAATAGGCCTCGCCAACGATTGTAAAATGATAGTCGCGTAAAAGAGTGTAATTGGGAAGCAAACTTCCGGCAATAGAATTTTCTATGGCCATCACCACAAAATCTGCTTCTTTGTTTTTCAGAACCTCGCAGGTTTGTTTGAAGCTATTGCACTCGATGGTGTCAATATCATCACCGAAAAACTTTATCGCAGCTTCTTCGTGAAACGATGCTTTGATGCCCTGAATTGCTACTCTTTTCTTCTCCATCGATTAAATAAAAAAGTCCCGGCTGTTGGGCCGGGACTCTGTATATAGTTCTTTTAGTTCAAAACATATCAGTCCCGGCTCTTACTGGTAATAGTAAAAGTATCCGAAATAATATGTGTTGATGTGTTGCATTCTTTTTATTTGACTGCAAATGTAACACTTTAAATTAATCCAAACAAAAAATTGAAAAATTAAAAACAATTTAAGGCCGGCGATTATGATTGATAAGTAGAGATGTAAAAAATTAAAGTTTCCAGGCTCGGATTTCAACGTCCTCTAAGCCATTGATTTCTTCGTTTTATAATAACGATAGCTAAAAATTACCACCACCCCGGTCACAAGAAACATCCAAAGATTAGCGATTCCAATTATAAATATTAAAAAATAGTCCCAGCCGTTAAAAAACGCGTTGCTCATGCTCCTTGCGAATGGTAGTTGATAATCGGATAAATTATTATTGGCAACCAATTCTGAACGTATTAAGGCATTCTGATAAAAATTAAGCTGAACAGTGCTGTATTTAACATCAGCGTCAATTTCTTTATTTTGAATTTGATGCTCAATCAGTTGGTCTTTCTCGTCAGCCAGCGAAACAGATTCTTCTGTCTTGTGATTTTTTCGAGCTTCGCTTTTGAGGAGATCCTGACTGTTTTGTCTCTTCAATTGAGCGGATAGATAGTTCAGGCTTTTATCTTCTATGTGTAGTTGACTATTTTGAATATGAACTGCAGCGGCAGAAATCTCTTCAATAAATTGGTCAAGGTTTATGGTAGGTACACGCACCAACATATTCGCTTTGATAATATAGGAGCTTAGAATTTTTAACGAGTCGTCAGAAATCTTCAATCGTTTACTATTTTCATCAACCGATTGTATTTGACGATTGGTGACTACTCCATTCATTCTCCGGACAGTATTCGCAATTCGTTTAGCACTTTCAAATACATTATTTACTTTAAAGTCGATGCTTGCAGTTTTAATCAGTTTTACTGCATTGCCGGATAATCCACTGGCTGACAAAGTATCGGTAGAGCTGTTCATTAATTCCTCTTCAGAGCGATTAGTATTGCAGGACGAGATTATGATGGTAAAAAGGGCGAAAAATTGTAGCAGTTTCATAATGGATAGGTTTACCTTTAATACAGAAATTGCCAAAATGTAACCTGCTGACTCAGTGTTTAGGTGGGTCGGGATTTACCGGAAGTCCAGCCCATACTTCCACTTAGAAAGTTTATCGTAGCAGTTCCCTAAGTGTTAGTTTTCCGATAACAATTAGAATACATAATTATGCAAGCTTTAATTTTTTTTAACTTGCTCCGATACCAATTCAAGTTTCGAATACACATTAATGAAAATAAACGTAATGAGGAAAGCTACTGTGCGAGTTAAATTATTTAATGTTTTAGGCTGTGCATTAATTGTTTTATTTAGTAATTGTTTAATTATAAACAGCAATAAAACTACTCCGGTTAACAAGGCGATACCAACCATTGATGAGGTAGGTGCTTTAAAAATGCCCGCCGATATTGCAGCTATAAAAGCGCCTTTTGCAATGCCACAACTTCAAAGGCCGATTTTTCCTGATCGTAGCATTAGTATTATAGATAAAGGTGCAAAGGAGGGACAAATAGCTACCCGGCAAATTCAAGCTGCTATAGATGATCTGAACCAACAGGGTGGCGGAACGGTATATGTGCCTGCAGGAAAATGGAACACGGGCCGTATAAGTTTAAAAAGCAATGTAAATCTTCATTTAGAACAGGGTGCAGAATTACATTTTAGCGGGGAAATTAAAGATTACCGGCCAGCGGTGTTCACCCGGAATGAAGGTGTGGAAGTGATGTCGCTCGGCGCTTGTATCTATGCAAACGAACAAGAAAATATTGCAATCACCGGAAAAGGGAAACTTATCGGTCCGCCTAAAGATTCTCCTGTCAGAACGAGGTACATGAATGTTGATGTGATTGAAAATGTAGTTCCTCATGATAAGCCGGTTTCAGAGCGGGTGTATGAAGGATACAATAATGAGTTCATTTTTCTTCCAATGTTTATTTCACCGATCAACTGTAAAAATGTGTTGATTGAAGGTATCTCTCTGGAAAATACTCCTTTTTGGAATATTGTTCCGGTGTATTGCGATGGGGTGATTATTCGCGGTGTTACAGTTAACTCAGTCGGAATTCCCCGGGGTGATGGAATTGACATTGAATCAACCCGGAATGTATTGATTGAATATTGCACGCTCAGCTGCGGCGATGATTGCTTTACCATGAAAGCGGGCAGGGGAGAAGACGGGATGCGGGTAAATAAGCCTACGGAAAATGTAGTGGTACGTTTCTGCCTGGCGAGAGAAGGCCATGGCGGTATTACCGTAGGTAGTGAAACAGCAGGCGTGATACGAAATCTGTACGTTCATGATTCGGTTTTTGATGATACCGGTGTCGGCATTCGTTTTAAAACACGCAGGCCAAGAGGAGGCGGGGGAGAGAACTTATATTATGAACGTATTCGAATGTCTTTACGTGATGATGCTTTTAGGTGGGATATGCTGGGGAGTAAAATGTATGTAGGAGAGCTGGCAACGCGCTTGCCGGCTCTAAAAGTAAATCGTCTGACCCCATTTTTTAGAAATATAGTAGCCAAAGATTTTATTATTGAGAAAGCGAAGAGCTTAATAAGGATTGATGGAATTCCCGAATCTCCCCTCAGTAATTTTACTCTCGAGAATGCTGATGTAAACTCTAAAAATCTTATTCGCGTAACCGATGCGAAAAATATCAGCATAAAAAATTCAATCATACGCTCCCAAGATTCACTTATAAGTTTGGTTGATACCAGGAATCTGGTATTCGAAAACGTTATATTCGAGGTCCCCGGAAGCGAGGTTGTTACAACCGTTTCCGGCGACTTATCTGATGAGATAAAGTTTAAGAATACAGTTCCTGAAAAGCCGAAAGGCTGGTTAGCGAAACAATGGCGCAAGGGTGAATAAAGCTCTGAAAAAAATGAATCAATTTGGAAGAATAAACATCAGCACAGATCATGTTGCTGGATTAGCATAAACATAAACCAAGCTCTTACGTATAAATTAGTATTATTATCAGGCTAATAATTAGGGGAGATACCAGAGGGACAGCATCTCAATGAATTTGAATTGGATATCAAAAATTAAAGAAATAATAAGCTATCTATTAGATAAACCCGGCGTAATTTCTTTAGAAACCAGAATTTTTCATGCCGTTTGCCTCGTATCAATCGCAGTACTGTTTCACAATGTTCCGTTCAATTATTTTCTGGGCCTTCCCGAGCTTGCAGTTTTGATGCTATGCGTCGCTGTCTTGGTCACGGGGATTTATTATTTATCACGATTTAAACACAAAACAGGAACAGCCGTAGTCATTTATATTGTCTTAAGTAATCTTTTGTTCATTGTAAATTACTATTTGAATTCAGGTGCTGACGGCCCAACGCTGCTGATATTTATACTTTCAACATTTTTAATTATAGCTGTTGCTTCAGCGAAACAAAACAGGATTTGGGTGCCTGTTAACCTCGTAATCGTAGTTGCTTTATTAGCCTTTGAGAACTATTTTCCGCATCTGATCGTGAATACATATCAGAGCGAAACACAGCGTTTTATAGATCTGGCATATTCCTATTTGGTGGTTGTCGGTGTGATATTTTTCATTACACGACATATAAGAAATAGTTACAATCAGCAAAAGGATCAGGAGCGCTTTTTGCGTCAGGAAGCCGATCAGGCACGCCTGGAAGCAGAGAAAGCGAACGAAGCCAAAAGCATTTTTTTAGCCACGATGAGCCATGAGATAAGGACGCCGATGAATGGCGTCATCGGAATGGCCTCGCTTTTAAATGAAACATTTCTAAGCGATGAGCAAAAGGAATACGTTTATTCAATCCGTACCAGCGCGGATGCTCTGCTAACTGTCATTAATGACATTTTAGATTTTTCTAAAATCGAATCAGGCATGATGGAATTGGATTATCATCAATTTAATTTGAGGCAATGTGTTGAAGATGCATTAGACTTGTTTGCAGTAAAAGCAGATGATCGGGGTTTGGATCTGGTCTATTATGTTGATCATTCTTTACCTCAAACTATAGTTGGCGATGGATTTAGATTACGGCAAATTCTTATTAACCTGGTAGGCAACGCATTGAAGTTTACACACTCAGGAGAAGTGTTTGTGAAAGTAAAATTAAATAAGATACTTGACAACGAGTGTGAAATTGCATTCGAAGTAAAAGACACCGGAATTGGTATTCCGGAAAATAAGCGATCCCGCTTATTCAATGCGTTTGCACAGGTCGACTCTTCAACTACCAGGAAATACGGTGGCACTGGTCTGGGTCTTATCATAAGTAAACGATTGGTGAATTTAATGGGGGGAGAAATCAATGTTGAAAGTACGGAAGGGGCAGGTTCGGTTTTTTCCTTCTCCATAAAATCCAGTTTTGTGTTGCAGGCGAAAGAAGTTGCAGACATGGAGTTGGTTTCTTTAGCTGGAAGAAGGATACTGGTTGTTGACGACAACAATACCAATCTTTTTATTTTGAAAGAGCAATTGAAGCAGTGGAAGATCGATTCTGTACAAGCTGGTTCTGGTAAAGATGCATTGGCAATATTATCCGATGATAGCCAGTTTGATCTGATCATTACCGATATGAGAATGCATGAGTTGGATGGTGTAGCTTTAGCAACTATCATAAAAAACAGGCACTCAAAAATTCCCATAGCATTGTTAAGCTCTGTTGGAGATGAAAGCCGTTCAAAGTATCCCGGATTATTTTGCGCTGTATTAACAAAACCCGTTAAGCAGGCGCAACTATTCAATCTTGTACAAAATCAGCTTCAAAAAAATATGGGGATAAATGTCGGAAGCCGGGAGGGGATGATTCTCTCAAACGAGTTTGCCGAGCTTCACCCACTCAATATCCTTGTAGCCGAAGATAATTTGATTAATCAGAAGCTTGCATTAAAAGTGCTTGATAAATTAGGCTATAAAGCGTCACTCGCCTCAAATGGAAAAGAGGCTGTTGATATGGCTGGCAAACAGAAATATGATGTTATACTGATGGATGTCTTGATGCCTGAATTAGATGGTTTAGAGGCTACCAGGCTGATTAGAAAACAGCAGGAATGGCAACCGAAAATTGTGGCGGTAACGGCCAACGCAATGGCCGAAGACCGTGAAGCATGCCTTAAGGCTGGAATGGATAACTACATCTCAAAACCGTTCGATCTCGAAACACTCGTTAAGGTTCTAAAAGATATCTCTGCAAACAAACTTAAATAGTTCGATTTTCTCCGTACAGTGTGTACCTCCGCCGCGGAGATTAAACTCCTAAAAATATACGGTACAAAGCAAGGGACTGTATATAAAAACCTTCATTCCGGGCCTAATCTTATGCTTTATGCAATTGCCTGGATACTTCGGATAAAGTATTCTTCAGTTCTTCTAATTTAATAGGTTTTGAAATGTATCTGTCCATGCCGGCCTGCAAACAAATTTCGCGGTCTTCAATAAGGGCATTTGCGGTCATTGCTACTATTACAGGTTGCGTGTCAGATCCGGTTCTTATCGCTTTTGTAGCTTCAAGTCCGTCCATAACCGGCATCTGAACGTCCATCAATATGATGTCATAAGAATTTTCCCTCAGCATGTTAATTGCTTCCTGGCCATTATCTGCAAGGTCTGGCTGATACCCTAATTTGTTAAGTACCCTAATAATCAGCTTTTGGTTTATTAAGTTATCTTCTGCTATTAAAATATGCAATGGAAATTGCTGCGAAAAAGCTTCCGAAAGCACATTGTCCGTTTTCGTTCTTTGTACCTCCGCCCGGTTTGGCAGCGGATTCAAGTGGGTTTGTACAACTCTTAATAATTGCTGCTGTTTAACTGGCTTTGTTAAAATAGCTGAAAATATATGGGAGTATTTTTTTTGTGTTTCATCTCCTATAGAGCTTAATAAAACAATCGGAATTGAAGGGTATTTTCCCTTCACGGCTGTGCCAAATTCTACACCGTCCATTGTTGGCATTTGCATATCCGAAATAATTAAATCGAACAGTTCGTCGCGCTCCAGTATTTTTAAAGCATCAGGGCCGGACGAGGCAACGGTAGGAATTAATTTCCATTGTTCAAGCTGGGTTTTTAAAATCTTAAGGTTAGTTTCGTTATCATCAACTATCAAAACCCGTTTTCCTTCGCAACCTGCTGTGCCGAGATAAACCGTCGATTTAGGCACTTCATTGCTCTGCTTACAGCAAATGTCGAATTTAAAACTTGTTCCGATGCCTTCTTTACTTTGAACAGAAATCGTGCCTTCCATCAGGCATACCAGCCGTTCGCAAATTACCAAACCCAAGCCAGTGCCGCCATATTTTCTCGTGGTCGATGAATCAACCTGGGTGAACGCTTTAAATAAGCGGCCCAATTTGTCTTCCGGTATACCTATACCTGTGTCCGTAATTTCAAAGCCCAGTTGTAAATCTTCCTTCTCTTGCTTTATCATAGAAACACCGATGAAAACTTCTCCCTGTGAAGTGAATTTTAACGCATTTCCGATGAGGTTAATCAGGACTTGTCTTATTCTCAGGCTGTCTGCAAAAATTTGTACAGGAATTTTCGGGTCTATTAAATAAACTAAATCGATACCAGCTTGCGATGCTTTGGTGGCAAAAAGGTCCAGAACTTCTTCGATGCATTTTCTCAGCTCAAAGGAATGCGGGTCTAATTCCATATTGCCTGACTCAATTTTTGAGAAGTCAAGGATATCGTTGATTACTGTTAAAAGGGCTTCGCCGCTATTCAGAATAGTTTCGGCGTAGTCTCTTTGTTCATCGTCGAGATTGGTTTCGCATAATAAAGAAGTCATCCCGAGAACTCCGTTCATTGGAGTTCGGATTTCGTGACTCATTGTAGCCAGGAAGGTGCTCTTGGCCTGATTAGCTAACTCGGCTTCCTTACGGGCTTTATATTCTTCCTCAGATTTAATTTGCAACTCTTCCGCCTGTGTTTGCAACTCTTCAGATTGTGCCTGAAGCTCTTCGTTTAAATCCTGCAATGTGGCAGATTGTTCTCTGATTTGAGATGTACGTTCCTCGACCTGTTTTTCCAGTTCTTTTTTCTGTGTTTCAATAGCACTGAGGCGATACCTGTAAAAGGAATAGGCCCCTCCTATTAATAACAGAATAGACAAGCTTCTGAACCACCAGGTTTTCCAAAATGGTGGTGTTATGATAATTTTAATACTGGTATATCTGGGGTTCCATACACCATCATTATTTGCGGCTTTAACTTTAAATATATACTCCCCAGGATCGAGGTTTGTATAGGTTACTCTTCTTTGAGTTCCGGCATAATTCCATTTTTTATCGAATCCTTCCAGGAAATATGCATACTGATTATTCTGGGATGATATAAAGTTTAAGGCCGAAAATTCAAGAGTAAAAACGGATTGTTTGTATGATAATTTAATTTCTTCGGCATCGCTTATCGAGCGCTGAAGCGGCGAGTCTTTATCGTATGAAGTGATAGAGCTGTTAGAGACTTGAAAGTCGGTAAAAACTACCGGAGGAGGGATTTTATTTTCTTCAATTTTCTCCGGATTAAAGATGGTAAAACCGCTAGTGCCTCCAAAAACCAGGTCGCCCGACTTTAATTTAAGAAAAGTATTCTGTTTAAACTCATTACCCTGTATTCCATCTTGCGAATAGAAAGATTTGATAGCTTTTGTTTGGGGATTATAACGGCATAATCCATTTCCGGTACTCAGCCACAAATTGCCTTTTTTGTCTTCTAAAATGCCATATATTATATCACTGGGTAAGCCGTCATCTTCATACACGCGTGTAAATTTCCGGGATTTTCTATCAAACAGGTTTAGTCCGTTTCCGGTGCCAATCCATAGCCTTTTTTTACTGTCTTCAAATACGACGTAAACTTTGTTGTTACTTAAAGAATGTACATTCTTATCGCTATGCTGAAATAATGTGTATTTCTTTGTGTTTCTGTCTAGCAGGCTTAATCCAGCCCAGGTACCCAGCCACAAGTTTCCATTGCTATCATCCACCATACTTACAATGTAGTTGGTTAGATCAGGAATCGGATGGGTGAAATCTTCAAACGTATTAGTTTCTCTATTTAATCGTGTTAAGCCTTTTAACGTTTGAACCCAGACGTTTTCCTGTTTGTCTTCGTATAAATACATCACACTCTGATGCAGCAGAGAAGCTGGTCCACCTTGCCCGGTTTTTTTATAATGTGTGAACTGGTTAGTGGAAGGGTTATATTTATCAAGCCCGCCTTCCCAATATCCAAACCATAAATAACCTTGTTTGTCTTTAAGAATGGAAGTAATAACATTGGCGCTTATAGAATTCGTGTTTCCTGGCTTTGCCTGAAACCTCTGAAATGTTTTAGTGGAAGGATTGAACTTATTTAAACCACCGCCATCAGTACCTATCCAGATATTTCCGTTATTATCTTCGCCTAAAGAAGCAATATTATCGTTGCTTAAGCTGTTTGTTGAAAAAACATTGCTTTTATAGGTTTCAAAATTTCTCTCAGTAATAAGATTAACGCCGCCTCCGTATGTGCCAAGCCAGATATGTCGACTATTGTCTTCTAAGATATCTGTTACTGTATTGAAGCTTAAACTTTCCGAATCTCCTGCTTTGGTATTGTATTTATTGACAGTTTTTCTATCCTTACTTATAACTGATAAACCATCATTAACACTGCCTGCCCAGAGCCTGTGCTTACTGTCTTCTTTTAAAATCGTAATTATGTTGGGAAACATGTGGCTTTTTTCGTAGAGTTCTAAGCCCTTTGTTTGTGGGTCATAAATTAATAATTTTTTATTAGCAGCAATCCAAATCTTACGGGAATGATCCTGAATAACATCTGTAATATCTGAGATTGGCAGATGTTTCTGTTTTGTTAAGATTCCTTTGTTTTTATCAAGAAAATAAATCTGTGATGGACAAACTACCCAAAAAGTACCAGATGAATCGATAAACATTTTTTGTACCTCTTCCGAAGGAAGGTCAGCGAATTTTTTAAAAAGCTTATCTTTTGTGTTATATCTGAAAATACTTAGTCCTGATGTACAGTAGAGAGTTCCATTTTTATCTTCTAAAAAGTTGTTAGCTCTGGTTCTGTCCATTTCTTTATGGAGAATAAAATTATTTTTCTCTTTATCGTACATGCACAGTCCTCCGGAGGTTCCTACCCAAAGGTTTGCATCAGAATCTTCAAATAAGTCGAAAATGTCATTGTCAATCAAACTTGTAGGGTTATTAGGTTTGTGTCGATATATTTTGCATGAATAGCCGTCAAACCTGTTTAATCCGTTTGCGGTACCTATCCATATAAAGCCTTTTTTATCTTGAATGATCGATTTTATACTACTGCTCGAAAGTCCTTCGGTAACATTTAAACGGTTAAAGCGAAAATTGAAGTTTTGAGCAGAGGCATAGATCGCCGTCAACTGCATAAAAATAAGCAGAATGCTTCTTAACATAAATCCGGGGTTATAATTCACTAAAAAAAAGATAGTTTTCCACTATACTGATTTTGACTGCTAAGGTTACAGTTTGTATCATTAATTCATTTGTAAATCTAAAAGAACGATTTCTATCGACTTGCTCATCATCAGGATGCCTGGTTCTGAGAGTTTCTACTCGGTCTCTGTCTGGTGTAATTTACGTTTTTAAAGACTAATATCATATTCAAACCGGGTCTTTATTTTCCGTATTAGCCAAGTTTTACCTTATATTTAACGAGTATTTATTCCTTTTTAGCTTGCATGGATAAAGTTCAGATTATTAAATATTTGGATGATAACGAGATCGAGAGAGTGAAATTTGCTTTCGCTGATATCGATGGTGTTTTACGTGGTAAAGTAATTCATCGAAAAAAATTTTTAGAGGGTCTAGAAAGCGGCTATGGCTTTTGCGATGTGGTTTTTGGCTGGGACAGCAACGATGTTCTTTATGATAATGTAAAGATTACGGGATGGCATACCGGATATCCGGATCAGCAGTGTCGCATAGATCTTTCTACCTTTCGTATTATCCCCTGGCAGGATAACATTCCTTTTTTTATTGCCGATTTTAGTAAAAAAGATTCGCCCGGTCTTGCTGCCTGTCCTCGTACACTTTTAAAGAAAATTGCTTCGGAATGCTGTGATATGGGATATTTCCCCGCATTCTCACAAGAATTCGAATGGTTTAATTTTAATGAAACGCCGCAATCATTACACGATAAGGAATTTACGAAAATTCAGCCGATTACTCCCGGAATGTTTGGCTATTCGATTATAAGGCCGGCTTTATATGCTGACTATAACAACGATTTATTCAATCTCTTAGGGAAATTCGACATCCCAATCGAAGGTTTACATACAGAAACCGGCCCCGGAGTTTACGAAGCTGCTATTATCTACGATGAAGTTTTAAAGTCTGCAGACAAGGCAACGCTTTTGAAGACAGCCGTGAAAGAAATTGCCTACAAGCATGGAATTATGGCTTCATTTATGGCGAAGTGGAATATGAATCTTCCTGGATGCAGCGGACATATTCATCAGAGTTTATGGAACCAAGACAAATCGGAGAATCTGTTTTATAATTCTGAAGATACACATCAGATGAGCGACTTAATGAAACAGTATTTAGCCGGACAATTGTATTGCCTGCCACATATATTGCCTATGTATGCACCAACGGTTAATAGCTATAAACGTTTGGTAGAAGGTGCATGGGCTCCAACTACAGTGACCTGGGGAGTTGAGAACAGAACTACAGCCGTTCGGGTAATTAACTCGGCTGCAAGGTATACCAGGATCGAAATGAGGGTTCCGGGCGCCGATACCAATCCGTATTTAGCAATTGCTGCCGCTCTGGCTTCCGGTTTGTATGGAATAAAAAATAAGCTTTCGCTGGACAAGCCGCTTACGGTAGGTAGTGCTTATGCTAATTCACAGCACAGAAAGTTGCCGGTAAATCTTAATGAAGCAAGCAATGCCATGAAAGATTCGTCTATAGCCAAAGAACTCTTTGGAGAGAATTTTGTTGAACACTTTACTCAAACACGCTTATGGGAGTGGAGGCAGTTTTCTCAACATGTAAGCGATTGGGAGCTCAAAAGATATTTCGAAATTATTTAAATTATTTTTTGAGCCGGTTATTAATAATTGCGACATCTTTGCGCAATTAATCTAAAGCAATGGATTTTTCCAGAATAATAAAGAAAGCGTGGGAAGGATATGATGTCTCTAAAGTAATTAGCGACATTGAAGATATAAGCGCACAGGTTTCAACTAATCATGTTTATCGCATAACCTTTGAAGATGAGGATATTATAATAGCGAAGCTTTCAAATTTTGGTAAGTTCGAACATTTTCGCGAAGATCATCGCATCATACAATCGTTATCCAATAATCTGCTTTACCCTTTCGAAAATCTATTGGCAAAATCTTTATTGAAAAACAATAGAGTATATACGTATCGTTTCAAAGAAGGAAAAACTGATGCCTGGGTTGTTTTTTATAATCCATCAAGGGTTATAAAGCGTTTCCCGAAAAGGCTAGAAGAAGGTCATATCCGAAAGTTTGGTCAGCAAATAGGCAAATTTCACAGGGCTTGTTCCAGATTGAAAAATGTACTTCCTAAATCCTCTAAAACTTTACGTACCGATATCCAAATTCTCATTAAACAAATCGGGCGTAATGAAAAGCAGTTTGGGACTAGGCTGCAGGCCGATTATTTAAAATATCACTGTGAATTATTCTTGAAAAACCGGCTGAAATTGAATGCGGGTTCTTTTGAAAATATTCCAGTATTTATTGATTGGAATATCGGAAATTTCTCAGTCACCAAAAACTTTGAATTATATTCGAGATGGGATTATGATTGGTTCAGGATGAGTTCGCGAATGATGGATTTTTATTTCTTTAGTCGCGTTGTGTCGAATGTCGGTGATCGAACAGTTTTCAGTTATGTCATCGATACGCTGAATGAAGATCGTTTTATGATCTTTTTAGAAGAATATCATAAAGTTAATCCATTAACTGCTGATGAGATCCGTTTTATGAAAGAGGCTTACAGGTTTTTTATCCTCAATTATGTAATAAAGGACGGTAAGTATTTTTTCAACGAGCAGTATGCCCAGAAACTCCAGTCCGAAGCGTTCGAAATTTATTTGCCATCCGTCGACCGTGATTTTGACGCTCAGAAGATTCTTCATGTACTTAAACTCAACTGATAAATTAGCTGATTGCGTGTTTTTCCGTTTCTAAGTTCCGGGATTTAAGAAAAAAATGATAAATTCCATTTTTTCTATAAAAAAATGATTAAATCAGAAAAATAAACAGTCTGAATGTTAAAAATCGATAATTTCAAATCCATCATTGATAAGTATGAAGTAATATTTTTTGACGCTTTCGGTGTTTTAAAAAATTACAAAGGACTGTTACCCGGTATCGAATCCACCTTTGCATACATTGAGTCTCAAAAGAAGGAGTATTATATAGTCACCAACGACGCTTCGAGAAGCCCTGCGCAGTTGGCAGATTCATACCACAGAATGGGACTTGCCGCTGCTTCTGCCGACAGAATCATTTCATCCGGAATGCTCGCGAAAGAGTACCTTGATTTAAAAGTACACGAAGGGATTGTTGCCTATCTTGGAACCGAAAACTCTGCACATTACCTCGATAGTTCCGGTTTGCATACCTTGCCAATTAGCGAAATCGACAGCACAAACATCGAACGTGTAACAGCGCTTGTTTTTCTTGACGATGAAGGTTTCGACTGGGCCAGAGATCTGAACATAGTAGTAAATCTACTTCGGAAGCGACCGATTCCCGTTATTGTCGCAAATACGGATTACGCGTATCCTGTGAATAAAAACGACGTTGCGATTGCCGTCGGTGGTGTCGCAAGGATGATTGAGACTATTGTGGAACGCGACTTTATTCGTTTCGGCAAGCCAGACTCACAAATGTTTATGTTCGCTTACGACTTAATCCGGGAATACAGAACTATAGCAAAAAAAGATATCGTAATGGTAGGTGATACTTTGTATACTGATATTTTAGGCGGAAATAAGTTTGGGTTAGATACTGTGCTGGTTTTTTCGGGTAACACATTGGCTGGTGATGCAGAAACCAAAATGAAAACAAGCGGTATTGTGCCCACTTACATTTGCGAGTCGGCAGTTGTAGATCCCGGGTTGATTTTCTAAGGTATCATCATCGGATGCGAAACATAATATGGTATTCTATTCCTGAACAATATCGTCTGTGTTCATAGACAGGTTGCGCATTGTAATCTGATAGATCAAATCTTCGATAACTTGTTCTAGTTTTTCTTTAGCATTCAAAAAGTGCTCAGAGTAATAATCGTCTGTAATTTCACTATTATCATCCTGTTCCGACATTTGATTTATGTCCGATGCAATCTCCAGGCGTACATCAGTCTTATAATCAATATCTTCTCTTTTTCTGCTACGGAAGTAAACAGTTAAAAAAAGTTCAAACTTTTGATAGGCGAGGCGCAGGTCGTGCGCATTGTCGCGAGTGTAGGCTTGCATAGCCTTGGTCTCTCTTTCAATTTGCTTGCATAAACTGATAAATGTTTTATCATCAAAATAAAACATTTCGAATTCTTTAGTTAACATATAATTCAATACAATTAAAAATGGATTTGAGTTTAAAAAAAATTCAAGATGATGCTTTATCGGCAGAGACAATTAAGATATGCGAAAACTTAAGAATCACAAAGTTGTTGTATGTAAAACCTATAAAAAACATTTGTTATGGCAGAACTACATGTGCAACGTAAAAGAAAAACATCCTGGTGGCTTTGGTTTATTATTATTTTGATTATAGCTGCGGCAATATTTTACTGGTATGTAAATTACTACCAGGGTGGTAATACTCTCACGGGATTTAATCCAAACCCGAGTTTATTTCTGTGGATATAATCCTTTATCTTTTTATTTAATCAATTAAGCCATGAGTAATTCAAATAACTCCGAATACGTACGCCTTAAAGAATTGGGCAAAAGTAAATATGAAGTATCTGACAATGAATCAGACATTCGGGGCTGGACCGTAAAAAACGGTAACGGTCGCATTCTGGGAAAAGTAGACGATCTTCTGTTTGATGTTGAATCCAGAAAGGTCTTGTATATGGTTCTGGATCTTGAAGGAAACGAAATGCACCTCAGAGACAGAAAAGTGCTGGTACCTTTAAGTGTTGCTGAAATACATGATTCATATCAAAATATTGTGTTGCCGGGTATAATGGCCAACGAGCTAACAGAATTACTTACCTACGAAAAAGGTAAAGTGAATACCCGGGTGGAAGATCTCGTTCAGCATGTTTTCTCGGGTACGCGCAGAGGTGGTGTTACGAGTGAACCTGCAACTCCAACTCCGATGACTAATCAATCCTATGATCGAAATGAGCCGGCTTCTGTTCATCATTCGGAGGCCTCGGAGTCGACCTCAACTTTTAATCAATCGCGACCTCAAACCGTGGTGGGTATTTTTGAGCATACTAATCAAGGACAGTTGGCTGTCGAATATTTATTGGATCATAAGTTTAACAGGGATCAAATAGATATCTCGAACAGGGGAGGAGACCATTCGGCAGCAGAGAATGAAGATCATGATAATAGTGTAACTAATTGGTTTAAATCTGTTTTTGGGAATGACGATGATGCCAAAAGTTATTCTGAGACAGCACGCACCGGCTGTGTGGTCAGTGTTCATACTTCGTCTGTTGAGGAAGCAGAAACAGCGGCTGAAATTCTTGATATGCACGGTGCTTTAAATATGCACGACAGTGTTGACGAGAAAAAAATGAAATATAAAAGCAGAATTTTTGATCGGAAAACAGAGAGCGCCAAATGGAGGGTTAAATAATCAGTTAACCTAACATTAGTATTACATTTTCTTTGGCTCATAATCGTACCTTTGTGGAAATTTTATAACATTAATGAAGATATTTATCAAAGGGCTCCCTGTTAAGGTAGAAGAGTCAGAATTAAAAGAGGTTTTTGGAGATTTTGGTTATGTGAAATCTTTAAGAATCATCAAAGATCGCGAAACTGGCGAAAGTCGTGGTTTCGGATTTGTGGAGATGCCAAATGATGCAGAAGCAAAGGAAGCTATTGCAAACATGAACGGTGGGGATTATTATGGCCAGAGAATTTTAGTTTCGGAAGCGAAAGAAGATCCTGGGTTTGGTAATAACCGTCCTGGTGGTGGTGGCGGTGGTTTTAACCGCAACAACAGAGCAACTGGAAGTTACAATAGATAATGATACAAAACCGGCCATCAAGCCGGTTTTTTTTCTTTTACAATCCCTGCCTTGGGGTGTAGATTAACATCTCCTGAACATAATAATTAACATTCACTCCTTTAGATTCTAAAGATTTAATGTTGTTAATAAACATTCGTATGTCCGGACTTAATATACGGTTAGAAAGATATACAGACCTCAATCTTTCCAGCTGGTTTTCAATGCTTTCAATTTGAGAGCCCAGCTTTCTATCATCTTTATTTGGACTATCAGCCAGTTTTTTTAGTGTTTCTTTAGGTGTTCGTAAAACGACAAAAGTACTGTCTCCTTCTTTTAAAGGTTCTAATTTTCCATATTGCGCGAATCCCGAAAAGGAAATGCTGAAAAGTAACAGGAGAAAAAAAGCTATTTTCATCGTTTTGAGTCTTTGCTCTAAAATACCAATTGATTTCTTATTTTAAGAACAATATATATAACATTTTAGTATAGTTTGGGTTATTTCATGAGTGTTTAAATGCTTCTAAATTGATGGATATTTATGAGAGACAGGCTCTCTTTGAGTTAGAAATCTGGAAAAAGGAAATCCATAAGGACTTATCCTTTACAGATATTCTTTCCAGAAGGATCCAAACAAAAATAAATAATGTTATCCCGGATAAGGTGCATCAAGCAATCACTGTGACTATCAAAAAAATGGTTCAGTTGGTCTTGTTCGGCTCTGCATACAGTACTTCTAAGCCTTTGGAAAAAGCGTCTTTACAATACAGGGAAGCATTTGTCAAGAGACAAATTGAAACCTATAAGAAAACAGCTTCCGTGGAGGGGGGTATTACAGGTGCCGGGGGGATATTATTAGGATTTGCGGATTTTCCTGTATTGCTGGGTATTAAGATTAAATTACTTTTTGAAATAGCCTCTTTGTACGGGTACGATGTTAAAGACTACCGCGAGCGATTGTTTATTCTCTATGTTTTTCAATTGGCTTTTTCGAGTCGTAAAAGGCAAAAAGAAGTCTTTGCATATGTATCGCAGTGGAATTTATATCAACTATCATTACCCGCGGATGTTGAACAGTTTGATTGGCGCACATTTCAACAGGAATATAGAGACTATATTGATTTAGCGAAAATGGCTCAATTAATTCCGGTTATCGGGGCAGCGGTGGGCGCGATCGCAAATTATAAATTGATTACAAAACTAGGAGTTACCGCCATGAACTCTTATCGAATGAGAGATGAAGCGTTGCTGAGAGAAATTGAAAAGCTACCGAAATGAATCACTTTCGATTTTGATAAATAAGTTTGGTAATGAGGTTCGTATTTATCTAAATTGACAACCGTTGGTTAAAAGCTACGTACTGTAAGTATAGATTTACAAATCGATAATAGAGTATTAAAATGGGAAAATCGCGTGAGGAAGAAACGCCTGCATCGAAATTTAATGTAGTCTTAGCTTTTGCCATTGTTTATATAGTTTGGGGCTCGACGTACTTTTTTATCCAAAAAGCAGTTCAAAGCTTTCCTCCATTTATGCTGGGTGCTTTGCGGTTTTTTGCTGCGGCATTCATTATGCTGATATGGTGTGTATATAAAAAGGAAAAAGTATTTGACTTAAAACAAGTAATGCATGCTGTATTGGGCGGTCTGCTGTTATTATTTATCGGAAACGGTGCAGTCATCTGGGTTGAGCAATATATGCCAAGCGCAGTAGTGGCTATAATGGTTTCGTCATCCCCGTTATGGTTTGTATTGCTTGATAAGCCGAAATGGGCCCACAACCTTAGAAATAAATCCACTATTTTGGGGCTTGTAATGGGTTTTTTTGGAGTTGTGCTTTTGTTTTATAAAAGCATAGTCGCCAGCGTCAGCGGCGGATCGGGCATTGAAGCAGGAGGGATGCTATTAGTAACTCTGGCAGCAATGTCGTGGGCTGGTGGATCGCTATATTCAAAATATTATAGTTCAGGGAGTTCTGCAATAGTGAATTCCACGTGGCAAATGCTGGCGGCTGCTGTTGCTTTTGCGATCGGGGGATTATTAAGAGGTGAGCAAAATGGCTTCGAAATACAGTCTGTAAGTCCGGAAGGCTGGTGGTCTGTAGCCTACCTGGTTCTATTTGGGTCAATTGCTGGTTTTAGCGCTTATGTATGGTTGTTGAAAGTAAGGTCTGCAACCCAGGTGAGTACCTATGCGTATGTCAATCCGGTAGTTGCAGTGTTGTTGGGCGTGTTATTTGCCGGTGAAAGGATAACAATTTTGCAAATATCGGGGCTAGGCATTATTCTATTAAGTGTGATGATGATAAATCTGGCAAAATACCGAAAAGAAAAAAATCTTTTATAGCAAAAGGCTAAGCTTCATTGTCTGAAATCACCTCTGTAACCTGGTATTTGAAAGCTTCTTTAACAGGTCTTATGGGCATGTTTAGATCATCGCTCATCGCTTTTATAAAACACCCCCCATAATAGAAGATAAGAGATGAATAGAAAACAAATAATAATATCAATACTATCGAGCCTGATGCCCCATATATATTGCTGATATTGCTTAAAGACAGTAGCCATTTCAGGAGCACTTTTCCAAAAGAAAATAAAATTCCGGTGAAGAACCCTCCCGCTAGTGCTGCTTTCCATTTTGGCCGCCCATCTGTCAGAAATCGGAATATTATAGAGAACCAGGTAGTAACAACTATCACAAAGATTATTTCGTTGACCAAACCATTAAGGAAGTCACTGGCTTTCGGACCCAAATAATTTATATATTCTCCCAAAATTGCCTGCAAGCCTTCGATAAAGATTAATATGAGGAAAAGTAAACCACCCACCACGATTACCATTAATGAGCGACCCCTGAGTTTAATGTAAAACCAAAATCCCGGATGGGCTTTAACCCGGATCTTCCAAATTTGATCGAGCGAATTCTTTATCACCGAAAATAGCGTTGTGGCTACAAAAAGAAGAAAAATAAATCCGGCGATAAGAGCAAACAGGTTTTGAGAAAGTGAATTGAAATTATCTAAAACCTGCTGAACCTGTAAGGCGCTGGTTTTACCCATAAGGTTTGCCAGACGGTCAATTAACTGCGAGCTTAACTTATTTCTATTCAAAAACAATCCGAATAATTGGATAAGAATTATCAAAATAGGAGGCAGAGCAAAGGTCGAAAAGAATGCTGTGGCTCCTGCCATCCGTAAAGGGTCGTTCCTCTTTAATTCGCTAAAAGATTGGCGCATCCATTTTACGGTGAGCCTTATTTTTTGAAATATATAAAGTGAGTTTGATGTTTCGGACTTTTCCACTTTAGGGTTCAGAATAGTATTCGAAATTAATGGAAAGAATTGATGTTTATGAAAAAAAATATCTCTTTGGCGGGTATCGGTACTTAGCGTTGATTTCCTCCGATAAAAAAGGATGTTTTGGTGCTTTAATGAATATTATATTTTTTTAACTAGTAAAGATTTTTTTTAATGCATGTTAAATATATTGTTTAATTTGTGTGTATAAAGGCTCAAAGTTGTATTTTTACTGCTACAAACCTTTGGGCATATTAAGCCTGGAATCATTAAGGTTTAAATATCTACTGAGTTTAAAGTATTAACGCTACTATCCAACATATGAAATGCTACATCCTTGATGATGAAACAAGTATTAAAATCATTTCTAAATATATATCTGCACACAAACAACTCAAAATTGTAGGCAGTTCCAGTAGTACTTTGGTTGCGTATAATGAAATCATGACTCTGATGCCTGATATCGTTATAATAAGTAGCTCTTTACCGAAATTGAATCTTGAGAATCTTGATTTTGTAACCTCTTTTATTTATACCGCAGATGCTCCCCATTTCGCTGCTGAAGCCTTCGAGAATAATGCGGTAGATTATTTGATGAAGCCGTTTTCACTTGATCGCTTTTCTAAGTGCATTGAAAAGGCCACCCAGAAACAGTTGGAAGCCAATGCGGAAATTGTAAAAGATAAAAGCCCGGGAAGTGATTACTTCTTTGTTAAAAATGAATCAAGGGGAAATAAAGTCATCAGGATAAAATATGATGACATTATTTACATTGAAGCCTCTCAAAACTACGTAACTATTCACCTGACGAATAAAAGCCATCTTATCTATTTAACGATGAAAGAGCTGGAGGATTTTTTGCCTTCAGACCGGTTTATAAGGGTTCATAAATCATATCTGATTAACGAACAAAAAATCACTTCTATCGATGGAAATAAAATCTGCCTTGAAGACATGTACACTATTTTATATAGTGGTTCCTATAAAAAAGATCTTCTGAACAAGGTGCATCCCAAGCTAATAACTTCCAAAAGAAGATTCGATAAGCTAGAGTGATTCAGAGACACTGATTCATCATTAGTTTTCTTCATCCAGTCTGAATTTGCGAATTGGCCAGAACAAAATCAATCATAGCATGTTTGTATACTATCTATAAATATTAGCTATGATTACGAATCCAAATGGAGACTGGGAGGATAATCTTGATTCGGACCTGAATGATGAGTCTGGAATTGGAGATACGCCGAGCTTAGAAGAGCAGGAGCAATTGAATTCTGCAGATTTGACTCAACGGATGGAAGCTGAGAATGAATCTAGTGCCGATTCTGATGAAAGCCAGACGATTGATCAGCCTGCTGTAGGGGAAGAAGATTTGACAGGCTTTTTTGAAAAACGCATCTCAGAGTCCGATATGAACGTATCTTCGGAAAATGACAAGCCCGTAACTAGAAATTTATTGGGTGATAATCCTCCGGGAGCCGAGAAGAGCGTTTTTGAATCCGGAAACCCTGGCGATGCGAGCGCCGAGAATTTTAAATATGATGAGAACAGTTTAGAGGGCTTTCGCGAAAACCTTGATAAAACTGAACAACAAATCAATATTGATAAGAAGCTAAAGGGCGATAAACCGGATTAATATAAATAGTTTAATCGCGTTATATACATGAAAATGCCGAAAGTGAGTTTTACTAAAATCATTTCGTGTACGCAGAATGGCATTTCATCACGGCAACTGGCCCGTTCGTGTAATAAATTAAAAAAACTCCATTTTTTTAAACACCTTGCGTACATGGAAAGGATGTTAAATTTTTAACGTCTTAAAGTGAAGGCCCTACATCTACCAAAATACTGGATGCCTGTAAAAATAATCCTACCATAAAAACATCAAAACAACAAAAGGAAAGGCAGCTTTCCTTTTGTTGTTTTTGGCATGAATGGTGTAAATTAATTCACAAACTTTGATTTTTCCACAATTCTGTAATATCCTTCTTAATAGCATAATTTAGCTGGTTAATAATCAGAAAAATATTGGCTAAGAAAGAAGTTAAAGAAACTCCTTTAATGCAGCAGTATAACAGCATTAAGACCAAATATCCCGGTGCTTTGCTGTTATTCAGGGTTGGAGATTTTTACGAAACGTTTGGCGAAGATGCTGTTAAGGCTTCCTCAATACTTGGTATTGTTCTTACGAAAAGGGCCAATGGTTCTGCATCGCATATAGAACTTGCAGGTTTTCCGCATCATTCGCTTGAAACGTATTTACCTAAATTAGTGCGGGCCGGGCAGCGGGTAGCCATTTGCGATCAACTGGAAGATCCTAAAACAACAAAAACTATAGTGAAGCGAGGTGTTACCGAACTGGTTACTCCCGGGGTTTCATATAGCGACAATATTCTTCAGCAAAAAACCAATAATTACCTTGCTTCAGTATTTTTCGAAAAGAACACCCTTGGAATAGCTTTCTTAGATATTTCGACCGGTGAGTTTTTGGTAGCTCAGGGGAGCACTGATTACATCGATAAATTACTTCAAACGTTTAAGCCCACAGAAGTGATTTTTCCTAAAAATCGCAAACGCGATTTCGTGGAAACTTTCGGCGATCGTTTTTATACCTATACTTTAGATGAATGGCCCTACACAGGCGACTATGCAACCGAGTCCCTGTTAAAGCATTTTGAAGTTAAATCGCTCAAGGGTTTTGGTATCGATCGTTTACCCGTCGCCATTATCGCGGCGGGCGTAGCTCTGCATTACCTTAACGAAACAGAGCACCGCAATCTTCAGCATATTTCGTCTATATCCCGGATCGAGGAAGAGCGATATATGTGGCTTGATCGCTTTACCATTCGAAATCTTGAGCTTATCGGCTCTGCCAATGAGAATGCTGTTACTTTGGTAGACGTGTTAGATCAGACCTGCTCGCCGATGGGCGCCAGGATGTTGCGCAGATGGATTGTAATGCCCCTAAAAGAAAAGAAACCTATTGAAGCCAGGTTAAATGTGGTTGATTTTCTAATAAAGGAGGAAGAGATACGCGAATCTTTGCTGCATGAAATAAAGCAAATCGGCGATCTGGAGCGTCTGATTTCTAAGATTGGTTTACTGAAGGCAAATCCTCGTGAAGTTTGTCAGCTGAAACGTGCTTTGTTCGCTACAGAATCGATTAAGAAGCTGTGCGAAGCAACCGATAACCTGGCTTTAAAGACAATTGCCGAGCAATTGAATCCTTGTGTTTTAATAAGGGAGAAGATTGAAAGGGAGTTGAATCCCGAGCCCCCGGTTTTAGTTATAAAAGGTGGCGTAATAGAGGATGGAATTGATGAGGAACTGGATAGATTAAGAAAAATAGCCTTTGGCGGAAAGGGATATTTGGTAGAAATACAGAAGCGTGAAGCGGAGGCTACCGGCATTCCTTCATTAAAAGTTGCTTTCAACAACGTTTTTGGATATTATCTGGAGGTGACAAATTCGCATAAAGATAAAGTTCCTTCAGAGTGGATCAGGAAGCAGACCCTGGTAAATGCAGAAAGATATATCACGCCTGAATTGAAGGAGTACGAAGAACAGATTTTAGGTGCTGAGGAAAAGATTCATGTGATTGAGAACAGGCTTTATAACGAACTGGTGTTCGCTCTTTCTGAATATATAAAACCCATACAGTTGAACGCGCAGCTAATTGCTCAGCTGGACGTGCTTCTCTGTTTCTCAACGCTTGCTATTAAGAATTACTACGTTAGACCTCAGATTGATAATACCAATGTATTGGATATAAAGGGAGGACGTCACCCGGTTATCGAAAAGCGGCTTCCTGTTGGAGAGGCATATATTACTAACGATGTATTTCTTGACAGCGAAACCCAGCAAATTATCATTATAACCGGACCGAATATGGCGGGTAAGTCAGCCTTGCTTCGTCAAACAGGTTTAATTGTGTTAATGGCTCAGATGGGGTGCTTTGTTCCCGCAAAGGAAGCCAAAATAGGTGTTGTTGATAAGATATTTACCCGCGTGGGTGCTTCTGATAATTTATCATCAGGCGAATCAACCTTTATGGTTGAGATGAATGAAACTGCCAGCATTCTGAATAACCTATCAGACAAAAGCTTGATTCTGTTGGATGAAATCGGACGTGGAACTTCCACCTATGATGGTATTTCCATTGCCTGGGCCATCGCAGAATTTCTGCACACAAATCCAGCGGCAAAATCAAAGACCTTGTTTGCAACTCATTACCATGAATTAAATGAGCTTAGCAACTCTTTTAACCGGATCAAGAACTTTAATATCTCGGTAAAGGAAGTCGGAAATAAAGTTATTTTCCTACGAAAGTTAGTTCCGGGTGGAAGCGAGCACAGTTTCGGTATACACGTTGCGAAAATGGCGGGTATGCCTCCCAAGCTTATAAATCGCGCTAACGAAATTTTAAAACGTTTGGAACAGGAACGGACCGGCGGCGAGCATATTAAAGACAGTATAAAAAAAGTTCAGCAACAGGCTTATCAATTACAAATGTTTTCCATTGACGATCCGGTGCTGGTTAAAATTCGCGATCTGCTCAATAATCTGGATGTTAATACGCTCACTCCTGTGGAAGCGCTAATGAAGCTCGATGAGATCCAACGCGTTTTGAAGACCTGATGAACCGTTGGAATTTTATTAAATAGCTGAGGTTATCCACTTCTGTTAAAAACTTCTGCAGCTTTAGCCGCCTGTATTTTTAGATCTTGGGATTGTTATGATCTTAACAAAGAGAAAATTAATCCGTCTATTCATTTTATTTTTTGGATGCGTTGCCTTTTCATCCTGTAAAAGTTCAAAAATTCTTACCGATGTTTCTAGCGCAAGAAATAAATCCTTTAGTGGCTCCGTAAAAGAGCGGTATGCGTCGTTGTTAAATGTCAGCGAGAAAGATATTGTAAACGAAAAGCTATATAGGTTTATTGATGATTGGATGGGCGTGCCGAATGTTCCCGGAAAAATGGACAAAAAAGGGGCAGATTGTTCCGGATTTACCATTTTGCTGCAAAAGGAAATATATAATCGACAGCTCCCAAGAACCGCAAGGCAAATGGCCGAAACCGTGAAACGGAAATACGAACAGGAGTTGCAGGAAGGTGACCTGGTGTTTTTCGATTTTAGCGGACAAAAATTTAGCCATGTTGGAGTCTATCTAAAAAATAATCGCTTTGTCCATGTGTCTACCAGTAAGGGGGTGATCGTGAGTAATTTGAAAGACTCCTGGTATTATAAGTATTTTTCGCGCTGTGGAAGTGTGAATTCGGAAGTTTCCCTAACAGGTTTTTAGATTTTATTAGGCTACTTCTCTTAAGTCTACGGCTACTACCCTTGAAATTCCCTGCTCTACCATCGTTACTCCATATATAATATCTGTGCTGGCGATGGTTCGTTTGTTGTGAGATACTATAATGAATTGCGATTGATCTGAGAATTTGCGGATGATGTTATTGAATTTATCAATGTTCGTGTCATCAAGCGGTGCATCAACCTCATCGAAAATGCAGAATGGAGCAGGTTTAAGCAGATATAATGAAAAAAGCAAGGCTGTGGCTGTAAGTGTTTTTTCACCTCCTGACAGTTGGTTAATAGACAGTGGTCGTTTTCCTTTTGGCCGGGCTATAATATCAATATCCGATTCAAGCGGGTTCTCAGGATTATTTAGAATCAAGTCACAGCTATCTTCGTCATTAAAAAGTGAGCGGAATACCTTGATAAAATCTTCGCGAACGTGAGTAAAGGCAGCCATGAATTTATCCTTGGCCGTATCGTCAATCTCTTTTATTGTTTCAAGCAGGGATGCTTTAGCAGTCAGCAAATCTCTTTTTTGAGTTTGAATAAATGTGAAACGTTCATTCATTTCCCGATAAGCTTCCATGGCCATCGAATTAATTCCTCCAAAGTCATCAAGCTGTTGCTTTAAACGGTCTGTTTTTTCTTTTAAGCCAGATTCGTTTTCATTTTCTAGACCTTCGGTTGTTGCTTCCGCTTCAAGAAGATCATTAATATCGATAGAGAACTCTATTGAAAGCCGCTCCTTTAAAGCATTTAATTCCAGCTTCAGACTCGTTTTCTTGTCTCTGAGATCATTAGAGATGAGTTCAGATTGTTCTTTTGTTTTTCTCAGAGCGGAAATTGAATTTTCTAATTCCGTAATCTGGTTTTTTGCTTTATAGTATTCTTGTTCCGATTCAGTAACACCTTTTTCAAACTCCTCTTTTTGGACGTACATGCTGATCAAATCTTCATCCGAATGATCTACGTGCTGTAAAGTGTCAGTTATTTCAGATTTTGTTTTAGCCAGTTCTGATGAATTAAGTTCAATTTTATTTTCAAGGGATCTTTGCTGGCTGTCGCGATATTCCAGATCTTTCTCTATCCCCGAAACTTTATTTTGTTGTTGATGGAAGCGTATATTTTCCTGGTTAAAGGAAGTGGATTTTTCTGTAACCAGATCCGAAAGTTCATGAAATGCCTGTTGCTTTTCAATAAGAAGGTTGCCGGTTTCTAACTTTTGCGATTTTAATTCGATAAGTTTTGGTTCGGCTTTTAAAAACTCATCTTCAATCGACTGTATTTTTTCTTCAATATCTCGTTTCCGGTTCTGACTATTTTGGATGAATGCTGCGTATTGTTCCTGACGTGTTTTAAGAGAGATAAGTTCGTTGTTTAAACGGTTTATCTCTTCCTGTAAAGCTTGGATCTCCTGCTTTTTCAGAGATGTTTTTAAGGATATAACCTTATGTCCCTCTTGCTCTATAGAAGTTTTCAGAGTGCCGATAGAGTTTTCTAAAGAGCGGATCTCTTTTGCAAGGTTCTCCAGGTTTTTTGCTCGTCCGATACGCTTTCCTTCAAATAAACCAACAGACCCGCCTGTCATGCTTATTCTGTTCTTAGTAAACTTCCCGCTGCTGCTAAGTATTACAAGGTTGTTTTCCGGTAGTTCATTTTCTAATTCTTCCTCTTCGCCGGTAACCGATAGGTACACATTTTTAAGAAGATGCCTGCACAGGCGGCTGTATTTTTCATCAACATCAATAATGCTCAATGCTGAAATGAAATTGCTGCTCGCGATAACCAGCTCTTCGGGCTCGGGATTCTTCTCCAGAGCTTCCAGTATAAAAAAATTTGCCCGCCCTTTTGCAGAATCGCTTAAAAGTTTGATTGCCTGAATCGCTTCGGCTTGAGTGTCCACGACGTAGTGATTCATCACCGGTTCAAGATAGTTTTCTATGGCAATACGATACTCTTCTTTACAAAAAAGTACATCCGAAAAAAGGGGGGCTTGTTTAGCCCAGCCGGCATTTTTCTTTAGAAAGCGAATCGATTCGGGGAATCCTTCCAGGTTGTCAACTAAAGATTTTATCAGGTTGTACTCATTCTGTTTCGAGTCAAGCTTTCGGCTTTCGCCGGATAATTTCTCTTTATGCTGATTTATTTGTTCTTCACTGGTGCTGATTTGCAGTTGAAGTTCTTCTTCATGCTGAACTAGTTCGTCGCTCTCTTTTTTCTTAACAGCAACTTTCTGTTCTAATTCCAGAATTGCGCGATTAAATTCATTAAGTTCTGCCTCTTTTGATTCAGCGTCGCTGGTATTCCGGCTGATTTCCTGCGTAAGAGCATCTTTTTGGATGTTCAGTACGGTCAGCTCTTTTTCAGAATTGTATAATTGATTTTGGAGATCGTTATTTTCTTTAACCAGCCCATCTAATCCGGCTTTTGCCGACTGCTGTTGAACTCTTAATTCATCAAGTTCTTCTTTTTTATCAGCCAGGCTTGTTTTAATGGAGTTTAAATGCTCAGTTTCCTGTAACTGTTCTTCGTTAAGCCGCTTAACATTATATAAAACATGATTAAGCTGGTTTTTGTCTTTCTCAAGTTCTTCATTCAGGCGTTTTTCCTTCTCCTGTAAAAACCTGAGTTGCTCATTTTTTATCTTTTTGTCGCTTTCGTAAGCTCGTATTTTTGATGTAAATTCATTTGTCGCTTTTTGTTGAGCAGCAAGATTTTTCTCTTTGGTAAGTGTCTCTGTTTTTTGCTGTTGAAGTGCGGCTTCCAGCTTGTCGATCTCAGTACTTATGGCAGTTTTATCTACCGAATGCTTCAATTCTTCTTCTTCCAGCTTTTCCAGTGATTCTCTGAAGCCGGTAATTTTGAAAGAGGCCAGCATAATGCTTAATGCCTTGTATTGCTCCTTAAGTTTATAATATCTTTCTGCTTTTTTTGCCTGGTTTTCTAAAGTTTTAAGGTTTTTTTCTATCTCGAACAGAAGATCTTCCACACGACTTAAATCTGCCTCCGTTTCTTTGAGCTTACTAAACGTCTGCTTTTTTCGCAGCTTGTATTTAGATATTCCTGATGCTTCTTCAAATAGTGCCCGTCTTGATCCTTCTTTATTGGCAATGATTTCGTCAATCATTTTAAGCTCAATGATTGAATACGAGTCGGCTCCGATACCTGTATCCAGAAATAAATCAGTTATGTCTTTTAGGCGGCACTGTACATCATTCAACCGGTATTCACTTTCACCACTGCGGTATAGTTTTCGGGTGATGGTTACCTGAGAATAGTCTGTAGGCAGTATGTTTTTTGTATTGTCGAAGGTTAAAGATACTTCGGCAAGCTGAGATGGTTTACGTGTTTTGGTGCCATTAAATATTATATTCTCCATTTTTTCCGATCGGAGCATGCGGGTGCTTTGCTCGCCCAAAACCCAGCGAATAGCATCGACAACATTGGATTTTCCGCAACCATTCGGACCAACAATGGCCGTTACACCCTCATTGAAATTGATGGTGATTTTATCGCCAAAGCTTTTAAATCCTTTTATTTCCAGCCGGTTTAATTGCATCTCTCTTTAAAAAGGCACACAGCCTTATACTCATCACATTAATGGAAATAGCAATTTATAGAATTTATGGAGTTTTTAATATTTTTTGTGTTAAAATCTTAATTTATTGTACTTTGCTTTGATGGAAAACATATTACCCTTTCTTGCGGCATTGGCATATATGGCTTATAAGGTATATGAAAATTATCAGAAAGGGCAGGAGGAAGCGCGTACACGTAATCCGTCACAGCCATTTGAGGAAAGATCGGAAGAAACTTACTCTGAATGGCGCGATGAGCAAACGTATATTCCAGAAAAGTCGATTCTTGATAAGGAACCACATGGGCCCGAAAAGTATCATGAGCCCAGGTACGAGCCTATGCTCCCGGCTAGAGAACCAGTAAAGAATGAACCGGGTGTTAAAATTCCCAAGGTTGTAGAATTATACAATCCAGAAGAGCCTGTCGAGGAGGTGATTAGGGGCCGCGAAATTCATGCACCTCATAAGCATAAATTTGTAGCGAGTGAAAGAGAGGAAGAAAAGTATGCAGATTTCGATATTGAAGATGCGGTTATAAAAGAAGCCATTTTAAACAGGCCGCAGTATTAAAATTAGTTTAAAACGAATACCACAATAAAAAAAGGCTTACATCTAATGCAAGCCTTTTCCCAATCCGTATTAAAGATTTATCTATCCGAGATAAGATTTTAGAATCTTACTTCTTGATGTATGACGCAGACGCTGTAATGCTTTATCTTTAATTTGTCTTACACGCTCGCGGGTAAGATTGAATTTCTCTCCGATTTCTTCAAGAGATAAAGGATGATTGCTTCCTAAACCAAAGAAAAGAACAATGATTTCGCGCTCGCGTTCTGTCAGTGTCTGTAATGAACGTTTAATTTCTTCCGATAGTGACTCATCGATTAGGTTGCTATCAGTACTTTGTTCACCGTTTTCCAATACATCTAACAATGTATTCTCTTCTCCCTGAACAAATGGCGCATCCATCGATACATGGCGACCTGAATTACTTAATGTGTCAGATATCTTGTCTACAGTTGTCTCTAATGTGTCGGCCAACTCTTCAGGAGATGGTTCGCGTTCGTATTCTTGTTCAAGCTTTGAAAAAGCCTTACTGATTTTGCTTAAAGAACCAACCTGGTTTAATGGTAAACGAACAATACGCGATTGTTCAGCGATAGCTTGCAAAATTGATTGACGAATCCACCATACAGCGTATGAAATGAATTTGAAACCTTTTGTTTCATCGAAACGTTTTGCCGCTTTAATTAAACCAAGGTTACCTTCGTTTATAAGATCGCCTAATGTTAAGCCTTGATTTTGGTATTGTTTTGCAACAGAAACTACGAAACGTAAATTTGTTTTTGTTAAACGTTCTAATGCGGCCTGATCGCCTTCGCGGATTTTTTGAGCAAGAATTACTTCTTCTTCAGCAGTGATTAAGTCTACTTTACCAATTTCGTGTAAATATTTGTCGAGAGATTGTGACTCACGATTGGTAATGGATTGTGTTATTTTGAGTTGTCTCATTTAAAGTACGATACCCCTTTCTTGAAGCGTGTGCAAAGTTAAAAACTTTTATAAGCTTTTAACGGTAAAAAAGTAGAAAAGTTGTAATAAAATTTATTATAAAATCAAAGGCTTTGTTAACAAAAATCGTTCCAGTTGAACTAAAAAAGCAGATTTCATGAAAATGTTATGACAAATCTAATGTTTTAGATCTAAGTCCGTCCGGCCGGAGTTTTTCTATAAAGAAAAAAGCTCAGAGGAGTTTTTTGTTGCGTTTCTGCAAAACTATACTAATAACGTTTCAGGGCGATTGTTATTATCTGTGGAAAATTAAATATCACTAACGCTAAACGTCTCACCCAAACGAATTCCTTTTTCAGTCTGAATCAGGGTACAGCATTCGTTAATAGCATCATGTTCGAGGAAGAGAATGTATTCATTTGCAAGGGCTTCGTTTAATATTTCCTTTTTTTCGTCCATTGATTTGAGGGGAAATACATCATACCCTGCAACATACAGGACTGGAATATGCGCAGCTGTCGGAATTAGATCGGCGGCGTATAAAATAGTTTTTCCTTTATAGGTAACTTGAGGCAGCATCATAGCATCCGTGTGTCCGTAGGTGAATCGAACACTGACATTGTCGGTTAGATCAGATTGCTGGGGACTGAGGAATTTTAATTGCCCGCTTTCTTGTATTGGGATTATGTTTTCTCTTAAAAAGGATGCTTTTTCTCTTTCGTTCGGAAAAACGGCCCAATCCCAGTGCTGTTGATTGCTCCAATAGCTTGCATTTTTAAAAGCTGGAATCAAATTCTCTCCTTTTCTCTCTATTGCTCCTCCCACATGATCCAGGTGCAGGTGAGTAAGAAATACATCCGTTATATCATCTTTTGAAAATCCACGGGCAGCCAGAGACTTTTCCAGCGAATCGTCTCCATGTAAGTAGTAATAGGCTAGAAATTTCTCGCTTTGCTTATTTCCTATGCCGGTATCCACCAGTATTAACCTGTCTCCGTCTTCAATAAGGAGCGAACGCATAGCGAAAGTACAGAGGTTATTCTGATCAGCCGGGGTGGTTCTGTTCCATATTGTTTTAGGAACCACACCAAACATAGCACCTCCATCTAATTTAAATAAGCCGGTTTCTATGGAGTAAAGGTTCATCTTTCTAATGTGGTAAATACATAGATGTGAAAATAAGTAAATGTCGGCAGAATGCGTTGTAAATGTGCGAAGCTGTATAAATTACTAATCTTAATAC
The DNA here is from genome assembly GCA_946887045.1 of uncultured Sphingobacteriaceae bacterium. Next base: position 12,863 of record CAMPKC010000023.1, on the reverse strand, counting down.
TAGTACTAGCTACTTGATACCAGCTACTTGATACCAGCTACTCTACACCCCACGTCCTCAGGTCTTCGAAACGATTTTCAAGCCTAAAATGGAAGAGATTAACAAGATTAAAAAGAATAAACGCCAAAAATCTGAAGGTTCTTTAAAAAGATAAATACCGACAATAACAGACCCGGCAGCACCGATGCCCGTCCAGACAGCATAAGCTGTGCCCATCGGCAGCGTTTGAACTGCTTTATTTAATAAAATAAAGCTAAGAGTAATGCAGACAAAAAAGCCGATACTCCAGCCCAGCTTTGTGAAGTTATTAGACAGCTTTAAGCAGGTCGTAAATCCAACTTCAAACAATCCACCGAGAATTAATAAGAACCATGCCATAGGGGGGTGAGGGTTGTGAGTTGAGGGTTGTGAGTTGAAGGTTGTGGGTTGTGGGATTGGATGGTTAAAAAATTAAGCTTCCAACAGATGACCGTTGGAAGCTTAAAAAATCTAAAATTAGTAATACCTGCTTTATGAAAAAATAAAATTGTCTTTAGCAAGTTTACAGTACTTATAACGTATAACCTACAACTTTTAATGCAGTACTTATAACGTACAACCTACAACTAATTCTCCTACAAATGTATTACCTCTCCATACGCATCAGCGGCAGCTTCCATAATGGCTTCGCTCATGGTAGGGTGGGGGTGAACTGTTTTTACAATATCCATTCCGGTAGTTTCAAGCTTACGTGCAACAACTACCCCTGCAATCATCTCTGTAACGTTTGCACCGATTAAGTGAGCTCCAAGGAATTCGCCGTATTTAGCGTCAAAAATTACTTTTACGAAGCCATCTTTAGTACCCGCGGCACTTGCTTTACCCGAAGCAGAGAAAGGGAATTTACCCACTTTGATTTCGTACCCAGCTTCTTTAGCCGCTTTTTCTGTATATCCTACGGAAGCAATCTCAGGTGAGCAGTAAGTACATCCCGGAATGTTGTTATAATTTAACGGCTCTGGATGGTGTCCTGCGATTTTTTCAACGCAGATTATTCCTTCAGCAGAAGCAACGTGAGCCAGAGCTTGTCCGCCTACGATATCTCCGATAGCGTAAACACCAGCGATATTGGTCTTGTAAAATCCATCAACCACTACACGTCCGCGGTCTGTTTTTACGCCAACTTCTTCCAGACCCAAATTCTCGATGTTTGGAGTGATACCAACAGCTGAAAGTACGATATCAGCCTCCAGGGTTTCAACACCGCTTGCAGTTTTAACCTTTGCCTTGCAGCCGTTGCCTGAAGTGTCAACAGATTCTACGTTAGCACTTGTTAAAATATTGATACCTGTTTTCTTAAGACTGCGCTCCAGTTGTTTTGAGATTTCTTCGTCCTCAACCGGAACAATACGATCCATAAATTCAACCACGGTAACTTTGGTACCCATAGCATTGTAGAAGTATGCAAATTCAATCCCTATAGCACCAGAGCCTACTACAATCATGCTTTTTGGCTGCTCCGGAAGATTCATTGCCTGACGGTAGCCTATGATTTTTTTACCGTCTTGTTTTAAGTTAGGTAATTCTCTTGAACGTGCACCTGTTGCTAAAATAGTGTGTTTAGCGGTATATTCTTTTGATGAACCATCGGCTGCTTTTACGTCAATTTTACCGCCTTTTTTAATTTTGGCAGTACCCATGATCACATCAATTTTATTTTTCTTCATCAGAAACTGGATGCCTTTACTCATCCCATCTGCTACGCCTCTGCTGCGTTTTACAACCGCGCCAAAATCAGCTTCTCCACCTTGTACTTTAATACCATAGTCGGCTGCATGGTTGATATATTCAAATACCTGAGCGCTTTTTAACAGAGCTTTTGTAGGGATACATCCCCAGTTAAGGCAGATACCACCAAGAGATTCGCGTTCGATAATGGCTGTTTTTAAACCAAGCTGCGAAGCTCTGATTGCTGCAACATAACCTCCGGGACCGCTTCCAATAACTATTAAGTCGTAATTCATGAGAATTGTATTTTTATTTTTTTGACCGGGCCAAATCTACAAATTGTGTAGCTTTTTTCGGTATAAATTCTATTGTATAGGATTTTTGGCTAAAAAAATGTTTGAGTCATAGCAATTTGAAGTATCATATACTTAATGATAAATAAACTCTCCAAATTCAGATTTTACAGTTACCTGCTTTTTTTCCGAGCTTTCAACTCTTCCTACAATCTGCGCATCAATTTTGAAACTTTCAGCGATCGCAATAATATCAGCGGCTATTTCTTCAGAAACATACAGCTCCATACGATGACCCATATTAAACACTTTGTACATTTCTTCCCAGCTCGTGCCTGATTGTTCTTGAATTAATTTGAAGAGGGGAGGAATAGGAAATAAATTGTCTTTTATAATATGAAGACTATCTACGAAATGAAGCACTTTGGTTTGTGCGCCACCACTGCAATGTACCATTCCGTTTATTTGAGAGCGGTATTTATCAAGCAAAGCTTTAATTACAGGAGCATAGGTGCGGGTTGGAGAAAGTACCAGCTTTCCTGCTGTTATTGTGTTACCATTGCCAATTTCAATCGGATCGGTAAGCTTTTTATTTCCGGCAAAAACCAGTTCGTATGGTACGGCAGGGTCGTAACTTTCAGGGTATTTCTCAGCCACATATTTATGGAACACATCGTGACGGGCTGATGTAAGGCCATTTGAACCCATGCCGCCATTATATTCTTTTTCGTAAGTTGTTTGTCCGTACGAGCTTAAGCCAACAATAACATCGCCTGCTTTAATTCTGTCGTTTGATATTACTTCATCCCGTTTCATTCTGCAGGTAACTGTAGAATCTACGATTACAGTTCTAACTAAATCGCCTACATCGGCAGTTTCGCCGCCGGTAGAGTAAATTCCAATACCAAGTTCGCGCAGCTCCGAGAGGATTTCTTCGGTGCCGTTTATAATTTCGGCAATCACTTCTCCCGGAATAAGATTTTTATTCCTTCCGATAGTGGACGAGAGTAATATGTTGTCTGTCGCACCAACGCAAAGCAAATCATCAAGATTCATAATGATAGCATCCTGTGCAATGCCTTTCCATACAGAAATATCGCCGGTTTCTTTCCAGTAGATATATGCCAGAGATGATTTGGTGCCTGCACCATCAGCATGCATGATATTGCACCATTGTGGGTCGCCACCTAAAATATCCGGAATAATCTTACAAAAAGCTTTTGGGAAAAGTCCCTTATCAATGTTTTTTATTGCGTTATGAACGTCTTCTTTTCCGGCAGAAACACCGCGTTGATTGTATTTAAGATCTGACATGGACTGCAAAAATAGGACTTAGAGATGAGATATTTGAGGAGATGTGAGATTTTAGGTATTAGATGTGAGATTTTAGATATGAGATGTGAGATTAAAAAATTAGCAGATCCTGTTTGAGGTTATTAAAGCGTTATAATCCCCCTCTTGGAGATAATAGAAATCTTTACCAACCTCCCGTTAACAAAAAAGGTCCCGAATATTACGGAACCTTTTCTCAAATCTAATATCTCAAATCTCACATCTATTTAATAAACAACAGCTCTCTAAACTTAGGCAGAGGCCATTTGTTATCAGCTACAACTTGTTCAAGCTTATCTACATGGTAGCGGATTTGCTCAAAATGCGATTTAACGTTTTCATCATAAGCTATTGCTCTCTCCCTGTTATCTTCCAGTACATTCGCTTTTTTACGCTCTTCAACCATTGCTCTCACATCCGAGTTGATAGAATTAACATGCTCCGAAATTTTGGTTATGATATCTATTTGCGTTGCATAAGTCTCTGGCTTTAAACCAATTTCTTTTAATCCTTTAACATTGTCGATTAAATCGGTCTGGTAAGAAATAGCTGCAGGAATAATTACGTTATCCACCATTTCACCCATTACTCTGGCCTCTATCTGAAGCTTTTTGTAATAGTTTTCTAAAAGGATTTCATGACGGGCATGTGCTTCACGTTTGCTGTACACCGCCATATCTTCGAAAAGCTTTTGAGTTTTGTCAGATAACAAAACATCCAGAGCTTTTGGAGTTGTCTTAATGTTTGACAATCCTCTTTTTTCTGCTTCCTGAGCCCACTCCTCACTGTATCCATTTCCTTCAAAACGAATTGCCTTAGATTCTTTAATGTATCGTTTGATAACTGTCATTAAGGCTACGTCTTTTTTCTCACCTTTCTTCAGTAATTTATCAACTTCAAACTTGAATTTGTTCAACTGCTCGGCAACGATAGTGTTCAAAACTGTCATTGGATCTGCAGAGTTAGCAGAAGAACCAACAGCACGCAATTCAAATTTATTACCGGTAAAGGCAAAAGGAGAGGTACGATTACGGTCGGTATTATCTAATAAAATCTGTGGTACTTTAGGAATGTTTGTCCATAGAGCATTCTCTTGTTTCATTTTAGACGTAACACGAGATGATTCTATTTCATCCAGTACATTGCTTAACTGGCTACCCAGGAAAATAGAAATAATTGCCGGAGGAGCTTCGTTGGCACCCAAACGATGGTCATTATTTACCGAAGCAATAGATGCTCTCAATAAATCAGCATGCTCATAAACCGCCCTGATGGTGTTCACGAAAAAGGTAAGGAACATCAGGTTGTTTTTCGGCGTTTTACCCGGAGAAAGTAAGTTTTTGCCAGTATTGGTAATTAACGACCAGTTATTGTGTTTACCAGATCCGTTAATTCCTGCAAAAGGCTTTTCGTGCAAAAGTACTTTAAAGTTGTGTCTGCGGGCAACTTTATCCATTATGTCCATTAGCAATTGATTGTGGTCAATTGCAAGGTTTATCTCTTCGTAAAGCGGGGCGCACTCAAATTGAGAAGGGGCCACTTCATTATGACGGGTTTTTAGAGGAATACCTAATTTAATAGATTCAACTTCCAGATCCTGCATAAATGCAAGTACTCTTTCCGGAATCGATCCGAAATAATGGTCTTCTAACTGCTGATTTTTAGCAGACATGTGACCAAATAATGTTCTTCCTGTTAAGTATAAATCCGGACGGGCATTGAACAAAGACAGATCCACAAGAAAATATTCTTGCTCAATACCTAAAGACGCATTTACTTTTTCAACTGCTTTATCAAAGTATTGAGCTACACCTACTGCCGCTTTGTCTAAAGCCGATAATGCTTTTAATAAAGGAGCTTTATAATCAAGAGCCTCACCGGTATAGGCGATAAAAACAGTTGGGATACAAAGTGTGCTGCCAATTATGAAAGCAGGTGAAGATGGGTCCCATGCGGTATAACCACGAGCTTCGAACGTACTGCGAATTCCACCATTTGGAAAACTTGAGGCATCCGGTTCTTGCTGTGCTAAAGCATCGCCTGAGAATTTCTCCATGGCTGTACCTTCACCGTTTGGCTCAAAAAACGAATCGTGTTTTTCCGCTGTAGAACCGGTTAACGGTTGAAACCAGTGTGTGTAATGCGTTGCTCCCAGGCCGATTGCCCACGATTTCATAGCAGCTGCTACCTGTTCAGCAATATCTCTTTCAATTGAAGCGCCATGAATTATCGAGTCGTTTACGCTGTCCATCGCTTCTTCTGAAAGAAATTCTTTCATTTTTTTCTTATCGAAAACGTTGCAGGCATATATGTCTGATAGCCTTGTTGGAAGCTTTACCTCCGGTATATTCCTGGTTAATACGGCATTGAGTGCTTGAAATCTAAGACTTGGCATGGTTGTATTAGTGTTTTTAAAAAAAAATTATAAACTATAGAGATTCAAAGATTTGCAAATTAAAGCATACCACCAATTAATGTTTAAAAAAAATAAAAACAATTAAGGGTTTTTTCCTTTGTCGAAACTTTTTTATGGAATCCGGGAAGATAGATCATCATCCAATAAAAACTAACGATATGTTAAACCCTAAATCAACGATTTATCAGACCGGGTGGCTCGATTTGGTATTTGCTAACAGAAATAAGTCTTACGGAGCGTATGAATTACGACTAAATTATAACAGACGATTGGGGCGATCTCTGCTAATTGCATCATTTTTCGTACTAGCGTTGTTTTCTTATCCCTTAATTCAGCAGTGGTTTATAATTGCTGATGTTTCAAAGTCTTATACCATACCTAAGGCTGATGATGATATAATTATTGTCTCTCTTCCACCTCTTAAAAAGCCGGTAGATAATCAAGCTACTCCCGTGTCATTACCTAAATCGGATCCTGTAAAGGAAAAAATGACGCGTTTTGTGGAACCCGTAGCTGTTAGTACGCCTGTAACAGAAAATCCACCGACAATAGACGAATTGCAAAGTTCAGCGATAGCAAGTCAAAGTTCTGACGGTATTGAATCAACAGCTAACCTAAGTCCGGCAGCGAGCGGAAATGGTACAGGAGAAAATGTAGCTGGTGGTGGCGGTGATGGAAATGAACTTGTACCAGCTGGGTTATTAGAAAAATACCCCGAATTTCCGGGTGGGATGTCGGCATTTATGAAATTTCTAAGAAAAAACCTCAGGTATCCCGACAGAGCTGTGCAAGCTGAGATTAGTGGTAAGGTGCTCGTAAGTTTTGTTGTGGAAAAGGATGGCCGCTTAACTGATATAAAAATAGTACGCGGAATTGGTTTTGGCTGCGACGAAGAAGCCGCCAGGGTACTTAAAAAATCACCGGCATGGCAGCCCGGGATTCAAAATAACCGCCAGGTTAGGGTTTTGTACACCATTCCATTACTTTTCCAGCTAGGAGGGTAGGAAACTGTTGAGTCAAAGCTTCATCCAGATAAGTGTGGAGCTTTTAAAACTGTATTTCATTTGATTCGTGTTCGAGATGTTTTTTCTTATATTGACAGTCTAATCCTACTGAATAATATGAAAATACCTATCTCACTTTTAATTGCCTTATTGGGATTGCAAACTACCCTGGCGCAGGACAAGCCTGAACCGGCACCAGCAGATTCTACGAAAAAAGTTGCCGGCACGACCGGTTTACAGGGAAATGCGACAGCTAAAAATCAGCCTAAGCCTTATAAGCAGATCATTACAGGGAAGGCAATAACCAAATCAGGTTTGTTTAAAGTTCATAAGGTAGAGGATAAATATTATTTTGAATTGGATGATTCGGTCTTAGGCAGGGAGATATTGATTTTGAACAGGATTTCGAAGGCTGGGGCCGAAGTTCGTGCGGCGGCGGGTTATGCGGGCGATCAGATAGGCGGCTCTGTAATTCAGTTTGAAAAAGGTCCGAATAACCGGATGTTTTTACGGCGAATTTCTTACAATACTTATAGTCCCGATAGTACTAAGTCTATGTATCAGGCGGTTAAGCGCTCTAATGTTCAGGCAATAGCCGCGGCTTTTAATATTGCAGCTTATGCTCCGTATGGAAAGGGAAGTGTTATTGATGTTACCGACTATATTAACGGCGAAAATGAAATTTTTTCCTTTAGTTCTCCTGCCGGAAAAAGCAGGATCAGGCTAGGCAATTTCATAGCCGACCGAAGTTATATAGAAAATGTTAGAAGCTTCCCTCTTAATGTGGAAGTAACCACCGTTAAAACTTACGCCCTCTTGCCTGCGGTGTCAGGTATGCCTGCGGCTCCGGGCGGGGGGGCTAATTTAAATGGATCGTCTACAATTGAGATAAACAGTTCAATGGTGGTACTCCCGGCAAAGCCAATGCAGCCTCGTTATTTCGATCCCCGGGTGGGGTATTTTACCGTTGGTTATACTGATTTTGATGCCAACCCTCAGGGCGTTAAACAAATTGAAATGGTAAAACGCTGGCGGCTCGAGCCAAAGCTTGAGGACATGCCGAAATATCGCAGGGGTGAACTGGTTGAACCTCAAAAGCCAATTGTATTTTACATAGATCCTGCTACTCCCTCAAAATGGGTCCCTTATCTTATCGCTGGAATAAATGATTGGCAAAAGGCATTTGAAAAAGCTGGGTTTAAGAATGCTATAATCGGGAAAATGGCACCAACACCGAGTCAGGATTCTACATGGAGCCTTGACGATGCCAGGCACTCCGCAATAGTATATAAACCCTCAGAAATTGCCAATGCCAGTGGTCCTAGTACATCAGATCCCAGAAGTGGCGAGATTTTAGAAAGCCATATAAACTGGTATCATAACGTAATGAAGCTTGTTCGCGACTGGTATATGGTGCAAACTGCGGCAGTGGATCCCAGGGCGCGGAAAATGGAATTTAGTGATGAGCTAATGGGAGATCTGATTCGTTTCGTTTCTTCACATGAAGTGGGCCATACTCTTGGCCTTCGCCATAATTATGGATCGAGTTCTACTGTGCCGGTCGAAAATCTGCGAAACAAAAAATGGGTTGAAGAAAATGGCCATACTCCTTCAATAATGGATTATGCCCGTTTTAATTACGTAGCCCAACCAGAAGATAATATTGGAAAAAAAGGCCTTTATCCTAAAATTGGCGATTATGACGAATGGGCAATCGAGTGGGGGTATCGTTTGTTGCCAAAGTATAAAAGTGCGAGGGACGAAGTGTCTGCATTGAATAAATTAACTATAGAAAAATCTAAAAACCGGCGCCTGTGGTTCGGTACAGAACTCAATCAGGATGATCCAAATTCTCAGAGTGAGGATTTAGGCGACAATGCGATGAAGGCAAGCGAGTATGGTATTGAGAACCTGCAGCGTATTCTTGTGAAACTTCCGGAATGGACAAAAACCCCCAATTCGAATTATGATGACCTTCAAAATATGTATGGCCAGATTCATACGCAGTTTAACCGATATATAGGGCACGTAACCAAGAATATTGGTGGAGTGTATGAAAATCCTAAAATGGTTGAACAGCCAGGAGCTGTTTATGAACGTACTCCTGCGGCGAAACAGAAGGAAGCAATGGCTTTTTTGGATAAGCAATTGTTTACCACTCCAACTTGGTTGCTTCATAAAGAGATTTTAGATAACATCGGAACAAATTCTTTGCAGGTAATCGCCCGAAGTCAGGAGACAGCTTTAAGTCGTCTGATTTCCGCAAATACTTTAAATAAATTGATCGTTGCGGAGGCCATGGATGGGAATAAAGCTTATCGCATTACCGAATTTTTCAAGGATATGAATAATTCAATCCTCAGCGAACTTAAAGCTGGAGAACCAATAGACGTAAATCGGCGGAATCTCCAGAAAATGTATGTAGATAGACTGATCCAGCTTGTTAATCCCGCGGTATCAAGTATATCTGGCGGGCGGATAGTTACGGCATCGGGCATGCATTCTGACCTTATATCTGTAGCGAAAGCAGAACTGCGAAGCATTAACAGTATGATTGGTTCCTCGTTGCAAAAGCAGTCGGATTCACTTACCAATTATCATTTGCAGGATTTGTCGGATCGGATTACCCAGGCATTGGATCCGAAAGGATAGATATTAAAAATAACAACGCGGAAAATTTCTCCCAATTACCGGTAAACGGAATTTTAGGGATATCTCATGTGTGCCTCTTTCTACTGTGGATATTTTGGTTGAGGTAAAATCATATGAATATCCCACCGCTATGTTAGGGGTGACATAAATCTGCGCCAAGGCGTTAAACGAATCCAGTGAGCGGTAAGATGCGCCGAGCCAGATGGTCTCTGATATCAGAAAATTTGCGTTGAAATCCATGAGGAGAGGCGAGCCATTTACATAATTTGCGATAAAATTAGGCTTAAACTTTATTTGGTCTCCGAGATTCATTAAATATCCTGCCTGAAGAATAAAATGAGGGCGGTAAGTAGTAGTCGATTTGATTTCGCTTATAGCTTCTAACGGGCGATAATAGAAATGAGGAGATGATATCCCGATATAATACTTTGGTGTAAAATACATCACCCCCATTCCGAAGTTTGCGCGCAATTCGCTCTCATCTACAAATACAGGGTCGTTGGTCGACTGAGGGCTTGCGGCATAGTTTTGAGAATAGTCTGCTGTAAACGTACTCAGTCCACCGTTAAATCCTACGGCCAGATATGTTTCATCGCCAACCGGAACTCGTTGAGCCAAAGTAAAATAAGCCCCTTTTTCGGTAATTACTTCACCAATCTGATCGCGGATAATCAATGCACCTAACGAAGTATTAGATTGTTTTAGAGGAGAATGGATAGAAAAGGTTTGGGTATTGGGTGCCCCCTCAAGTCCAACCCATTGCTGCCGGAATAATGAGGTTATTGTAAGTGCTTCATCCATAGCAGAATAAGCAGGGTTTAGCGCTAACCCGTTAAACATATACTGAGTATACATCGCTTTTTGTTGCGCATTTGTCTGGATAACCGCGCTTATTAACAGTATCAGTAAACTGATTTTTCTCTTAAGTAATAAGGTAGAGTCATACATAACACGAGAGGCGTCGCGACTTAGAGCGCTAAATATTAAATATTTCGCTTTTTTACGGATAATATAGAAAAAGAGTTTCCTCATTTCTTTCTTTTCAAAATGAAATATCCTTTGTTAAGTTTAGTTACGTTCCCCGCTGTCTTGGTATAAATTAAATAATAATATACTCCATCAACAAGCTCTTGCTGAGTATTTGCTAAGATACCAGTATTTGCCTTACCCCTGAAGGCCTTATCGTAATTATCGTAATTTTTCATCCGGAACACTTCATTACCCCAGCGATTGAAGATTTTTACCTCATTATCAGGGTAGGCCGAAATGTTATAAATAAAGAATTCATCGTTTCCTACTCCGTCATTATTAGGAGAAGTCATAGGATCGGGTCTGATATCAGGATTCTCATCTTTACCCGAAGGTGGATCGTCAGTTGGAAATACATCATGTATAATAACCTCCGAGCCTTCTCCCTTATCTACGTATTTAGAAGAAATCAGGTTGATGTTGACTAAAAGCGTTTCATCAATTTCTTTAATTCCATCTCTTACGGCTAATATCTGAACCCTTTCGTTTGTTGTTGTTTGGCCTGCCTTGATAGTAAGCGTCAGGTTTCCCGATAAGCTATAATCTCCATTGGTTACATCACCACCATAAGACAGGGTGATCGTTACGTCTTCATGTATCGGAGATTCAAGCCGTGCTGAGATCCAGGCCTTTCCACCTTCAAAAACATCTGATTGAGCTGGGGTAAGATGAACGACAGTGGGCGGATAATTGCTTAAGGTTACAGTCGCTTCAACACATGCACCATCCACATCGCAGGCCTCATATCTAAATGTTTCTGTGCCGGCGAAATTAGGTGCTGGTACATAAGTAAAAGTACCATCAGTATTAAACTGTGTTATGGTTCCTGAAGCTGGATCTGAAACTTTGATAAATGTAAGCACTGTTCCGTCAGGATCGGTATCGTTCGTACTAACGTTTCCGTTTATCGGTGTGTTTACCCGTTCATCATAAGCGTCATTCAGCGGTGTAGGCGGCGCATTTACCGCTAAAGTCAAGGCTTTTTCACTAACGCAGATCTTATTTGAAATCGTCCATTTAAACTCATAAGTGCCTGGAACATGTCCCGATATCTCAGTTTCAAAATTAGTCGGATCATTTATTAACACCATGTTAGGGCCCGATGACTGGCTCCATACACCCGTGCCTATTACTGCCTGATTCCCTTTTAAAGGAGCCGGAGTATTAATATTATATCGTTTTGTCGGGTCTCCGTAAGTTTGGGCCGGGGTAGGTAACGGTAAAACATTAATAACATATTCTTTTGTCGGTCCCTGGCATCCATCTGCATTAGCGCTTAAAGTATAAACAACTATTCCTGTATTGGCTCCTGTAGCATAAAGCGTTTGAACAGGTATTGTGCCGGTTCCACTATTTTCAGTTAAACCTGAAACCCCTGTTGAGCTGCTAACAGACCACTGGAATGAAGCACCCAGAGTATTGGATGTAAGTACGACTGCCGTTGTGTTGGTTCCTGAGCAAATTTCCTGTGATAAAGGAGAATTGGTAATAATAGGTTTAGGAACTGTGATGGTAAAGGTACGTGCCGGCCCTGTACATCCGTCTGCCGTAGCCGTTACAGTGATTGTAGCTGTTAGGGCTCCATTTGTTGAGTTAGTGGCTAAAAATGACGGGATGTTGCCGGTTCCGTTAGCTGCAAGTCCAATGGAGGGATTACTATTGGTCCAGGTAAAAGTGCTTCCAGGAACATTTGAACTAAATGATATTGGACCTGTGGTACTGTTATTACAAACAAATGCATCAGAAAGCGAAGTAACTGCAGGACGTGGTTTAATTGTTAAAGTTACCGCAGTTCTGGATAAGCTTAAACATCCGCTGGTATTATTAATTGCTTCAGCGTAATAAGTTATGGTTCCTACAGAGTTTAAGGTTGGCGAAGATATAGCGGTTCCGCCGCTGGCTGCAGTATACCATAATATTCCTGTTGAAGAAGCAAACGCAGCTCTTGCATCCAGAGTTTGGATAGGACTTGTTTCGCACTGTGTAATAGTTGATGAGCCTGATAATACAGGCGCAGGCGGAGCAGCGTTAATGGTTAGAGTAACGGCTGTTCTTGTCAGGCTTAGGCATCCGCTTGTTGTGTTAGTTGCCTCTGCATAATACGTTACAGAGCCTATAGTATTTAAAGTTGGTGAAGTAATCGGGGTTCCACCTGTTGCAGAGGTAAACCAGCTGACATTGGAAGTTGAGCTAAGTGCATTATTTGCATTAAGAATTTGAGTGGGATTTGTCTGGCATTGAACGATAGCAGCTGAGCCTGAAAGTGCCGGTGCAGCCGGAGCTGGATTTATAGTTAAAGTAACGGCAGTTCTCGATAAACTTGAACAGTTAGTAGAACTACTTACCGCCTCTGCATAATACGTTATAGATCCTATAGTGTTTAATGTTGGAGATGTTACTACAGTCCCACCGGTAGCTGCATCATACCAG